>NZ_JBNPEO010000022.1:0-3535 GCF_050490315.1 Pseudarthrobacter sp. J1738 | reverse complement strand
CCGGCTCTTCCGAATCCAGAGTGTAGTCAGCGCTGCCGGGTGTGAAGTCCGGGGCGGGGAACTTGGTTCGGTGTAGGTGAGGGCCTTGGTAGAGAATCAGATTGTCTAGATCGAAATTTTCTACAGCAAGGCCCTCGTGTTCAACGCTACCTTTCAATGCCCTGACCTGACTACTTTTTGCCGTCTTGATGGCCTCGGACTCGAGGTGACCGGGCAGTATGTCCGTCCGGATCGTGCTGTTCTTGCTTGCCGTGTTCTCGCTCCTGATCAGTGGTGCCACAGGTGCGGATGCCAGGGCGTCTCCCGGGATACTGTGACGCGCGAACTGGGTCATGAACCTTTCGGTTGGCGACCCACCACGTTGCTGGTGCGTATCCGCCGTTACCAGTGCACCGGTTGTGGGCATGTGTGGCGCCAAGACACCACGAAAGCGGCCGAGCCCAGGGCTAAGCTCTCCCGTCGAGGGCTGCGTTGGGCGTTGGAAGGGATCGTGTGCCAACACCTCACCGTGGCCCGGATCGCTGAAGGCCTTGGCGTCACCTGGAACACCGCGAACAAGGCTGTTCTCGCCGAAGGAAGACGTGTGCTGATCGATGACCCACACCGCTTTGACGGGGTGAAAGTCATCGGTGTTGACGAGCATGTTTGGAGACATACTAGGCGCGGGGATAAGTACGTCACCGTCATCATTGACCTCACACCGATCAGGGACGGAACCGGTCCTTCCCGCTTGTTGGACATGGTCGAAGGACGTTCGAAACAAGTCTTCGCCACGTGGCTGCAGGGACGCCCACAGGCATGGCGAGACAGTGTTGAGGTCGTCGCCATGGATGGGTTCTCCGGCTTCAAGAGCGCCGCGGCCGACGAGCTGCCCGACGCTGTCCCGGTCATGGACCCCTTTCATGTCATACGCCTGGCAGGGGATGCGTTGGACCACTGCCGCCGACGCATCCAACAGGCAACGTGCGGGCACCGCGGACGTGCTGGCGACCCGCTCTATAAAGCACGACGCACATTGCACACCGGTGCAGATCTACTGACTGAGAAACAAAAAACACTGTGAGTCTTGCAGTGGCTGGTCTGGGACTAGCTGGCAGTGTTGATGCCGGTCGTTCTGCCTGGCGCGTGACTCGAAAAAACAATTGCCCCTTTGAGGGTGCATGTCCCCCGACTTGTCCGTACTGGGGGGAGCGGCCGGCGTTGACCTGTCCCACGTCGGTGGCTTGATTAGAAGCTTGCCCAGCCCTTTGGGGTTGTGGCTCATCACAGTATTGCCTCGACGTGACTCTTCCCCAGGTCAGTGCCGGTCGTGATGCGACCAGTCGTGCCCGTTCGAAAGGAAGGAGGGTGGCCGCGTTGACTCTCGTTGCGCAGACCCGCCCGTTCGTCATTGGCGTGGACTGCCACGCCCGCACCCACACCTACGCCATCATCGAGGCCAGCACCAAGCAGCAGGTCGCGTGCGAGCAGTTCCCGACCACCCCGGCAGGGATTTCCCGCGCACTTGCCTGGGTCGGCCGACGGACAGACGGTGATGTCGCCTGTCTATGGGCCGTTGAGGGTATCGGCTCTTATGGGGCACGTCTGGCCAGGGCGGTAACCGACGCCGGCTATGACGTCGCCGAAGCTCCACGGATGAACGCCCGAGGGCGCCGGGGCATCGGCAAGTCCGACCCGCTGGACGCGGCCGCCATCGGAACCGCAGTCCTGACCATCGAGGAGTCCCAGCTCCGTGCTCCGCGCAGGGATGAAGGAGCCCGTGCCGGGCTCAGGATCCTGAGCGCAGCCCGGGATCAGTTGACCCGGGACCGAACAATGAACGTCAATGCACTCATCGCCTTACTCCGGGCACACGATCTGGGAATTGACGCCCGTAAACCTCTGGTTCCCGCCCAGATCGTCACGATCACCAGGTGGCGGGAACGACAGGAGCAGATCGAACTGTCGATCGCGCGCGAGGAGGCAGTCCGGCTGGCGCGCCGCGTTCTCGAGGTGACCACCCAGCTGACGGCGAATCAGAAGCGTATGACAGAGCTGATCCAAGACAGCCCGGCGGCGCCGCTGTTGGAGATGGTGGGGGCTGGGGCTGTCACCGTCGCCACTGTCCTGACAGCTTGGTCGCATCCTGGAAGGGTCCGCAGTGAAGCTGCCTTCGCCTCGCTGGCAGGGGTGAATCCCTTGCCGGCCTCAAGCGGTAACACTGTCCGGCACAGGCTCAACCGGGGCGGTGACAGGCGCCTGAACAGGGCTTTGCACACCATCACCATGACCCGGATGGTCCACGACCCCGGAACACGGGACTACGTCGCCAAACGCACCCAAGAAGGACGCAGCTACCGCGAAATCCGCAGATCCC
Source organism: Pseudarthrobacter sp. J1738 (assembly GCF_050490315.1). Taxonomy (NCBI): domain Bacteria; kingdom Bacillati; phylum Actinomycetota; class Actinomycetes; order Micrococcales; family Micrococcaceae; genus Pseudarthrobacter; species Pseudarthrobacter sp. J1738. The sequence goes on along the minus strand of NZ_JBNPEO010000022.1, from coordinate 1,179 downwards.
TCAAGCGCTACATTGCCCGTATCCTCTACCGCCAGCTCAACGCACTTTACGCCACCGCGGAACCGGCCCCATCCCGCGTTGCAGGGGCAGATGGTTGAGGTGGTGTCCGGTAAAGGATCCCTCGGCGTGCAAATTTCCCCTTCCTGGGACCTGCCGCTGGGCGTCGTCAGGGCATTCGATTGGTCCGAGTTAGAAGGCGCGCGACGGTGGGGTATTTGGCAGCCGTGTAGTCACTCCAGCCCGAGGCTGCGTCGGCTGCAATCTTCTTGGCCTCAAAGTATTCGGCGCGGGCCGCCGGATCTTCTCTGAGCAGATCGCGGAATGCGATGCGTGCAGACCATTCAGTGCCTTCGAATGCGACGACGTGCACCACGGATTCTCGATGGCGGCGGCTTGGCCACGCGAGCCAGCAATGGCCGGGCTTCATCCCCTCGAGGGCGAACCCCGCCATTTTCAGCGCCCGGGCTGCATTTTGAACGCTCGAAACCTTGACCCCCACGATCACGTCTATGACATCTTTCGCCGGCAGGTCGGGCACGGAAGTCGAACCAATGTGTTCGCAGTGGGCTTCGGGGAGCACTTCGAGGATCGCCGCGGCGAACCGGGCATAGTGGTCCGCCCATTCCTCGTATCTGCTCGCCACAAGTGTCACCGGCTGTTCGTCGTCCATCCGTCCGATTCTGGTCCCGATGGTGTCTGCACTCTTTGAGGCCACGCCGCTGCCGCCTTGGGTGGCGCCCGATAGGCCCTCTAAGGTGTTGCCACAGTTGGGACCCGATTGGCACTGGATCGAGGACCTGACCTCGCAAGTCACGGACAGGGCAGCACCAAAGGTCTCGCATGCCGGATCGTGTCAGCAGACTCGCCCGTTGAGGTGTACTACTGATCTGAGACAGTCTTTGAAAGGATTGTTCTCATGTCTTCTCGACCCACCTATTCTGATGAGTTCAAGGCTGATGCTGTTGCGTTGGCTAGTTCCTCTGGCCGGCCATTAGCTCTGGTAGCCGTTGAGCTTGGCGTTTCCCTGACCGCTCTCAAACGCTGGATCAGGCTCGACCGTGAAGGCGAGACTGGCGGCGCCCGAACACCGGACACCCCGGTTGATGCAGCGAAGTACAAGGCGATGGAAATCCGGTTACGTGAAGTGGAACGGGAGAACGAATTCCTAAAAAAAGTTTC
>NZ_JBNPEO010000021.1:0-6069 GCF_050490315.1 Pseudarthrobacter sp. J1738 | reverse complement strand
CAAAGGAGTGTGCTGGGACAATTCCGTGGCCGAGTCTGTCTTTTCGTCACTGAAGAACGAGTTCTACCACCACTACAGCTTCCCCACCCGGCAAGACGCACGGCGGGCAACGATGCGTTACATCGAGGTCTTCTACAATCGGCACAGACCCCACACCCACAATGACGGCTTGCCACCAGCTGCGGCCATGGCCAAATTCATGACCCAAAACCAGCAGCTACCCGCTGCTGCCTAACCAAAAAGAAACTAACGAACTGTCCCGGATCCTTGACACACCTCAGTCCCGAGGGCGCGGATCAAGACGCCGATGCTTAGCTGGGCGGTCATACAGTCCATGTGCGCGGATGAAGAGGGTCACATGCCAAGGCCACCGCCGTGGTGAATCGTCGAAGGTAGGCATCATTTCGCTGCCTTGACTGACGTAATGGAATTCCTAGAGAAACCATTACACCTATGCATAATGATTACCCAAGGGATACCATTTAGTCATGGTCGAAGATTGGATGACCACTGAAGAAGCTGGGGAGTTGCTTGGCGTCACCCGCCCCATGGTCCGCAAACTTTTAAAGGACGGGACCCTTCTACCCGCCGGGACTGCTGGCCGGGCCCTCTTGGTTGACCGAGCGTCTGTCCTGCGTCATAGCAACAGGCGCAAACTGAGCGGTCGAAGCTGGAATGCAGAAACGGCATGGGCTGCCCTGGACCTCATCACCGGCGGAACACCACGCTGGATCGACGCGACTGCTCGATTCCGCCTCAAGAAACGACTCATGACCATGGCGCCCACGGAACTGGCTGCGGCGGTCTCCACCAAGGACGAGGTCAAGCGTTACCGTCTGGCGCCGGCCGGTGTTGTACGTGCAGCGGACTATGTCCTCCCCACAGGAACTACCGCGCTCAAAAATGGAGAACTGGCGGAGCGCTTCGGTCTCGCAGAAGTACGCACCGACGTCCTGGAGGGCTATCTAGACAAGAACACGGCACCGCTGATCGTCGATGGGTTATCGCTTGTTGAAGACCCTAAAGGAAAGGTCGTCTTGCGAATTGTCGGCGAGAAGCACAACCTCAAAACTCCCCGCACCCCGGATGTTGTCGTAGCCGTTGACTTGATGGAGTCCTCGAATTCCAGGGAGCGGGCCGCCGGTGAACACATGCTCGCAAGGATCCTCGAACAATGGAAAGCTGGCCGTAATGTCTGAGCGAGAAGTTTTGAACGTCGCTATGCCAGTCGGTGGATGGCCATCTCCTTGGCCGCAGTGTTTCGAGTTGGCAGCAGCAATCCGGTCAGAACAATGGACCCTAGTTGGCGGACTTATGGTCACCAAAATTGCTGGCAGGGAGCCGTTCCAAATCGAGGGTGGCACCCAAGCGCTTCGACGCACCGTAAATGCGCTGCTCACTTCGGCCCCGGGAGAAACAATGAAACTCAGCGTCCCCAACCTTCATGGTGCCCTCGTCCTCAAAGGTGCTGCCTACATGACCGATTCCAGGGATAAGGGTAGGCATCTTGAAGACGCGGCCGTTCTGTGCGCTTGTATCCAGGACCCATACGCAATCGTTGCTGAACTTGGTGGCAGTGATCGTCAACGGTTCGCCGCGCTATACCGGGCGCTTGAGGCACCTACCCACCAGGCCTGGACGCAGCTCGAAGACGAGAACCGTATTGCCGCCCATGACGTCCTTCGGATCTTGGCCAGCGGAAAGACCCCGACTGCCCTTCCTCCCATTGGTCATCTGGGAGAATTTTCCTGACAACCGAGGGTCGGATGCTCTTTGAGGCCCTCGCGTAGGCGGCCAAAGCCGGGCGACATTTGCGCCACGTGGCCCTCGCTCTCGGGCCCATCAGATCCACAACCCCCACCCAGCCGTGCAAGACTAAAACCATGTTGCTTGCCTTCTCCGTAGCCCCCTCCGGCTCACCCCAAGATTCCGCCCGCACCGAGTCCGCCGACGCCTCGGTCCACGACGCCGTGGCCGCCGCCGTCAAGGTAGTCCGCGAGTCCGGCCTGCCTAACCGAACCACCAGCATGTTCACCGAGATCGAGGGCGAATGGGACGAGGTTTTCGCCGTAGTCAAGGCGGCCACCGAGGCCGTTGCCCCCTTCGGTTCGCGTGTTTCCTTGGTGATCAAGGCGGACATCCGCCCCGGCTATTCGGGTGAACTAGACGCAAAGATTGAACGCCTCGAGGCAGCGATCGACGATTCCAAAAACGCCAACAAGCAGCAATAGCCTCTTTCGCCCCACGGGCTCCAGTGCCAGACTGGCACTATGCCTGAGCGTCGCAGATTTGAACACCGGTCCCAGCCCGCATGGGTGGCGATGGAGGACTTCCTCTCAGAAGTGGTGGTGAAGCCCGACGCCGCGCTGAAGCAAGCCGTGCGGTCAGCGCTCGACGCCGGGATGCCCGCCATAGAGGTAGCGCCCACGGCAGGGAAGTTACTGCAGTTACTCGTCCGCATGTCCGGCGCCCGGCGGGTCCTGGAGATCGGCACCCTCGCCGGATTTAGCACCATTTGGATGGCCCGCGGGCTGCCGCAAGACGGCACCCTGGTGACGTTGGAATACTCGCCGGACCATGCCGCCGTCGCACGCAAAAACCTTGACAACGCCGAATTGGGGGACCGGGTGGAAATCAGGGTTGGCGTGGCGCTGAATTCGCTGCCGGCACTCGAAGGCGGCGAACCGTTCGACTTTGTGTTCATTGATGCTGACAAACAAAACAACAGCCGCTACCTGGACTGGGCCATCAAACTCGGCCGCCCCGGCACCGCCATTGTGCTCGATAACGTGGTGTGGGAGGGCGCGCCGCTGGACACCAGTTTGGACTCGGTCAACGCCCCGGGAATTAGAAGCGCACTGGAGCTCTTGGGCTCGGACCCGCGGCTCGATGCCACCGTTATCCAAACCGTGGGCTCCAAAGGTTGGGACGGGTTCGCACTGGCACTCGTCACCTGAGGCGCGTGAAAAAGCAGCCTGCCCGTGGTTGACTAACGCCATGGAATTTACGCTGCACCAGGCCGTCGCTGCCGATGCCGACGAACTCGTGACCATGCACACCGCGGCCCACGAAGAGTGCTACGCCCACCTGCTCCCGCCCGAGTTTTTCGCCGAACGTCGCGCTTCACTCCCGCAGCGGATTGAACGACGCCGGGAGCACCTTGCGGGCCTCGCCAACTACCACACTGGTCACGGCCGCTCCCTGCCGGGCTTAGATGATCCGCGCATCATCGCCCGCAACACGGACGGCGAAATTGTGGGTTTTGCCGATGCAGGTCCGGGGCGTGACGCAGATAGGCCAGGGGAGCTGGAGCTCTATTCCATCTACACTCTCGCTAGCGCCTACGGGACGGGTCTTGGCGCCCAACTTCTCAACGCAGCAATTGGGGACGAGCCCGCGTACTTGTGGGTCCTCGAGGACAACCCACGGGCCATGGCGTTCTATACCAAGCACGGTTTTGCGCCGGACGGAACCAAACAGGTGCTGCCCGTTGAATGGCGCAGTCTTCCCGAAATTCGTCTTGTTCGGGGTGCTAAGTAATGGCGCGCGGTGAGCGCCGCGGGCGGTTGCGGGTCAACGAATCGGCGGGCGTGATTGAGACCCAAGGTGTGGCGCAAAACGGCCCGGTTGCTGGTGTTTACTACGTGGATACTGGCGACTGCGAACTTGTTCCCGATGACGACAACCCCAACGGGTGGCTCTTGAAAATCAATGGGGTGCAAAGCTCGCACATTGACCTCGCGGACCCGCTCCAGCTCAGTTTTGAGTACATGCGCTGGATCGCTGACCTGGTTCACCAGCAATTTCCGCAAACGCCCGGCGCCCGATTGAGGGCCCTCCATTTGGGTGGTGGAGCATGCTCGTTGGCACGCTATTTCCACTCCGCGTACCCAGACGCGCGCCAAGTGGTGGTGGAGTTGGACGGCAAACTGGCCAACTATGTCCGTGACTGGTTTAAGCTGCCCAAGGCCCCGCTGCTGCGCATTCGCGTGGGCGAGGCGCGCGAGGTCACCGAGACCCTCACCGACGACTCCCGGGACCTGATAATTAGGGACGTTTTCGCTGGCGCTTTCACACCGTACCCGCTCACCACCCGGGAATTTGCCGAACACGCAGCACGCGTCTTGGCGCCAGGCGGCCTCTACGTGGTCAATAGCGGCGACGCGCCGGACCTGAAAAATGCTCGCCAAGAAGCAGCAACCATCGCGAGCGTTTTCCCACACACGGCGCTCATCGCAGACCCGCCCATGCTCAAAGGCCGGCGTTACGGCAACATCATTTTCGCGGGAAGTGACCGCCCCATAGAGGACGGTGCCAAGCTGCGGCGCCAACTCCTGGGCGGTGCAGTGCCAGCCCAAATCTGGAATGACGAGCAAGTTCGTGACTTTGCTCGTGGTACAAAAGTCCGCGTAGATGATGCCCCGGCGGCGCAAAAATAAATGAGGACTAGCTAAATTAAATAAACCGGGTATGGTCCGAGGTATAACTTAGAAAGGTTTCTAAAAAATGTCTAAAAATATACCTGCAGGATCTGGTGCCAAAAAAACCGGAAAATCCATCCTCGAAAAACGCGCTGATAAAAAAGCTAAAGCCGCAGCGAGTGACATTCTCTCCGTTAAGCGGCTCTTCACGGTTCGTGGTGAATGTTCTGCCGTGGTGAATGTTCATGCCGCTGTTCTGGCGGCACTGCGCAACAGAATACGCGTTTTGTAGTTGCGTGCGTTGGTGAATCCGCGGCCTGTCCTTTTTATGTGCTTGATCGCGGTGTTGTTAGCTTCCACTTTCGCCGTTGTCGCGCCGGTGACAATGAGGACTTCAATCTCTTGCCACCACCGGCAGACCGTGCGCCAGAGCCGGTTCGTTTCCGGCTGAGCGGCGCGTTCGACCAGGGCCTGCAGGCGCTCTTTCGCGGCGGCCGCGTCGGCAAGGGATCCGGTGGCGAGCAGCGTCCGGAGCTGCTCTTTGACCAGCCATGCGGCCTGCAATTTTCCGGTGGCGTCGTCGGTTGCGAACACGGTGCTGAGCCTGTTCCGGGCCCGGTCAGAGAGTGATTCCCCGGCGCGCAGGAGCAGGCGCCGGTTGGCCCAGACCGGGTCGATGGAACGTCCCCGCCGGCCATGGACCTGCTGGGTGAGACGTTGCCGGACCTCGGTGAGCATGTCGTTGCCGAGCTTGACGAGGTGGAACGCATCGACCGAGACCGCGGTGCGAGGGAGCCACATCCGCAGGGCCTTGCGGAACGCGGCGGAAGGGTCGATCGCGACGACCTGCACGCCCAGACGCCACTGAAGCGGGCGGGCGAACAGCCATTCTCCGACGCCCTCACTGTCGCGGCCGTCCACGATCCCGAGCACCTGGCCGGTGTCCAGATCAACAATGGTCGTCATCCAGGGTTCGTAGCGTTTCCAGGCCTTGGTGGAAGGGTCGCGGAAGAACCGCACGGAACGGTAGCGGTGTTCATCGATGCCGAGCATCCGGGGTGCCAGGGCATCAACATCAGGCAGGGTCAGCGCCGCGGAATCCAGAGCCCGCTGGACCAGCCACCATGAGACACCGAACGAGGAGGCCGCTTCCGCGGCGGCCCTTCCGGATCCAATGACGGCGGCCACGAGGGCATCGCGGAGCCGGCGGGTGGACCGAGCGCGGCGCGGGACCTGGGCGGTCTCCTCGGCGAATGTCCGCCGCGGGCAAAGGTACTCATCGCAGAAGAATCTCCGCTTGGCCCAGATCACTTCGACTGGGCCGGCGACAGGGATGTCGCGCAGACGTTGTGGGCGGCGGGAATGCACGCGGGTGCTGATCACACCACAGGATGGGCAGCCGGACTCGGCAGTGGCTTCAACGCTGACCCGTCGCTGCCCGAAAGTGAGGATCTCAGTGTCTGTGACGCGGTAGTCGGGCAGGTTGAAAATGGCGGTGGCAGCATCGGGGCGCGGGGAAGTAGGCTCGATCAAGGCTCGTAGCTCCTGACTCTTGATGAATGCGTAGAGAACATCCATCACAGCAGGGCTACGAGCCCTTCAGCTTTCAAGACACGGAACCCGTTTCACCACGAACCACGGAGAGCCC
>NZ_JBNPEO010000020.1:0-7401 GCF_050490315.1 Pseudarthrobacter sp. J1738 | reverse complement strand
GTATTGGCGGTTTTTCGCCGGTACGGGAATATCAACCCGTTGTCCATCGACTACGCCTGTCGGCCTCGCCTTAGGTCCCGACTTACCCAGGGCAGATTAGCTTGACCCTGGAACCCTTGATCATTCGGCGGACGGGTTTCTCACCCGTCTTTCGCTACTCATGCCTGCATTCTCACTCGTGTAGGCTCCACCGCTGGTTTACACCGCGACTTCACCGCCCACACGACGCTCCCCTACCACTCCGTACGACTGAACCACAAAGGCTTGTCTACTATACGAAATCCACAACTTCGGCGGTGTACTTGAGCCCCGCTACATTGTCGGCGCGGAATCACTTGACCAGTGAGCTATTACGCACTCTTTTAAGGATGGCTGCTTCTAAGCCAACCTCCTGGTTGTCTGAGCAACTCCACATCCTTTCCCACTTAGCACACGCTTAGGGGCCTTAGTTGGTGGTCTGGGCTGTTTCCCTCTCGACTATGAAGCTTATCCCCCACAGTCTCACTGCTGCGCTCTCACTTATCGGCATTCGGAGTTTGGCTGACGTCAGTAACCTTGTAGGGCCCATTAGCCATCCAGTAGCTCTACCTCCAATAAGAAACACGCAACGCTGCACCTAAATGCATTTCGGGGAGAACCAGCTATCACGAAGTTTGATTGGCCTTTCACCCCTACCCACAGCTCATCCCCTCCATTTTCAACTGAAGTGGGTTCGGTCCTCCACGACGTCTTACCGTCGCTTCAACCTGGCCATGGGTAGATCACTTCGCTTCGGGTCTAGATCACGCCACTGCAACGCCCTATTCAGACTCGCTTTCGCTACGGCTTCCCCACACGGGTTAACCTCGCGACGTAACACTAACTCGCAGGCTCATTCTTCAAAAGGCACGCTGTCACACCCATACAGACAAGCTGCAGATGCTCCAACGGATTGTAAGCACACGGTTTCAGGTACTATTTCACTCCCCTCCCGGGGTACTTTTCACCTTTCCCTCACGGTACTGGTCCGCTATCGGTCATTAGGGAGTATTTAGGCTTATCAGGTGGTCCTGACAGATTCGCACGGGATTTCTCGGGCCCCGTGCTACTTGGGATACCAAACCAGGCGGTGTACAAACATTACAGTTACGGGGCTAACACCCTCTACGGCCGGCCTTTCAAGACCGTTCACCTATACCTACACTCTCACCTCACCAGTCCGGCAGAACTGGAACGGATGGTCCCACAACCCCGGTCATGCAACGCCCGCCGGCTATCACACATGACACGGTTTAGCCTGATCCGCGTTCGCTCGCCACTACTAACGGAATCACTATTGTTTTCTCTTCCTGCGGGTACTGAGATGTTTCACTTCCCCGCGTTCCCTCCACACAGCCTATGTGTTCAGCTGCAGGTCACCAGGTAACTCGCGCCCCTGGCGGGGTTTCCCCATTCGGAGACCCTGGGATCAAAGTCTGGTTATCGACTCCCCCAGGAATATCGCAGATTCCCACGTCCTTCATCGGCTCCTAATGCCAAGGCATTCACCGTGTGCCCTTAAAAACTTGACCACAAAGATCAATAAAACACTTTCGAGAGAACCATGAAAACCACCACCACACCCCAAAGGGCACGACGACAGATCCAGGTTCATAATCTTAGAAATTGCTTCTTTATAAGATGCTCGCGTCCACTATGTAGTTCTCAAACAACAACCCCGTACCCCACACCAACAACACACCAAACAGTGCACCGCATCAGTCAAGGCCAGGAAACCGAAACAAACAAAACCACCAACCCCCACAACACACACCACCAAAGCAGCACGCATCACAAAACAATCAGCGGCCCTGTTGCCTCAGGACCCAACAGTGTGCCAAAAATCCCCACCAACCCCCACCAACCACATCCTTTCCACAACCCCTCCACCCAAAAGCGAAGAAAGCCCGTACTCAAACACAGCCAGCAAAAACCAGCAAAGCATGCCTATTGATATTCCACCCATGAGCACCCACCGTGGAACAAACGTCCACGCAATGAGCTATAACTCTTGACCACACCAACAGCAACCATACAGTCACCACCAGCAATGGCAGAGGCTCCTTAGAAAGGAGGTGATCCAGCCGCACCTTCCGGTACGGCTACCTTGTTACGACTTAGTCCCAATCGCCAGTCCCACCTTCGACGGCTCCCTCCCACAAGGGGTTAGGCCACCGGCTTCGGGTGTTACCAACTTTCGTGACTTGACGGGCGGTGTGTACAAGGCCCGGGAACGTATTCACCGCAGCGTTGCTGATCTGCGATTACTAGCGACTCCGACTTCATGGGGTCGAGTTGCAGACCCCAATCCGAACTGAGACCGGCTTTTTGGGATTAGCTCCACCTCACAGTATCGCAACCCTTTGTACCGGCCATTGTAGCATGCGTGAAGCCCAAGACATAAGGGGCATGATGATTTGACGTCGTCCCCACCTTCCTCCGAGTTGACCCCGGCAGTCTCCCATGAGTCCCCGCCATTACGCGCTGGCAACATGGAACGAGGGTTGCGCTCGTTGCGGGACTTAACCCAACATCTCACGACACGAGCTGACGACAACCATGCACCACCTGTAAACCGACCACAAGTGGGGGACCTGTTTCCAGATCTTTCCGGTTCATGTCAAGCCTTGGTAAGGTTCTTCGCGTTGCATCGAATTAATCCGCATGCTCCGCCGCTTGTGCGGGCCCCCGTCAATTCCTTTGAGTTTTAGCCTTGCGGCCGTACTCCCCAGGCGGGGCACTTAATGCGTTAGCTACGGCGCGGAAAACGTGGAATGTCCCCCACACCTAGTGCCCAACGTTTACGGCATGGACTACCAGGGTATCTAATCCTGTTCGCTCCCCATGCTTTCGCTCCTCAGCGTCAGTTAATGCCCAGAGACCTGCCTTCGCCATCGGTGTTCCTCCTGATATCTGCGCATTTCACCGCTACACCAGGAATTCCAGTCTCCCCTACATCACTCTAGTCTGCCCGTACCCACCGCAGATCCGGAGTTGAGCCCCGGACTTTCACGGCAGACGCGACAAACCGCCTACGAGCTCTTTACGCCCAATAATTCCGGATAACGCTTGCGCCCTACGTATTACCGCGGCTGCTGGCACGTAGTTAGCCGGCGCTTCTTCTGCAGGTACCGTCACTTTCGCTTCTTCCCTACTGAAAGAGGTTTACAACCCGAAGGCCTTCATCCCTCACGCGGCGTCGCTGCATCAGGCTTTCGCCCATTGTGCAATATTCCCCACTGCTGCCTCCCGTAGGAGTCTGGGCCGTGTCTCAGTCCCAGTGTGGCCGGTCACCCTCTCAGGCCGGCTACCCGTCGTCGCCTTGGTAGGCCATTACCCCACCAACAAGCTGATAGGCCGCGAGTCCATCCAAAACCACAAAAAGCTTTCCACCAACCACCATGCGATGGAAGGTCATATCCAGTATTAGACCCAGTTTCCCAGGCTTATCCCAGAGTTAAGGGCAGGTTACTCACGTGTTACTCACCCGTTCGCCACTAATCCCCCAGCAAGCTGGGATCATCGTTCGACTTGCATGTGTTAAGCACGCCGCCAGCGTTCATCCTGAGCCAGGATCAAACTCTCCGTTAAAAACTAACCAAACAGACACAACCAAAACCATGGAAATAACACAGCAAATGATTGCACTAAATTCGAAACCAGCTGAAAACCAGACCACACACACGGGGTGCGCACAGCCTGGCAAAATCAACCAATCAAAAAACAATCGGTATCAATAAACTTGGCACACTATTGAGTTCTCAAACAACAGGCACTACCGGCACCACCCCAACCCCTCAACAGGATCAGAACTCGCTCCGGAGCAACTTTTCAAACTTACCCGATTCACCACCAAACCGCAAATCCATATTCCAGGACTCACACCAGCAGCAAACACAACCCACAACCACACTCAGACGCCCAAAAAGACGACCAAACCATGGCCTAAAAGAAAGGGGGGTGGCCACCCGCGGTCCCAGCTCAACGCTGTTCCCCTCGCGGCGACTCAAAAAACAATACACCCCACCAACACCCAACACAAATCCGGTAGGCGCTGCGCCACTTCCGCATCAACACGCGGAATTTCGGGGTATATGTCCCCACTTTCTACCTGAATGGAAGAAAAGTGATCTTATGGCGTGCATCACTCCGCAGGATTCAGGCGTCGGCCACATATTGGCCAGCGGCCCTGCCTTGCGCGAAACCGGCCTGTGCCGCCAAGGGACGCAGTGACAGATCCATGGCATTGACCCCAAAATAGTTCGCGGCCTCCCCTTCAGGAAATATGGTTGCCACTTTGCTGCCAGCGGACCGCAGCTCAGAGACTTGGGAAGCCAGATCCACCCCCCACTCGCTGGGCGTTCGGGACCTGCCACCAAAAGGTGAGAGCACCAAAACCTCTTTGTATCCCTTCACCACGTCTGCATTATCGGCGTTCGTCCGGTAGCCGCCGTCGACATAGTGATTTTCACCAATCTGATATGCAAAACCACTCGAGCAGCTGGCCGCCACGGCATCTACCAGGTTCACGCCGCTCTCCAAGTCGAAGGTCACTGGGTCACCACTCACGGCGTCGACGGCGGTGACGAACACTCGTTGTTCCGGCCAGACATCCCCAACGAATCTAGAGGCAACGGTCGCGCGCCAACGCTCTTGGAAAGCAACGTCCGACGACGCTTCCCGGCTAAGTGCCCAGGCGCCGATACGCCGACGCATGTCAGTGATGTCCACTGATGCAGCGATGACTTCGCCAGTCGCACCAAGCTGGCCGTTCACCATACGACGCGGCGCCTCGGACGCCGCCACCGGTGGCATACTACTACGCTGCGGCGAGACTCCGCCTAGTTCCCGCTCTGGAAGAGAGGGTGCGCGCTCATTCATGATGGCCTCGAACAGCTCCGCCGGTGTGGCTCCGCTGGTGATCTGCGCAGCTGCGGTTGCACCTGCAGAAGTTCCTACGATGAGGTCAAAATCCTTGACTCTGCAGCCCGCGTCAACGAGACCTGCTACAACGCCAATGAGCCACGCGTTCCCAGTGGATCCACCCCCGCCCAGAACTAGTGCCCGCTGACGCGACTGAATGGGATGAGACTGAGTGGAATGCGGCTGAACGGCCGTTGGCGTCTCTGCGGGGTGGGAACCAGTAACTGAAGATGAATTTGTGTTCATGGGAATGGCCTTTCGCGATGTGCGGGCATTCCCAGACGGCGCGAGTTCTAGATAACCCGACCGCAGGACCATGAACTGCGAGGGAGGCCCATTACGGATACTGCTTTCACGGGTCTCACCTCCTAGCAAAATTCAATGATGACAAAAGTCTCGCGGTCAATAAAAGGATAATACCCACGCACGCAACCTGCGTCGAGTGGGTTGGGGTCCTGTGGGCCGGGTTGGGTTGGTGTGTGGTTGTTAAAGTAGTAAAGCCCCGTACCTGTGTGGGTGCGGGGCTTTACTATGAATGGTTGTCCGGCGGTGTCCTACTCTCCCACACCCTCCCAGGTGCAGTACCATCGGCGCTGTGGGCCTTAGCTTCCGGGTTCGGAATGGGACCGGGCGTTTCCCCCACGCTATGACCGCCGTAACCCTTTGACCCTGTCCCCCAACCATGTGGTGGGGCGGGTAGTCTTTGGTTACAACAATAGTGGATAAACCATGGGCAAACACGTGGTGTGTTTGTTACTGGTTCCTGTATTTTGTTGTGTATTTTGTTGTGTTTTTTTGTTCCCTGTTCAATAACAGCCTCCCCTGGGTGTGACCAGGTTTGGTGTTGTTGTTTGGGAACCACATAGTGGACGCAAGCAGTCTTGTTCTCTTTACCCAACACAACCCACAAGTGGGGGGTGTTGGTGTGGTGTAAGTTATCGGCCTATTAGTACCGGTCAGCTTCACGAGTCTTTAGTCCCCGCTTCCACATCCGGCCTATCAACCCAGTGGTCTGGCTGGGGGCCTCTCACACACAAGGTGTATGGAAATCTCATCTTGAAGCAGGCTTCCCGCTTAGATGCTTTCAGCGGTTATCCCATCCGAACGTAGCTAATCAGCGGTGCACTTGGCAGTACAACTGACACACCAGAGGTTCGTCCGTCCCGGTCCTCTCGTACTAAGGACAGCCCTTCTCAAATTTCCTGCGCGCGCAGCGGATAGGGACCGAACTGTCTCACGACGTTCTAAACCCAGCTCGCGTACCGCTTTAATGGGCGAACAGCCCAACCCTTGGGACCTACTCCAGCCCCAGGATGCGACGAGCCGACATCGAGGTGCCAAACCATGCCGTCGATATGGACTCTTGGGCAAGATCAGCCTGTTATCCCCGAGGTACCTTTTATCCGTTGAGCGACGGCCATTCCACAATGTACCGCCGGATCACTAGTCCCGACTTTCGTCCCTGCTTGAGATGTCTCTCTCACAGTCAAGCTCCCTTGTGCACTTACACTCGACACCTGATTGCCAACCAGGCTGAGGGAACCTTTGGGCGCCTCCGTTACTTTTTAGGAGGCAACCGCCCCAGTTAAACTACCCATCAGGCACTGTCCCTGACCCGGATTACGGGCCGAAGTTAGATGTCCAAAGTGACCAGAGTGGTATTTCAACGATGACTCCACAACAACTAGCGTCGCTGCTTCACAGTCTCCCACCTATCCTACACAAGCCACTCCGAACACCAATACCAAACTATAGTAAAGGTCTCGGGGTCTTTCCGTCCTGCTGCGCGTAACGAGCATCTTTACTCGTACTGCAATTTCGCCGAGTTTATGGTTGAGACAGCGGGGAAGTCGTTACTCCATTCGTGCAGGTCGGAACTTACCCGACAAGGAATTTCGCTACCTTAGGATGGTTATAGTTACCACCGCCGTTTACTGGGGCTTAAATTCTCAGCTTCGCCCTTACAGGCTAACCGGTCCTCTTAACCTTCCAGCACCGGGCAGGAGTCAGTCCGTATACATCGTCTTGCGACTTCGCACGGACCTGTGTTTTTAGTAAACAGTCGCTTCCCCCTGGTCTCTGCGGCCCCGATCCCCTCCCACCAGCAAGTGGTGTTCAAGGTTGGGGCCCCCCTTCTCCCGAAGTTACGGGGGCATTTTGCCGAGTTCCTTAACCATAATTCTCTCGATCGCCTTAGTATTCTCTACCTGATCACCTGTGTCGGTTTGGGGTACGGGCGGCTAAAACCTCGCGTCGATGCTTTTCTCGGCAGCATAGGATCACTGAATCCCCCCATACGGGAGTCCCATCAGATCTCAGGCACCATGAATGGCGGATTTGCCTACCATTCGCCCTACATCCTTAGACCGGGACAACCATCGCCCGGCTCAGCTACCTTCCTGCGTCACACCTGTTAATACGCTTACCTCCTAGGATCAGGTCCCACGCCGCACACCCGGT
>NZ_JBNPEO010000019.1:0-12662 GCF_050490315.1 Pseudarthrobacter sp. J1738 | reverse complement strand
CAAAGGAGTGTGCTGGGACAATTCCGTGGCCGAGTCTGTCTTTTCGTCACTGAAGAACGAGTTCTACCACCACTACAGCTTCCCCACCCGGCAAGACGCACGGCGGGCAACGATGCGTTACATCGAGGTCTTCTACAATCGGCACAGACCCCACACCCACAATGACGGCTTGCCACCAGCTGCGGCCATGGCCAAATTCATGACCCAAAACCAGCAGCTACCCGCTGCTGCCTAACCAAAAAGAAACTAACGAACTGTCCCGGATCCTTGACACACCTCAGATCCCGTAATCATGAGCAAGAACGGCTTTCGGAGCCCCGTCACTGGCGCGCTGAACCAGTTCGGCGGCTCGTTCCGGTGTGAGGGTCTTTTTCCGACCTTTGTAGGCGCCGCGCTGTTTAGCCAAAGCGATGCCTTCCCGTTGGCGTTCCCTGATGAGGGAGCGTTCGAATTCGGCGAAGGCGCCCATGACGGAGAGCATGAGGTTGGCCATGGGGGAGTCCTCGCCGGTGAAGACCAGGCTTTCTTTCACGAACTCCACGCGCACCCCTTTGCGGGTGAGGCCCTGGACGAGAGCACGCAGGTCATCGAGGTTTCGGGCGAGCCTGTCCATGCTGTGGACCACAACGGTGTCACCGTCGCGGGCGAACCGCAGCAGTCCCGTGAGTTGCGGCCTACCAGTGTCCCTGCCCGAGGCTTTATCCGTGAAGACCCGGTCCAGAACCTGACCTTCGAGTTGGCGCTTCTCGTTCTGGTCGAGAGTGCTCACACGCACGTACCCGATTCGTTGTCCGGTCACTGCTTCCTCACAGCCCTTTGCCTGTGAGGTTGAGTCCTAGACCCGTCCTGCAAGGAAGTCAAGACCAAGAGCCTCGGCCGTCAGGTTGGGGTGTAGTTCAATCCGGTTGGGAACTTAAGGCTACTTAGAACAAGATCCACCGGTGCCGGAGCCGGAGACATAGAGGGGAGCGCCCCTCAACGGATGCCCTCCCCTCTGGTGGTCGGGCTCCCCGGCGGATCTCGGCCGGGAACCGGTATCTCGACAGCCATAAAGGGCTTTTCACTGCTCAATGGCTTCACCCATGCCCTGCACCCCACGGGCCCGATCCCAAGGGATAGGTACGTGACTGCCCGGGGGAGCCGGCAGGGCCAGGACTGAATCAACGGAGCCTAACAGCGGCTGGCCTATTCAAAATCCAAACTTTGGGAAGATTCCCAAGAGCGGGTGCCCGGTGGTTGTGGAGGCAACGCCCTCCTGCACTTGGTCGGACGGGGCCGTGCCGCTTCTGCACGGACTTGCGGCCATCGGCCCGAAAACCCCACACGAGTGGTAGGTGAGCCTGCGTTGCATCGTTTCTAGGCGCCGACTGCGGTGAGTGTCGCCAATTCCGGCAGGTCCGCGAGCAGCTCTACCATTGTGGGCGGGTTGGCGCCCGGCCGGCGGACGGTGATGGCTGCCGCCTTGGTCGCCGTGAGGCCTATGGCTTCCAGCACGGCCGGTGCAAGTCCGTCCGTCCCGCGCGCCAACAAGCCATATATCAGGGCCGCCATGTAGGCATCCCCAGCGCCAATCGTGTCCGCCACTTCGGATCTGATGGCGGGTATATGCAGTCGGGTGGCCGGGGTAGCCAGCAACGAGCCCTCGGAACCCTTGGTGACCACCGCGAGCTCGGTGCCGAGTCCGAGGAGCCGCGTGGCGGTCTCCTCGAGCTGCAGCTCAGGGTAGAGCCAATTAGCGTCCTCATCGCTGAGCTTGACCACGTCAGTTAGTGGCACGATCTCTTCAAAAATAGATCTGGCCTCAGCATGGCCGCCCAGCATTGCGGGCCGAATGTTCGGATCGTAGGTGACCATGCATTCACGGTGGGACTGTTCCAGCAACGCTTTCACGGCAGCTGCCCCCGGAGCAAGGAAGGTCGCGATCGAGCCCGTGTGGAGCACCTTGGGAAGGTATGTCGGGGCTATGGGCGGCAGCTCCCAGTGGATGTCGAAGTCATAGCGGGCGGAGCCATCGGCGGCGAGGGTGGCGGTGGCGGTGGCGGTACGGCCCTGGGACTTGGAGCCGGGAACGAGCATGACGCCGGCGTTTTCGAGGTGTGCCTCTACGGCCCGGCCGCGTTCGTCGTTGCCGATCGCCGTCAGAAGGCCGGTGCTGACGCCGAGGCGCCCCAGTCCGTAGGCAACGTTGGCCGGTGATCCGCCCGGGTGCTCAACGGTACCTTGGGCGGAAGCAACGATGTCGACTAAGGATTCGCCGACGACGATGACATCCGGGATAGCCGCGACGGAGTCGCTGGAATGGGTTCTAAGCATGGAGCGCGCCTTTCTGGATCCCGCGTACCTTCGTGAGGCACTTGAACGGGAGGCTGGGAGGAGACGAGGGGTCCGCAGCGGGCCAGGTCTAGCGGTACCCCTCGGAACGAGAGTGGCGATTCTGGGTGAACAAGCAACCTGCTACGGCCTGTATGTCAGCTAACTCCTTCGGCTGGGCCAGCCAGCCAGAGCGTTCCGGGCGGAATCATATTGGAGAGAGCTATCGCTGGTGCTCACGCCGATTGGATAGTGGGTGGGGTCTCGAGCTGGTCTGCCATGTGCTGCCAGGTGTCGGCGAACGCGCCATAGGCGGTCTTGATCTCCACGCCCACGGGGAGTTCGGGACACTCGTTCTCACCGTTGGTTCCCCAGTTGACCCAGCCGGATTGGCGCCGTTGCACGATCTGGAAGGCTCCCGACGGTTGGGAGGTCCACCAGATCATCGCCCTGCCGAGTGTCGAATGGAATTCGGCCGTTTTAGAGGCCGGTCCAGGGAAGATCGTCTCGTGGGCCACGCTGGAGACATCGACGGGCTCACGCGCGATGGTCCATTGGCGGTCCGGCAGATCCGCGAGCACGTGTGAGCTGGCCCGGACCCGGGCCAGCCGTTCGCGGATCTCGTCGTTGTCGAGCGCGCCTTCCCAGCTGCAGAACAGCCGCCAATAGAGGTCCCAGTGGGCTGCTTCAATATTGCCGCTGAGCTGGCGGCGGAATTCTTCGAATTTGGCGGTGTCTGAGGTGGAGGCCGCGATGGTTTCGTCGACCATTGTGGCGAGTTCAGCCGCGTACGGGTCGCCGGAGCGGTAGCGGGTGCCGCCGTATGCTTCGAAGCGGTCGAAGACCACGTCGCCCTGGCCGGCCTCGAATTCGTCGCCGACGGTGATCTTGTTCGTTATTGAGCGGCCGTTGATGACGGTCTGGAAGTCATCGATCCGGTAGTTGCGGGTGAAGTGGGGCGTGCCGTAGGTGAATTTCCAGTCAATGGAAAACGTCTTGCCCTTGAGTTCGTCGAGCAATCCGTCCGGGATTGTCCCGTTCATCCGGTAATGATGCAGAACGGGACCGTATTCGAGCGTTTCGATTGTGACGGTGGTGTGCTCGGGCGGGTTGATGAGGCCGTTTTCGGGGGTGAAGAAGGGGCCGTAGAAGCCCCCGATGGCGTTGTTGCCTGAGGGGAGCAGGTCGATGCCTTCTTTCAGGGTGGCGAAGTGGCGCAGCCCCCACTTTGAGGATCCGGTGCCCTCGGCTGTGCCCGAGCACATTTCGAGGTCGAAGTATCCGGTATCGAGGCGCACAAAGGCGTCAGGTTCGACGGGTTCCCGTTCGGTGATTCCTTCGACGTGTCCCGTTGCCGGCGCGTCCAGGGTGAGTTCGAGGGTTCCCTCGAAGGACACGACGGTGATGAAGCTGGTCTTACCCGCCACGGGCTGCGCGTGTAGCCGCTGGCAAATCAGGGTCTCTCCGGTGTTGGTGGTCGCCGTCCAGAGGTTTTCCGTTAGTTCGGCGTCGACGGTGAAGGTTACCGGTTCATTGATCCGGCGTCCGGGAAGCGTGTCCTTCAGGACAATGGTGGGCAATGCCACGGGATTTCCTCTCGCTTGGGGGTGTGCTGCATCTCCGGCTGTTCCGGGTTCTTGGCCGGGCTGGTCGGGTCGGGCAGGCTTCGGCAGTATGTTTACGCGGGCGGCTGGGCGGCGACGGCCCGGGACCACGGCATGCGGAGCGTTCGTTGCTTCAGGCTGTCGATGATCACTGCCAGGATGATGACGAGGCCTTTGATGAGCAGCTGGGTGAAGAACTGGACGTTCATCAGGATCAGCCCCGTGCTCAGGACGCCGAGAATGACGGAACCAATGAGGGTGCCGTAGATGCGGCCTCGCCCGCCGACGAGACTGGTGCCGCCCAGGACGACCGCCGCGATGGCATCCAGCTCGTAGCCGGTGCCCGCTGTGGGCTGTGCCGAGACCACCCGGGCAGAGAAGATGACGCCAGCCAGTCCGGCGCAGGCCCCGGAGATGACGTATACGGAGGTGAGGACTCGCTTGACGTTGATGCCGGCGAGTCTGGCGGCCTCTGCGTTGCCGCCGACAGCGTATACGTGCCGGCCGTACCGGGTGCGTTCCAAGGCGAACCACGCCACGACGTAGACGATGACCATGATCACCACGGGGACCGGTATGCCGGCCATGTACCCGTTGCCAAGGTCGCGGAAACTCAGGGTGTTGGAGACGATGGGTTGCCCGTCGGTCATGGTGAATGCAGCGCCGCGCAGGAATGTCATGGTGCCGAGGGTGACGATGAAGGCGGCCAGCGACATGTACGCGATGAGCATGCCGTTGATCAGCCCCGCAGCCGCCCCGGTGAGGATGCCGACGAGGATCGCGACGGGTGCGGGCAGTCCCGCGATGCCGGTCATGACCGATGCGACCCCGGCCACGGCCAGGATGGAGCCGACGGAGAGGTCGATGCCGGCGGCGAGGATTACGAATGTCATTCCGGCAGCCAGGATGGCGTTGATCGAGATAGACCGTGCGATGTTGAGCAGGTTGTTGACGCTCGCGAAATTAGGCGCGATGACGACCATCAGCACCACGAGTGCCACCAGGACGACGAGGATGCCGACGCGGTCCCACCAGTACGCGAAGTCGAAGCCACGGCTGGGCGGGGGTGCCGCCTCAGGCCGGACGTCCGCGTCCTGTGGGTTGAGAGCCTTGTTAGTCATGACGTTCTCCGTTTGTTTGTGCTGCGGTACCGGTTGCGTGGGACATAACGTCCTCTTCGCTTGCGGTGCGGGAGTTGAGCTCTTGGACGATCCGGCCGGAGCGCATCACGAGGAGGCGGTCGCTGATGCCGATGGCTTCGGGCAGATCAGATGAGATGACCAGGATCGCTTTGCCGGCCCTGGCGAGGTCATTGATGACTTCGTAGATTTCGCTCTTCGCTCCGATGTCCACACCTCTAGTGGGCTCGTCGAGTATGAGCACGTTGGATTCGCGCATCAGCCAGCGGGCCAACACCGCCTTTTGCTGGTTTCCGCCCGAAAGTGCACTGACCGGCAGCCGTAGGGCGTTCTGACGCAAATGGAGGCGTTCCATCTGCTTTTTCACGGCCGTCCGGATTCTGCCGCGCTGGAGCACTCCGGCGTTGACGTGGCTGCCCAGTGAGCTGACCGCGATGTTGTCCTCGACAGTATGGGACACGAACAATGCCTGGCCTTTGCGGTCCTCGGGGACCATGGCGATTCCCCGGGCAATTGCCTGGCCAGGGCTCGACGCTGACGCCGCCTTGCCCTGGACGGTGACCGTTCCGCCGCGGGGCCGGTCCGCGCCGAAGATCATCCGTGCCGTTTCGGTCCGACCAGCCCCGATCAGCCCGGAAAGAGCGACCACTTCGCCGGAGCGTACGTGGAAGCTGACCGGCCCGATGCCGGCTCCGTCGGTAAGCTCCCGGACGTCCAGCATGACGTCCCCTGGGCTGTGCCGGTCGTGGTGATACAGGTCCTCGAGGTCTCGCCCGACCATCATCCGTACGACATCGGGCGGGCTGATCTCGTTCTTCTCGCGCGTACCGACGTACGTCCCGTCGCGGAAGACGGTGACCCGGTCGGCAAGTTCCCAGACCTCCTCCATGCGGTGCGAGATGTAGACGAGGCCGACTCCGGAAGCGCGCAGTTCGTTGATAATCGCGAAAAGGTGGAGGGTTTCCGTGCGTGAGAGAGCAGCCGTTGGTTCATCGAGGACGAGGATTTTGGCGTTCTCGCTGACGGCCCGGGCAATTTCGACCATCTGTTGCATGCCGATGCTGAGCTCGCCGAGCTCTTTGCGGGGGTCGATCCGTGCACCGACCCGGGCGAGCTTTTCCCGGGCCTGGGCGATCATGGCGCGTCGGTCCAAGGCTCCGAACCGGGTGACAGGTTCACGCCCGAGTGCCAGGTTTTCGGCTACTGTCATCGCCGGAACCGTGTTCAGCTCCTGATGGATGATGGCGATGCCATGGGAAACGGCCTCCTGCGGGGAGCGGATGTCGATTTCGTTGCCGTCCATCAGGATGCGGCCGGAATCGCGGGCGACGTTCCCGGCCAGGATCTTCATCAGGGTGGATTTTCCGGCGCCGTTCTCGCCCATCAGGGCATGCACCTCGCCGGAACGCAGGTCGAATTGGACGTTGTTCAGCGCGAGGGTGGCGGCGAAGCGTTTGGTGATGGCTTCCAGTTGCAGCAGAGGCTGGGGTACGGATGTTGTGGTCATGGTGGCCTATTCTCGGTCCGGCAGTGTGGGGGCCGCTGCAGAAGCGGAGCGACCCCCACACAGGGATGATGGAGCGGTTACCAGCCCTTGTATTGGCTGACGCTGTCCCGAGTCACGAGCTCGCTCGGGATCAGCACCGTCTTTTCCGTCGGGGGCTTGTTGTCGACGATGTCCTGGGCGATCTCGACGGCTTTGCGAACCATCTCGGCCGGGTTCTGCGTCGCGGTTCCGGCGAAGGGGGATCCGGCCTGCTTGAGCTCGGCCACAGCCTCCGGGCTTCCGTCCACGCCGGTAACTTTTACGGTGCCGGCCTTGTGGGCCTGTTGGACCGCCAGCACGGCACCGAGGGCGGAAGGATCATTCATCCCGAAAACTCCCTGGACGTCCGGGGTGGCGGTGAGCATGTCGGTGGTTACGGCCAGGCCGGAGGCGCGGTCATTCTTTGAGGCCTGCTGACCGACAATTTTGATGTCGGGGAATTTCTTCACGACGTTCTTGCATCCGGTGATCCGATCCCGGATCGTCTGAAGCGGGGTGCCGTCCACCAGGAGGACATTGCCCTTTCCGCCCATCTGTTCGAACAGGTACTGGCAGGACTTTTCGCCGGCCTGGACGGCGTCGGTCATCACCACTGCATCGGCGCTCTTGGCTGGCGTGTCGACGGCGATGACGATGATCCCGGCCTGCTTCGCCCGTTCGATCGCCGGCTGGATGCCGTTTTCATCCACCGCGCTGATGACGATCAGGTTCACGCCCTGCTGGATGAACGTATCGATCTGGGAGTTCTGGTTCGCCAGGTCAAGCTGTGCGTCCTGGGTGTTGGAGGTCGCGCCGATCTTCGCCGCGGCTTCCTTGGCCCCTTTGTCCATGGCAGAGAAGAACGGGTTTGACATGTCCTGGACCAGGAGGCCGATCTTCTCGATCTTTTTCGGCGTACTGGCAGCGGGCTGGGCGTCGCCCGAGCTGCAGGCGGTTAGGCTGAGCGCTGCCAGTGCGGCGCTGGCGGCGAAGATTGCGGATTTCTTGGCGAGCTGATTCATTGTCGGATCTCCTTTGAACCGGAACCTGTTGGTCCGTCGTGGCCGGTCAGGTCGGTGAAATATATGGATGGTGTTGTGGCGGCTCCCTTGGGGGCCGGGACTTTCGGGTCGGTCCGGTTGTTGAGGGGTCCGGAACCTGTTCTTGCTCTCTCCGCTCTGGCGGAGATGGAGTCAGCAGCCGCAGGACCGCCGCACAATCAGGTCGGCGCTCACCTCCCGGCGGTCCTCGGGACGATAGTCGGGCACAGGGGGCACACCCCGCCGGTCGGCGTCAATCTGGCTGTCCAGGACCCGGGTCAACGTCTGCGCGGCGAGAACCCCGATCGATTCGCTGTCCTCATCCACCACGGTCAGCGGCGGATCCAGCAACGGTGCCCAGGCGAACTCATCAAATGCAATGAGTGCCACTTGGCCGGGGACGGCGATTCCGCGATCTTGGAGCACCGTGAGGACGCCGTGGAGCAGGGGGTTATTTCCCGCAATGATCGCCCTCGGCAGGGTCTGCGCCGGTGCGTCAAGGTAAGAAGAGAGTGTGCGGTGCGCTGATTTGGAGTCGTTTTCGGTCTCCAACACCCGAAGTCGGGCCCCGTGTTTGAGGGCAGCTTCCTGTAGTCCGCGCTCCCGCTCCGCACGGGTGGACCAGCGGCCAGGGTAGGCCAGGAAAAGCCAATCCGTATATCCGTGCTGCGCCAAGTGGGCTCCCGCCATCATGCTGGCCGCATAGTTGTCCGTGAGGATGCTCGGAACCCGCGTCGCGTCCTCCGGCGGTGCCGAGTCCACGAACACCACCGGGATGTCCCAGCTTTCGAGGAGTTTGATGTTCTCGGTACTCAGCGTCAGCGTCGTGATGATGCCCGCCGTCCGCGACTGGATCAGATCCTGAATTGTGGCATCTTCCACCTCAGCCGTGTAAACGCCCTCTGCGGCAATATCGGCCACAACCGCATTGCGGTTGGATCCGGCCAGGACCCGCTGTATGCCCTTCATCAGATCGAGGTAGTAGTAATTCGAGGTACTCGCCGTGATAACAGCGATCGTGTTGCGTGTTTTCTTCCGGAGTTCCTGCGCGGCACGGTTCGGGACGTAACCAAGCTCCCTCGCGGCCTTCAATATGAGCTTCCTGCTCGCATCGGAGACATCAGCACCGTTGCTCAGTGCCCGGGAAACCGTGTAGGACGACAACCCCGTGACTTCGCTCAGATCCCGCAGCGTTGGCTTCTTCGACATTTCGGGCGGTTCTTCCTAATCGTTTAGAACTAGGTTTCGCAACTTTCCGGTCGCGTTACCTAAAGGATTAGGGTCAACGGTACTGTGATGGTGCTAACACGTCAAGAGGGCGCGTCGACTCGCGAAAAGATCACCGTCCCGTGGATCGTCACGGGGCGTCCTGGGGGAGTACCTTGGCTCTGGCTTATGCGTTGGAACACCCCACCAGGGTCCATGGAGCTGCGCTTGTGGCCGTGACAACGAGCAGCCGGAAGGAAATCGAGTGGATCACCGAGGACATCGGATGGGTCTTTCCAGAGGAATGGGCCCGATTCGTCGAAGAATCCCACGCCCAACCTGGTGAGCGTGTGATCGACGCTTACGCCCGCCGGCTTTCCGGCCCCGACCGCGAAGACGCCAGGCGGGCCGCGCTGTCGTGGGACCGTTGGGAAACCACCCATGTCTCGGTGGATCGTGCATGGGTCCCAAGTCCGCTGTTTGACGACGAGGCGCAGCGGATGACCTTCGCGCTGCTGGTCACTCGCTACTGGGCCAACGACGGATTCCTCTCCTGCGGCAACGAGATCCTTCCCCGCATCCGCGAACTCAGCGGCATCCCGGGCCATCTTATTCACGGCCGCCGAGACATCAGCGGATCAGCAGCCACCGCTTGGCAACTGCATCAAAAATGGAACACCAGCGGGCTCATCGTCATCGAAAGCGAAGGCCACGGCCCCCCTCTCAATCACAGCACTCACCCAAGCTGAGGACATCGCCGACGCGGCCTGCAAAACGTGAATTCCACACCACGCGCAATCACAGCTGCAACCTGCATTAAATGCAGCACGACACTCTCGTCTAACGACAGCCCGAACCGAACGCCGATAATGAAGATTCCGTCAAGCTGCGCGCCTTAGTTGCTGTTGCTGTCCAGGGCCTCTTGGGCGACGAGGAGCAGGTCCTCCCGGTTAGTGAGTTGCATTGAGTGCTCACCGTAGAGTTCGACTGCTACGTCTACGGCCGCTTCGGCGGTGCTTATGCCCAGGGCGCGACAGAGCACTGCGATGTCGGGGATGTCTCGGTCGCGGCCGGCGGCGAGCTTCATGGCTAAGAGGAACCTTGGTGAGGCGACGCGCAGCACGAGGTTGTCGGCAATCGTTACTTCCGCCGCCTCCGTGTCCTGTCCGTCCGGGATGTAGGCCCGGGCGGCGTTGTTCAGCCACCGCGGGTCCAGGCCCATTTCTTGTGCCATGTCCGTGGCTGCGTCCTGCACCGTCTGCTCGGGGTGGTACACGGCATCGATGTCTGTTGTGGAGCGACGGGAGTCGAACTCGATGGCGATCGCGGCTCCGCCGACGAGATAGATGTTTGCGCCCGCGCCTCTGGCATGAAGCCGGTGGGACAGTTCTATGAGAAGTTCCCGGATGTCATCGGATCGGTAAGATGCGCGGCGTCCTGCTCTCATGCTGCGGCCAGGTTGGCGGCATCGAAGACGATGTTCGCTTCGGCGAATTCAACGGGCGTTCGTTCTGCCATTCGTTGTTTCCAGGCAGGCGAGACGTGCTTGCGCGGGGTTGCATACCATTTCGACTCCAGCGGTGGGGTGCTCGTCCAGACCGGCTCATTCAGTCCGTGCTGATGGCATTTGTAGGCGAAAGTCCTGGCCAGCAGGGCATCCCAGCGTTTCCGTCCAGTCGAAGCGGGCCGGGTGCGGAGGAATCGTCGGCGGTCAGTGGAATTGAGATGGTCGAAATAACTGGCGGCCATGGAGAGGACGCGCATGGCGAAATCCGGATCGCCGTTGCGCAGCTCCCGCTTGATCTCACGGGCTGCCGTTTCCGCGGTCCAGTAGAGCCCCGGTTCCCGAGGGGCCTCCTCGATGGCCAGCAAGGTTCCCAGCTGGGAAAGAACCTTCAGGGCGGTGCTGATGGAGACGTTCCTGCCCTGCTCGAGATCAATGAGGGTTGAACGGCTGACACCGGTTGAACGGGCAAGTGCCTCCTGGGACAGGCCAGCATGGAGCCGGTGACTTTTCACCTGCTCGCCAAGTTCCCGCGCGTCCTGGATTTTCTTCACGGCGACCACACTTCCATGTCGGATAAATCCATCATAGTGTGCGATTGATGGCTGGGCTTCAGGTTGTCCGCGCGCGCCTATAGCGTCTCGGCTGCACGAGAAAAAAATTGGGACCAACGCCTGAAAAATGCCTCCTCACAGTGACTCCCACAGCTGGTCCCGAAGTGGGGCAGGGTCCGCCGCCCGGGCTCCAGCGGAGAAGAACGAAACGGGTTAAGCGAATCTATAACTTGAGGCCCCTGACGGACCTTTCGGTCGCGTCGGCGCCATCCTGCAACGCCTGAGGCATGAGATGTCCATACACCTGCTCGGTCGTTCGAACGGATGCGTGGCCTAAACGTCGTGATAACGCGAACAGGGAAATTCCACCGTCGTGGATGAGCCAGGAGGCATGTGTGTGCCGCAGGTCGTGGATTCGCGGGGTTTTCGTCAGGCCCTGCACTTGCGCTGCACGGACAGCTGGCACCCAGTGGTGTTGCCAGAAGGGTTTGTGAGCGATTCGCTGGCCGCCGGGCGTTGTGAACAGCAGCTCGCTGCCGGGCCGGTCTGCCACTAAAGGAATGAGCAGGTCTACCAGGGCGGGATTGAGCCCGACACTACGCTTTCCTGCCCTGGTTTTGGTCGGGCCCAGGTAATAGCGGGATTGCCCGTCGCGTTTCCACGCTTTGTTGATGCGAGCGGTCGGCGGTTTAGAGAGCAGATCGATATCGGCGACCCTGAGCGCGGTTGCCTCGCCGAACCTGGCCCCTGTCATGACTAGGAATTGAGCCAAAGTCTTGTACTGCTGCATTCCTTCAGTGAGCAAGCTGAACTCGGCATGGGTGAGGAACAGAGCGTCGTCGTCTGCCCTTTCAACCGTGGGGAGGGGGACGCCTCGGCAGGGATTGCGGGAAATGTACCCGAGCAACTCGGCGGTCTTCATTGCAGCTGACAGCAGCCCGTGCATGTTCTTGATGCTTTTAGGTGCGACACCTGCGACGGAAATGCCCTTGACCCAGTGTATGACGTCCCGGTACCCGAACTCGTCAACTGGTATGTGACCTATCGAGTTTCGAATCCGCAGGTCAAGCATCCGCTGATACGACCCGATAGTCCCAAGGGACGGACGAATCAGCAGGTCGATATGCTCCTGGACAACTTCCGCGACGGTCGGAACGCCCTGTTTCCCCGTTTGGTCGGCAGGCCGAGGCAACTCCGGCATCTGCCCGTTGTCATTCAGGTATCGCACAAGGTTGAGGGCTTCCTGCTCCGATTTGACGGTCAGACGGCGTTGATGACCGGACCTGTAGTCCCGCCACCGTACCGAGAATGCAGTAGTCCCATCCCAGCGGGCGCGTTCAACTATGCTGGCCACAAGAACAGGCTACGCCTACGCGAATCCGTGGTCAGCAGCAAAGCTGACCTACCATGGGGTATGGCCACGACGAGACCTGACCCGGCACGCGAGGGCCCGGATCACTCACGGCAACACTGAGGTGTACTACTGATCTGAGACAGTCTTTGAAAGGATTGTTCTCATGTCTTCTCGACCCACCTATTCTGATGAGTTCAAGGCTGATGCTGTTGCGTTGGCTAGTTCCTCTGGCCGGCCATTAGCTCTGGTAGCCGTTGAGCTTGGCGTTTCCCTGACCGCTCTCAAACGCTGGATCAGGCTCGACCGTGAAGGCGAGACTGGCGGCGCCCGAACACCGGACACCCCGGTTGATGCAGCGAAGTACAAGGCGATGGAAATCCGGTTACGTGAAGTGGAACGGGAGAACGAATTCCTAAAAAAAGTTTC
>NZ_JBNPEO010000018.1:0-22763 GCF_050490315.1 Pseudarthrobacter sp. J1738 | reverse complement strand
CGGCTCTTCACGGTTCGTGGTGAATGTTCTGCCGTGGTGAATGTTCATGCCGCTGTTCTGGCGGCACTGCGCAACAGAATACGCGTTTTGTAGTTGCGTGCGTTGGTGAATCCGCGGCCTGTCCTTTTTATGTGCTTGATCGCGGTGTTGTTAGCTTCCACTTTCGCCGTTGTCGCGCCGGTGACAATGAGGACTTCAATCTCTTGCCACCACCGGCAGACCGTGCGCCAGAGCCGGTTCGTTTCCGGCTGAGCGGCGCGTTCGACCAGGGCCTGCAGGCGCTCTTTCGCGGCGGCCGCGTCGGCAAGGGATCCGGTGGCGAGCAGCGTCCGGAGCTGCTCTTTGACCAGCCATGCGGCCTGCAATTTTCCGGTGGCGTCGTCGGTTGCGAACACGGTGCTGAGCCTGTTCCGGGCCCGGTCAGAGAGTGATTCCCCGGCGCGCAGGAGCAGGCGCCGGTTGGCCCAGACCGGGTCGATGGAACGTCCCCGCCGGCCATGGACCTGCTGGGTGAGACGTTGCCGGACCTCGGTGAGCATGTCGTTGCCGAGCTTGACGAGGTGGAACGCATCGACCGAGACCGCGGTGCGAGGGAGCCACATCCGCAGGGCCTTGCGGAACGCGGCGGAAGGGTCGATCGCGACGACCTGCACGCCCAGACGCCACTGAAGCGGGCGGGCGAACAGCCATTCTCCGACGCCCTCACTGTCGCGGCCGTCCACGATCCCGAGCACCTGGCCGGTGTCCAGATCAACAATGGTCGTCATCCAGGGTTCGTAGCGTTTCCAGGCCTTGGTGGAAGGGTCGCGGAAGAACCGCACGGAACGGTAGCGGTGTTCATCGATGCCGAGCATCCGGGGTGCCAGGGCATCAACATCAGGCAGGGTCAGCGCCGCGGAATCCAGAGCCCGCTGGACCAGCCACCATGAGACACCGAACGAGGAGGCCGCTTCCGCGGCGGCCCTTCCGGATCCAATGACGGCGGCCACGAGGGCATCGCGGAGCCGGCGGGTGGACCGAGCGCGGCGCGGGACCTGGGCGGTCTCCTCGGCGAATGTCCGCCGCGGGCAAAGGTACTCATCGCAGAAGAATCTCCGCTTGGCCCAGATCACTTCGACTGGGCCGGCGACAGGGATGTCGCGCAGACGTTGTGGGCGGCGGGAATGCACGCGGGTGCTGATCACACCACAGGATGGGCAGCCGGACTCGGCAGTGGCTTCAACGCTGACCCGTCGCTGCCCGAAAGTGAGGATCTCAGTGTCTGTGACGCGGTAGTCGGGCAGGTTGAAAATGGCGGTGGCAGCATCGGGGCGCGGGGAAGTAGGCTCGATCAAGGCTCGTAGCTCCTGACTCTTGATGAATGCGTAGAGAACATCCATCACAGCAGGGCTACGAGCCCTTCAGCTTTCAAGACACGGAACCCGTTTCACCACGAACCACGGAGAGCCCCCAAATCCGAGCGCTGGCACGGCAAACTGAGTCAATGAGATTGCGATTGCCACCTGTCCTGCACGCGGCGCCAGAAACTGCATCCTTCGCTGCCAGCGGGCCAGGTCTAACACTGAAACATCATCCAAAGGCGGCGCGAGCCTGGCGGCGAAGACTGCCACATTGATTGTGACAATAAAAGCAGCTAAACCAAGAACAATTGACGTAGCCTCCTCCGCTCCAATTCCAGAGGAAAAGTTTTTCCCATGGCAAATTCTCTAGAGTAATTGCCGGACCGGCCAATTTTGCCATCACATAAAAGAACTGGAAACAGGCGTAGAAGCAGACGGACCAAAAAAACGTTTTCCAGGATTGGCGACTGTCTTCCTCGTCCGCTCGGGCCTTGTGGCTGACTAGGGCTATCCGAAGTGCATCATCTTGGATATCGCTCATTGATCGAGAATAAGCCACGGACGCCGTCGACTCTCGGATTGATCAATTCCATAACAGCCTGTTGCACAGTTGCGGGTGTTGGGTGAAGACAGGGCCGCTGCCCACAGCCGGGGACAATCCTTGGGGGGTTATCCGGGTCTTCTCAGATGACGGTGTAGGTCGGCCGGGCGCGTCGGTCCGCAGATAGACGTCGAGGTCTCCCGACGACGGAGGTTCCTACGCCATCCATCGGAAAGACCTCGACGTGTCCGACGCTACCCCGCCGGCCGGCTTCGGCCGCCCTGACCTGACCGCCTTCGCTCGACTCGACGGCCTCGGTCTGAGCGTGACCGGACAACGACTTGAACCGGATCGTGCGGTCCTCGCGTGCCGCGTGGTGGAACCAGATCAGTGGTGCCGACGGTGCGGCAGCGAAGGCGCCGCTCGTGACACCGTGATCCGGCGGTTGGCCCACGAGCCGCTGGGCTGGCGACCGACCGTGCTGGAAGTTGTAGTGCGCCGCTACCGCTGTGCCGACTGCGGACACGTGTGGCGCCAAGACACCAGCGCCGCGGCGGAGCCACGCGCGAAGCTCTCGCGCACCGGGCTGCGGTGGGCGCTGGAAGGGATCGTGGTCGCACACCTCACCGTCGCACGTGTCGCCGAGGGACTCGGGGTCGCGTGGGACACCGCCAACAACGCGGTCCTGGCCGAAGGCAAGCGGCTGCTGATCAACGACCCCACGCGGTTCGAGGGCGTGAAGGTCATTGGCGTCGATGAGCACGTCTGGCGCCACACCAGGCGTGGCGACAAGTACGTCACCGTGATCATCGACCTCACCCCGGTCCGCGATGGCGCCGGCCCGGCAAGGCTGCTGGACATGGTCGAGGGCCGGTCGAAGGCGGCGTTCAAGACCTGGCTCGCCGACCGCGACGACGCCTTCCGTGACGCGGTCGAGGTGGTCGCGATGGACGGCTTCACCGGGTTCAAGACCGCCGCTGCGGAGGAGATCCCGGACGCGGTCACGGTGGTGGATCCCTTCCACGTCGTGCGCCTGGCCGGTGACGCCCTCGACAGGTGCCGGCGCCGGGTCCAACTCGCGATCCACGGGCACCGTGGGTTCAGGGACGATCCGCTCTACAAGTCGCGGCGCACGCTGCACACCGGTTCGGACCTGCTCACCGACAAGCAGAGCGACAGGCTACGCGCGCTGTTCGTTGATGACGCTCACGTCGAGGTCGAGGCGACCTGGGGTGTCTACCAGCGGATGATCGCCGCCTATCGCCACGAGGACCGGCAACGTGGCCGCGAGCTCATGGAGAAGCTGATCACCGACCTCAGCGCCGGCGTCCCCAAGGTGCTCACCGAGCTCACCACCCTGGGCCGGACCCTGAAGAAGCGAGCCGCCGACGTGCTCGCCTACTTCGAACGACCCGGCACCAGCAACGGGCCGACCGAGGCACTCAACGGACGGCTCGAACACCTGCGCGGCTCCGCACTCGGGTTCCGCAACCTGACCAACTACATCGCCCGAAGCCTGCTCGAGACCGGCGGCTTCAGACCCCAACTCCTACACCCCCGATTGGGATGAGCCGGTATAACGAAGCATCCACTGCTCATCAGGAAGCGCTGAGGGTCGAAGCGGCGCGAACTGCTCAGTTAGCTGCTGCTGCAAATGAGACGCAGCCCGCGTTGCTGTCCAGGCTGCGCCGGCTCCTGTTCCTTGCCAAGAGTTGAGGCGGACAAGGGACAGCAGGAACGTAAGCCATAGGAGCTGGAAGGCAATATAGCGGCGCGGCAGTACAGCAGCCCGTGCTCAGAGCCAGCCGCCATCTGTCAGGTTGGAGTCTGAAAGTGATCATCATACGTGTATAGGAATCGCGTTCGGGGCTCTATTCTGACGTGTTCTGAGGGAGATTTCGGACGTCAGGTTGGGGTGTAGTCCAATCTAACTGGGCATTTAAAGGCACCATGAGCAAAAGCCGCAGCCCAGCATTCCAGGGGCTTCCGGTTTGGGGAGGCGCCGGGGGAATATGGCAGGACTGATGGAGCCCGTGTATGAATGCGATGGGTCCTGTCCCAGTACCGATAACGACCCTTTCGAGAGGAGTCGCTCAGTCATACAGACTTGCGGTAGGGATTGGCGTAACGCGAGTTCGTCCACACTCGGGGCGGCAGGCCGAAGCAATTTGTCCATATTGGGCAGCGGAGTACGAATATGCCTCCACCGACTGACCGCGAAGTATCGGTGCCTGCATCAAGCACCGTCGGGCCACTATCGGCCATCGTGGGTTTCTAGCGGTGCCGCGAAGTGCGCGTGAAATCAATAAACTCGATCATTCTTATCCATGAAGGTGAAGCTTCCCCCTGCAGGAACGAGCTAAGCCCTACGTCAACGTGGCACGGGAGTTGATGCGGCCCAATTGAACGAAATCGTCACGGACGTAGCGTGGGCGATTGATCTCGCACCAGCTTTTCCATTACATGCTCTACGAGCCGTTCACGATCGCGAGGTTTTCGTTGACCCGGTTGCTCTTCGCCGCATCAGCGGCGCCGGGCCGATGACCGGCGGGACTTATGTGCTTCGGGCAACCCCGTGGAGTCGCTGAACCTGAGTAACGCTTTGTTGGGATTCGTGTACCAGCGGTGGGGAATACGGTGCGGTACTCCGACGGACTACGAGTTGGGTTGGGACCTTGGTGATCCCGCTACGGGGGCCGGTCCCATCGATTTGCCCAAGCAGGTTTTCGATACTCAAGCGACCAACGGCGTGAAAGTCCTGATGGATCGTGGTTAGGGGCGGCCAGAAGGAATGGGATTCCTCGAGATCGTCAAAACCGACAATGCTGACGTCACCGGGGATTTCTCGGCCGAGTTCATGTATGGCTCTCATGGCTCCAAGTGCCATTTGGTCATTCGCGGCAAAGACAGCTGTCACCTCAGGATTACGCCCAAGTTCCAAACCTATTGTGTAGCCTGATTCCGTGGACCAGTCACCGTGGCGAATCGGCGGCGGCGTGATACCTGCTTCCTCGAGAGTTGCCTGCCAGGACTCTGCGCGGTGGAGGGCGGAGAACGAGTTTTCCGGCCCGCCAATATGCCAAACCTGTCGATGACCGAGGCCCAAGAGGTGGCGGGTCGCCAGCCTGGCTCCTTCGGCCTGATCCGTATCAACGACCGAATATCCCGACGCGGCATTCGAGTCAATCACAACCACCGGGAGGTCTTCTGGGAGCTGGATGTCCGTATGGTCGAGCAGGTGTGCTTCAAAGATGATCACCACGCCGTCCACTTGTTGCTCTCGAAGGCGACTGTACGCTCCGGAGACTTTGCCGGTGGTGGGGTCAGGGAGCGGTATCAGCGTGACTGAATACTCAGCCTGTGCCGCGGCTGTGGCTATTGCATCCAAAGTCCTCATGTTGCCAAAGGTTGACAGAGTAAACATGATCACACCGATGGATTTGAACTGACCGCTTTTCAGTGCCCGGGCGGCCCTGTTGGGCCGGTAGCCAAGGCTAGTCATGGCCTCAAGCACCCTCCTCCGGGTGTTCCCTTCAACATTGGTGAGCCCGTTAGAGACTCGGGAGACGGTTTGGGAGGACACGCCGGCGGCCCTGGCAACGTCGGCAATCGACGGGCCACGGGAGGGCCGCCCGGTACCTTGACGGCCCACCCGTCGTCCTGACTGGCTCTCCGACCCCGGCGAAAGTAAGGCGGATCCGGCTTCATTCACCTCTTGCATGTTCACCTAAACATGCTACGCTTTTTACAATTGATGTTTGCGTAAACATCCTTGAGATGGAGCAATGAAATTATGACAACGACGTCGACAGCGATGATTGCCAGCAGTTCAGCGGGACCCAAGCAGCAGCGCTCAGGAAGGTGGATCGGCTGGGCCTTCGTGGGTCCGTTCATGCTGGTTTTTGCCTTGGTGTTCATCGCCCCGGTGGTGTACTCCTTCTATCTGAGTCTGTTCCAGAATCAGATGGTGGGGGGAAACAGGTTCGTGGGAGGCGCGAACTACATCCAGGCCATGAATGATCCCCAGTTCTGGGATTCGCTCTTCCGCGTGGGACTTTTCCTGGTGGTCCAAGTTCCGATCATGTTGTTTGTGGCACTGTTCGCCGCCCTTGCGATTGACAGCGCCCGGCTGCATGCGGCCTCGTTCTTCCGTATCTCGATTTTCCTGCCCTACGCGGTCCCGGCCGTCGTGGCGACCCTGATGTGGGGGTTTATGTACGGATCGCGATTCGGACTGTTCGGGAACATCAATCAGTTTTTCGGTCTTGATCTGCCTGAACCGCTTTCGAGCAGCTGGATTCTTGTGGCGATCGGGAACATCAACACCTGGGAGTTCACCGGGTACAACATGTTGATTTTCTATTCGGCTCTTCGCGTGATTCCAACAGACCTCTACGAGGCAGCTGATCTTGACGGTGCCGGCGCTTTCCGTGTGATCCGAAGCATCAAGCTGCCTTCTATCCGAGGTGCCATCGGCATTGCCGGGATCTTCTCAGTAATCGGCAGTTTCCAGCTGTTCAACGAACCAAACATCCTCAAGGCTCTCGCGCCGAACTCGATCAGTTCGTATTTCACACCCAACATGTATGCCTTCAACCTCTCGTTTGCCGGCCAACAATTCAACTACGCAGCGGCCATCGCGATGATCATGGGTGTCCTCACGGTCGTCGTTGCTTACATAGTGCAGCTCTCCGGCTCACAAAAGGAGGCGTAGTCCATGTCAGTACGATTGAGCGGATCACAGACAGGGGATGTTCCCTCTTCTGTGAAAAAACACCACGGGTCTTCTGCGAAAAAACACCAGGGGCCAAGGTTCATTGGCCGAAAACCCCGCCAAGGCAGGAGGAAACGCAACTCAATCCTCCTCACGGGTCTGATGGCTGTCATGGCGATCTACGCGCTGCTGCCCCTGTTCTGGCTTCTGATCAACTCCACCAAGACCCAGGCAGCGCTGTTCGATTCCTTCGGGCTTTGGTTCTCAGGTGAGTTCGCTCTGTGGGACAACATCGTTGGCACTCTGACCTATAACGAAGGGGAGTTCCTGCGCTGGCTGGCGAATACCGTGCTCTACGTGGTGGTGGGCGCCGGCGGGGCGACATTCCTTGCCACGCTGGCCGGTTATGGGCTGGCCAAGTTCGATTTCCCGGGGAAGCGTGCCGTTTTTGCCGTTGTCCTTGGTGCTGTTGCGATTCCGGGAACCGCTCTTGCCGTGCCCACGTTCCTGATGTTCAGCCAGCTGGGCCTCACCAACACGCCGTGGTCAGTCATCATTCCCTCCCTGATCAGTCCATTCGGCCTGTATCTGGTATGGATTTACGCGATTGACTCCGTACCCACCGAGGTTCTGGAGGCGGCGCGGATGGACGGATCGGGAGAGTTCCGGACGTTCTTCACGATTTCCCTGCCGATGCTCGCGCCGGGGTTCATCACGGTTCTGCTGTTCACCATCGTTGCCACCTGGAATAACTATTTCCTTCCCCTGATCATGCTCAGCCAGTCCACGTGGTACCCGCTGACGGTGGGCCTGAACAGCTGGAACGCCCAGGCAAGCACCGTCGGAGGCGAAGCAATCTACAACCTGGTGATCACCGGGTCGCTTCTGACCATCGTGCCCATTGTGGGTGCGTTCCTGTTCCTCCAGCGCTATTGGCAGTCAGGACTGTCCGCCGGAAGCGTCAAGTAGGGCAATCTCCTTCCGTCAGGCCCTCCCCTGACGGTTCATATGAACGACAATGAAGTGAAAGGCACGAAGATATGACTATCAGCCATCGTCTGCGTCGCGCGGCTGCGGCCGCCCTGACAGCAGGACTCCTCATCGGCACGCTTGGGGGCTGCAACAGTTCCGGTTCCACAACTGGAGACGCCAAAGAAGGTGCAAGCTCTGATGAAATCGCGGCCGCCCTGCAGACCGATACGACGCTCACGGTCTGGGGATGGGCACCGCAGCTCAAGCCCATTGTGGAAGCCTTCGAAAAGAAGTACCCAAAGGTGAAGGTCAATCTGGAGAACGTGGGCACCAACAACGCGCACTACACCAAACTTCAGAATGCCATCAAAGCCGGATCCGGAGCACCTGATGTAGCCCAGATCGAATATGCCGCCCTGCCCCAGTTCGCTTTGTCGGATTCACTGGTTGATCTGAAAGAATTCGGCGCAGCTGATCTCGAGGACAAGTACACGCCGTCGACGTGGGGATCGGTGAACCTCAACGGTGGAATCTACGCGCTGCCCCAGGACTCAGGTCCGATGGCCATGTTCTACCGGGCTGACGTGTTTGAGAAGCACGGCATCAGCGTCCCGTCCACCTGGGATGAGTACGTCGCCGCCGCGAAGAAACTGCACGCTGCGGACCCCAATGCCTACATCACCAGCGACACCGGTGATGCCGGGTTCACCACCAGCATGATCTGGCAGGCCGGCGGCCAGCCTTACAAGGTCAACAGCCCGACGGATGTCAGCGTCAACCTTCAGGACGAAGGAACCAAGAAATGGACGAAGACCTGGCAGCCGATGATCGATGAAAAGCTGGTTTCACCGGTCGCGGGCTGGAGCGACGAATGGTTCAAGAGCCTCTCGGACGGCAGCATCGCAACCCTCCTCACCGGGGCATGGATGCCGGCCAACCTGGAGTCCGGCGCTGAAGCCGGCAGCGGTAACTGGCGTGTTGCTCCCATGCCGACTTACGAGAAGGGCAAGGCCGCCACAGCAGAAAACGGTGGTGGCGGAGACTCCGTGCTGAAGCAGAGCAAGAACAAGGCTGCAGCCTACGGATTCCTTGAGTTCTCCAATGGCCCGGAAGGCGCCGCGATCCACGCCGCGAACGGTGGATTCCCCTCCACCACTGCAGATCTGGAAAACGAGAAATTCCTCAACACTGAAAGCGCCTACTTCGGCGGCCAGAAGATCAACGAGGTTCTGGTCCAGGCATCAAAGGACGTAGTCCCGGGCTGGAACTACCTTCCCTTCCAGACCTATGCGAACAGCATCTTCAGCGACACTGTCGGACAGGTGTACGCCACCGGCGGGCAGCTGGATGACGGGCTGAAGGCCTGGCAGGACGCAACGGTGAAGTACGGAGAGCAGCAGGGCTTCAAGGTTTCCTCCAAGTAAGACCCGGGCGGCCCGGGGACAGCACCCCTGGGCCGCCCGTTCCACAAAAAGCGATCGGACCACTTTCATGCCCATCTTCACCATCGGGGAGCAGGATTTTCTGCTCGACGGCCAACCCCACCGGATCCTCTCTGGCGCACTTCATTATTTCCGGGTCCATCCCGACCAGTGGGCAGACCGGATCCGAAAAGCGCGCCAGATGGGCCTGAACACCATCGAAACCTATGTCGCCTGGAATGCACATGCCCCGACAGAAGACGCGTTCGACGTCACCGGCGGACTTGACCTAGGGCGTTTTCTTGATCTCGTCGCCGCCGAGGGAATGCATGCAATCGTCCGTCCCGGACCCTACATCTGTGCAGAATGGGACAACGGCGGACTCCCCGGGTGGCTGCTTGACAGCGGTGCCGCCGTGATCCGGGCCGATGATCCCATCTACATGGCAGCCGTCAGCCGGTACCTGGAGCAGCTCGCACCCATCATCGTCCCCCGTCAGGTACATGAAGGCGGCCCAATCATCCTGATCCAGATTGAAAACGAGTACGGTGCCTACGGCGCCGACCGCGCGTATCTGGAAAAGCTGGTGAAGATCAACCGTGAAATCGGCCTGACCGTCCCTTTCACCACCGTGGACCAGCCCCAGGACGACATGCTCGAAAACGGGAGCCTGCCTGGACTTCACAGGACCGGGTCCTTCGGCTCCCGCTCCCTCGAGCGATTGGAGACCCTTCGACGGCACCAGCCCACCGGTCCGCTGATGTGCTCGGAGTTCTGGGTGGGATGGTTCGACCACTGGGGGGCCCACCATCACACAACCACCGTGGAGCAATCGGCACAGGACCTTGAAGTGCTTCTGGCCAACGGTGCCTCCGTGAATATCTACATGTTCCACGGCGGTACAAACTTCGGATTCACCAACGGCGCCAACGACAAGGGCGTCTACCAGCCCATCGTGACAAGCTACGATTACGACGCCCCCCTGGACGAGTCAGGTAATCCAACCCCGAAGTACTGGGCCTTCAGGGACGTGCTTAGAAGGTATACAACTCACACTGAGCCGGATGTCCCGCCGGCGGCCGAGCCGGCTCCCCAGTTCACAGTTCCTCTGACCAAATCCCTTCCTCTGTGGGACATGCTGGGACAGTTGGGGCAACCGACGCATCACAACTGGCTCCCGACCACCGACGACATCGGCCACTACACCGGTTTCAGCCTCTACCGCACCGAATTAGATGCCGCCGGACCAGCCATCCTGGAGATTGACGAAGTCCGGGACCGTGCTCAGGTGTTCCTCAACAGGAAGAACCTCGGCACCCTGTCCCGCGACCATAAAGATCGGACCATCGCCCTACCGGATGATGCCCACGGAACTCTGGAAATCCTGGTCGAAGACCAAGGACGCGTAAACTACGGGCCGCGCCTTGGCGAAGCAAAAGGACTGATCGGAGCAGCCAGGATCAATGGCCAGATTCTCAGAGGCTGGAGCCTGACCCCCCTGGCCACCGGCGACATCAGTCCGGTGACCGCCGCATTTGCTGCAGCTGACAGCAACGACCTGACAGCCGTCCGCGGACCCGCGTTCGTCCACGGCACCTTTGACCTCGGTAAGCCCTCCGATCTCTACCTCGACACCACAGGGTGGGCCAAAGGCGTTGTTTGGATCAATGGTTTTTGCCTCGGCCGGTATTGGTCACGGGGTCCCCAGCACACCCTCTACGTGCCTTCACCCTTGCTCCGCCTCCAATCGAACGAAATCGTCATACTTGAGCTTCACGCTGCCGCGGCGTCCGTTATCTCATTCGTGGCAACACAAAACCTAGGCCACACCGACTACTGAGCTACAGCCAACCCCGCATGTGAAAGACGTGTTCAACGGGCCAAAGGCGAGCCGCGAAAGTACAAGTGGGTCCAGTTGCACGCTCGCTGAGCCCGAGCAAGCGGTTCAGGGCCGTGCTCAGCGAGCTGCCCGATTCCCCAACGTCGCCCATCGGATTCCTCGGCATTACTTGGCGATAGGCATAGTTCAGCAATCACGTTTGGCGCAGGCTCCAGTCCGCAGGGCGGGGGTAGCAAGGCAAACGACGCTGGGGATCCGGCCTGAGGCGACGGCTGAGGTTGAATGTCTGACCGCCGACCCAGTGGAGCGCCGGCGGACATCCCAGGCCAAAGCGGATCCATTGTACGAAACGAGGAGAACCATGCCACAGGAAACCCAGTTGGTTGCGACGATCACAGCCACAGACAAGTC
This sequence comes from Pseudarthrobacter sp. J1738, assembly GCF_050490315.1. Taxonomy (NCBI): domain Bacteria; kingdom Bacillati; phylum Actinomycetota; class Actinomycetes; order Micrococcales; family Micrococcaceae; genus Pseudarthrobacter; species Pseudarthrobacter sp. J1738. Next base: position 11,524 of record NZ_JBNPEO010000018.1, on the reverse strand, counting down.
AACGTTGGACGACGATCTCAATCGCGCGGTCGAAGCTGCGCAAAAGATTGCATCCGGGCAGGGCCGAATCGGTATCCTTGTCACCCGATTCGGTTTCTCCTCCTTCACAATCGAGCTGAGCCCGGAAGTCCCCTACGGACTGACTCTCGAACGGCACATTCCTTAATCAGCAGGACGCGAAGCTTATCTCTTGGAGTACAGCAAACGCGGCCGAGGCGGGAGACGGGCTCCCGGCCAGCGGCTTCAGGTACAGGGCACTTAGCCGCCGATAACTCCGCCGACCATCGGTGCCGCACTCAGCGAGGTGTTCCTCAGGAAGCCAGTGAAATCCGGGCCTCCGATGCTCAGGAACAACGAATTGTGAACCTTGACACATCGCTGATTTTCGCGCATTATAAGGATGTTTACGAAAACATGTTTACGTTAACATGACAGAACCGGCGGGCCTGATCAGCGCAATTCTCGCGGGATCAGCAGGCTCTGTTGCTAATCCTCGTATTGCACGGATGTCCTGATGCGGCAGAGAAGATCTCGTATTGTTCATTTCGGCTTGACTCCAAGGACGGAGACGTAGTTCCATGACGCACCAGTTACAGGGGTCCGGGCCACAGCCCTTTGCCGCGAGCCCCACAGAATTTCCCCCCGGTGGCAGAGCCGGTTCACTCCGCAGGCGGCCTTTTTACTCTCTTGCCGTCGCGGCTTCCCTTGTTTTGGGGGCATTGGCGCCCGCAGCGCTGGTCGCAATGCCCGCTGCGGCGGCCGCTTCTACCCCTGTCGCCCTTGCAGAGCCGGTATCTGTGGCCACTTATGTGGGGGCACCTCCCAGTCTTCCAGCTGAAGTGGCTGTGAAAACGGAGGACGGTTCGACGCGGATGGCACCTGCGGTCTGGGATCTTGAGGGCTACAGCTTCGGTGCTGCGTACCGGACGTTCATAGTGACAGGGACCGTCGAGGGATCCCTCACAGTCACCGCCCAGGTTGAAGTTGTGCCTCAGGGCATTAAGTATTTTGTGGACAGCGGAATGAACGCGTCTACACCTCCGTTTGCCGGTGTCAAACGGCTTGTCGGCGAGGAACTGCTGAACAGCGCCGCTGATCAGCAGTACGCCTCAGGCGCTTGGGGCTACGTGAACGACGGCGATACCTATGTCGGGCAACGCGCGGGAGCGGCCGCGGAGAAGGACGAGACCGGCCTGTATGCCAAAGGCAACGGTGCCACGTCCAAGCCCATCATCTATAACGTTCCGCTGTCCGAAGGTACATACACGGTCACGGCCGGTTTCCGGGAATGGTGGTCGGGTCCGAGGCAGATGAAAGTCAGTGTCGTTTCCGCTTCGGGTCAGGCGACCGTCATCACCCCTAATGTCACTGTCACCAGCAGCGACAGGTCCAAGATGGTCTCCAACCAGTTCACTCTTGGCCCTGCCGATGCCGGAACTGTGCAGGTCCGGGTTGATATCGCGGGAGGAACCGAGGCACCCGTTATTGGCTGGTTTGGAATCGCATCCGGCACCGTCAGTATCGACACCGCACCCATAGTTGTGGACGCGCCAACCGTCAGCGTTCCCGCCGGCACATATAAGACGGCCCAGTCGGTCGATCTGAACACCAACACGGCGGACGCCAGCATCTACTACACGACAGACGGAACGGCTCCATCACGTGCGAACGGAACCAAGTACTCCGGGCCGGTTCAGATCGAAAATTCCGCCACCCTGAAGTCGATCGCCTTCAGAGACGGAATCGCCAGCTCGGCCATCGAGGCCTCCTACGTTATCGAACCGGTGCCTGACAGTTACGAATCCATCCCCGTGGGAAGGACCTGGTATGACACCAGCGACAACCCGATACAAGCCCACGGAGGCGGATTCCTGGAAAAGGACGGCTGGTACTACTGGGTCGGTGAAAACAAGAGCCACAACAGTGCCAGTTTCCTTGGCGTCAGTCTCTACAAGTCCCAAGACCTAAAAAACTGGACGTATGTCAAGGACATCCTGACTCCCCAAAGTGACCCGGCCCTCGTCAACGCGAAGGTAGAGCGCCCAAAGCTGGTCTTCAATGAGAAGACAGGGACCTACGTACTTTGGGGCCACTGGGAGACTGCTGACAGCTATGCCGCCTCACACCTTATGGTCGCAACAAGTACCAGTGTTGACGGGGACTACGCATTCGACCGCCACTTCCGGCCCGGGGCCGGATCGGTCGGCACCCCGGAAGAGGATCCGACCTACACAGGCGGGGACGGCAAATGGGGATACGGCTCACGGGACTTCACTGTCTTCAAAGACCCCGACTCAGCCGACGCCTATCTGATCTCGGCCGAAGACCACATGACGATGAGGATGTATAAGCTCACCCCTGACTACGCCGACGTGGACTGGCAGAACTCATATGAGGTATTCGAAGGCCAACGCAGGGAAGCCCCGGCGCTGGTTAAGGCCGGAGATTACTACTACGCCTTCACATCAAGCCAATCAGGCTGGTACCCGAACCAGACGATGTACTCATCCACCAAGAACATTTCCGACCCCCACGGCTGGTCCGAGCTGACGCCCGTCGGGAACAACACCACGTTCTATAGCCAGCCCACCAACATCATGACGATTCAAGGCGAGGACGGGCACCGGGAGTACGTCTACATGGGCGACCGATGGAATTCCAAGGCCCTCGGATCCTCCACTTACGTCTGGCTGCCACTGGCATTCAATGCCGTCGAAGGCGACAAGGCCCCGGAGGCGGCGATGAACTACCAGCCGTCCTGGTCCTTTGACGCCACGACCGGTTCCGTCAGCGTTCCTTCGGACCGGCTGGTCTCGCAGGGGAAGCCGGTAACAGCTGCCGGAACGAACCCCTCATTTCCGGCCACGGCCGCGAATGACGGCAACTTATTCAACCTGAACGTCAGCGGCGACAACAGCAACTATTACCAGCCCCCAGGAGTGCCGTACACCTGGGAAGTCGACCTCGAACAGGAGCAGGACCTCAGCCGCATCGATCTGAGCTTCCGCAGTTACAACGGATCCGAGACCTACAGCCAGTACACGGTCGAAGCCAGCAATGACCGGAGCACCTGGACCCGGCTGGTTAGTGAAGGCGGCAACAAAGTTGTCGGATTCAAGAGCAACCCACTCTCCGGCCAATACCGTTACGTCCGTGTCAGCGTCACCAATGTCGTCAACGACCACAACGGAAGCGCAGCAGCATGGGCGGCGGGGCTGGTCGAGGTCCAGGTCTACAGCCACCCAGCACCCCAGGCCATCAGCTTCGACACCTTGGAAGGGCGGACATTCGGATCCGAGGACTTCACCCTCACCGCATCCTCTACCTCCGGGCTTCCCGTCTCGTTCACCGCCGCGGGGCAATGCACCGTAGCTGCATCGACTGTTCACATCACTGGGGCAGGCGAATGCTCCATCACCGCCGAGCAGCGGGGAAATGAAAGTTTCTCAGCGGCGCCTGCCGTTACACAGAGCTTCGTGATTGCCAAAGCAGCACAAAGCATCACGTTTGACGCCCTTGCCGACCAGATGACCGGAAGCCCTGACATCCCGCTCCTCGCATCCGGCACCTCAGGTCTGCCCGTGACATTCCAGGCCAGCGGAAGCTGCACCGTAACCGGAGACTCCGCACACCCGGGGAGCCCCGGCACCTGCACCATCACCGCAGCACAAGCCGGCAACGAGAACTATCTGGCGGCGCCGGACATAACCCGGGCGTTCAGCGTGACCTACGGGGTGGCCGTTACAACCGACCTCTCGAAGCCAGTTCGCAGCGGCTCCGTGCTGACGCTGAAGCTACACCTGACCGATGCCGCCGGAGCTAACCTCTCCTCCTCGGCCATTACTGTTCAGGCCATCAGCCTCGACGGAGCACAGACCGTGCCCAGTCCCGGCAACAGCCAACCAGGCCAGAAATTCACCTTCGACCCGGCTACTTCAACCTACCGATACAACCTCTCCACCAACGGGCTGAAGCCCGGCACTCACACGCTCCAGTACACCGCCGGGACCGACCCCACAACCCATACCACCACCTTCACCATCAGATAATCAGGACCGAAAAGTCAGACGGGGAGCATACGTTCCCCGCCTGACTGGCCTATCCGTACGTCTTCAACATCAGAAACCCAGCGCCCCAGCCGCTCCCACCCGTTGGGCAGCAGAATCCCTCCATCAGGTCGGGACCCGCTGAAACCAAAGAAAGGCAATGTTCCATGACAACGATGTCCCGACAATCAGGTCCATGCGTTTGGCTCGCCTCAGCCACCGCAGCCGCCGTGATTGCATCCCTCGGCCTCCTGCCACTGGCCTCGCCGGGTGCGGCCGCCGAAGAGCCGGCCGCCGCCGCGCAACCTCTGACCATAACGCCGAATCCTTCCTATAAGGGCGACGCCTTCGAAGGATGGGGCACCAGTCTCGTCTGGTTCGCCAACGCCACCGGCGGATACCCCGAAAGCGTGAGACAGGACCTTTTCGACAAAGTGTTCGGTGAGGACGGTCTAAACCTCAACATCGCCCGGTACAACATCGGAGGCGGCAACGCAAGCGACGTCCCCGATGACTATATGCGTGCCGGGGCAGCAGTCGAAGGATGGTGGAACCCGGATCTCAACGCCAGTGACGCGCAAGGACCCATTACGTCCAACTACGCAGACCGTGAGCGCTACGACGCAGCGTGGACGGGGGACCAGCCTGAAGACTATAACTTTGATGCCGACGCCACCCAGCGGTGGTGGATCACGGCACTGAAAGACCGGATCACCAAGTGGGAGGCCTTCAGCAACTCCCCACCGTACTTCATGACAGAAAGCGGATACGCGACCGGAGGCTTTGATAGCTCAACCGACCAGATAAAGAGTGAAGACGCCGCCAAGTTCGCAAAGTATCTGAAGACGGTCACCGAGCACATCGAAGCCGAAACCGGGATTTCCTTCGACTCCATCGAGCCCCTGAACGAGCCGAACACCGGCTATTGGGGGACATGGTTCGACGACTCAGGGAACCTGCTGCATGGCCGGCAGGAAGGAGCCCACGCAGGCCCCGCACTGCAGGATAAGATCATCCAGGCCCTGGCCGATGAACTCGCAAAGCCGGACACGACCACCGGGGCGCTTCTTGCCGCACCCGATGAGACGAATCCGTCCAAGTTTGTGGAGGACTGGAATGGTTACACCGACGAAGCACGGGACGACATCGACCGCCTGAACGTCCACACCTACGGCACGTCCGGCCGAGTCGAGGTCAGGGACATCGCCAAGACTTCAGAAAAGCCGTTATGGATGAGTGAAGTCGAGGGGGACTGGGACGGAACCGGTTTCAATCAGACAAACATCAACAACGGAATCGGCATGGCAGGCCGCATCATGGATGACCTCCGCGAGCTGGAGCCCTCCGCATGGATCTTCTGGCAGCCCGTCGAGGATTACTACAACATGCAGAAAGTCGAGAATAAGAACTGGGGAAGTGTCTTCATCGACTTCGACTGCAATGCCGAGGGCATGTCCGAACGCCGCCTTGCCGATGGCGACGCAGATCCCTCCTGCACAGTAAAAACGAACTCCAAGTACAACACCGTCCGAAATTTCACCCATTACATCCGTCCGGGCGACTTCATCGTCCCGACGAACGACACCAACACCACCGCGGCCGTGAAGAGCGATGACTCCGGAGCGGTCCTCGTTCACGCCAACGCGACCAACGAAAGCCAGGCCGTGACAGTGGACCTGTCCAAGTTCGACGCGATCGCCCCCGGAGCAACGATCACCCCGATCGTCACCACGGAGTCACCGGCAGACGCGGTCACCGAAAACGCCCTGGTTCCCGGCACACCGGTCTCCGTCGACACCGCCGCCAAGAGCGCCGTTGTCATAGTTCCCGCCAATTCAGTATCCACCCTCCTGGTTGACGGAGTGTCCGGAGTAGCTGAGAATGCAAGCGGCCTGCAGGCCGGCAAGACAGTACAGCTGGTCGGAGTGCAGAGCGGAAAAGCCCTCACCGCCGAAGCACCAGACTCCGCCAGTTCCAGCCCCACGACAATCCGGACACTGGCCACCGACGAGTCGACGGCCAACGCCCAAAGCTGGACGCTGACCAAACTCACCGACGGCGATACCCACAAAGAACGCTACCGGCTCACGAACAAGGATGGACGCACCCTCACCGCAGATTCGAACGGAACCCACCTGCTCGACTTGTCAGCAGAAGCGGCCACAACTAACCCGCAGGCGCAGTGGTACCCCACGACCACGGACGGTCAGACGTACAGCTTCGTCAACGTCGCGGCTCCTCTGGCGCTGGACATCGGAGGAGAGGCGACCACCGACGGCGCCGCGGTAGGCACCTATCACTCAACCAACGGCTCCAACCAGGCGTTTTCCGTAAGGTCCACAGAGGTTACCGGGGCCCGCCCTGTGACGGTCAGCACGGTACCCGGCATCCCGGCGACACTCCCGTCAACGGTTGTCCCGGTCTACGGTTCTGTTGAAGGGGCAGCCGTCCCGGTAACCTGGGAAACCGGATCCCTCGACTGGTCCAAGTCCGGAACCGTCCAGGTGCAGGGCTCAGCAACCGATGTTTTCGGGCATCCCGTTCCGGATGTGACGGCCACCGTTGAGATCGGAACCTTCACCTACACCGATCCCACCTCAATAACCACAGTCGCCGGCGCCACGCTTGGCCAGGTCCAGGCCGCAGCCCCGGTTGCAGTTCCCGCCGGAATAGGCTCGAGCACGAATCGGTTCAACACCGACGTGGTGTGGGACTGGTCCGGTCTGAATGACGCCAGCTTCGGTCAACCGGGTCTCGTGTCGGTCACCGGTACGGCAAAATCCAATGATCCGAACGCGCAACCTTTGAAGGCCACGCTGTCCGTCATCATGACCGAACCTCAGAAAGTCAACGTGGCACCCGCAACGGAGACCACCGCGACGGCCACGTTCACCGAGTCCGGTTACAGCATCGAAGGAACCCGAAACGGGGTAGCCACCGACAAAGCATGGTCGAACTGGACTCCGCAAGGACGGACCGGAGACACGCTCAGCTACACCTTCCCCTCGACAGAGGTCCTCAGCGACGCCTCACTTCAGTTCTACGCCGACGGGTCCAACACAAGCTGGGCGAAGACAGTCGAAGTGCAGTATCGCGTGCCCGGGACGGAGACGTGGGAAACTGCGAATAACGGTGTCGTCGAAGTCGTCAAACCCGCGGTTGGAGCTCCGTTTGTCCAGGTTCAGCTAGGAGGAGTAAGCGCGACGGGTGTTCGCTTCGTGCTGGCCTCCACAGGAACTTACATGACAGTGTCGGAAGCCCAGATAAACGTCCTGAGGCCTGCGGCGGCTTCTGTGGCAAATGCAGGGGTAATCCGCGCCGACGGTCTTGCTTTGGCGGGGTTCGAGCCAGCCATCACTGAGTACCCGCTCTCCCTGCCGGGAACGGGTTCGGCTGAGCCGCAGATCAGTGCCGTGCCGGTAGACGGCGACGCCACCGTCTCGGTCAAACAGTTCGCCGGTGGCCCGACGGCAACCGTAACGGTCACTGCAGCCGACGGTGCGGCAACGAAAACATACACCATCACACTGCACAGGACGGTGGCCGTCACTATCGCGCCGTTGGATGGAAAAGCCATGGTCGGTAAAAAGCTCACCGCGATGGTGAGCACGGACCCGGAGGGTGCGAAACTCAGCTTCCAGTGGCTCCGCAACGGAGCCCCCATCCCGGGGGCAACCTCCGCCATCTACAAGACAGAGACCGCCGACGCCGGGACCAACCTGTCTGTCAGGGTCGTTGCCACGGCAGATGGCCTCGAAGATGGCGAAGGAACCTCTGATCCGGTAACCATCGAATCGAAAAAGAAGAAGTAGAGGCCGTCCCTCCCAAGCAAGGGGGTGGGTGGCTTAACCCCGCCCACCCTCATCAACAAGCGTCAACCACGGCAGAGGTCTCGCTGGCGACGGTCCCAGCGACTTCTGACTCCCTGAGGACGACTGATTCGCCGGACCAGACACTGAACCATAATTACCCGTCCGCAATTTCATTGGAGGGCTACTCTTATATGCTGGCGATAACTGAGAAACGAAATAGGTTGTGCTGGGTGCGCGGCGACGGCCGCGTCGTCGTTGAGACGTGGGGCAAGCGCGTACTACGAGTGCTTGCCAGGGCGATCGAAGTCTTGCCGTGAACGGGAACCCTGCCGCCTACCTCCTGGCTTACTTCACCTCCGAGGCGGCAGAGAACGGCGAACAACTCAGGTTTGCTGTCAGCAATGGTACGGAACCCACGTCCTTTATTCCGATCGCCGGCGGCGAACCCGCACTGCAGTCGAGCCTTGGAGAGGGCGGGCTACGGTGAGGGACCAGCGGTCACTGCTGCTATCGACGGCGAGGGCGCCTGGCTACTCATCGACGAGTACGGATTACGGGGCTGCCGACTGTTCCACGCCTCAGATCCGGCCTCGGGGGAGTGGACGCCCGTTCCACATGCGGCTCTTCCGTCCGGAGCGCGGCACGGATCTTTGCTGCCGGTAACAGCAGAGGAACGCGACCGGCTGCTGTCGACTCAACCGGCACCGGGACGGTTTCCATCTCGCGTACGGCCCAGACGTGATGGCTAGGGAGCCTATCGAAGTCCCTGATGGACCCTTCCCGCCTACGATGCGTCTGCAAGAGTGCTCTGACCGCATGGAATGCGACCCCATGTCCACTGCCATGCTGGGGCCTCAGTCAGCAGGACAGATGCAGAAAGTCACGTTGCGCGCGTCGGAATTTGGGCGCACCCCGCCAATGCGACGGTCCATATACGCAACTCCTGTTTACCGCAACTCAAGTGGACGAGGGATAAAGCTTCCAGCCACTCTCCTCTCGACGATCCGACAAAGGTCATACCTACTGCGTCGCTACCTGGCCTCGGCCGCCACAGACGAGACGGTGGGCGCCAGCCTCAGCCGGCCCACCCGTTCACTGAGGATACGCCGGGCCTCGCCGGGAAGCCCGTCGTCGCTGATGAGTTCGTCGGCTTCCTCCAGGCTGGCGATAGTGCTGATGCCGAAGGTGCCCCACTTGGTGTGGTCGGCCAGCACCACCACCCGGCGGGCGGCGGCCATGAACGCGCGGTCCGTCTCGGCTTCCAGCACGTTCGGGGTGGTGAAGCCGGCGTCGGAATCCACGCCGTGGACGCCCAGGAAGAGGACGTCGAGGTGCAGCTGCTTCAGCGCGGACGTTGCCAGCGGCCCCACCAGGGCATCCGAGGGTGTGCGTTCGCCGCCGGTGAGGATCACCGTCGACGGCGAGGAGCCCTGGTGGAAGACGTCGGCGATCCGCACCGAGTTCGTGACCACCGTGATCCGGGGCCCAACCACAGCAGCCGGGCGAGCGCCCAGGTGGTGGTGCCGGCGCTGAGGCCCACCGCCGCACCCTCGCGCACCTGGGCGGCCGCCTCCTGAGCGATCGCGGCTTTCTCCTCCTGCAGCTGGGTTACCTTCAGCTCGAAACCCGGCTCGTGGGTGCTCGCGCCGCCCGGTAGCTTGGCCCCGCCGTGGATTTTCTCCACGGCGCCGGCAGCGTCCAGCGCGTCGATGTCGCGCCGGACGGTCATCAGGGACACGCCCAGCAGCTGCGCGAGGTCCGCGACGCGGACGATCCGTTCACGCTGGACCTCCTCCGCCCAGGACTAGAGCATCAACTTCTTCGATACCGGCGCGCGGTTCCAGACGAAAAGCCGTCCTACAACCCCCGACATCCGCTCCAGCGCGCTCCATGCAGCCTCATTCGTCAGGGCTGCCGGGTGGCATGCTCGTGAGGGGAGCGCCGTACAGCCCCTTCTGGGCCGTTCTGGACCGGGGTCCGAAAAGCCGATAGCTTATATTCCGTCAACCTGAGATCACCCTGGTGCCAGCATTATTCGCACGGGGCACCAACAACGTGAACCAGTTTCAGGGCTTGGGCTTCCATAGGTCCAAGTCCAACCAACTGGCGGGAAAGCCCATACTCACCTCCGGTGAGATGAGGTCGGAACCGTCCGGTGCTTGAAGCTTGATGTCCAGTTTTCTGATTTGCGTCTTGAAGGTCAGGTGCCAGTTTGTGCCACTCGTGTGAGATTTGAGCATGAAGGCCATGACGGCGGCGTAGATATAGAGCCTCTGATGTGCTTTGGGCGTGACCGTGAAGTCGGGTTCGAGCAAGTGGGCTAGGAGATCGCTGTCTGTGTCATGTTCGCGAAGTGAAAGTGGTCTTTTGAACGCGCGGTTGAAAAGACGCGAGCCGTGGGCGCACGTGTTTCGAAAGTCCACCATCATACGCAGCACGGCACCGAAGCGGCTGGGGTGGGCGAATCCAAACATGCGTGCGACCAAGCGCGCGTCCTGGGTCTGCATGAGGTCGTATAGGAATGGCAGATTTCCGAAGCTCAATACTTCAGTGACAGCCCAGATGGGTACATCTTGTTCCGGGTACTTTAACAGGTGGTGCTTGAGGAAGTCTTCGTCTTCCGCGCCGGAAGAAACAGCGTCCCGCCAGGTCTTCGTCCATGCGTCAAACTTTGTGTGCTCGCCGGCTGCTTTATCGCAACTTTGCGCATCCAAATACTCTTTGGATGCATGAGCTGCGACGTTCCTCGAGGCGAGCGTGTGGGCGATGGCTGCCCTTAGGCGCACCTCGAATTCAAGCAAGGCTTCCTGACAGACCCGGGCCAACTTGAAGTCGAATGCTTCCAGCTTCATGACGTGCTCGATGCTCGCACCAGGTATGTAGTCGTCTGACCGGTACTGGTGCAGGCGAGCATCGATCTTGTCCGCCGGGAGTAGCCTCCGGAAGACGTATCGGTACGCGCCGGAGCGGAAGTAGCCGACACGTGTCAGGAAGTTGAGCGCCTCACCGCGGTCAGGAATCGCGAGGCCACGGACTTCGAGTTGTTGAAGCAGCTCGTCGCGCTCTTTAAATTCCTTCGTATACTCCACGCTTCACCGTTTGTCGCACAATGAAAATCGCCCCCTTGAGCCGAGGCTCAGAGGGGGGCGATGTCTGATAAATAGAATCTAACACATTCACCGCAAAGGGGCTGTATGAGCCTCCGTTTGAAAGCGGAGAACATACGCGCGGAGCGCTGGCGCAGCAGGAGTGCCCTCATATGCCTTCAAGCTACAGAACGGCGGGCTACTCTGCAGGATGAGGGCTCCCCGCCTGCTTGGGTTGGCGCAGGTACTGGTAGACAGTCTCCCTGCTGATTGAGGTGTACTACTGATCTGAGACAGTCTTTGAAAGGATTGTTCTCATGTCTTCTCGACCCACCTATTCTGATGAGTTCAAGGCTGATGCTGTTGCGTTGGCTAGTTCCTCTGGCCGGCCATTAGCTCTGGTAGCCGTTGAGCTTGGCGTTTCCCTGACCGCTCTCAAACGCTGGATCAGGCTCGACCGTGAAGGCGAGACTGGCGGCGCCCGAACACCGGACACCCCGGTTGATGCAGCGAAGTACAAGGCGATGGAAATCCGGTTACGTGAAGTGGAACGGGAGAACGAATTCCTAAAAAAAGTTTC
>NZ_JBNPEO010000017.1:0-23948 GCF_050490315.1 Pseudarthrobacter sp. J1738 | reverse complement strand
ACCGGGTGTGCGGCGTGGGACCTGATCCTAGGAGGTAAGCGTATTAACAGGTGTGACGCAGGAAGGTAGCTGAGCCGGGCGATGGTTGTCCCGGTCTAAGGATGTAGGGCGAATGGTAGGCAAATCCGCCATTCATGGTGCCTGAGATCTGATGGGACTCCCGTATGGGGGGATTCAGTGATCCTATGCTGCCGAGAAAAGCATCGACGCGAGGTTTTAGCCGCCCGTACCCCAAACCGACACAGGTGATCAGGTAGAGAATACTAAGGCGATCGAGAGAATTATGGTTAAGGAACTCGGCAAAATGCCCCCGTAACTTCGGGAGAAGGGGGGCCCCAACCTTGAACACCACTTGCTGGTGGGAGGGGATCGGGGCCGCAGAGACCAGGGGGAAGCGACTGTTTACTAAAAACACAGGTCCGTGCGAAGTCGCAAGACGATGTATACGGACTGACTCCTGCCCGGTGCTGGAAGGTTAAGAGGACCGGTTAGCCTGTAAGGGCGAAGCTGAGAATTTAAGCCCCAGTAAACGGCGGTGGTAACTATAACCATCCTAAGGTAGCGAAATTCCTTGTCGGGTAAGTTCCGACCTGCACGAATGGAGTAACGACTTCCCCGCTGTCTCAACCATAAACTCGGCGAAATTGCAGTACGAGTAAAGATGCTCGTTACGCGCAGCAGGACGGAAAGACCCCGAGACCTTTACTATAGTTTGGTATTGGTGTTCGGAGTGGCTTGTGTAGGATAGGTGGGAGACTGTGAAGCAGCGACGCTAGTTGTTGTGGAGTCATCGTTGAAATACCACTCTGGTCACTTTGGACATCTAACTTCGGCCCGTAATCCGGGTCAGGGACAGTGCCTGATGGGTAGTTTAACTGGGGCGGTTGCCTCCTAAAAAGTAACGGAGGCGCCCAAAGGTTCCCTCAGCCTGGTTGGCAATCAGGTGTCGAGTGTAAGTGCACAAGGGAGCTTGACTGTGAGAGAGACATCTCAAGCAGGGACGAAAGTCGGGACTAGTGATCCGGCGGTACATTGTGGAATGGCCGTCGCTCAACGGATAAAAGGTACCTCGGGGATAACAGGCTGATCTTGCCCAAGAGTCCATATCGACGGCATGGTTTGGCACCTCGATGTCGGCTCGTCGCATCCTGGGGCTGGAGTAGGTCCCAAGGGTTGGGCTGTTCGCCCATTAAAGCGGTACGCGAGCTGGGTTTAGAACGTCGTGAGACAGTTCGGTCCCTATCCGCTGCGCGCGCAGGAAATTTGAGAAGGGCTGTCCTTAGTACGAGAGGACCGGGACGGACGAACCTCTGGTGTGTCAGTTGTACTGCCAAGTGCACCGCTGATTAGCTACGTTCGGATGGGATAACCGCTGAAAGCATCTAAGCGGGAAGCCTGCTTCAAGATGAGATTTCCATACACCTTGTGTGTGAGAGGCCCCCAGCCAGACCACTGGGTTGATAGGCCGGATGTGGAAGCGGGGACTAAAGACTCGTGAAGCTGACCGGTACTAATAGGCCGATAACTTACACCACACCAACACCCCCCACTTGTGGGTTGTGTTGGGTAAAGAGAACAAGACTGCTTGCGTCCACTATGTGGTTCCCAAACAACAACACCAAACCTGGTCACACCCAGGGGAGGCTGTTATTGAACAGGGAACAAAAAAACACAACAAAATACACAACAAAATACAGGAACCAGTAACAAACACACCACGTGTTTGCCCATGGTTTATCCACTATTGTTGTAACCAAAGACTACCCGCCCCACCACATGGTTGGGGGACAGGGTCAAAGGGTTACGGCGGTCATAGCGTGGGGGAAACGCCCGGTCCCATTCCGAACCCGGAAGCTAAGGCCCACAGCGCCGATGGTACTGCACCTGGGAGGGTGTGGGAGAGTAGGACACCGCCGGACAACCATTCATAGTAAAGCCCCGCACCCCACAGGTACGGGGCTTTACTACTTTAACAACCACACACTCGCCCAACCCGGCCCACTCGACGCCGGCCCTGGAACCCCGGAGTCAGCATCCCTAAATCCCCTCCTAAAACCCCGAAGCCAGCGCCCTTGATACCCTCACCCGCAAGCCGGCACCCCTAAAACCCCAGCGCTCCGCCCGGCCAGGACAAAACCTCTGTTAGTTCATATCCCGAACGGGCAGAAAACGGCCCTTAGAGGTGGTTCTAAACAGCATCACCCACCCACTCGACGGTGTTCTGATTCGGTGTGGGTAAAGTACAAGTGTGGAAAACATCTTTAGCCATGCACCTGGCCCGCAAGAACCAGCCGAAGAGTTGGACCCGGTTATTACCGAGGTCACCGTAGGCGCCCCGGTTGCCCAGGCATTTATTGGATTTACCGAGCACACTCATTTGTGGTGGCCGCTGGCCGAGTTCGGTGTGTACGGAGAAGACAGCCACGTTGAGTTTGAAGAGAACCTCATTCTGGAAACCGCCGACGACGGCAGGACCAACGTGTGGGGGAGCATCGATGATTGGCAGCCGCCGCTGAATTTCCGTGCGGTGTGGCATCCGGGTAAGTCGGCCGTGTGGTCCTCGGAGATCATTGTGGCTTTCCGTCCGCTGGAGAAAGGTACGGAAGTGCGCGTCACCCACCTCGGCTTTGAAGGAGTGGAAGACCCACAGACGGAGCGGGAGAGCTACCTCAAGGGCTGGCCGGTTGTCTTGGCAGCATTTGTTCGTTTTATGGGTGGCCCGGCAACGGTTGGCACCAAAGGAGACCAGAAGTGACATTTCTCGAAGAACTCAGTGCCGTACTCGCCCCGGAACAGTTCTCAACTGACCCCACAGAGCTAAAAACCTACGCCGTTGATCAAGCGCCAGTCACCGACTTCCACTTACCGCAAGCCGTCGTCTGGGCGGGCTCGGTTGAAGACGTTCAAAACATCGTTCGGCTTTGTGCCAAGCACCGTGTGCCGATCGTTCCACGGGGCGCTGGCACTGGTGTTTCTGGGGGTGCCCACGCCTCAGCCGGCTGCATTGTGCTGAGCCTTGAAAAGATGAACCGTATATTGGCGGTCCACGCAGATGACGAGATCGCCGTTGTTGAGCCCGGGGTGATCAACGCTGATCTCAACGAAGCAGTAGCCGCCTACGGCCTGATGTATGCGCCGGACCCGGCAAGTTTCAAAATGTCCACCATCGGCGGCAACGTCGCCACCAACGCCGGCGGGTTGCGGTGTGCCAAATACGGCGTCACCCGGGACTCTGTCTTGGCCTTGGACGTGGTCACGGCTGACGGTTCACTGATCCACACAGGCAAAAACACGTTTAAGGGTGTGGTGGGTTATGACCTGACCAGTCTTTTGGTGGGTTCCGAGGGCAGTCTGGGAATCGTCGTCGGAATTACCGTGCGCTTGCGGTACCTGCCCCGTGACGTTCACACACTCGCTGCGTTCTACCCCAACTTCCCAATGGCCGCGGCAGGGGTGCTGGCCGTGGGTAAAGCGCGCGTCCAACCAGCCATTATGGAACTGCTCGACGGCGGATCCTTGCGCCAGCTCGACGACACCTTTGGTTCTACCCTCGCTGAACGAGGCCAGGCCCTGCTTTTGATCCAGACTGACGGCTTTGGTGCTGCCGCTGAAGCAGAAGTGGTCCGTGAAGTGTTGCGCGCCGGCGGTGCCACTGTCAGTACGGAAGCTAATGCTGAGGCAGAACAACTAGTTGAGCTCCGACGTAATAGCCGCGGTGTAGAAACCGACGACGAATTCCGGGTGGGCGAAGACGTTGCTGTGCCGCGATCACGGCTTATTGATTATGTTGCAGCCCTTGAAGTGATGGCGGCGAAGAACCAAGTCCAACTCAAAGTGGTGGCACACGCTGGAGACGGCAATTTGCACCCCACCTTCTGGGTGGATGAACGTGACGATTCGCAGGCTGTGACTCGACTCAACGCGGCCCTAGACGAGTCAATTTCCGTAGCGCTAGAAATGGGTGGAACTATTACCGGCGAACACGGTATTGGACAGTACAAGTTGCGTTGGATTGGCCAAGAACAGCCCGAAGCCGTGCGCGAAATACAGCGCCGGATCAAAGAACTCTTTGACCCCGCTGGGATCTTGAACCCGGGCAAGGCAATCTAGCAAACGCTTTCAGACAGCCTAGAACCGACCCAACTGGTGACGAAGTGAAGCCTCAAGCTCGGGCCGGCGGAAGCTGTGCCCTGCGGCAAGGAGCTTGGCTGGTAGGACCTTCTGGCTAGCTTCGGCTAGTTCAAGAGCGCCTTCGTTCCCCAAAAGCAGCCGGGGGCCAAAGCCGGGAACAGCAACAACGGCTGGCCGGTGCAGTACTTTGCCCAGCGTTGTGGCGTAGTCGCCATTGCGCAGGACGTGTGGTGCCACAGCATTGACTGGCCCGGAGAATGCCGGATCGGTCAATGCACGATGGTAGGTGTCGATGAGGTCTTCGAGATCGATCCACGCGAACCATTGACGCCCAGAACCTACCCGGCCGCCAACGCCCGCCTCAAAAAGGGGACGCATGAGTTTCAGAACACCGCCACGCGTGGATTGCACAATCCCGGTCCGAACCTGAACCACACGAAGTCCAGCTTCACTGGCCGGGTGGGTGGCCGCTTCCCAGTCACTCACCACTTCAGCGAGGAACCCTTCGCCACGGGAGCTGTCTTCGGTAAGCTCTTCTTCGCCCCGGTCCGGGCCGTAGTAGCCGATCGCTGAGGCAACCACCATGGTTTTGGGTCCAAAACCGCCAGCGGCAGAAGCAGCCGCTGCGGCCTCGGCGAGCAAGCGGGTGGGCGTAATTCGGCTGTCCCGGATGGCATTTTTGTGAGCTGTTGTAAAACGTCCGGAGATTGATTCGCCAGCGAGGTGGACAACGGCGTCCACACCATCAAGTAGTCCAGGGGCAGGGTTCATTGGATCCCAGAGACGTTCCTGCGAGTTTTTGGGCCGATGCCGTACTAAGCGCACCACTGTGTGGCCGCCAGTGCTCAGGAATGCAGCCAAGGCCGTGCCCACTGTTCCCGAGGCTCCTGTCATAGCGACGGTGAGCGGCTTAACACCGGCCGCAGCAGCGCGTGCATGGACCGCCAGATCTTCGGCCAGCTGACGGTGCCGGTAGATGAACATGGGTCGCAGGAAGTGCGCACTCGCGGGCGTCTCCACACGGTCGGTCATCTGCGTGGTTGCGTCATTGAGTGCAGCAAACTCGTGCGAATGATGCCAAGGGAAGGCGGCGCCCACTTTGAGCGACGCAAAACCGGCGCCGCCGATTTCATCCATAAACTTCAACGGCGGTTCATAGCCTTTGGGGTTGTGCTTGGCCAGCAAACGAACCCCACCCGGTAGTGCCATCACTGCCTGGCCATCGCGCAGTGAAGTGCTTTCTTCAAGCACCCGGACTGGTTGCCACGGGGCCGCAAGGCGGGTGAAAGCGCCGGGCCTGGAATGCCAAGCAAAAACTTCGTCAATTGGTGCCGGAACTGTGCTCGAGTGCGTGATTCCCATACCCCAACGTTAGCCGCGAAGTCTGGACGAATCATCCATAAAAATTGGACTAGGAGTCGCGCCGGGGCACTGCAGTGCTGGTTCTAACTACGAGCTTGGTGGGGTGCCGAGTGTCGCTGGCTGCCATGTCCTCCCGCTGACTCACTGCGGTCAGTAGGGTTTGGACGGCCAGAGCGCCTTGGCCTTGAGCATCTTGATCGATGGTGGTGAGTCCAAATAGTTTGCCAAGGTTGTGCCCGTCGATGCCGATCACCGAGAGATCCTCAGGTACTCGTAGCCCAAAATCACGCGCGGCAGCAATGATTCCAATGGCCATTTCATCCGAGGCGGCAAAAACGGCGGTAGGCCGTTCCCGGATGCTAGCGAGGAACTGCCGGGCAGTGGCGTATGCGCCTTCAATGGTGAAGTCAGCGGAAACTAGCCATTCGGGACGAACCGGATATCCGGCGTCGTTCATTGCTTTTTCGAATCCACCGCGGCGGGTACCCGGCAGGCGAAAGTCTTGATCGTAAACTTCGTCCGCGGTCATGTGCGCGATCTTGCTATGGCCCAAGGTAATGAGGTGGTGGGTGGCTTGCTCTGCAATGGCAAAGTCATCAATCCGGATGGTGGCGGCCCCCGGTAGCGGACCACCGATGCCCACAATGGGCCGGTGAACCGCTAATAGCTGCCCGATCTCGTCCTGATTAAGTTCCAAGGACACAGCGATCACTGCGTCCACCCGCTTGCGCAGGAGGAAGTCATTTAACACACTGTGGCGGCGCTGCGGGTCCTCGCCAATGTTGTACAAAGTGAGGTCATAGCCGGCCTCCAGGAGCGCGGCTGAGGCGCCCTCGATCACGGCGGAGTAAAACCACCGGTGAACCGAGGGCACCATCAGACCCACGTTGTGAGTGCGGCCAGAAGCCAAACTCGAGGCATGGTACGAAGCCACAAAACCGAGCTCGGCTGCAGCGGCACGTGCGCGTTCCCGGCTTGCGGCCGAGACGTTGCCCTTGCCGCTCAGGGCGCGCGAAACGGTGGCTACCGAAAGCCCCGCCCGTTCGGCTACGTCCTTGATGCCGGTCATGGTTGCTCCTGAAAAGAAATCAGCTTATTCGAAGCCAAATGGCCTCTGAAGAGCCTAGTGCTTCCGGCTCAGTTCCCACTTCTTGTGACGCCGTCTGCGCATCATCGCCGCGCCCCTGGTGTGAGCGCAACAAAACCTCGCCCTCGGGCAAGACCAGCGTTTCCTCACCGAGGTTGATAATGACCAGGGTGCTGCCGTTCACGTAGGCGAGGGAGGTTTCAGTGCAGAAATCTTCGGCCCATGCCAGCGAACCCTGGCCCAAGCCCAAGGAGGCTCGCAGCGCCAACATTTCGCGGTAAAAATTCAAGTGCGACGCCGGATCTAACTCTTGTGTGTCCCGCGCCAGCGAGTTCCAAGAGTCAGGCAGCGGCAGCCACGGCTCAGCCCCGTCACCGAAACCAGCGTGCAGTTCACCAGCGCGCCAAGGCAGCGGCACGCGACAACCGTCGCGGCCGATCCTCGCCCCGCCCGTGCGAGCGAAAGTGGGGTCCTGGCGCAGTCCGCCCGGAATGTTGATGGCGTCCGGCAAACCAAGTTCTTCGCCTTGGTACAGGTAAGCGCCGCCCGGCAAACCGAGCATAAAAGCAGTGGCCGCCGCGGCACGCTGACGTCCCAGAGTCTCGTCCGGTTGCGGATCGTTAGGGCCAATTCCATCGCCATCTCGCGGGCCGGCACCGTTGTAACCGAAACGCGTGGCGTGACGGACGACGTCGTGATTGGACAGCACCCAAGTGCTCGGCGCACCCACATCATCAAGGGCGGTCAGGGAATCCGAGACCACCTGACGCAAGCGGCTTAGGTCCAGTCCGGCGTGAAGGAACGGGAAGTTGAAGGCCTGGTGCATTTCGTCCGGCCGCACCCACTGCGCCAGGCGCGGGAGTGGGTCAACGTTGGCCTCGGCGCAAAGGATCCGGTCCGGGCCGTACTCTTCAAGGATCTTCCGCCATGAACGGTAGATGTCGTGCAGGGCCGCTTGGCCGAACATTGGTGCATCCTGGCCGGGGAACCCGGGCATGGAGTTGCCATCCGCGCGGCCTCCCCAGTCAGGAAGACCAGCGGCTTTGACCAATGCGTGGGCAACATCCACCCGGAATCCGGAGATGCCGCGGTCCAGCCAAAAACGCAGAACCCGCTCGAACTCTGCGTGAACTGCTGGGTTGTCCCAGTTGAAGTCAGGCTGAGAGGAATCAAAGAGGTGCAGGTACCACTGGCCGGGCTCGCCATTACCTTCGGTGATGCGGGTCCATGCCGGTCCGCCAAAGTGTGACTGCCAGTTGTTCGGGGGCAGTTCGCCGGTGGTGCCTTTGCCGTCGCGGAAGATAAACATGTCCCGCTCGGTGCTGCCAGCCGGGGCGGTCAGCGCTGCTTGGAAGGCCACGTGCTGGTCCGAGCAGTGGTTCGGGACCAGGTCTGCGATGACTCGCAAGCCGAGGCGCTTGGCTTCGGCAATCAGAGTGTCGAAGTCTGCGAGGTTGCCGAAGAGCGGATCAACGTCGCAGTAATCGCTCACGTCGTATCCGGCGTCACGTTGTGGGGAGCGGTAGAACGGCGAGAGCCACACAGCGTCCACGCCCAACTCGGCCAGCTGGGGGAGCCCGGTGGTGATGCCGGCCAGATCGCCGATCCCGTCCCCGTTGAGGTCGCGGAAAGAGCGCGGATAGATCTGGTAGATCACGGCTGAACGCCACCATTCGTGGGCGGAAGAAGCGCTGTGCAGTGGCGTGAGCTCACCGAGGCTAGGAGCCGAGGTGGCGAGTAGGGAGTCAACAGACATAGGCCCATCGTAGGAGATGGCACCCCAAAAATGAAAGCGTTTCCAACATTGAGTTCGTTATTTTCGCGGGATTTCGCGGAAATCTCGTTGGCGCCTGCACTCAGTTGACGGCACGTGATGGAAGCGTTTACAGTTGTGATACACATCACCGACGATGCCACCTGGCCCTCAGGCCGTAGCGGTGGAAGCAGAATTCTGGAAGGACACCAATGACGGTGAACAACATCCTCTCGACACAAACCAGCCGCCGCGTCTTTGCGACCGGCGCGCTCTCCTTGTTCTCGGCCGTGGCCCTGAGCGCCTGTGGCGGCGGATCCACCCCCGCAACAAACACCGCTGCTCCTAAGGCTGACCTCAAAACCGCCGGCGCCAGCACCATCACCATGTGGGTCGATGCTGAGCGTTCACCGGCGTTGAAAGAGATCACCGAGAAGTTCAAGGCAGACACCGGCATCGAAGTGAAGCTTGTGATCAAGGACTTCGCAGCAGTTCGCGATGACTTCATCACCCAGGTTCCCACCGGAAAGGGCCCGGACCTGATTGTTGGCCCGCACGACTGGATCGGTAAGTTCGTCCAAAACGGTGTGATTGCACCCGTTGAACTCGGTGACAAGGCTGCAGGCTTCCAGGATTCCTCCATCAAGGCCATGAGCTACAACGGTTCCCTTTACGGTGTCCCGTACGCAGTGGAAAACATTGCTCTGCTGCGCAACACCGCCATTGTGGACGCTAAGGCTGCCACCTTGGATGAGGTAGTTGCCAACGGCCAGAAGGCAGTGGCTGCAGGCAAGGCAAAGTACGCCTTCTTGGTAGGTATGGACCCCAAGCAGGGCGACCCGTACCACCTGTACCCCTTGCAGTCTTCGATGGGTTCTCAGGTCTTCGGTAAGGCTGCCGACGGCGGTTACGACGCCAAGCAGCTGTTGATCGGCGACGCCGCAGGCATCGCCTTCGCTAAGAAGCTGGCCCAGTGGGGTGACGCTGGCGAGAAGATCATCAACTCCAACATCACCGGTGACATCGCTAAGGAGAAGTTCCTTGCCGGTCAGTCCCCGTACTACCTCACGGGTCCTTGGAACGTGCCGGACGTACAGAAGAAGGGCATCAAGTTTGCGGTGGACGAACTCCCCACTGCCGGCGGCTCTCCCGCTCAGCCGTTCATTGGCGTCAACGGCTTCTTCATCAGCGCGAAGAGCGCCAACGCCTTGGCTACGAACGAGTTCGTCACCAACTACTTGACCTCAGAGGCTGCTCAGGACTCCATGTTCAAGGCAGGCGGCCGTCCGCCGGCATTGAAGGCATCCTTCGAGAAGGCATCGAGTGACCCCGTAGTGGCAGCGTTCGGCAAGATCGGCGCCAACGGCGTTCCCATGCCGGCCATCCCCGAAATGTCTGCAGTTTGGGCCGACTGGGGAGCAACCGAGCTTGCCATCATCAAGGGCAAGGCCGACCCAACAGAGGCTTGGACCAAGATGGCCGCGAGCATTAAGGCCAAGATCGGCGGCTAATACCGCGCCGACAGTCTTAACAATGCTGCCCGGGTGCAAACTGCCAACGCAGTTGCCACCCGGGCAGCTTGCCAACCACTCTTCTTTCGAGGATCGAACCCCGTTATGCCACAGCCAGATCTTGTCCCTAAGTCATCAGAGAACGCCCCTGATCCCGTATCTTCACGGAGATCAGCAGCGGAGAAGAATCAAACTTTAGGCCAAGGGGCGCGGCAGCGCTTCGGCGGCGATTCGCTCAAGGGAACCCTCATCAAAATTATTCTGCTGGGCCTCGTTGACGCCTTCGCCGTTTACGTCTTGATGATGCTCTTCCTCAGCCAGTCCTGGGGAGCCCTAGCCATCTCGGCGATAGTGGTCCTGGCGATCAACTGGATCTACCTGCGAAAGGGTGGGCTACCGGCCAAGTACCTTGCGCCAGGTGTGCTCTTTTTGCTGGTGTTCCAAGTTCTTGTGGTGTTCTTCAGCGGTTACATCGCTTTCACCAACTACGGCGACGGTCACAACAGCACCAAAGAGGACGCCATTGCGGCGATTCAACTCACCGCCCAAAAACGTGTACCGGATTCTCCCGCGTACAAGACTTCAGTCCTGACCAAGGACAACAACTTCTACCTTCTGTTCACTGACCCCACCGGCAAGGTGGAGCTCGGCAGCACCGGCCAGCCCTTGACCGAAGAAAGTGATGCCGGCAAGGACGGCACCGGTAAGGCAAACTCCCTGCCCGGGTACTCCACCTTGAAGTTCCAGGAGATCGTGGCCAACCAGCAGGAGATTCTCAAGATCTCCGTTCCGGTTTCCAGCAACGCAGCAGACGGCACCCTCCGCACCGCAGACGGCAGTACTGCTTACCAATTCAAGCCGGCGCTGAACTATGACAAGGCCAAGGACACCTTCACGGACACCGAATCAGGTGCTGTGTACACGGACAACGGCAAGGGCGCCTTCGCGGATAAAACCGGCAAGACTCTCACCACGGGTTGGAAGATCGATGTTGGAATGGCCAACTTCGTCAAGGCCTTCACCGATCCAAGCCTGCAAGGACCTCTGCTCGGCGTGATCCTGTGGACCTTCACCTTCTCCATTGCCTCAGTCATCCTGACCTTTGTGATGGGCCTGTTTTTGGCGATCACCTTCAACCGTGAAGACCTCCGCGGCAAAAAGGTCTACCGCATTCTGATGATCCTGCCCTATGCATTCCCAGCGTTCCTCTCCGGGCTTGTGTGGTCCGGCATTTTGAACCCCGAATTCGGATGGCTCAACCAAACCTTGCTGGGCGGGGCGAACATCGGCTGGCTCACTGACCCATTCCTGGCCAAAATCAGCGTTTTGGTAGTGAACCTCTGGCTCGGTTTCCCGTACATGTTCTTGGTTTGCACCGGCGCTTTGCAGTCCTTGCCCTCGGAACTGGACGAAGCAGCACGTATGGACGGCGCCTCAGCTTGGCGCGTTTTCCGCTCCATCAAGTTGCCGCTGCTCCTGGTTTCAGTGGCACCGCTGCTGATCTCCTCCTTCGCCTTCAACTTCAATAACTTCAACGTTATTTACATGCTGACCGGCGGTGGGCCGCGATTCGCGGACACGGACCGAGACATTGGATCCACGGACATTCTGATCACCCTGGTGTACAAGGTGGCATTCGGACAGGGCACGGGCCGTGACTACGGTTTGGCAAGCGCCTTGGCAATCATCATCTTTATCATCGTGGCCACCATCTCGGCCATCAGCTTCAAGCAGACCAAAGCACTCGAGGACGTGAACTAATGAACCAGCCAACAGCACGGACTCTGGACACGGACACCATCAACAATAACGACGCCGGATGGGCACATCTTGCCCCACGGCGGCGGAGCTTCGGGGTTTGGTTTAAAGACAAAGGATGGCGTCACCTGGTGGGTGTTGTCACCACCATTTTCGCGGTCTTCCCTTTGCTCTACGTCCTCTCGGCGGCGTTGAACTCTAACGGAACCCTGGTGGGCTCGAGCGGACTCTTCAGCAAGATCGACTTCGGAAACTTCACAGCACTATTCAGCGATACTTCGCGTCCCTTTGGCCGGTGGTTTATCAACACCCTCGTCATCGGTGTTGTGACCTCCGCAGCTACCGTCTTTTTGGGTGCGATGGCCGCTTACGCCTTCTCTCGGATGCGCTTCAAGGGCCGCCGAATCGGTTTGCTCTCTTTGCTTTTGCTGCAGATGTTCCCGCAGCTGCTTGCCGTCGTCGCAATCTTTTTGCTCCTCAGTGGCATCTCAGACGTCATTCCGGCGCTCGGCCTGGGCAGCCAGCTTGGTCTGATTATGGTCTACCTCGGCGGTGCGCTCGGTGTGAACACCTACTTGATGTACGGCTTCTTCAACACCGTGCCGCAGTCCTTGGATGAGGCAGCAAAGATCGACGGCGCCAGTCACGTTCAGATTTTCTTCGGAATCATCCTGCGCCTGGTGACACCGATCCTCGCCGTGGTGGGGCTCCTGGCGTTTATTGGAATTTCGAGTGAGTTCGTTATTGCCAGCGTTGTGCTCACAGAGCCGGAAAGCCAAACACTTGCCGTAGGTTTGTACTCATATGTTGCCCAGCAGCGCTCCGAGAACTGGGGTGTATTCGCCGCTGGGGCCGTGATTGCAGCCATCCCGGTGATGGCATTGTTCCTGTTCCTCCAGAAATACATCGTCTCCGGCCTGACCGCTGGAGGCGTGAAAGGCTGAGCATGCTTATTGTCCAACCGCATCACGATGGATCAACACTTTACGTTCCGGAGCCCATAGTTCTGGGGCAGCCGACCAGACTCCGAATTCGAGTTCCGCAAGCATGGGGCACGACGACGCGTATCTGGATCAGATCAGTCCAGGATGGTGAGCCGCGCTATAACGAGGCCACCAAAACCAGCGATGCAGATGGTTGGGCATGGTGGGAAGGCCAAATGCTCGTGGTCAACCCGGTGGCCCACTACCGCTTTTTCATCGAGGCGGACGGCCGCTACTGGAGCCTGAACGCAGAGGGCCTGTTCAGCCGGGACGTTTCGGACTATTCGGACTTCCGCGTCACGGCCTTCAACGCAGCTCCCGAATGGTTGCACCGGTCCACGTTGTACCAAATCTTCCCGGACCGGTACGCCCGTTCCGCCCAGGCTGACACTCACCCCACCCCGGATTGGGCCATCGCCTGCGCATGGAACACCCCGGTGCAAGGGACCGGCCCACAAACCTCCTACCAGTTCTACGGCGGAGACCTGCCCGGTATTACCGAGAAGCTGGACCACATCCAGAGCCTCGGTGCGGACATTGTTTACCTCACCCCGTTTTTCCCGGCACGCTCCAACCACCGATACGACGCTTCAACGTTCACCGCGGTGGACCCGCTGCTTGGCGGGGACCAGGCCCTTGTGGACCTTGTGGAGGCAGCTCACGCCCGCGGAATTCGGGTGATGGGTGACCTCACTGCCAACCACTCGGGCGCCGCCCACGAGTGGTTCGTTAAAGCGCTCGCAGAGCCGAACTCTGAAGAGGCCGGCTACTACTACTTCAACGCGGACCACACCAAGTACGAGTCGTGGTGGGGTGTCCCGTCACTGCCCAAGCTCAACTGGTCCTCTGAGGCGCTCCGGCGTCGTTTTGTTTTGGATGACGATTCCGTAGTGGCTCGCTGGCTGAAACCACCGTTCAACTTGGACGGCTGGCGAATCGATGTTGGCAACATGACCGGACGTTTGGGGTCCATTGACGTCAACCATGAGGTTGCTCGGCTCATCGCTAACCGTGTTCGGGAGATTAATCCGAACGCAGCGCTCCTTGCAGAATCAACCTCTGACGCCGCACCGGACTTCGACGGCGAGCACTGGCAAGGTGCTATGACCTACTCGAATTTCACCCGGCCGCTCTGGTCTTGGCTGGCAACTGATGCGCCGGAGGTCAACTTCTTTGGCACCCCGCTCGCCGGTGCCAACCGGATCAACGCCGAGGACTTTTTGGCCACCCACGCGGACCTTGTGTCCGACTACAGCTGGCCGGTGCGCAGTCAAAACATGAATGCGCTGAACACCCATGACACGGCTCGTGCCGCAACGGTGATGATCGACGGCTGCCAGAGTCTCGCCGCGGTGCTGATGTTCACCATGCCAGGTGTTCCGGTGATGTTCGCCGGGGACGAGTTTGGGCTCAAGGGTTTCAATGGCGAAGAGTCCCGCACTCCCATGCCATGGCCCGAACTTCCAGCTCCTGCGGTAACAGTCAATGATCTGCGTGCAAACTACTCGGCTCTGACCCAGTTGCGGCGTGAACACTCGGTTCTGACCGAGGGTGGCATCCGTTGGATCTACGCCCAAGGCGACTTGTTGGGCTTCGTTCGGGAAAGCGTTGACGCCGCCATGCTGGTGCTCGTGGCCCGTGCCGCCTCAGAGATTGAGCTGGATACTACGGTGCTCAGCCAAGCGCAGCTAACGGCACTTGAAGCGGCACCAGCCTTCAGCGCTGGGACCATCACCGCGACTAAGGACCCGGCTACCGGAACACTCAAGCTCCGGACCGAGTCCTTGGCGGCAGCGGTGTGGACCCTGCCGGGCGTTGAGAACTAGAAATCGTCCTCTTCGTCGTCTGACTCACCTTCGCCGTCGAGCGTCAAAAGCTTGATCATGTCCGAGTCTGGGTTCAACATAATCGCTGCCTCATCACGGCGATGCCGCAACACATTGTCCAAGTAGGACTGAACCGTTTCTGCCAGTGGCACGTAACGGTTCAGCTCCTCGGACATGTACCAACGGTGTTCGAGTACTTCGTGAACCACCTCGGCCGGCTCGAGCTTTCCGGCCAATTCACGAGGGATGGAGCGGACAATCGGTTCAAAAACGTGTCCCACCCAGGCGTGCGCGCTGATCTCTTCGTCCAGCTCGGGGTGGTTGTCCGCCCGGTAGGTGTCCATGTCGTTGAGCAGTCGGCGTGCTTGGTTCTCTTGCGCGTCGATTCCGGTGAGTCGAAGCAGGCGGCGCTGGTGGTGTCCAGCGTCCACAACCTTTGGCTGGAGCTGGATGGTGGCGCCGTCGGCAGTGGTTTTGATGGCGAATTCTTCAACGTCAAAACCAAGATCATTCAAGCGCCGCACACGCGCACCTACACGCCAACGCTGGCCAAGTTCAAAGGATTCCTTGGCCGTCAGCTCGGCCCAGAGTCGCCGGTAAGAATCCATAATGAGCTCGCTCGTGGCCACTGGGTCAACGTTCTCGTCGATCAGTTCACCTTCGAGCAAGTCCATCAGCTCCCCGGCGATGTTGACGCGTGCAATCTCCAGGTCATATTCGCGCTGCCCGGTGGACAGGTCTGGGTACAGCTCGCCCGTCTCGGCGTCCACAAGGTAGGCGGCAAAAGCACCGGCATCGCGGCGGAACAGGGTGTTAGAAAGGGAAACGTCGCCCCAATAGAAGCCCACAAGGTGCAAGCGAACCAGGAGCAGCGCCTGTGCGTCGATGAGCCTGGTGAGGGTGTCCTTACGGAGCATCTGGGAGAACAGTGCACGGTACGGCATGGAGAACTTCAAGTGCCGAGTCACCAGGACCGGGTTCAGCGGTTTGCCGTCCGGAGTGGTGCGCCCGGTAATAACTGCAACGGGTTCCACACAAGGAACATCCAAGCGCGCCAGCTTACGGAGCATGTGATACTCGTGGCGGGCAACATGCTCGGAAGTTTCCTTGATGGCAATCACCGAGCCGGCCATGTGAGCGAAGCGAACCACGTGCCGGGAAATACCGCGGGGGAGCGCGGCCAAGTACTCTTGCGGCCACTGCTCCAAAGCGATGTGCCACGGCAGTTCAAGGAGCTCGGGCTCGGTGGAAGCTGAAGTGATGCTCAGCGAGCCGGACAACGGCGCGGGCTTGTCGTCATCAGCGCTCGCTGCCACAAATCGCGGCAGCTTGCCGACCTGACCATAGTCGGTGGGCTCGTTGAGCCACAGTGCGTCGCCGCCAAGGTTCTCTTCACTCATGTTCTTATTCTTCCCTGTTCGCGGAGGTTTCGTTTGCGAACGGATCGCGAGGTTGGGCATTCCAGCTAATGCTTGGGCTGGGATGAAAAGTGACGTCTAGATTCACCAAGCGTTGCCCCAGGCCACCCAGACGTGCCGCAAAGTCCTGCGCGTTGCGTTGTGACTCGGCGCTCCAGGCCAGCTCGGCAATGGCAATGGCCCGCGGGTAGATGAGCCAATTGGCTTGATCGGCGCCACGAACCGTCTCGCTCCACAAGGGCGCCTCAATCCCGAGCACAGAGCTCTCGGCCACGCCATCGAGGACAGGCTCCCAACCGTAATAGGCGTACCAGTCTCCCATTGCTGCCCACTCAAGCCCAATGGGATCTTCCGAAACGTACTTCTGGTCTAGGTAGCTGCCCGCCCCGGGAGACATAATCAGCTTTGCGCCGTTGGTGTTGATCTGACGCAAAACCTCAGTCTGATCCCCGTGCCAGAACTGGATGACCGAACCCTCGGGCAGTTGCGCCTGAGCGTATTCGTTCCAACCGATGACAGTCTTGGACTCTGCACCAAGCGCGGCGAAGTCGGTGACCATAGACAGGTAGTCCTCTTTGCTGGTCACGTGCGCTTCATCCCCGCCAATGTGAAGGTACGGCCCCGGGGTGATCTTGGCGAGCTGGGCAAACACTTCCTGCACAAAAACGCGGGTGAGCGGGTTCTGCGCATCCAGTGTGGAGTAGCCAACCTCGCCGGTAGTGTTCATGGCTTTGGCTACGCCGTCCGGGTTCAGCGCCGGTAACGCCGCAAGGGCGGCGTTCACGTGGCCCGGAACATCAATTTCCGGTACGACGACGATGTGCAGCCCCGCGGCATAGGCCACGATTTCGCTGTAATCATCTTGGGTCAAAAACCCGCCGATGCCTGGGCTAAGTCCCCAGCCCGGAGTGTTCACCGCGCCCGGGCCGCCAACACGGCTCAGTGCTTCAAAGTCGAGTCCGCTGGGGTTGGGGGCCGGGTTGTTGATGTGGATCCGCCACGCTTGGTCATCGCTCAAGTGAAGGTGAAGGACGTTGAACTTGAAGCTGGCCATCACGTCCAACTGGTGTTTGATCTGGGGAACCGTCAGAAAGCTGCGGGCCAGGTCCAACATAATTCCCCGGTAGGCGAATCGGGGAGCGTCAAGAATTTCGACGGCGTTGATGGTTACGGCCGCCATTGATTGGGCGGCCGTTTTTTTACGGGCCGGTGTTTCTCCGGCTGTGGGTTCACCAAGGGCTACAGCTGTTTCAAGAGTTGCGGGGAGCAGTTGGCGCAAGGACTGCACGGCCCAGAACCAGCCTGCGGCAGTGGTGGCGGCGACGAGTATCTCGGTGCCTTCAACGCGCAGTTGATAAGACTCTTCGTGCGCGAACAGCGTGGCTGTTGTGCCGGCGTCGAGCATTGCGTTGTTGGGTGCTGAACCGTCGGCAACTGGTTCCGAAACCACAAAACGGATCACCGGGCCCGATGATTGCTTGTTGTCTGCGGTGGCGGGAACTGGCCAGCGTGTGCCGCGGCGTAAGTATTCTGCCAAGAACTCGGCAGCGCCCTGGGCGTCCTGTACGAATTCGATCCGGGTGGCCGAATCCAAAACCACCGTGCCGTTTAGGGGGGTGGCCGCGAGGGGCACGGGAGTGAGCTGCACGGACATACGGTCTTCTCCAGACTGATCAAATTCGGCCAATAAGGTCTGGCCGGTGAAATCAGTACGGCGGCCCTTCGGATGAAGAGCCGCCGTACTAAATTCTGCTTCAGGCAGTTGTTCTCTTCCGAGAACGGGGGTGCTTAGTCGCCCAGACGGAGGCCCGTCTTGGAATCGAAGAGGTGCACGTGACCGGCCTGCGGACGAACGTGGATAACGTCACCCTTGAGCGGGGGACGGCGACCATCTACACGGCAAACGATGTCGTGGTTCTTGCCGTCGATCGTGGTGTGGCCGTAAACGTAAGCGTCTGCGCCGAGCTCTTCAACAACGTCAGCTTCAACGGAGATACCCTCGCCCTCGCCAACAATCTCGAGGTCCTCAGGGCGTGCACCAACGGTGACAGTGCGGCCGGATGCGTCCTGGAGAACGTCAGCCGGTACGGGGTAAACAGCGCCACCGAATTGAACGCCGCCGTCTACTACGGGCAGTTCGAGCAGGTTCATGGCGGGGGAACCGATGAAGCCTGCAACGAAGACGTTCTGCGGGCGGTCGTAGAGGTTGCGCGGGGTGTCTACCTGCTGGAGGAGGCCGTCCTTGAGGACAGCAACGCGGTCACCCATGGTCATAGCCTCGACCTGGTCGTGAGTCACGTAAACGGTGGTGACACCGAGGCGGCGGGTCAAGGACGCAATCTGCGTACGGGTCTGAACGCGGAGCTTGGCGTCAAGGTTGGAAAGCGGCTCATCCATAAGGAAGACCTGAGGGTTACGAACAATTGCGCGACCCATAGCAACACGCTGACGCTGACCACCGGAGAGTGCCTTCGGCTTGCGGTCCAAGTACTGCTCGAGGTCCAAGAGCTTTGCAGCTTCGCGAACACGCTCGGCGCGCTCTTCCTTGGAAACACCGGCGATCTTCAGGGCGAAGCCCATGTTGTCAGCAACGGTCATGTGCGGGTACAAAGCGTAGTTCTGGAAAACCATGGCAATGTCGCGGTCCTTCGGCGGAACGTCAGTGACGTCACGATCGCCGATCAGGATGCGGCCTGCGTTGACGTCCTCAAGGCCGGCGAGCATACGCAGCGAGGTGGACTTACCGCAACCGGAGGGTCCAACGAGAACCAAGAATTCGCCGTCGGCGATCTGGATGTTGAGCTTGTCAACAGCGGGCTTCTCTGTGCCCGGGTACAGACGCGTAGCGTTATCAAAAGTAACTGTAGCCACAGTTATCAATCCCTTCATCGGCAGGTACGTGCCGAACGATCCGTAGTGAATGGTGATTATTTAGTTATGCACACTAGGTGTGCAAACGCTGCCCCGAAGGACAGACGCAAGTGATGCCGCACGAGGATGTGCGCCACATCACAAGTTGAGTATGCCAGACAAATCAGGCACGTGGCGCATTTATTACGCCAAGACCAGTTTAGGCGCCTTTGAGGTGAGCTGCCCGCGCCTCGAACAGAGCCTCGAGGAACACCGAAACGTCCGTCGGGGACTCCACTCGAAACTCGGCCTGTGTAAAGCCGTAGCCCACCTTGATTCCAACGTCCTCGCCCACCAGCACCGCGAAAGCGTCCTCGTCGGTAACGTCATCACCGGCGAACACCACGGCCGTGGCGTCAGTGGCTTGGCGCAAAAAGGCTAGACCCTCGCCCTTGTGCGCGCGGACCACCGTGACTTCCAAAACGCGCTTGCCATCTTGAAGGTAAACACCAGGAACCTTGTGCAGAACTTCCTTCGCGGCAGTTACAGCGTCTTCAGCAACATCATCGGCAGCCATGCGCGTGTGCAGCACAATCCCGGCAGGCTTTTCTTCCAAAACCGTGCCAGGCGCCAAGGCTGAAATGTCATGCAAAACCGTGCGGACCTGGTTCAGAGCGGCCTGCTGGTCTGCGTCCAGAGTCAGCGGCGGGGCAGCCTCACCCAGCCAGGCTTCCGCCCCGTGGCTGCCCACCAGAAGAGTCGCGGCAGCGGGGGACGCGGCAGCGCGCAAACTCGCTAGCGCACGCCCAGAGATCATCGCCGTCGTTGTACTGTCCAAGCGCGAGAGGGCTTCCATGGCTGCCGCCGACTCTGGCAGCGGCCTCGCATCGTCGGCCCGGTCCACCAAAGGTGAGAGGACGCCGTCGAAATCCATAGCCACCAAAAGGTGACCGGTACTGGCCACCTTGGTGATGGCCGCGAGAATTTCCGGGGAGAGCGTTGGCTTAGCTGTCATCGCGAATTACTTTCTCATCAAGGGCTTCGAGGAAACTGCGGGACCAGTGCTCAACGTCGTGGTCAAGGATCTGCTTACGCATGGACTTCATCCGTTTTGAAGCCTCACGGGGAGTCATCTCCACGGCGCGCATAATCGAATCCTTGAGCCAATCGATGTCATGCGGGTTCACCAAAATGGCCTGCTTGAGCTGATCAGCAGCGCCCGCAAATTCACTGAGCACCAGGGCCCCAGTGTTCTCGGTGCGCGCCGTGACGTACTCCTTGGCCACCAAGTTCATACCGTCACGCAAAGCAGTCACCAGCATCACGTCTGCAGCTAGGTACAACGCCACCATTTCCTCGATGGGGTAGCTGTGATGCAAATAGCGGATGGCAGTGTTCTGGATGGTGTCATAGGTGCCGTTAATGTGACCCACGGTGCCTTCGATTTCCTCCCGCAATAGCCGGTACTGCTCCACGCGCTCGCGGCTAGGGCTCGCCACCTGAATCAGTGAGGCGTCCTCCACGGAGAGCTTGCCGTCCTGCAGGAGTTCCTCGAAAGCCTTGAGCCGGTGCCGGATGCCCTTGGTGTAATCCAGGCGGTCAACACCCAAGAGAATGGTCTTCGGATTGCCCAGATCGTGGCGGATCTGCCGGGCGCGCTCCAGAATCTTTGGATCGCGAGCCAGCTCATTGATTTGCTCAACGGCAATGGAAATAGGGAACGCCTGAGCGCGGGCAATGTGGGTTGTTGCGCCATTAGGACCCTTAACGTGCACTTGTTGCTGCTTAACACTCGCGCCAAGGAAACGCCGTGCCGAGCGCATAAAGTTGCCAGCATCGCTGGGACGCTGGAAGCCCAACAGGTCTGCACCCAGGAGGCCGTCAATAATCGCCTGACGCCACGGAAGTTGCGCATAGATCTCCGGCGGAGGGAAGGGGATGTGGTTGAAGAAACCAATTCTCAGATCCGGGCGGGCTTGGCGCAGCATCTTAGGGACTAGCTGCAACTGGTAATCCTGCACCCATACCGTTGCGCCTTTCGCCGCGCGGGCAGCTGTGGCGTCGGCGAACTTTTGATTCACCTTTTGGTACGAATCCCACCATGTACGGTGAAACTCCGGGGGCGCAATCACGTCGTGATACAGCGGCCACAGCGTCGCGTTAGAGAAGCCTTCGTAATACAGCTCAACTTCTGCGGTAGTCAGCGCAACGGGGATCAGATCCATACCGTCGTGGGAGAAAGGCTCCACCGTCTCATCCGGGGCGCCATGCCAGCCTACCCACGCGCCGTCGGACTTGGTCATCATCGGTGCCAGTGCCGTGACTAGACCCCCGGGCGATCGCCGCCATGTGTCATTGGCGGTACCTTCGGGATTGCTGACGCGGTCAACTGGCAGGCGGTTGGACACCACCATAAAGTCATAGTCGCCCTCTTGCTGCAGCGGTTTGGCAGCTTTGGCGCCTTCTACGGCCTCATCTTGATCTGAGATCTTAGTGCTCATCGTTACCCCCTGGGGTTAATTGTGGCTCTGTCTCCACCCTAGCTGTACTGCCGCTGCAATGCCCTTCGAGGACTTTTCGCGACCTGTGCCGGGGAAGTACTCGGATACATCGCCTAAAATGGCCGAGTTGCCATTTCCGCGGCTTACGCCACGACGAACTAGAGGACATCATGAGTTCAGCCAATGAACCCCGCCTGAGTAAGGCCGAACGCACGGCGCTTGCCCGTGAGAAAGCCCGCGAAATTCGCGAGCAGCAGCTCAAGAAGGACAAGCGGACCAAACAGCTGACCATTTGGGGTGTTGTAGTTGCAGTTGTAGCCATCATCGCCGTTGTTGCTGTCATTGTGAGCACCAACATTCGCAATAACGCCCCCATCGCCGATCAGGGACCGACGCCGGCAAACGGCAATGTGTACGGCGGCGTCACCTTGGCTGCCAAGACCGACGTCGTAAAGTCGGCCCCAGCCACCGTAAACATTGCGGACATCGCAGCTCCCACGGCCGCACCTACCCAGGGCGTTGCGGCTAAGGCTCCGGGTGTTGAGGCTGTGGCTGGCAAACCGGTTAAGGTTGTGGCTTACATCGACTTCATCTGCCCGATCTGCAACAACTTTGAGAAGACCTATGGTGCCAAGCTCACCGAGTTGCGCAACGCCGGCAAGATCACCGTTGAATACCGCGCCCTAGGTTTCTTGGACCAGAGCTCAACCACCAACTACTCCTCACGTGCGGCTAACGCTGCAGCGTGCGTAGCCAACTCCTCACCTGAGAAGTACAGCGACTTCTTCACTGCACTTTTTGAGCAGCAGCCGGCTGAAGGCAGCGCAGGTTTGCCGGACAGCAAGCTGAAGTCCATTGCCACAGACGTTGGAGCGGCAGACATCTCCAAGTGCGTTGACGAGAAGACCTACCGCCCGTACGTGAAGTACACAACGCAGCTGGCTTCAGCCGTTGGCGTCACCGGCACCCCGACCGTTTTTGTTGACGGTCAGCAGTGGGGCATTGGCGACAGCGCAAAGGTTGACTTCGCTGAGTTCCTGCAGAAGATCGTTGACGCTAAGAAGTAAATTCTTCTCTGGTTGAGATGGCCGGTGCCGGGCTTGTTGTTTCTAGCGCCGGCCATCGGCGTCTTTGGGGATGCCCATTTTGGGGATCTCTGGTGACTTCCGCTAACCTTGTTTAGCGCGCAAGCGCAATCCTTCAGGGCCGGAGACGGTCCACTGGAAACGCCTCCTTAGCTCAGTTGGCCAGAGCACCGCTCTTGTAAAGCGGGGGTCATCGGTTCGAATCCGATAGGGGGCCCAAAAAGCCCGGATTTACAGGGATTTTGGATGTGAGAATGGCCCCGAAAGGGGCCATTTTCAACTTAACACGCCATAAACACGCCATAATGGGTCTCGATTTTCGTTACTTTTCATCGTCTGGATCGGTCGGTGACGGCTCTTCCTTGGGGCTGAACGCGTCCATGACCGCCCTGGTGTCCAAGGCTTCCTGATACTCCTCAATGTAGTGCTCCTGCGTCATCGAGACCTTGGAATGGCCGAGCTGATATGCGGCGGCTTCGGGTCCCATCGTTCTGGCAATCAGAGTTGCGCTTGATTTCCTGAGAGTCCTGAATGTGACCCACTCATATCCGATGGCATCGGAGGCTTTGCGCCAGATCTTGCCGATGTTGTTCGGATCGCAAATGGTCCCTGTGGACGATGGAAAGATCAAATTCATCGGATTCGGCGAGCCGCTTTCCTTTTGGCGTTTCTGCCGGATCTGAAGTTGCTTCACCAGAAATTCAGGGGCTGTTACTCGGCGTACGCCGTGCCGGGACTTCGGATGATCCTGGATCCTTACGCCGCCCGTGCTTGTTCGGATGACGGTTGCATTGATAAACACCGTCGGCGGAGCTGCGTCCAGTTTGACGTCGTCCCAGTGGAGGGCAAAGAACTCGCCAGGGCGGAGCCCGGTGTGGATGAGGAAGTCCGCGATCTCATGTAGTTCGTGTGAACGCGGCCTGCCGAGGGCGGGCGTCTGTTCCCATTCGATGAGCTTGCCGCGCAGATCTTGATATTGTTCAGCGGTGAGGCCTTGGGGCTTCGCCTTCTTGTTGCGAGGGATCGATATCCCGATGACAGGATTGACAGTGACAGCATCGTGGCGCAAGGCCACCTTGAACATCCAAGACAGCACGGCCCCGCAGCTCCTCGCCGTTGAAGGCCCCACATCTTCGACGACTTTTCGAATGAAGTGATCGATCACGCCCGAGGATGCCTCGCCAATCCGAATTGAACCGATCGCCGGGGCTATGTACTTCGTGATGCAGTAGGAGTATGAGGTGTACTACTGATCTGAGACAGTCTTTGAAAGGATTGTTCTCATGTCTTCTCGACCCACCTATTCTGATGAGTTCAAGGCTGATGCTGTTGCGTTGGCTAGTTCCTCTGGCCGGCCATTAGCTCTGGTAGCCGTTGAGCTTGGCGTTTCCCTGACCGCTCTCAAACGCTGGATCAGGCTCGACCGTGAAGGCGAGACTGGCGGCGCCCGAACACCGGACACCCCGGTTGATGCAGCGAAGTACAAGGCGATGGAAATCCGGTTACGTGAAGTGGAACGGGAGAACGAATTCCTAAAAAAAGTTTCAGCGCATCTATCGCCAAAGAGCAACGGTAGAAGACTTCTACCGCCTTGTTCAGCAGGAGGAGAACGCTGGAGAGAAGATCGCGTTCATGTGCCGGAAACTCGGTGTTCCACGGTCCTCGTATTACCGCTGGAGGGAT
>NZ_JBNPEO010000016.1:0-41001 GCF_050490315.1 Pseudarthrobacter sp. J1738 | reverse complement strand
GTGTTTTTTGTTTCTCAGTCAGTAGATCTGCACCGGTGTGCAATGTGCGTCGTGCTTTATAGAGCGGGTCGCCAGCACGTCCGCGGTGCCCGCACGTTGCCTGTTGGATGCGTCGGCGGCAGTGGTCCAACGCATCCCCTGCCAGGCGTATGACATGAAAGGGGTCCATGACCGGGACAGCGTCGGGCAGCTCGTCGGCCGCGGCGCTCTTGAAGCCGGAGAACCCATCCATGGCGACGACCTCAACACTGTCTCGCCATGCCTGTGGGCGTCCCTGCAGCCACGTGGCGAAGACTTGTTTCGAACGTCCTTCGACCATGTCCAACAAGCGGGAAGGACCGGTTCCGTCCCTGATCGGTGTGAGGTCAATGATGACGGTGACGTACTTATCCCCGCGCCTAGTATGTCTCCAAACATGCTCGTCAACACCGATGACTTTCACCCCGTCAAAGCGGTGTGGGTCATCGATCAGCACACGTCTTCCTTCGGCGAGAACAGCCTTGTTCGCGGTGTTCCAGGTGACGCCAAGGCCTTCAGCGATCCGGGCCACGGTGAGGTGTTGGCACACGATCCCTTCCAACGCCCAACGCAGCCCTCGACGGGAGAGCTTAGCCCTGGGCTCGGCCGCTTTCGTGGTGTCTTGGCGCCACACATGCCCACAACCGGTGCACTGGTAACGGCGGATACGCACCAGCAACGTGGTGGGTCGCCAACCGAAAGGTTCATGACCCAGTTCGCGCGTCACAGTATCCCGGGAGACGCCCTGGCATCCGCACCTGTGGCACCACTGATCAGGAGCGAGAACACGGCAAGCAAGAACAGCACGATCCGGACGGACATACTGCCCGGTCACCTCGAGTCCGAGGCCATCAAGACGGCAAAAAGTAGTCAGGTCAGGGCATTGAAAGGTAGCGTTGAACACGAGGGCCTTGCTGTAGAAAATTTCGATCTAGACAATCTGATTCTCTACCAAGGCCCTCACCTACACCGAACCAAGTTCCCCGCCCCGGACTTCACACCCGGCAGCGCTGACTACACTCTGGATTCGGAAGAGCCGGGAAAACGGGCCTCAATCTGGAGGGTTTATGGAGTGTTTATGGCGGGTTAAGTTGAAAATGACCCCTAAAAGGGGCCATTTTCGTACCTAAAAACCGCGTGTTTCCGGGCTTTCTGGGCCCCCTATCGGATTCGAACCGATGACCCCCGCTTTAGGCTGAGAGGATGATTTTGACTTGCCAATACTCCGCATTATCGTTTGCTCTAGAGGGTCACTTGCAACAATGAAGGGTACTAAACAGTCGGCAATTGTCGCTGATTCTGGCGTGTTTATGGCGAGTCGGTTGTATCCTCTTGTTCGCCACCAACTGCAGACAGCTTCAAGTCAGACCCTCAGCATGCCATGCAACAGAATCCAGAAGAATCCTTACCGAGGTTGGATGCAAGAACGGGTATCCATGGTCTAATCGATTGTGACCGTTGCCAGTATGGCAGCACCCAAAGCGGGAAGATCATCCCTGAGATCGTCGAGCCGCAATAACCGCCGCCATACTTAAATCGAGCGTTCCCTTTTCTCCGACGATCCACCGCCTGCTGTTCCCTGCAAGCCGCGAATTTAGAGGAGCATCTTCAGCGAGGTCTTGACCGATCACAAGCAGTTGGGTCGGGGAGAGTGGAAAGGAGACTGTGGAGATTTCAGCACCGTCGGGTTGCCGCCAAAGGAGGACCCCGCCGTCTCCGGTTGCAAGGCCCATTTCTTCTCTTATCTGCCACGGCCAATGTTCAAGCCCAAGAGCGGTCAGCCTGAGGACATCCTGAAAGGACTGTGACAGGAGCAACATATCTCCGAGGGCAAGCTCTGCATCTTCGATTCGTCCTCCGGCTTTCAACACCATGGCGGGAACACGAATCTTAGTTTTATCCGCATACCTCCCCCGATCAAGGTGCATGTCAAGGAACGCGATGACGGCGCTTTGTTCAGCCGCCGTCAATGGGTCTCCGTTACGCAGTTTGACGATCGCCGGGGTTCCACTGTTTTCAATATGCGAGTAGTCCAACTCGAGGTCACGGGTGAGGATTTTGGCGTCGTAGCCGTAGCTTACGACTGTGGCTTTGTTGTATGAGGAGCGATACCCTCGACCGTCCTGGAGATCAAGCACGTCGACAATGTTCTTCGCGTCTGCCCACTCCCGGATATAGCCCTTTGACACCATGTGTGCAGCTTTCACAGTCATGAATGTACCTCCTCGCATCCCACGGTACCTGATCCGAATAATTCTCCGGCCTCCCCCCTGGTTCCCGAAGACATTCGCCGCCTCACATCGACTTAAAATGGCGCACTGAGGAATTGTTTTGCGGGCGCAGGTGCAACATCAACTGATCACAGGACACTGCCACGAAGCGATCAAATCCGCACCGGTGTGTCATAAACGGTCCGTTTTAGGAACAGCGGCGCAACAGGAGAAAACCAGCAGAGGCGGTCAAGGCCAGCTGCTGGGCATCGCCATCCAATGGAGCATGAGTGTGCCCTGCTATTAGTTGTTGGTTGCGCTGATTTCTTCGACCAAGGCTTCGACGCGACCCCTGATGTCGTCGCGGACTAGGCGCATGCGTTCCATGCCTTCGATGCCGCGTCTGGAGGGTTCATCGGTGTCCCAGTTGCGGATCTCAATCCCCTGGACAGGATCCACCACGGCCTCGCCGCCCAGGGTGATGATCAGACCGACATTGGCGAGCATCTCGGCCGTGATGGGCTTGGTTCGTTCGCCGCTGATGTCGATGCCAAGCTCGGTCAGGGATTCCACGGACTGGGCATTCAAGGATGGACCGGGTTTCGTTCCTGCGGTGTAGACGGTGACGGTGTCGCCTGCGAGGTGGCGCATGAGGCCGCCGGCCATTTGAGACTTGCCACCATTTTTCACGCACACAAAGAGTACGCCTGGTTTGTTGCTCATCGAGTGGTTCTACTTTCAGCCATGGGAGTGGAAGTGACGTTGCACATCGGGGGAAGGGATACCCAGGACCGGGACGGTTTGGGTGGTGAGGAGGCGGTGCATGAGGGAACCGGAGACGAGTTCATCGACTTTCGCCATGAATCCTGGGCGCCGGGCACCGATGACGATGGTGGCCGCACCGACCGCTTCGGCCAGGCGGCCTAGGGCGAGGGCGGGGTCGCCGCCAATGATCCGCAACGACCAGTCCACGTCATGGCCTGCTGCTGCGGTGGTGAGGGTTTCTTTGATTTCTGCTGCCGCAACAGCGGTTTCATCGTCTGGTTCAATGACGGGTTCCAGTGAGATCGGCAGGACCTTGTTCCCTGGTGTCCATTCGATCAGGTAGCTGGCAGGGTCCACGAACGCCGCGATGAGTGGTACCGAGCGGCTTTCGGCCAGTTCCAGGGCCCTGGCCCACACTGCCGGGTCTTGATCGGGGATGACCCCGACGATGACTGGTGAACCACTAAACCCTGCCCTGGCTGGTTGCTCGCTCATGATGCCCTCTTAGTTTTCCTTTTTGACGGTGGTGAGCTCGGTCAGGAGCTCCCGGACCAGCAGGTCGATCTCATCCCGGATTTCTCTGGCCCCTGCCAAGTCCTTCATGGCCGGGTCTTCGATCTTCCAATCAAGATACTGCTTGCCGGGGTAGATCGGGCACGAATCCCCGCACCCCATGGTGACCACGACGTCGGCGGCCCGCACCACGTCATCGGTCAGTGGTTTGGGGAATTCCTCGGAAAGATCAATGCCAGCCTCCTCCATTGCTGCCACGACGGAGGGTTCGAGCTCGGCCACGGGTGCGGACCCTGCGGAGCGGACGTGCACAGCGCCCTGGGCGTGCTTGTTCAGCAACGCCGCTGCCATCTGGGAGCGCCCGGCGTTATGAACACAGACAAAGAGAACTTCGGGCACGTCGTGAGCGATGGCGCCCTTGGCCTGGGCCAAGGCCCTGAGCCGGTCGGCTGCGAAACGGGCCGTGGTCGATGCCAGGTAGGTGCGGATCCGTGATGTCCTGGCCAGGGCCGTGTAGGACTCGAAAACGTAGCGCTCGACCGTCTCTGCGGCGAAGATGCCCGTGAATTTCTGTGTCAGGTCTTCACTGATCCGCTCCAAGACGGCGGTGTCGTCCCTGAGGCCTGTCAGTACGCTCTTGCGGGGCTCGGTCATGGCTGACTCATTTCCTTTAGTCGGTGATGGTGGCGGAGCGGCCGTGGGCCAGTCCTGTAGGGATTCCAATAAGGACAGGTTCCGGGGCGGCGCAGCATGATGATACTGCTTCCTGCGCCGCGGTGGTGTCTTCGGCGGGGGCACCGCACCCACCAACGGTGGGCAGGCCAAGAACGACGGGCTCAGGTGTGGCGCAGCAAGAATCTGCTGCCATGTCCTGCTCTGTGCCGGTTACTGCTGGGAGATCGCAGCTACCACCAAGATCGGTAGAACAGACACCGGTTTCGGGCAGTTCAAGGTGGACCTGATCGGCGGCCCTCTGGTCTCCGGCCACGGCGGCGACGATGGAACGGACCTGCTCGTAGCCGGTAGCCATCAAGAAGGTCGGGGCGCGGCCGTAGGACTTCATCCCGGCAATGTAGAAGTCCTTGTCCGGGTGTGCCAGGACCTTGGCCCCGTGGGCTGGGACGGTGCCACAAGAATGGAACTCGGGATCGATCATCGGCCCCAAATCCCGGGGTGCCTCCACGATCGGGTCCAGTTCCAGACGGATCTCGCGCAGGATATCCAGATCGGGACGGAAACCGGTGGCGGGAATCAGTAGGTCCACGTTCAATGTCACGTCCCCGTCCGGGGTGCTGCCAGTGACGGCCAATCCCTGATCCGTAGTGGAGAAGGCGGTGGTGGTGAAGGAGGTGTGCAGCTCGATGTGCCCCTCTTCCACCAGGCCGCGCAGCCGGGTGCCGAGCTGACCGCGGGCAGGCAGGCCGTCGAGGTCCCCGCCGCCGTAGAGGCGGGACGCGTCAGCGCCGCGCACGGCCCAGCTGATGCGGGTACCGGGCTCATTCTTGGCCAGCTGGCCTAGGGAAATGAGGGTGTTCGCGGCGGAGTGCCCAGCTCCGATGACGAGCACGTGTTTGCCGGTGAAGCGGGCACGGTCAGCACCGGTGACATCAGCCAAGGGCCCGGTGATCAGGCCGGCAGTGATGGCTTCGGTCTCACCGGGGGCGGGAAGGCCTGCCTGCCCCAACGGGTTGGGCTGCGCCCACGTGCCGGAGGTGTCGATCACGGCGCGTACATGGTGATCAACCACGGTCCCGTCAGCGGTTGCGACCCGGACCAAAAAGGGCTGCTCGTTACGGTCACGGGAGTGGGTCTTATCCATGCCGACTCGGCTCACAGCCGTCACCGTCGAGGATGTACGCAGCGCAGCACTGATCGCCGGCACGGCAGCAAGGGGGTTGAGGTATTGCTCCACGAGCTCGGCGCCGTAGGGCAGGGCCGTGAGGCGCGGCTCGGTCCAGCCGGTGGGCTCGAGCAGGCGCCGTGAAGCCGGATCGATATTGTGCTCCCAGGAGGAGAACAGACGGATGTGCCCCCACTGGCGAATGGCCGCACCCACGCCGGCGCCCTTTTCAAAGATCAGGGGCGAGATGCCGCGTTCGATCAAGTTCGCGGCTGCGGCCAAGCCGATCGGGCCGGCGCCGATGATGGCTACGGGCAGGTCGTTTCGTTGAGTCGTCACGTTCGTGGTTCTCCTTGAGATATTCACAATTAGTTTCGTAAGCGGTTGGTGAGGGCCCTGCCAGGCGGTGTTTAGGCGAGGGCGGGTTCAGCGATGCTGGCCGTGGTGCTGTGGCGGTCCTCCAAGGCAGCGAGGTAGCTCTTGGCGTCCAGGCCGGCGGCGGCCCCGGTACCGGCGGCGGTGATGGCTTGCCGGTATCGGGAGTCCACGGCGTCGCCGCAGGCAAACACGCCCTCGAGGTTCGTGTGCGTAGTTGGTGCCTGAACCCGGATGTACCCGTTCTCGTCCAAATCGATCTGCCCAGCAACCAGCTCGGTGCGGGGCAGATGGCCGATGGCGACAAAGACACCCGTAACCGCAAGGTCTTGCTCCGTGCCGGTGACCGTGTCGCACACGGTGACACCGGATACCTTGTCCTCACCGTGAATGGCGGTGACGGCGCTGTTGTACATGATGCGGATCTTCGGGTTCTCGATGGCCCGTTGCGCCATGATCTTCGAGGCCCGGAGCTCATCACGGCGAACGATCAGCGTGACGGACTTGGCGAAGCGGGTCAAGAACGTCGCTTCTTCCATGGCGGAATCGCCGCCACCAACAACAACGATGTCTTGTTCGCGGAAGAAGAATCCGTCGCAGGTCGCGCACATCGACAGGCCGTGGCCGGTGAACTTCTTCTCTTCCGGCAGGCCGAGCTCCTTGTAGGCGGAGCCGGTGGCCAAGATGATGGCCGGCGCCTCAAAGCTCTCCCCGCCTGCCGTCGTGACGGACTTGAGGTGACCGTTCAGGGTGGTGGCGGTGACGTCATCGAAGATGATGCGGGCACCGAATCGTTCGGCTTGCTCTTGGAGGTTGTCCATGAGTTCCGGGCCCTGAATGCCAGCCGGGAAGCCAGGGAAGTTTTCCACCTCGGTGGTGTTCATCAGCGCCCCACCGGCGGTAACGGCGCCGGCGATGACCAGCGGCGCATGCCCGGCGCGGGCGGCGTAGATCGCGGCCGTGTAACCAGCGGGGCCGGAGCCAATAATGATGATTTGTTCAGTCAAGACAGGGCCCTTTTCTAGTTGGCGGGGAGAAGATCGGCGATGAGGGCCTGGATGCGGGCCTTGATGTCATCCCGGATCGGGCGGACGGAGTCCACACCCTGCCCTGCCGGGTCTTCGAGTTCCCAGTCTTCGTAGCGCTTGCCGGGGAAGATCGGGCACGTGTCCCCGCAGCCCATGGTGATCACGACGTCGGACTCCTTCACCGCGCCTGTGGTGAGAATCTTGGGGATTTCGGTGGACATGTCAATGCCCTCTTCCGCCATGGCCTCCACAGCGGCCGGATTAACCGAGGCGGCAGGCTGGGAACCCGCGGATCGGACCTCGATCGCACCGTTGGAGAGGGTGCTCAGGTAGGCGGCGGCCATCTGTGACCGGCCAGCGTTATGCACGCAAACGAAGAGTACGGAGGGCTTCTTGATGGTTTCAGTGTTGCTCATTGGATCATGCTCCTGAAGGAAAGTTTGAGGGACGTTGAGGCAAAGCGGCAATGGCTAGTTGGTGAAGAATCGTTTGCGTGCCCACAGGGCGACGTAGACCAGGGCAACCAGTACGGGCACCTCAATGAGGGGTCCGACGACGCCGGCCAAGGCCTGTCCGGAAGTGACACCATAGGTTCCGATCGCGACAGCGATGGCGAGCTCGAAGTTGTTGCCCGAGGCGGTGAAGGCCAGGGTGGTGGTCTTCGCGTAACCCAGGTTCAGGACCCTGCCGATCACCATGCCCGCGGCGAAGACGACCACGAAGTACACCAGCAGCGGAAGCGCGATCCTGACCACGTCCAGCGGCTTGGAGGTGATGGCTTCTCCCTGGAGTGCGAACAACAGCACGATCGTGAAGAGCAGACCGTACAGTGCCCACGGGCCCAGCTTGGGCAAGAACTTACCCTCGTACCAGTCACGGCCCTTAGCCTTCTCCCCAATCGTGCGGGTCAGGAAACCTGCCAACAGAGGAATCCCTAAGAAGATCAGCACCGAGACGGTGATGGCCCAGAAAGAGAAGTCAGCCGACGTCGTCGGAAGTCCCAACCAGCCCGGTAGAACCTGAAGATAGAACCAACCCAGGACGCCGAAAGCGAAGACTTGAAATACGGAGTTGATCAGCACCAGCACGGTGGCGGCCTCGCGGTCACCACAAGCCAAATCATTCCAGATCATGACCATGGCAATACACCTGGCCAGTCCCACAATGATCAAGCCCGTCCGATACTCCGGTAGGTCAGGGACGAAGATCCACGCCAAAGCAAACATGAACGCCGGCGCCGCAACCCAGTTGATAATCAGCGAAGTGATCATCAGTTTCCGGTCCGCCAGAACACGGCCGGTTTCGTTGTAGCGAACCTTCGCCAAGACCGGGTACATCATGACCAGCAGGCCGATGGCGATGGGCAGTGAAACGGAACCAATCTTCACCGAGTCCAAGGCTGTGTTCAGGCCGGGAACGAAACGTCCCAACAGCAGCCCAGCTGCCATGGCGGCAATGATCCACACCGCAAGATAGCGGTCCAGAGTGGAGAGCTTGCCCATGACGGCGGCCTCGCCGGAAAAGGAAGGGGTGGTGGTCTTGGTACTCACAAGGCTCCTAGCCAGTTAAGCGTAAGATTGACGATTGTCGATACAAGAAGTATTTACCCCTATATCGACAATTGTCAATCTAAGGGCATAATGGTTACATGAACACTGCATTAACGATCGAGACAGGCACCGAGCAAGTCTGCTGCGAACCCAGCGGGCGTCCCGTGCTCAACACTGCAGACGCTCAGGAGTCTGCACGGATCCTGAAGGCGCTTTCTGATCCGAACCGGCTGCGGCTGCTCTCCATCGTCAAGGCGGGCGACGGCGGTGAAGCCTGTGTCTGTGACCTCACCGAACCCTTGGATTTGGGTCAGCCCACCGTTTCCCACCATCTGAAGATCCTGGTCGATGCCGGATTGTTGGAGCGGGAAAAACGCGGCACTTGGGCGTACTACTCCGTTGTGCCGGGAGCCCTTGAACGCGCCGCCCTGATCATCACCGGGCTGTGACCTTAGCCCAAGGGCCTGAGCTGCAGATCCGCCCCATGGTTGACAGTGACTGGGACGCCGTCCAGGGCATTTACGCCCAGGGAATAGCCACCGGTAACGCAACCTTCGAAGAACACGTGCCAGCCAAGGATGAATTTCTGTCCACCAGGATCCCGGAACTCTGCATCGTCGCTCAAGACGCCAAGGGGATTGTCATTGGATGGGCCGCCGCGTCACCCACCTCGACCAGGGCCGTCTATAGCGGCGTCGTCGAACACTCCGTATACATTGATCAAACCCAA
This sequence comes from Pseudarthrobacter sp. J1738, assembly GCF_050490315.1. Classification (NCBI taxonomy): domain Bacteria; kingdom Bacillati; phylum Actinomycetota; class Actinomycetes; order Micrococcales; family Micrococcaceae; genus Pseudarthrobacter; species Pseudarthrobacter sp. J1738. The sequence continues at coordinate 31,972 of NZ_JBNPEO010000016.1, read as the reverse complement.
GCAGGTAGGGGCATCGCAACCCAGCTGCTCCAAGACCTGATCTCGCGAGCCAAAGCTAACGGCTATTGGACGATCCAATCCGGAATCTTCACCGAAAATACGGCCAGCCGTGCACTCCACATCAAAACAGGATTTCGCGAGATTGGGCGCCGCGAACGAATAGCCAAGATGAGCCATGGCCCCTCGGCCGGGCAATGGCGCGACACCATCCTCTACGAACTGCGCCTCTAACCTCCACAAATCGACTTCCTCAAAACGTGCATCAGTACCCGACACCTTGGTTAGGCTGCCCGGGGCAAGCATGGCGAAACGGAGAATCAAGAGAAGTCGGCATCGCTTCCCCCTAATGGCCAACGAGCAACTATATCGCCGCCCCATCCAGATCATTGCCAGTTCAGGACACCGAGCGCTGTGGTTTTCAGCGCTAAATCTCATTTTTTTCAGAGGTAAATGTCGCACCCCAAACGCAATGACTCTCGGTTCATACTGTTTCGCGGGGAACCTGCAAGTACTCTTCTTCGCCACGAGAATAGTCGCACCGTCCCGCAAGGGGTCTGTCCGGATAGGTATCCAGAGCCGGCCCGCAAGCCGGTCCCTCACCGGAGCGTGTGCTGACGACTTCTGAAATTTTCAAAACTGTCAGTTTCCGAAGTCGTCAGCACTTCTATCCACAGCCCTCCGCACTTCGCCGCACTGTCCGCAAGGGGGAACCTTGACCGCGACGGTTGTTCAAGATTTGCGATCATGAACCGACCGCACCAAGCGCTCATGTTCTATCGGGATGGGCGCTACGGTGGCCCGTTGCGGCTGGGCATGTCAACCTATGATCAGCAAATTGAGATATCATCATGCAATGCTGATCAATCAAGATGCTCCGGTGGACGCGTGCGGGCTGGACCCCGCTGCTGCCTTGTTCCATTCCCTTAGTGACCCGATTCGATTGAAGATCGTCAAGCGCATGGCCCACGGTGAGGTGCGCGTCAGTGACCTCACCCGCGAACTTGGCCTGGCCCAGTCCACGGCCTCGATGCACGTGGCCTGCCTGCGCGACTGCGGCCTGGTCGAGGGACGCTCCGAGGGCCGCAGCGTGTACTACTCGCTGTCCCGCCCGGAGCTGATGGATATGCTCGCCCAGGCCGAGATCCTGCTTGCCGCCACCGGCAACGCTGTCAGCCTCTGCCCGAACTACGGCCCCGACAGCACCACAGCCCCACAGCCCCACAGCCCCACAGCCCCAATGATTGAAAAGGAGAACGCCCGATGAGCGACGCCTGCGGATGCAGCGACGAGACAACCGAAACCGGTGAAGCCGAAGAAGCTCTGGGGTTCTGGCAGGTAATCGAGGTCCGAGCTGCTGCGGTGGCCGGGGTGGTGCTGCTCGCCGGATGGATCATCTCGCTGGCCGGAGGCCCCCGGTTCGTAACGCTTCCGCTTGAGCTCGGTGCGCTGCTGGTTGCCGCCTGGACGTTTGTGCCCTCTACTCTCCGACGCCTGTTCAAGGGAAAGATCGGCGTCGGTACGCTGATGACAATCGCCGCCGTTGGCGCTGTCGCCTTGGGCCAGTTCGAGGAAGCCGCGATGCTGGCCTTCCTGTACGCAATTTCGGAGGGACTTGAGGAATACTCGCTGGCGAAGACCCGGCGGGGCCTCCGGGCACTGCTGGACCTGATTCCGGCCGAGGCACGAATCCTGCGCAACGGCATCGAAACCACCGTGTCCCCCTCCACCTTGATCCCCGGGGACCGCATGGTTGTGAGGCCCGGGGAACGCCTGGCCACCGACGGGCGGGTAATCACCGGACGCACCTCCCTGGACACCTCGGCACTGACCGGCGAAGCGGTCCCCGTCGAGGCCGGCCCCGGCTCCGAGGTCTATGCCGGTTCCATCAACGGCACCGGCCCGCTTGAGGTTGAAGTCACCAGCACCGCAGAGAACAACTCGCTGGCCAAGATCGTGCACATCGTGGAAGCGGAGCAGTCCCGCAAGGGTCCGGGCCAGCGTCTGGCCGATTCCATCGCCAAGAAACTGGTCCCGGGCATCCTGATCGCCGCGGCCCTGATCATCGTCTTCGGCTTCATCGTCGGGGAACCGGCCCTGTGGTTCGAACGCGCCCTGGTCGTGCTGGTGGCTGCCTCGCCCTGCGCGCTGGCCATCTCCGTGCCCGTGACCGTGGTGGCCTCCGTTGGCGCTGCCAGCCGGATCGGTGTACTCATCAAGGGCGGCGGTGCCCTGGAAACCCTGGGGAAGATCCGCACCATCGCCCTGGACAAGACCGGAACCCTGACCCGGAACAAGCCTTCGGTGATCGAGGTCATGGGCCCCGGTTCCGCGACCCGGGAACAAGTCCTTGCCCTCGCAGCAGGCCTGGAAGCCCGCAGCGAACACCCACTCGCCCGCGCCATCCTCGCCTCGACCACCGGCCGGGCATCGGTCACCGACGTGGACACGATTCCCGGGGCGGGCCTGGAAGGGCAGCTAGAGGGCAGAAGTGTCCGGCTCGGCCGCCCAGGTTGGATCAATCCCGGTGCCTTGGCCCCGGACATAGAGCGGATGCAGCGCGCCGGAGCCACCGCTGTGCTCATCGAGGACGACGGACAGGTCATCGGTGCCATCGGCGTCCGTGACGAACTGCGCCCCGAGGCCCGCGAGGTCATCGCCAAGCTCACGGCCTCCGGATACACCACGGTCATGCTCACCGGGGACAACGTCATCACCGCAACGGCCCTGGGCAAGGCAGCGGGCATCACCGAAGTCCATGCGGACCTGCGCCCGGAGGACAAGGCGGAGATCATCCGCACCCTCAAGTCCCGGCAGCCGACCGCAATGGTCGGGGACGGAGTCAATGACGCGCCAGCCCTGGCAACGGCAGATACCGGCATTGCCATGGGGGCCATGGGTACAGACGTGGCCATCGAAACCGCAGACATCGCGCTGATGGGCGGAGACTTGAATCACCTGCCACAGGTCCTGGACCATGCACGCAACACCCGTCGAATCATGCTCCAGAACGTGGGCCTGTCGCTGCTGCTGATTGCCGCACTGATCCCTCTGGCACTCTTTGGGGTGCTCGGCTTGGCAGCGGTGGTCCTGATCCACGAACTGGCCGAAATCGTCGTGATTGCCAACGGTGTCCGGGCCGGTCGGCTCCGCCGCAAAACCGCGCTACAGACCGTGCAGCCAGCCTCGATCCTGGAACCCTCGGCATGACCGGCCAACTTGTGGCTCGTTCCTCGGCGCAGGTTCGAACCGCACGTATTGTCAGGGCCGCGATGCTGCTTGGAGCCGTTGTGCTGGTCTGCGTGGATCTGGCCCTCAAGGCATTGGCCGAAAGCTTGCTTTCCAACGGCCAGGTAATCGACCTGGGGCTGATCAACCTCCGGTTGCTCTATAATCCGGGCGTCGCGTTCAGTTTTGGCGCGGACCTTCCCGCCTGGGTCATCGTGGCGGTCACCGGGCTGATCATCGCCGGACTGACCTGGTATGCGGTTTCCTCGGCACCAGCCATGAGCAGAATGTCCCGGGCGGGTGCAACGTTGCTGCTCGGCGGGGCGTTCGGCAATTTCATGGACCGGTTGGACGGGCGCGGCGTGGTGGACTACCTGCACACCGGGTGGTTCGCCACCTTCAACCTGGCAGATGTGTTTGTCACAGCGGGAGTTGTTCTGTATGCACTCGGAGCGCTTCGTGCCGCCCCTTCCAAGGACGGCGGCTGACCACCTCTGCGCATGCGCGCTGACATGCTGGCGAAACTGAACCGCCGACGTCCCGTAAGACGGTCCTCCACCGGGCACACCAGCCGCTGTGTCGTTTTCAGAAGTCGTCTGCACCACTTCATGCGGAAGTATGGCCCCGGTGCACAGGACTGTTGACATCCGTTTGTCAGAAGTAATCTGCACTGCCGGCATTTCCATCAGAAGCCGCCTGCACTAGCCTGAATCATGGTCAAGAGTCGTCTGCACCGTCCGCGCTCGTCATGACATCGAATGACCCGCAGATCCTGGAGCGGGGTCTGTTGGGCATGTCGGATGAGGCTTGGGAGCGCCTGCGCCAGCAGGACGAGGTCATCGCCCCTTTGGCGGCGATGGCCACGGTCACCCACGGGGCGGCGGACAGCGCGGCCGAAGAATTGGGATTGTCGCGACGGCAGGTCTACACCCTCATCGGACGGCGTCGAAAGGGCGCCGGCCTGTTGACGGACCTGGCCCCGGGCCGCTCCGCCGGTGGCCGGGGAGGCAGGCGCCTGCCGGAGCCTGTGGAAGCCGTGATCCGGGAAGTCATCCGGAAGGCTTACCTGACGAAGCAAAAGCCGTCCCTCGCGGTCGTGCACCGCCAAATTGTGCGCGAATGCAAGACGCAGGGGTTGACCGCGCCGGCAAGGAATACTGTCGCCCTCCGGATCGAGGCGCTGCATCCCGTGGAAGTCAGGCGCAGGCGTGAGGGCAGCGACGCCGCCCGGTCCTTGCAGTCGGCCGGCGGGAAGGTGCCGGACATCGTGGCCCCGTTGGACCAGGTCCAGATCGATCACACCGTGATTGACCTGATTGTCGTCGATGACAGGGACCGGCAGCCCATCGGCCGGCCCTTTCTGACGGTTGCTATCGATGACTACAGCCGGTGCATTCTGGGAATGGTCGTGACCCTGGAGGCGCCGTCTGCGGTGTCGGTTGGGTTGTGCATCGCGCACATGGCATGTGACAAGCGGCCCTGGCTGGAAGCCCTGGCCGTGGACGCGGCCTGGCCGATGAGCGGCAAACCCTGCGCACTCTATTTAGACAACGCTTCGGAATTTAAGAGCGAGGCGTTGCGCCGCGGTTGCGAACAGCACGGCATCAAACTCAGTTACCGGCCACTCGGGCGACCGCACTACGGCGGCATCGTGGAGCGCATCATCGGCACGGTGATGCAGCGGGTCCATGAACTGCCCGGGACGACTTTCTCGAACCCGGGACAGCGGGGCGGTTACGATGCGGACAAAAGGTCCGCCCTGACCTTGACGGAGCTGGAACGCTGGCTGGCCTTGGCTGTCGCCGGCTACCACGGCAGCATCCACGGATCCCTGAACCAGACACCCGCCGGGCGCTGGGACGAGGGCGTGAGAGAGTTCGGTGCGCAGCCTGTCGTTGCGCATCCCGCCGCGTTTCTCGTGGATTTCCTGCCGGTCATCCGGCGCCGAATCACCCGCACCGGTTTCGTCATCGACCATGTCCACTACTTCGCGAACGTGCTAAAACCCTGGATCGCACGGCGGGACCGGGAGGAAAAATTCATCATCCGGCGGGATCCGCGGGACATCAGCAGGGTCTGGGTGCTGGAACCGGAAGGAACGGCCTATGTGGAAGTCCCATACCGCACCGTTTCCCACCCGGCGGTGACGTTGTGGGAACACCGGCAGGCGCTGGCGCGGCTCCGTCAACAGGGACATGACCAGGTCAACGAGGAAGCACTGTTCCGCATGATGGATCAGATGCGCGAGATCACCGCCACGGCCCAAAAAGAAACCCGCAGGTCACGCCGGGACCTGCAACGGCGGCGCCACCTCCAGGCCGCCGGACCCGTGAAGAACCCGTCGGCTCCACCTGATGAAATGCTCCCGCCCACGAAGGACGAGGCGGCACCCCGTCCTTTTGACGAGGTCGAGCAGTGGTGAACATCGATGACTACCCGCCACCGGATCTGTCCCATCTCCAGCCCTGGGCGCAGGCTATGGCGCGCCTGCCGGCGGAGGAACGGATCCGGCGCATTCGGGCGGACCGCTGGATCGGCTACCCCCGGGCCGTGCAGACTCTCACCCGGCTCGGAACACTCTATGACTGGCCCGGCAAACAACGCATGCCTAACCTCCTGCTGATCGGACCGACCAACAACGGCAAGTCCATGATCATTGAACGGTTTCACCGCCAGCACCCGGCACACTCCACCGCAGATCAGGAACACATTCCGGTCCTGTGTGTCCAGATGTCCTCCGAACCGTCCGTCCCGCGGTTCTACACGGCCGTCCTCGCCGCGCTCGGTGCGCCCCCGGGACCGCGCCGGCGCGTAGCTGACCTGGAACAGCTCACCCTCGCTGTGCTGCGGCGCGTCGGTGTGCGGATTCTGGTGATTGACGAACTGCATAATGTGCTGGCCGGCCGGGCCGATGTCCGGCGTGAATTCCTGAATCTGCTGCGCTTCCTGGGAAACGAGCTGCGGATCCCTCTGGTGGGGGTCGGGACCCGTGAGGCCTATCTTGCGATCCGTTCCGATGACCAGCTCGAAAACCGGTTTGAGCCCGTGACGCTGCCCTTGTGGGAGGCCGATGCCGACCTGTTGTCCCTGCTGGCCAGCTTCGCATCCTCGTTCCCGCTGCGCACGCGCTCGAATCTGGCGGCCGATGACATGGCCCGCTACCTCCTCACCCGCAGCGAGGGCACCATCGGGGAGCTCACGTCGCTCCTGACCGAAGCCGCAGTAGCCGCCGTGGACAGCGGCGAAGAATCCATCAACCACCGGACGCTGACGCTGGCCGAATACGACGGTCCCAGCGTCCGGCGCCGGAAGTTCGAACGCGAACTCAGATGAGACCACCGGAACGCTGGCCCCTGCACCCGGCACCTGTAGAAATGGAATCGTTGTCCTCCTGGCTGCGTCGGATCGCCGCCAGCTACGGCATGTATTCCTACGCGCTGCTCGAACACGGACTGGGCCAAAGGGAACTCAGCGACCCCGAGCTGGATCTGAACCCGCCGACGCACCTGCTCGAAGAGCTAGCCAAGCGCACCGGCCTTGACCAACAACGCGTAAACGCCATGACCATGGCCGGATGGGTGCCATGGCTCATCGACAGCCTCGACCCCGCCCCCGGCACTTACGAAACCTATGTGCACCAGCTCTCGGTGCTCCTGCCACCGAATCGGCGCAATATCTATACTCCGCGGAAGTGGCTGCCATGGCTGCCGGAAATCGGGGCGCGGCGGGGATGCCCGGACTGCCTGGAATCCAGCCCGGCGCTCCTGCTCGTCTGGCAATTGCCGCTCATGGCCAGCTGCCTGGTACACGGGCGCCGGCTCGAAACCTACGAAGGACACCCTCCGGATTACATTCTGTGGGCAACTCCCGCCCATGACCAGCGGCCGCTGCCGGAGTCGGTGTCCCTCATGGACCGGCGGACCTGGCAGGCAATAACGACCGGTTCCGTTGACCTTCCCCGGTATCCGGTTCACGCCGGCATCTGGTTCCGGTTGCTGCGGACCCTCCTGGACGAACTCACCACCGCGCAGGGACGATATGGCCGGCAACTGGACGACGTTCGTCGTGTCTGGGAACACTGCGGTCACCCGTTTCGGGCTGGCCTGTATTCGTGGCAGCCGTTCGAGACCCTTCATTGGACTGCCCAGCAGCAGCTGCTCGAAGCAGCCGCCGCCGCGATGGAACTGATCGAAGCGGGCTCACTGACTGCTCTGGGTACCTCCGCGCACCTCCTGCGTCCCGAACCGAACCCCCGGATCAGCGACGGAACCCCGCGTGGACCACTGACAGCAACCGCCCAGGAGAAGCCGACTCTCGATGAGCTCTGGAAGCAGACAACGGACGCACTGGAAGTCTGCATCGCAGCAGCCAAAGTAGACCCGCTCGTCGCGCAGCAGCTCTACGACTTCGCACGGTACGGATGCCGGAGTGAAGAATCCGTGGGCAGTCTCCGGGAAACCTTCGCCGAGCTTCAGATACCCCTGGACTTTTTGTCACAAACAGAGAATCAATGACCCTTTGCCTGACGTAGAATAAATAACGGGTTAAGTGACATATTCCGATTCCACTTCGATTTTGTGACTTTTAGTCGGAGTTGGCGGTTAAATCGCAGTTTAGATTGGCGGTTTGTCGTCCCGCCCGGGAGCCATCAACGGGTGAGCGGCAGATCATGGGACAGCGCGCGTTGGGGGCTGACCGGTCGAGCGGCGGTATGTCTCCTGATTTATCCGTTGACTCCGCCGCTGCAGGTCTCGCCGGGTTCGGGTGTCTGCGGACCCTGCTGAAATGCTTTGATGAATGCGAACAGCCGCGGATCTGCCGGGTCTGTGACGCTTAGTTGTTTTCCCCAGGCGGTTGCTTCGATGAGGGATCCCTGTCCGGGAAAGGGACTGACCAACACGTGGCTCTGGTTGGTTGCAAGCCGGGCGAGTTTGGCGATGTCATCGGCGGGAAGCCCGGGTTGGTAGCTGATCCAGACGGCACCGTGTTCAAGGGAGTGCACTGCCCGGGTTTCCTGCACGGGCCGGTCGTAGGCTCCGCAGTTCGTCCACACCGGTGAGTGGTCTCCGCCGACGCCGGGACGTTGCGGATAGGTCACCGCGGTCTGGACGTGGTTCCTGCTCAGGCCGGCATAGCTGATGACTCCTTCGATCATGGTCGGGCCCTTCTCTGCTGACGGGGTCGGTTGACCGCTGCCGTTTGCGGTGAGCCCGTAGGTGAGCGCGCCGGCTGCGAGGAGGAGTGGCACGCCGACGGCGATCAATGGCCGCTGCAATCGGGCGGGCGACCTGGACCCTTTTGTGTTGGTGGGTGAGCGTTGCTGTGAACCGGGTGTTGTCCGGGGTTTCATGAGGCCACCTTCGGGCGCTGTTAACGGTTGCTTGTTTGCGTGACGGGTTGCTGGTCCGCTGCGGCCCGCCTACGGTGCGGTCGTTGCGGGCTTCTGGAAGAGGGTGCCTTCGAGGATGCTGCCGTGGAAGGTCCGCGCGACGACGATGATCCACGCGGCGACCAGCAGGGTGTAGCCTGCGACGGCCATTGCGTCGAACACGGCGAGGTGGGTGTGGGCGGCGAGGCCGGTCAGGCCGGTGACGCAGGTTCCGATGGGGAAGGTGAAGGACCACCAGGTCAGGGAGAACGGCAGGCCCTGACGGGCGGTGCGGATCGTGATGGCGGTTGCGAGGGCGGCCCACATGAGCGCGAAGCCCAGAACCGGCACCCCGTACAAGACGCCGAAGGCTTCCATCGCCCGGGCCAGGGTCCCGGACACGGCGAGGTGGGCGTTCCCGCCCAGGAGGTTCGCGGCGGTGATGGATTGGCCCAGCGGGCCCAGCACGATCCACAAGGTGGGCACTGCCGCGGCGGCCCCGATCTTATGCCCGGCGAGGCGGTTCCAGATCAGTGTGGTGATGATGATGGAGGCCAGCAGGCTCAGTCCGAACATCGCGTAGCAGCCCATCAGCAGGGTCAGGCGTGCTTGCCCGGCCGGGACGTAGGGCAGCAGCAGGGCCCCGGTGGAGGCCGAAACCATGGGCGGGACGACGGGCATAAGCCAGCCGCCGAACGCACTGTCCTGTGTGACCTGGTGCCGGCTGAACTGCAGGTACGGGACAGCGACGGCGCTGGCCAGCCCCAGCAGGGTCCCGGCGATCCAGAGCACCGTATCGATGCCGAGTGCCAGCTGTTCGCCCAGGACGTCTTTGCCCAGCAGCAGGGTACCGGCGCCGACGGTGAGCAGCGCCATGGGCGGTGCGCCGTAGAAGTGCGCCATCACCGGATGGCTGTGGTGGCTTCGGGCGGTTTCCCGGTGCCGGATCCAGTGCACCCCGGTCGCGGCACTCAGCAGGATCAGCAGCAGGGACGCCAGAGCCCAGACGACGGTGGCGCCAGTGCGCAGGCCGGGAAACTGCAGGGGCAGCGTCGCGGCGGCGGTCGCGACGATCCCGGTACCCATGATGGAGGCGAACCAGTTCGGGGTCAGGTTCGCGAACAGCTCCGAGGGCCTATCCAGACGGCGCAGGACGCGCCGGCCCCCGGTGCGGCCGCCCCGGGTCTGTGCCGGTGGTGTGGAGTGGTGTTCGTCGGCGGTCAGCAGCAGAGATTCCATACCTTCCATGCTCCCGGACCGGGACCTGCCGCAGTAGGGGGCATACACTTGTCAGGGTACAAGCCGGACTTGTACCACATGTGACGTTTCTGAAGGAGATTCCCCGATGCTCAGCCCCCGGATACCGGATCTCTCCGCCCTGGAAATGCTCGCCGCGGTCCATGATCTGGGATCCCTCTCCGCCGCCGGGAAACGCCTTGGACTGTCCCAGCAGGCTGTCTCCTCCCGGATGCGTTCCCTGGAGTCCCAGATCGGATCCGCCCTGGTGACCCGGACACCGCGGGGATCCACCCTGACAGAATCAGGTGCACTGGTCGCAGGGTGGGCGGCGGAGGTCCTCGCAGCCGCGGAACGCCTGGACGCCGGAATCGCCTCGCTCCGATCCGACACCGCCCGGCAACTAAAGGTCGCGGCCAGCCAGACCATCGCCGAACACCTGCTGCCGCTCTGGCTGGTCGCGCTGCGCCGCCAGCAGGAGAGCCTCGGACTCGTCCCCACCGTCGTGGAGCTGACGGTGAACAACAGTGAAGCCACCGTAGCCCTGGTCCGATCCGGTCAGGCAGCCATCGGCTTCATCGAAAGCCCGCACCTTCCCCCGGACCTGAGCGCAGCGGCGGTACAGAACGATGACATGGTCGTGGTCGTCGCCCCGGACCACCCCTGGGCCCGGCGCCGGACCCCCGTCACAGCAGCCGAACTGGCTACAACCGCGCTGGTCACCCGGGAACACGGCAGCGGAACCCGGGACGCCCTCGAACACCTGCTTACCACCGCAGGGGCCCCGCCCCTGGCAGATCCGCTGGTGGAACTCTCCACGACAGCTGCCGTCCGCTCCGCCATCGCAGCCGGCACAGCCCCCGGAGTACTCAGCGCACTGGCCGTCCGCGACGACCTCGCCCTGCAACGGCTCATCGCCGTTCCCGTCCGCGGGCTACCCCTGCGCCGCACCCTGACCGCCCTTTGGCAGACCGGCCCCACACCACCGCCCGGACCGGCCCGTGACCTGGCAGCCATCGCCGCCGGAGCTGTCCCGGGAGCCGGCACCCGCCGTAAGTCATGAAACCAGGCGACTTCGCGAAGTAGGGAGGTTCGGCTGCCTAAAACGACCGTATTTGCTACAACCCAGCCGACTCATTGAAGAGGTTCAATGCACCCCCGAATTTTGTAGCGGAACTTAGTGCCGAATTCTATGTGCCGGTTCTTCTGCTGGTTGACGGGTATTGGTACATTTGGGCGCATGGGACATCTGTTGGGCTACGCCCGGGTATCGACCGGGGACCAAGACGCGGCTCTGCAGCAGGACGCGTTGAAGGCGGCCGGCTGCTACCGCATCTTCACGGACACGGCTTCCGGGTCTCTGGAGTCCCGGCCGGAACTGACCAAGGTTCTGGATCAGCTGCGGCCCGGGGACACTTTGGTTGTGTGGCGGCTGGACCGGCTTGGCCGGTCTATCCGACATCTGATTGACCAGCTCGCCGATCTCCAGGAGCGTGGCATCGGGTTCCGGTCCCTGCAGGAGGCGATCGATACAACTTCCTCGGGCGGACGTCTCGTCTTCCATGTGTTCGCGGCGCTGGCGGAGTTCGAACGGGACCTGATCCGTGAGCGGACTAGCGCAGGGCTTCAGGCGGCACGGGCGCGCGGGCGCGTTGGCGGCCGGCCCCCGTTGCTGACCAAGGACAAGCTCCGGACCGCCCGCCGGATGTATGAGCAAAAGGACATGACGGTCGAGAAGATCGGCGAGGTTCTGGGCGTCAGCCGGACCACCGTCTACCGGGCACTCCGGCGCGAACCGGCCCCTGCCGTGCCGCGGCGCCGTTCAGGGCAGAAAACAGTCCGGTGACGGCCGGAGGCAGCGGTACCCTCACCGGTAACACTGCCTCCATGCCTGACCAGACAGCGTTGGTGCGCTGGCGAATCCTTCGCCGGCATATCGAAGACGGCGTGCCCCTTACTGCCCTTGCTGAGCACGAAGGCATCGGACTTCGGACACTGCAGCGCTGGCACGCGGCCCACAAACGCAACGGCATCGCCGGACTGGCTAGTGCAAACCGAGGGACCACCCGACGCAGGAGCACCTCCGAGCTGGTCGCACTCGTCGAAGGGCTGGCTTTGGTGAACCCGCCCCTATCTGTGGCTGCCATCGCCCGCAAAGCCAACCGCGTCGCCGCCGACCACGGCTGGCCACCCCTCTCCTACAGCACCGTCCGCTCCATCACCGCGGGCCTTGACCCAGGCATGAAGACACTCGCCCAGCTGGGAACGGCCGCTTACCGTGACACCTATGAATTGGCATGGCGGCACCGGGCCGAGGGGCCGAACGCGATCTGGCAGGCCGACCACACCGAACTGGACATCCTCGTGCTGAACGCGAACATGAAACCGGCGCGCCCTTGGCTCACCACCATCGTGGACGATTACTCCCGAGCGATCTGCGGCTACACCATCTTCCTCGGGGCGCCATCGGCCCTGAACACCGCATTGGCACTGCGGCAGGCCATCTGGCCCAAAGCCGGCACAGGGTGGCCGATGTGCGGGATCCCCGACGTCCTCTACGTCGACCACGGCTCAGACTTCACCAGCCACCACCTCACCCAGACGGCGAAGGACCTCCACTTCGAAATCACCTACTCAACAGTCGCAAGACCCCAGGGACGCGGAAAAATTGAACGCTTCTTCGGCACCGTCAATACGGAGCTGCTGGCCGAACTGCCCGGACACCTGACCCGCGGCTACACGCCGCCCGCGCCGGTGCTGACCCTCAAAGAGCTGGATGCCGCCATCGGCCGCTTCATCATCGAGGACTATCACCAGCGGAAGCATCCAGAGATCAAGGCGACCCCGCACCAAGCCTGGGTAGGGGACGGCTGGCTGCCCCGGCTCCCGGCAACCATGGACGAACTGAACCTGCTCCTGTTGACCGTTGCCAAACCGCGGATCGTCCACCGCGACGGCGTGCACTTCCAAGGACTCAGGTACGTCTCCCCACTGCTGGCCGCCTACGTCCGCGAACCCGTCATTGTCCGCTACGACCCCCGGGACATCACAGAGATCCGCATCTTCCACAAGAACCAGTTCATTTGCAAAGCCGTAGACCCCGACCACGAAACCTCAACCCTCACCCTCAAGGACATCCAGGCCGCACGCTCGGCCAGACGCCGCGAACTGCGCGGACAAATAAACCAGCGCATCGCCGTCGTGGCCCGGCACTTACCGGATTTAGCGTCACCGAAGCCAGCTTCGGCGCCGCCCTCTGTCGAGCAACCCACGAAGCGCCCAAAGCTACGCACATACCTGGAGGATGACCTGTGACCACGCAAAGCTTCATCGCCACCAAAGAGCACCGCCGGTTTGTGGAGTTCGCGGACGCGGTGCGCCGCCAGCACACGATCGGCATCTGCTACGGGCAGGCCGGAATCGGAAAGACCCTCTCCGCCAGACGCTATGCCAACTGGCACAAGGCACAGAAGCTACTGGAGGAGTGGGGACCCCGGGAAGAATCCGATCACCAGGTCTACGCCGCACTCTCCCGCTCCCGCACCGTCTTCTACACCCCCGCCGTGCTCACCACCCCCAAACAGATACACGCGGACATCGAGCACACCAGCACACGCGTGTCGATCTGCGTGGACCAACACCTGTCAGACATCGGCAAGGGGACAGGGCCCCACACCCGCGTCAATAAATATGTCGAGCTGCTCATTATTGACGAATCAGAACGCCTCAACGCCACAGCCCTTGAACTGTTGCGCGACCGCTATGACCGCGACAACGTAGCCCTGATCCTCATCGGCATGCCCGGGATCGAAAAATGGTTCAGCCGCTACCCCCAGCTCTACAGCCGTGTCGGATTCGCCCACGAATACCGGCCCCTCGAACAGGAAGAACTGCATTTCGTCCTGCAGCGCCGCTGGCACAAGCTAGGGCAAGCCTTGGACCCTGACGACTTCACTGACGCCCAGGCCATTGCCGCCGTCGCCCGCATAACCAGGGGAAACTTCCGCCTCATCGACCGGCTCTTCATACAGGTCGAGCGCGTCATGAAAATCAACGAGCTCAACACCATCACCGACGACGTCATCGAAGCTGCACGCTCAACACTCGTCATCGGAATCACCTAAACCGCCAAACCGACCTGCAGAAAAGCCGCCATTCCGAACTAACAGTCACACGATTTGGAATCACGCTGTCACTTAAACGAACGTATATATGACGAAGGAGTAGACCGTGCTCGTCGGATACATGCGCGTCTCCAAAGCCGACGGCTCCCAGAGCACCGACCTGCAGCGCGACGCACTCCTGGCCGCCGGCGTCGATGCGGGCTCCCTCTACGAAGACAGGGCCTCCGGCAAGAAGGATGACCGCCCGCACTTGGCCGCCTGCATCAAGGCCCTGCGCTACGGCGACACCCTGGTCGTCTGGAAACTCGACCGGCTGGGACGGGATCTGCGCCACCTGGTCAATATCGTCCACGATCTGACTGATCGCGGCATCGGCCTCAAGGTCATCACCGGGCAGGGCGCTGCGATCGACACCACCACGGCCTCCGGGAAGCTGATCTTCGGGATCTTCGCCGCCTTGGCCGAGTTCGAACGCGAACTCATTTCCGAACGCACTCTCGCGGGCCTTGCCTCCGCCCGGGCCCGTGGCCGCAACGGCGGACGACCTTACAAGATGACCCCCGCGAAACTCCGGCTGGCCCTGGCCTCCATGGGAAAGTCGGACACCAAAGTCGGCGAGCTCTGTGCCGAACTCGGCGTCACCCGCCAGACTCTCTACCGTCACGTGTCGCCGGCGGGTGAACTGCGCCCGGACGGCCAGAAGCTGCTTTCCCGCTAGAGATCAACGTTTTCGACCCCGCCAGCGACGGGCAGGATCCATCGGTTCCTGTACTGTTTTCGGGGGCCGCCAGCGGCGGCCCGAGACATCTTCCGGGACACCGGGAACCTCAAAGTAAGCATCGTGGCAGTCCAAAACAGGCTCACACGAGGAACAGGGAACGCCATGACAGCCGAACAGGACACCCCGAGAGTAAATGGACAGGCACCCGCTGAACCGGTGCCGGCGGGCGGGATGCCTCTTGGTGCCCGTCGACTGTTCATGATCGGAGGCCTGTGCGTTCCCGTCGGTCTTGTCGCCGGTCCTTATATTCTGGGGGGCCAGCTCCTGGCCGTCGCGGGTGTCGTCATGGTTGCCGCGGCACTTTCCTACAGTGGTGAGAATCCCTGGTTCGGTCGCTGGCCCCGGATTGTCGCGACCGCGGGTGCGCTCTGGCTGGCCGCCACGGCGGCTTACTGGGGCTCGGTCATCGCTGCCGTGGACGCGGCAGCCCCGTCGCCGGCGTTCGCTCCGGTGTTGTTCACGGTGGGACTGGTGTGCGTTGGCGCGATGGCCGTCGCGACGGTCGTTGGCATGGGTCTGCGCTCGGTTCGTGCCAGGAGCCGGCGGGCCGCCGCGGGCTAGCCGTTGACTGCCCTTCCGGTCGGAAATTAACGAACCGAGTGCCCAGCAGCCTGGCCTGGGCGGGCCAGGCTGCCGGGTGCCGGGGTCAGACGCCGGTGTTCTTCCGCCTGTTCCGCAGGAAAAGTACTGTGCCGATCGCCGCAGCGAGAATTACTGCCGCGATCCCCAGGACCAGCGGGGCGCCGTCGTTATTGGGGCCCTCGGCGCGTTCCGCGGCCACGGACGTGGCCGGGGATGCTGAAGGCGCAGCTGCCGGCGCGGTTGTGGCCGCTGGTGTAGCCGTTTGTCCTGCCTGCGCCTGGACGGTGAATGTGTAGCTTCCTTCGATCGGGTGCCCGTCGGAGGAGACGGCCCGCCACAGGACCTTGTAGGTTCCGGGGTCTCCCTCGGAGAGTTTAGTGGACAGCGTCGGGCCGTAGACGGTCACGTTGCCGTCGCTGACGGTCTTGCCGGCGCCGTCCGTGACGGTGATGGTGCTGAGGTTCAGGTTCTTGGAGTCGGCCGGCGGCTCGGACAGTGTCAGGGACACGGTTGCCGGGGCGTGAGTGATGGCGGCGTCCGGGGTCGGGTTGGTCGATGAGAGTGAGTCATGGGCCAGCGCCGGGGAGGCGGCCGTGGCGGCGGGGATCAGGATCGCTGCGATGGCGGCCAGCCGGAGGCGGGTCGTGAAGGAGAATCGTGCGCGCATAAGGGTGTTTTTCTTTCGGAGGGGTGGGTCTGGGCTCCAGATCCGCATAACGTGCACCGGTGGGGCGGCTCTGGCGGGGTAGGCAGTGGCCCCGGGGATGCCCGGGGAACGGCTGCGGGGCCCGCGGCCCGCGGGGAATTGGCGGTGTCGTCAGGGGCGGTCGGCTGCCGGCGGGCCCCGCAGGGGATGCCGGCGGAGGGTCCGCCACGGGCGGATCGGGGCGTGGCGGGGAGCTGGCGGGATCGTCGGTGACGTGCGCAGGATCGGGACAGCCGGTATCCCGGCGAGCGGCCGCAGCCAGGCTGCCAGGGCCCACAGCGCCGCTTCGCCCCGGGCCAGGAGTGCCGCCGTGACCAGCGTGGCCAGGATGTGCGCGCCGAGCATGGGCGGGTCAAGGTCCGCCGGCAGGTGGCTATGCGGCAGGTCATGCACCGCGGCCATGCGGACCCCGGCTGCCGCGGCCGTGTGCAGATGAGGTCCCGGTGCCGGCACGGCAGAGGCTGGACCGGACAGTACGGAGAATGCCGCGTGCAGCATCCACTGCCCGGCTGAAAGTATCCCGGCCAGTGCCGGGGTCGTCAGTTTCCACCGGGTCACCATAACGACGCCGAGCAGAACCAGGGCCGTGCAGGCGGCCATCACGGGCGCGGGCGGGAGCTGCCCGCCGGCTCCCGTGTGGGCCCCGGCGGCCAGGGCGAGGATGACCGCCGTGACGGCGGCGCTGCGCGGCAGCCGGAACGGCGCGGGTTGTCGGGTCATGGCGCGCCGTTCCTTTCCTTCTTCCAGGGGCGCTGCTCGCGCAGGTCCGCCGCGGGCTCTCGGCAGGGATTCCGCCCGGGGCGGGGGTGCCTATTTGGCGGCGTCGTTGAGTTTCTGCCGGAAGTCCGCCTCGGTGCTGAGGGTCAGCTGCTGGCCGTTGAGGAAAAAGGTCGGGGTGCCGGTGACTCCCAGGGCTTTGCCGTCGGCGACGTCTTTGCGGATCCGGTCGATGGTTTTTTCGTCCGCTACGGCGGCATCGTACTTGACCAGGTCCAGGCCCAGTTCCTGCGCGTAAGTTCTGAACTGGGGTGCCTGGGAGTCCTGCTTTTCGCCCCATTGCGGCTGGGTGTCGAACATTTTGGTGTACATCTGCTCGTACTTGCCCTGCTGCGCCGCGGCCTCCACGGCCAGGGCCGCGGTTCCGGAGTTCCTGTGTCCGGGAAGCGGGAAGTACCGGTTGACGAAGGTTATCCGGTCACCGAATTCTTTCTTCAGGTCCTCCACGAGCGGCTGCGCCGCCCGGCAGGACTCACATTCGAAGTCCAGGAACTCGACCAGCTGCGCTTTCTCCGTGGTCGGGGTGGTGACGCGGTGGCTGTCCTCGCGAACCAGTTGCGCGTCGGCCACCGGCTGCGCTGCCGGCGGCGCCGGCTTGGCTGCGGTGAAGACCGCGTACCAGATCACGCCGGCTGCAACGATGACGCCCAGGAGGATCCAGAGGACCAGGCGGATCTTCTTCGCGGGGTCCGGCGGTGCGGGGGCGGTTGTTGTGCGTGTCATCAGTGGTGGATGCTTTCCAAGTCGCGGTGGGCGGCAGGTTCGATCTGGAAGGTGGAGTGCTCGACGCTGACGTCGAAGTGCTCGGCCACGCATTTCTGCAGATCGGCCAGGATCGCGGCGGCGTGTCCGTCCGTCATGCAGGTGTCTTCGACGGTGACGTGGGCGGAGAGGACGGCGGTGCCCGAGGCGACCAGTGAGGCGTGCAGATCATGGACGTCAAGGACGTGCGGAACCCCAAGGATGTGCTTACGGACCTCGTCCATGTCCAGACCCTGGGGGGCGTTTTCCATCAGCACGTTGACGGTATCGCGGAGCAGCTTCAGGGTGCGGGGAATGATCAGCACGCCGATCAGCAGGGACACGACGGCGTCGGCCTGGACCCAGCCGGTGACGGCGATGATGATGGCGGCCGCGATGACGGCCACGGAGCCGAGGGCATCATTGAGCACCTCCAGGAAGGCGGCCTTCATGTTGAAGTTATGGTTCCGTCCCGAGGCCAGAACAACCAACCCGACGGCGTTGCCGGCCAAGCCGATAATACCGAACCACAGCATCGTTGAGCCGCCGATTTCGGGAGGCTCGATGAGGCGGCGGATGCCCTCAATGATGACGAAGCCGCCGACACCCAGCAACAGGGCAGCCTGCCCTGCCGCGGCAATGATCTCGGCGCGTTTGTACCCCCAGGTCCGCTTTGCCGTGGCTGGTTTCAGGGCCAGTGAAGCGGCGATCAGGGCAATCAGCAGCCCGGTCGAGTCGGTAAACATATGGCCGGCGTCCGCCAGGAGCGCCAGGCTGCCGGTCAGGACCGAGCCGATGATCTCCGCGATCATCACGGTGAACGTTATGGCGAAGACCAGAATCAGCTTGCTCCGGTTACCCGCAGCGGCCGCGCCGTGGTCGTGATCGTGTCCGCTCATGCGTGCGTCTCCAGGTTGTGTGGTTCTGCGGGAAGGGTATTTTGCTGGTCATATTTGAGAATCGTGGCTGGGGACCGCAGAGCAGAGGAACTCGAAGAAGGGAGGGCCCGCGACGCTATGCCCGGCACTATAGAGGCGTCAGCTGCGGGTCGGGGCTCATGCTGCGCGGTGGTTCCCCGTCGGTTGGCCGGGGTGGGGTCACGGGGAGTCATGACTGGGCCCTTTTCATCTCGTTTTCCGCCCCTGCCCCCGGTCAGGAAACAGAACGTTCCGGCCTATGGCCGATCCACATCACAAGAATATATGTAGAGTTGTTCACACGTTAAACGGAAGAGCGCAGTGGACGGTTCTCCGCCATGAAGGTAAATGCGAAGCATTAGCAGGTAGAGGTAATCTTGAAATATGACCCGAAGCCCACATCCACCGGTGCTTGCGGCCCGAGACAGCGAATGCTCCCTACGCCTGGTGGATGCCGACAAGGTCGAACAGGTCCGCTCCCGGATGCCGGCGGAGTCCGACGTGGCGGACCTCGCCGTCGTCTTTGGCTTGCTCTCGGATCCGGGCCGTGTACGGATTCTGATCGCCTTGCTCGAGGGCGAGATGTGCGTCTGCGATTTGGCAGCAACCACGGGCTTGAGCGAATCAGGCGTCTCACACGCGCTGAGGCTGCTGAGGGGTCCCCGAGTGGTAACTGTCCGCCGATCGGGGAGGATGGCTTATTACTCGTTGGCGGATGCCCACGTCCGGATGCTTCTGGACCTTGGACTCACGCACGTCGGACATACCGGCCGGGACAGTCTGGAACTGGTCGCCGGTCGCTGATGTGGCCGTCGTGCGGGATCTTGGTGGCATGATGCCGGAACCCGAAATTGATGGCCCTGTCTGGATTCCGACGCTGCCTCCTTCCATGGCGGAGTATCTCGCCCCCAACCTGCAGCCCATTCCGCTGATACCGGCCCTGGCCGTGATCGGTGCGCTGCTGTATCTCGCCGGTGCCATAAGTCTCTGGCGGCAGGGTCGGCGCTGGTCGCCGGTCCGCACAGCATCGTTCCTGACCGGCTCCCTGGCCATCATCGTGGTAATGGGCGCAGGGATCGAAGGGTACGGGCTCCGGATGTTCTCAATCTTCATGTTCCAGCAGCTGACACTGATGATGGCCGTGCCGCCACTGCTGGTCATAGGTTCACCCGGGACGCTGTTGCTGCGGGCCACACCACACAGGGGACCGGGACGGGCTGCCTTGCGTGCGGCCATTTGGGGTCTCCGCTCCCGCTGGGGCCGGCTGGCAATCCACCCTGCATTCATGGTGCCGGTGTTTCTGCTCAGCTTCTACGGCGTGTACTTCTCCGGTGCCGCCGATCTCCTCCTGCCCAGCTGGTACGGGCACGTCGGACTCGAATTGTTGTTCCTGGCATCCGGCATCCTGTTTACGATTCCGCTGATCTCAGCGGACCCGCTGCCGACGCGCCAAAGTCATTTCGGCCGGATGATCGACATGTTCGCCGAAATGCCCCTGCACGCGTTCTTCGGCGTCGTCCTCATGATGGCCACCGCGCCGATGATCGACTTCTTCTCCACACCTCCCCGGCAATGGAATATCAATGCCCTGACCGACCAAGGAGTCGCCGGCGGGCTGGCTTGGTCATACGGGGAACTGCCCGGAGTCCTGATGCTCATGTTCATCCTGGTCCGCTGGCAGCGTGATGAAGCTAAAGGTTGGGCCCGGGCCGACCGATCCGCAGCGACCGAGGGAACCCCGGAGCTGGATGCATATAACGACTACCTGCAGCAGTTAGCCAGCCGCCCCGAACGTCAGCGGTGACCTCCTCCCGCCGCGGCGTGCCGAAGACAGCGGCGAACGGCGAACACTTCCTGGACGCATTCGGCCGGGGTCGGCTGCCGGGGCGGCCCGGCCGCTCCGGAAGGCGGTGCCGTCGAGGACCCTGACAAAACGCCGCGGAGTCGGCCGCGACATTGGTGCGCCCAGTGCGACGACAGGCCAATTTCCTTCTGCTGCCCCGGATGATCTGCCTTACGTCACGGCAACAGGCTACCGGTCTTCTCCGTAGCGCCACGGCTGTACTTATCGATGGGCAGTTCGGTGACGGCGGCGGCCATCGCGACCCGGCAGGTCGCGCTGACCGTCGCGGGAGCGTCACGACGCAAAGACCGACCGCCGCGGCCTCATTGCCTCACGGTTCCGAACTCCGAGCGGGCACGGACTTCTCGTCTCACAAGGCGGCCAGGACGTAGATGGTGAGGAAGCCCACGAAGAACATAGCGCCAAGAAAGGCGGTCTCGGCGTGCTCGTGGGCTTCAGTCAGAAGTTCCTCGACCACCAGGTAGAGAAGAGCGGCGGCACCGAAGGCGAGGATCAGTGCCAGACTTTGGTGACTGGCCCCGCCGATGACAGCGGCTCCTCCAACAGCACCAAGGCCCGTGAGCAGGCCCAAGCTGCTGGTCGTGGCCACCGCCCGGGTCCGAGAAAGCCCGTTCCGGGTCAGGTTGATGGTGACTGAGAGGCCTAAGAAGAGGATCTCGATGGTCAGGGCAATCGTCAGGATCAGGCCCTGCCGCGCACCGAGCGAGGCCCCCAGCCCTACCAGGATGCCGTCCAGGAGCAGATCGATTCCCACAGCCATGAGCAAGCCCACCGGTATCCCGGATCCGGGCGATTTCTGTCTCTCCTCGAGTCGCCTTCCGAGGGCGCCAAGGGCCAGCATGACAGAAGTGCCGGCGATGAATCCGGCTACAGCCCAGATCAGGCTTCCTTCGTTGCGCAGGTCCGGGAGCACCTCGCCGGCCAGTGCTGCCATCACGACCCCGGCGGCGAAATGCTGGACAGCACTGGTGGTCTTCGGCCCCGGGGGACGCAGAACGGCGATGATGGAGCCAACGATCGAGGCAGCGATCGGAAAGGCCACCAAAAATGCCGCGTCGACGACAGCCGACGGTGCTCCTGTCACTATGCCGTGTTCTGGAACTTAGCCGCGGACGTGACGCTCTGCGGTCCGGGCCCAGACTCGGACCCCTCGCAGCAGCCGTCGACGGAAGCCGCCGCCGGGCCGGCTGCTTCGGCGCGGGGTCCCTCAACGGCCTGCGGGAGGGTGCAGCAGACGTCACCCTTCCAGGCGTTGATGCCTTCGCGGACGGCGATCACGGCGATGACCAGTGCGGCGCCGGCGTCGGCCCACCACCAGCCCAGCGTGCTGTTCAAGACCAGCCCGAGGAGCAGGACGGCGGACAGGTAGGTGCAGAGCAGGGTCTGCTTGGAATCGGCCACCGCCGACCGGGATCCGAGCTCCCGTCCGGCGCGGCGCTGCAGCCAGGACAACATTGGCATGATGGCCAGGCTGAGGGCGGCGATGATGATGCCGGGCGTGGAGTGCCGCGCTTCGCCGCCGCCGGCCAGCGAGCTGACGGAATCCACGGTGACGAAGGCTGCGAGGGCGAAAAAGGAGATCGCGATGAGCCGCAGGGTCAGGTGCTCCCGCCGTTCCGGATCCCCGGCGGCAAACTGCCAGGACAGGGCGACGGCAGATGCCACTTCGATTACGGAATCCAGGCCGAAGCCGATCAGGGCTGAGGACTCCGCGACGCCGCCGGCCCAGAGGGCGACGACGGCCTCGATGACGTTGTAGCTGATGGTGGCCGCGGCAAAAAACCTGATCCGCCGGCCCAGTACCGCACGGCGGACGGGACTGGGTCCGAGCTTGAGGGCGGTCATTTCAGGCACGTCCCGTCGGGTGCACAGCAGGCCGGGTCCACGGCCAGGACGACGCCGAGCAGGTCGCCGATCGCGTGGCCCAGCCGCTCGTCGGCGAGCTCGTACCGGCTCCGGCGCCCGTCGGGAACTGCCACCACCAGTCCGCAGCCGCGCAGGCACGTCAAGTGGTTGGACATGCTCTGCTGAGAGACGCCAAGGGTGTCGGCCAGATCGGACGGGTGGGCCGGCGCGGCGGCCAGTGCCAGCAGGATCCGGGCCCGGGTCGGGTCCGAGACGGCGTAGCCGAACCGTGCCAGCACCGGGGCATGGGTGAGTGTTTCCATGACTTCAAAGTACAGCCCCGATGTATCGAGGCAATTTTGCCCCCACCACCCCCGGGTCGCCATCGTCAGCAGAGCCCCAAGCGCTGCCATGGCCAACGCCCCCGGGACCCGAGCGCACTGGGTGCAGATCGGGCGCGGTTTCCAAACCGGGGCGCCTTCCACTACACTAATAAGTGCGCATATACGCACGTATAAGCGTATCCACGATAATTCCGAGGAGTCGTTTTGCAAGAAGTCTTGGCTGTTCCTGCCCCGCGGACGCACGGGGAAGCCGTCCTTGCCCGCATACCCGATGCCGGCCGCAGTGAGGTCTGAGCGGCGGGAGAGGAGTGCCGACGCCGTGAAGACATCGCCGGTCAGTGCCGTCACACCTTCCGGTGCCCGATTCCTGCTCACCGCCGACGCCCTGGAAATGATCCAGGTCTTCGGCGGGACACTCCACTGCTACCGAGGGGCCGGAGGCTGCCGCAAGCAGGGCCTGTACTTTTCCCGGACACGTCCCAAAAAGGCGCTGGACTGCCGGCTCCTGCCCGCAGACCCGGACAGCGATCAGGGTTCGGCTGCCCCGGGTGCCAGAGAGCGGCAGGAAATAGCGGTCAGCGTCAGTGCCGACCTCGCGTCCGCGCTCGACGGTGCCGTCCTGGACTTCGGCAACTACAACGGCGTTCAACGCTTCGTCTGGACCACGCTGCCCGGGGTCAAGGGGCCCTCCTGCACCTGCCTGCGGTCCGTCGGCCCGCCGGCCGGAAAGCGGTCACCGTGCCTGGATGACCGGCGCATCGGTCTGACCGACCTATAGAAACGCCCGGCCCCCAGCGGAGCGGGCAACCCGGACCGCTCGGCTTCGCGGAAGAGTCCGCGAGGGCGGTGACTCACGGTGCAGGATATGCCATAATGTGCGCATGGATGCAGATATGAAAGTATGCGGTCGGGATCCTGACAGCCGGCTCGTCGGACTGGCCGCCGAAGTCTTTGCCATGCTCGCCGACGCAACGCGTGTGCGCATCATCATGGCCCTGCGCGACGGCGAACTGTCGGTCAACCACCTCGCCGACATCGTCGACAAGACCCCCGCAGGGGTCTCCCAGCACCTGGCCAAGATGCGCCTGGCCCGGCTGGTCGCCACACGCCAGGACGGCACCCGTGTGTTCTACCAGCTCGAGGATGACCATGCCCGCCACCTCGTGACCGAAGCGATTCTTCAGGCCGAACATTCCCTCGACGGGACGCCGCGCCACCACCACTCCGGAAGCAGGACGACACCATGAACGCCCCGCATGAGCACCCAGACCCAGTTACACACAACCACGGCGACCAGCCGGTGCACGAAAACCGCCGCCCCGGGGAGCCCCACGACGGCCATGATCCTCGCCACGCTGAGAATGCCCACCCCCACGACGGGCACGATCACGCCGACGGCGACCACGGCCATGCCCACCCCCACGACGGGCACGATCACGCCGACGGCGACCACGGCCATGCCCACCCCACCGGGATCAAGGGATTCTTCTACGGACTCTTCGTCCCGCACAGCCATGACGCCTCGGATTCGATCGACGACGCCCTGGAGGCCAGTACGGAGGGCATCCGGGCCCTGAAAATCAGCCTCTTTATCCTGCTCGGCACAACGATTCTGCAGCTGATTGTTGTCCTTATGAGCGGTTCGGTCGCGTTGCTCGCCGACACCATCCACAACTTCTCCGATGCCCTGACAGCACTGCCCTTGTGGGTTGCGTTCATTCTCGGCCGACGGGCCGCCAGCCGCCGCCACACCTACGGCTACGGCAAGTCCGAAGACCTGGCCGGGCTCTTCATCGTCGCCGTGGTCGCCTTGTCCGCGGTCGTTGCCGCATGGCAATCCATCGACCGGCTTTTCAATCCGCAGCCCCTGCACAATCTGGGGTGGGTGCTGGCCGCCGGCGTCGTCGGATTTATCGGAAACGAGGCGGTTGCGGTTTACCGCATCCGGGTCGGCCAGAAGATCGGCTCCGCCGCACTCGTCGCGGACGGCGTGCATGCGCGCACCGACGGGTTCACCTCCCTCGCCGTTGTCGTCGGAGCCGGCGGCGTCATGCTGGGATTCCCCCTGGCCGACCCGATCGTTGGACTGCTGATCTCCGTCGCCATCATCATCCTGCTCTGGGGCACCGTCCGCAGCATCGGCCGCCGGCTCATGGACGGCATCGAACCCGAACTGCTGGACCGCGCCCAGACCGCCCTGGAAAAAACACCCGGCGTTCTCGCCGTGCCCAGGCTGCAGCTGCGGTGGGTCGGACACCGCCTCCAGGGCGCGGCCACCATCATGGTTGCCAACACCTCACTGGCCGAGGCGGAAAAGGTCGTCGCCCAGGCCGAAACCGGCCTGGGCGTCGCGCTGCCCAACCTTGACGACATGCCCATCCGCACCGTCAGCAGCACCCCCGCCGCCTCAGGTGTGCTTCCCCAAACGCCGCCGCTGCACCCGCATCCCGGCCAGGGCAGTCACGGGTGGGAGCGCCGGCTCTGACCGCGGAACAGTGCCGGGACGAAAGTCGGTTAGGATGGGTGCATAGACACGCACGTATGCACTTAAAGGAGTTGGCCGAATGTTAGCGGTTCTGCGGAATGTGACCTACCGGCGGCTGTTCGCCGCCCAGATCGTGGCCCTGATCGGCACCGGCCTGCTCACGGTGGCCCTCGGGCTGCTGGCCTACGACCTGGCCGGCCGGAACGCCGGCGCGGTACTGGGAACGGCCCTGACGATCAAGATGCTCGCCTACGTGGGTCTCGCCCCGGTGATCAACGCGCTGGTGGCGCGGCTGCCCAAAAAGCCGGTGCTGATCGGGGCTGACCTGATCCGGGCGGCGATGGCACTGTCTTTGCCGTTCATTACAGAGACCTGGCAGATCTACGTGGTGATCTTCCTGCTGCAGTCCGCCTCCGCAACCTTCACCCCGGCCTTCCAGTCGCTGATCCCGACCATTTTGAAGGAGGAGCGGGATTACACGCGCGCGTTGTCCCTCTCCCGGCTGGCCTATGACATGGAAGCCCTGGTCAGCCCGGCCCTTGCGGCCTTGCTGCTGACGCTGATCAGCTACAACAACCTGTTCATCGGCACAGTTGCCGGTTTCCTGTTCTCGGCCTTCATGGTCACGATCACGGTCCTGCCGCGGCTTTCCGCGCTGGCCGGGCCGCAGACGTCCCTGTGGCATCGGACCACCCTGGGTACACGGATCTTCTGGCGCAACCGGCGTCTGCGTTCCCTGCTGGCACTGAACCTCGTGGTCGCAGCCCCGACGGCTCTGGTGCTCGTCAACACCGTGGTCTACGTCCGCGACGTCCTGCACCGCCCCGACACCGACCTGGCCCTCGCACTGGCCTGCTTCGGTGTCGGGTCCATGATCGTCGCTTTGTCAGCACCCCGGGTCCTGGACCGGTTCGGTGACCGTGCCGTGATGCTCACCGGCGCCGCCGTGATCCCTGCCGTGCTGGCCGGTGCCACACTCCTGACCTTCCTGGGCGTCGGTGGCGCGGGGTGGTGGCTGCTGCTGGGGCTGTGGTTCCTGCTCGGGGCGGCGAACTCCACGATCCTCACGCCCTCGTCCCGGCTGCTGCGCGATGCCTCCACCGAGGAAACCCGGCCGTACGTCTTCACCGCGCAGTTCTCCCTCTCCCACGCCTGCTACATCCTGACCTACCCGCTGGCCGGCTGGATCGGGGCTGCCGCGGGACTGGGCTGGGCCGCGCTGGCTTTGACAATTGTTGCGATGATAGGAAGTGCAGGTGCATTCCTGTCCTGGCCACGGCACACCGCCGCGGCATCCCAGGAACCAGCCACTGAGGAGCAGACCGTTGAGCAGCAGGCCTAGCAGCGCGTTGAACACCGTCCCAGGGGAACCCTCCCTGGCCCACCCGGTCACCCCGGGCACGGAGCTGCTCGAAACAGCCGCAGGCACGCTGCGGATGCTCGCCGAACCCACCCGCCTGCACCTGCTCTGGCAGCTCTCCACCGGACCGAAAACCGTCACCGAACTCGCCGACGCGTCCGGGGCGCCCCGGACCGTGGTCAGTCAGCACCTAGCCAAACTCCGGCTCAGCGGCCTCGTGGACACCCGCAAGGACGGCCGGCACGTCATCTATTCCCTCCACGACGGGCACCTGGTCCGGCTCATCCGCGAAACCATCAACCACGCCGACCACCTGATCACCGGAGAACCGGCCCACGACTGACGCCTCTCCCCATGCCGGCCAAATTCACCCCAGGTACCCCAGGAGCACACCCATGAGCGCCACTGCGCCCCTGCGGTTTCTGCGCACCTGCGTGATCACCGCGGCGGTCCTCGGCCTCGCGGCGGGGGCCCACGCCGCCGCCGGCGGCCACCTGCCGCCGGCGGCAGTGATGACCCTGCTGACCGTCCTGGTCATGGCACCGGTTATGGCCCTGTCCCGCTACCGGCTGTCTCTGCCCGCCATCGGCGGAATCCTCGCCGCGGGCCAGGGCCTCCTGCACCTGGCCTTCACCGGCCTTTCCAGCCTCGACGGACACTGCGCCCCTGCCGGTGTCGCCGCACACACCCACCACCAGACGTTCGCCATCCCGGACTGCGCCCTCGCAGCCAGCACCGCTGCGGCCGCGGCCGGAGATGACATGGCTGCCGGCGCAGGGGCGGCCATGACCGCGGCACACGTCCTCGCCACGGCGGTAACGGCGCTGATCCTGGCCCGCGGCGAGGCGGCACTCTGGCAACTGCGCGCCTGGCTCCGGCCCCTGGCCGGCATCCTGCACCCGGTCTCCATGCCGCCCACCCCGCGGATCCCTGCGCTGCGGTCCGCAACCGCCCCGATACCCGCCGCCAGTACATCGCCGGCCCAGCCACGTGGCCCGCCGTTCCGGACGGCCCGGCCCCTCCAGACGTTCTGAATCCTGCGGCTGCCGGACCCGAACCGCCTTCACCCCATACCTTTTGCCTGCCGCTTTCCTGCGGTCCAGGCTGTCCCGAAAGGACACCCCCGTGATTTCTTCCTTCCGCCGCGCCCGCATCGCCGGTGCGCTCACCACGGCCCTGGCGTTCACCGCGTTCCTGGGCGCAGTCCCGGCCCAGGCCCACGATTCCCTGGCCTCCACCAGCCCCGCCGACGGTCAGACGGTCACCACCAACCCCGGCAAAGTGACCATCACCCTGACCAAACCGCCCACCACCGGAATCGCCGGGGCCAACATCATCAAGGTAACCGCCCCCGACGGCCACACCGCCAGCAGCGGAGACATCACCGTGGACGGGGCCACCATCAGCACCGCCGCCGACATCGACCACCCCGGCAAACACACCGTGGACTGGCGCGCAGTATCCGCCGACGGACACCCCATCGAAGGGACCTTCAGCTTCACCTACGCCCCCGCCGAAACCGGAACGACGGCCCCATCAGCCCTCGCCACCCCGGCAACAGGAACCCCGGAACCAGCCGGCCCCGGCGCAGCGGCGCAGCCCGCCGAACCCGCGGCCCAGAAAGCCGCCGCGGACATGACCGGATGGCTGATCGCGGCCGGCGCCCTCATCATCGGACTCGCCGGCGCCCTGGTGTATGTCATGACCAGCCGGAAGAAGCCGAACCCCGAAAAATAGCTGACACGCACGGGCGTGGTGCCACGGCCAGGCACCGCGCCCGGCCCCGCAGAGTGCAGATGACTTCTGACATCCCGTGCAGACGACTTCTGAAACTGACACCGGGCTGGAGATATCTTCGTCGTACCAAACTTGATTGTCTGGCCCGGTCGGTCCGGGACGCCCACGAAATAGCCGGCGACCTTGCCAGCCGCGACATCAAACTCAGCAGTGGTGGTTCCGTCCATGACCCCACCGGCCCCATGGGCAAACTGCTATTCAACGTCCTGGCGATGATCGCCGAGTTCGAAGCCGACCTCATCAGGATGCGCACCCGCGAAGGAATGGAGCTCGCTAAGGCTAACGGCCGTCTTCGGGGAAAACAGCCAAAACTCAGCGTGAAAGAAGAAGCCCATCTCCTGGAACTGCACGATGCGGGGAAATACGCCATGACTGAAATGGCCGAACTATTCTCCATCAGCCGGTCAACCATCTACCGGGCCGTTGAACGCGGACAACGCAGGGCAGCCGAACCACTACGCTCCTGAGAAATGTGCAGTCGACTTCTGACGGAGCCCACCCAACACGAAGCCAGAATCAACATCGGCGGCGCCATCCGCGATCCCACGGATCCCGGCGGACAGTTCCACCGTTCAAAGCCAGAATCAGCATCGACACAAACTAAACGTGAACTTCCGTACCGATGCCTCTGCGGACACGGGAACGCAGTGCAGGCGAGTACTGAAATTTGTGCCAGCGACTTCTAAAAATGACCTGCGGGGCGCGATACGTCTCAAAAAGTCATCCCGCTATAAAGCGTCTCGTCCAATCGTGACAACAACACTATTGTGGAGGCATAGTCCCCCGGCAGAATGCCGATTGGTGGTTTGGGGAGCCGTCGTAGTCCCTAGTGGTCACGGCGGCTTCGTCTTTTCCATAGATGCAAGCCATTTCTAGGGCACCAACCTAAAGTATTCACTCCCACTGTTCCACGCCACGGGGTGTAGCAACGTGCCAACGGCAGGATTCAGTGCGCTGTACATCATGCCGTTCCCGGCGTAGATGCCGACGTGGCCCCAGTGGTTTGGTCCGTCGGGGTTCTGTACGACGAGGTCACCCGGCAGTGGACTCCTAGTGGCCGCGCCAGCTGTCCACTGTTCCGTGCGCGGCAGCTGGATCCCCGCCTTCCCATAGATCCACTGCACATAGCCGGAGCAGTCCCACGCTTTATAGGCAGTGCCGCCCCAGACATATGTGCCACCGACCCCCTCCTGGGCGTACGCAATGATCTCGCGCCGAAGCTGACTCAAGTCGGCTGGCATAGTTGGTTGTGACGGCCGCGTTGTGTCTGCAGGGCAGTCCGCCGGCGCGGTTGACGATCCAAGGCCTTTCACAATGGCTTCCGCGCTTGACTGCCACTGGGCGTATCTTTCTGGGAAAGCAGACCCTTGAACCGCTTGAGCTGCTGCACCCTTGTCCATTTGATCCCAGCCCTGGACATCAAGAAGCCCTCGAGGAGATCCTTGGTTGGGCCCCTGTGGCCCGCCATAGAAGGCTTCAGCGTTGTAGGCGGGTTGCATGAGCTCCGCGACACTCCCCCATCCTGCCGACGGGCGCTGTTGGGCACTACCGACCGAATCGTGGTCACTGCCCACGCCGTCATGCGGATATTGCAATGATTCAGGGACGGATGAGTTGGCCAGCATTTGCATATTGGACTCTTGCAACGCCATCATCAACGCAATCACGATCCCGTTTTCTGGGACTGACCGGGCGCGGCCCACTGCTATGTAAGCCTGGGCCACAGTCGCCTGCGACTGGCTCAATCTGATGGGCGCCAGGTCTGGCACAGAGATCGTCACTGCCTGGCCCGCGCCGCCAGCTGCGACCGTTGTACATGCCGCCGTCGAGCTTTGAGCGCCGAAAGCTATCAGGGCAATGGACCCGCAAAGCGCCATACCGCAGCACAGCACCATCGCAGAGAACGCCGCACCGGCTAATTTGAGGGCAGCACGCTTCTTGACCATGCCGAGGAGGAGCGCCGGGGCTGGCATCAGTAAACAATTCGCTCAGGCGCAGCGTAGAAAGCCACCATCTCGCAGCGGTCCGCCGTGGCAGATACGGCAGGCGGACAATTGACGACGATGCTGATCGGTGCAGTGTATTTGTTAACTCCAGATGTCGCATGCTCCACGACGCTCAAGGTCACGGTGCACACGTGCAATCCCACCCAGGGTGGAGGTTGCTGGACATATTGTGCCAGCTGCTCGTCGCACGATGAGTTCACAGGCTGCGCGGTCCGATACCCCTTCGCTCCAGTCAACGACGCATAGGCTGCTGCATTAGTCCCCGTGGCTTCGAACTGCTGCGCGAAGATGGTCAGGGGGTTTGAACCATCCGGCAGCACCTGCCACCAACTGCGAAGCCTCCCGTACGTCTCAGAATACGTGGCCGTTCGTGTATCCCATGTGTAGATGGTGCGGGCAGCAATGTTGGCCAGCACACGATAGTCCAAAGTTGAAGGCTCGCCAGCTGGGACAGCTGATTGATCCGGGGGCGAGCTTGTCATGGTCGACGGTTCCACCGCGGTTGCTGTGGCCGTGGGGCTTGCGACCGCAGCCGGAACCGATGACACCGGGGTACTTGCAACGGGGGCGACCTCCGGGGGGCGGATTGAGAGCACCGCCGCAATCCCGGCGATAACCACAGCAGTCACCAACAGCAGGATCCATGGCCGGTGTCGGCCTGTCCCGTTCCTATGTGCCAGCCATTTCAATTTCATGGTCACACCTCATTTGTTTGAGGAGTTAAGCCTTGGACACGGCATGGGCCGTCGGGCTGATTGCCGCTTCAATGACAGCACCTTCGATCCCTGTCCCTGCCCGCAAAATTTCCTCGGCTGCTTGAACCAGCTTGCGTGCCAGGCCAACCTGCACCTTGACGTAGCGCACGCTGACACCAGCCTCTTGCGCGACCTCAGCGACCACCGCAGCACGTTCCTCGCCCAGTACCGACGGCAGGACGATGCGCTCCGCGATGAGTTGGAGCATCGGATTTGAAAGCGATGCGACGGTAGCCTTACGCAGTGAGGCCAGGTCAACAACCAGTTGTGGATCGACATCCAGGGCCCGACTCGTCGTCAGAGCCATCTGCCGAACTACGAAAACGGCCTGCCACCTCATGCCGGCGGACGCATCATTGTTGGTTGCCGTGAATTGCGCCTTCTCGTCAGCAAGACTGGCAACCGCCAGCTCCCAAGTGCGCTCGGGCACGTGTGCCTTGACGAACTGCAAAACATCCGTGGCCCAGACATGATTCGTGACTTGGTCATCGAGGCGTGCCAATTGGACATCAATCTGGCTCTGGAACCCAGACTCGCATTGGTCAAACAGCGGCAGAGTCGACCTGGCTATACTCCGGCGGATATGGTCGGCGCACAGGTTGCAGGCGATCCCCTGAACCCAGGCATCAAACTTGACCCCGGGAAAGACCCGGTAGCTGCTGCTCACCGTCCCCTCCCACGCTGCAATACGGATATCCTGCAAGACGTCATTTACATCCTGGAAGAACCCATACCTAGCCAGGTGAATCTTCACATAGGGACGAACCCCCTCGACAGCCTGAGGTGTGTCAAGGATCCGGGACAGTTCGTTAGTTTCTTTTTGGTTAGGCAGCAGCGGGTAGCTGCTGGTTTTGGGTCATGAATTTGGCCATGGCCGCAGCTGGTGGCAAGCCGTCATTGTGGGTGTGGGGTCTGTGCCGATTGTAGAAGACCTCGATGTAACGCATCGTTGCCCGCCGTGCGTCTTGCCGGGTGGGGAAGCTGTAGTGGTGGTAGAACTCGTTCTTCAGTGACGAAAAGACAGACTCGGCCACGGAATTGTCCCAGCACACTCCTTTG
>NZ_JBNPEO010000015.1:0-62564 GCF_050490315.1 Pseudarthrobacter sp. J1738 | reverse complement strand
ACCGTTCCAGCAACGCGATGGCATCCATGATGGGCCGGAACGCCGTGTTATGGCACCGGAACCGCAGCACGGACAGCAGCGCCGGTAACATCCGCCGGTAATGATTCGAGTACGAACCCCGCAACACGGTCCTCACCTTGCCCTGGAACACGCTCTCGTTGGCTTTTGCCTCCTGGACCAGTTGCCGCAGGGTTTTCTCACTCACCACCGGGAACACGGCCTCCCGGACCGTCTCATCCGGGCAGGCGACTGCCCTCTCGGCCAGTTTGAACAGCAAAGCCGTCTTGCCGCGCACCCTTTGCAGATCCTCGGTCAGTTCCTTCTCGACCTTCCTCACCGCGCCGGTATTGATCTTCAACACCAGCACGAGCAGCAAATCGACCAGGCTGTCAGCTATCTCTGCCGTCCGTTGATGACACAACGCCGCCAACAGCGTCAACCGCACCGGCGCCGGCGCGTCCTGGAAATCCGATGGATACATCCGTGCCGCCCGCGCCCGCCAGGCACTCACGACCTTCTCCGAAACCCCGGCAAACAAGCCAGCCGGTAAATCAAGAGCCTGGGCTGCTGAAAGCTTCTCCACCTCCGCCAGCAACGACTCCAAACCAGCCGGGCCCGGATCAGCCTTCAACACCGACAACAGGGAACCGGCTGCACCATCAGCGACCAAGGCCTTCAGCCCAGCCGCACCGTCCGGGCCTAGAACCTTGCCCACATGAGCACACAGGCGCTGCTCAAACAACGCCCGGCCAGCACCAACAATCCTGCCCGCACGTCCCGGCGGCTCAATCCGCTCCTGACGACACCGGGACAGCGAAGCCTCCACAAGCGCAGACTCTCGAACCTCAGACGGGCACACCCTCTCCGCCAACCACCCAGCCAGCCGGGCCTCATCAGCGGTCGTGAACTCACGGAAACCAAAATGGGACCGGATCTCGGCCCGGTGGTACTTGATTGAGCGCCCGCCCCAGTAGGGAGCCAGCGCATCGGGAGGAACAGAAATCTGCGCCGCAATATAGTCCACCGCTCCCAGTGGAAGGTCAGAAGGCCCACCCGGGAACCTGGCATGTTGCTGAAAAAACTTCAGCAACACAGCAAACCCTGCCCGAGTCGCTCCTGACTTCCGCGCCATCAACGCCACATCTTCATCAACCAGCGTCCACGAATCAAGAAGCTCGCTCGTCAGCTCAAGGCCCATACCAGAACTCAACCACACCTAGATTGCCCCTGAAGACACCTTCAGGACTACCGGGCCTTGTTGATTTCCCTGCTGTCGTGCTGCAGTGGTTCTTCGCCGATTACATCATGGATGTTCGGCGTGACCGCTGGATCACCGGGGCGCTCGAAGATGGCCCAGAGCTGGAGATCGTCACCGTGACGGGAGGCAAAAGTGACGCCGTCGAAGTCTGTCGTCTCGTAGAGCCAAGCCGCGACAGCCTGGGTCAGGCGCCGGGGCCGGGCGTCCTTCAGCGCCGCAGCGTCAAAGTCAGCCAGGCCCAGGCTTAGGGCCAGGCCGATGAAGTGTGGGTGCAGGGCCGCGAGGCTGCCGGAGGCGGTCACCGCGCAGTACCGCCCCGACAGTTCAGCGGACGCGGCGGCTCGCACTTCGAGCCACTCCCCGGGGCAATGGTGGGGTGCAGGACCTTATCCTCGTCATCCTCGACGATCTCGTCCAGTTCCATGCTCAGCCGTGCGTCCTTGCGGAAATGCGCCAGGACCTCCAACAGGCACGCCAGCAGGGAGGAGCCGGCGTAGATGGTGCGGAAGTTGCCGTGAAGGTCATCCCAGCGGCCCGGGAACCGTCCGTCGGTGGCCCATTCCCAGCCGCTCCAGGCCCAGGGCTCGGGGCGGAAGCCGACGCGCCAGACTCTGCCGGCGGCCTCGGCCGCGGTCAGTTGCGCAGAAACCACCGGTCAGCCTGCGGCCGCGAACGCCCGGGCGGCGGCCAGCACCTGCGGGCCGGCTTCGTCCAGCTGGCCTTCGCGGAGCAGACGCGCCGGCGGGACATCATCGAGCTGCGGGTTCATGCCCTGGAACCAGGCCTGCACCACCGCCCGGGAATCACGCTCCGCAAGCAGGGCCGCCACGTGGTAAGCGGTCCTCAACCGCTGCATCACCTCGGCGGACGGTTTCCGGTCCCCGTCGGCCCACAGCCGGACGGCCCGGGTTTCCTTCACGGACCCGATGTACGCGACCAGCTTCGCTCCCAGCAGGTCCCTCAGATCCCGGACCAGCACGTCGTCGGCCAGCCGGATGGAATCCTGGTGCGCCTTCAGCCCGCCGCGGGCGCCTGTCACTGCAGTCATAGTTCATGGTCCCACGAAAAGGCCCGTTGAATCAAGGTATAAAACACATCCTAGATCACACTCTAAATCACCGATATCCGTGATTACGTCAACCTGACGTGACGAAGATGCGATACCGCCGCTGAAGGGTTTTGTTCGGGCTCCGTTCTATCCCGCGGAAGCGGCGGGTCGACGCCGCCGCGGGTGTCCCGGTTCCCGCGCGTGGTGTTCAGCGCTGATGCCCCGGTAGGCTCAGGCGCGGCCCTTGAGGATCAGGTTCCAATACATGAACGGCAGCCCGTAGCGCTTGAGCAGCCACATGTCGCTGCGTTCCCTTGTGGTGTCGATAAAGGGGATGCTGGGGGCGGGCTGGAGGGTGTAGTCGAATTCGGCCAGCAGCATTTTTCCTCGTGCGGTGGTCAGCGGACATGAAGCGTATCCGCTGTACTGTGCCGATGGCTGTGATCCTTTCATGGCTGCCAGCAGGTTCTTCACCAGAACTGGCGCCTGTTTGCGGATTGCGGCGCCGGTCTTCGAATTCGGGGTCGACCCGGCGTCGCCCAGGGCGAAGATTTCCGGGTAGCGCTTGTGCTGCATGGTGTGCTTGTCAACGTCAACGTAGCCGGCGGGGTTGGCCGGATCTGCCAGCGGTGTGCGCTTGAGCCAGTCAGGGGCCGACTGCGGCGGCACGACATGGAGCAGGTCGTAGTGAAGTGATTCCTGGGTACCAGCCGCGTTGTCCGTGACCACTACCGTGCCTGCGGTGGGGTCCACTTCGGTCATTTCGCTGTTGAAGCGGACTTCGATGCCGTACTTGTCGACCACCCGTTCAAGTTCATCGGCGAAGACCTTGACTCCGAACATGCCCGGTGTCGGCAGAACCATGACCACCCGGATGTCGTCCAGCACCCCCTGCTTGCGCCAGTAGTCGGCTGCCAGATAGGCAATTTTCTGCGGGGCGCCTGCACACTTGATGGGACCGGAGGGCTGGGTGAATACGGCCGTCCCGGACTTCAGGTTGCGGATCATGTCCCAGGTCTTGGGCGCCAGGTCGTAGCGGTAATTGCTGGACACCGCCGGGGATTCCATGGCTTCGGCCATCCCGGGGATCTTGTCCCAGTCCAACTGGATTCCGGGACAAACCACCAGATAGTCGTAGGTGACGGAACCGCCGGAGGAGAGTGCGACACTGCGGCGCCCAGGGTCAATGTCCGCCGCGGCGTCCTTGATCCAGGCAACACCCTGGGGCATGACGGACGCCTGCGGACGGACCGTTTCCTCTTGGCTGGCGACTCCTCCGCCGACCAGGGTCCACAGCGGCTGGTAGTAGTGTTGCTCGCTCGGCTCGATCAGACCGACGTCGGTCCGCCCTGCATTCCGGAGCCGGGCGGCAACGCTCAGCCCCGCGTTGCCGCCGCCGATAATCAGGATCTCGTGGTGCATGGGCATTGGCGAGGCGCCTCTCTGGAAACCCGGCGTCGCTTCAGCACCGACGCCGGACATATCGGGTTGTGACCGGGCCGAGAAACCTGCGTAGCCGGCAGTGGGGGCGTCTTCGCCTCCACTAACGGGACCACGCCGTCCCGGTGTGGTCCCAACCTGTGACACTCACCACAATATACCCCCCCGGGGTATCGTGGCCATCCCCCGCAGTTTCCCGCACCACACCGGTTGCCAAGAGCCTTGGCCGACCTGCCGGCCCCGCCGGTCTTCACTGTCGACTACGACGCGTTCGCCCGGAAGTGCAAAGCCAGGACTTCGGGGCTTCACCCCACCTGTCAACCGATTTAGCTGCAGGGGCGGAGGCCTAGAAGCTGAGTACGGTGAAGCCTTCCTGGGCGTAGGCTTCGACCTCGGCCCCGGCGGCGATGAGCTCGACGGGGCGGGACGCGAATTCGTCGGCTAGGCCGAACTGTTCCACCTGGCCGGCGCAGGCCGTCGGCTTGACCCCGGAATCAATGAGATCCGCGAGGTGCTGGTCGGCCGCTCCGCTGCCGGCCAGCCGCACGCCGGGTCCGAAAAATAGGACGCGGACGTCCGCGCCGCGGTTCATTTTCAGGCGGCTCGCCATGAGAAGCCCGGGAAGTCCGCGGTCTGGGGAATCGGTCAGGATCATGAATGCGATCTTGGCGGGGCTGGTGGATGTCATGGTTCCTCCTTCAAAGGGGGCTGTTCTGCCGGGCGGCAGGCTGTTTTTCTCACTGTAACGCTGTCGGTGGAAGTGCACTGGCCTAACCGCTGGACTGCTTGCCGTCCCCGAAGGATCTGACTGTCAAGCCCTGCCTGGGAGTGGCGCACCCGTCGGCGACGGTCGGTGCTGCTGGAGAGGCGGGCCAGCCGGTGGGCGGTTCGACGGTTCCCTAGCGGCGTGAGGGTGTGGCTCCGGCCCCCGAAAAATTAGTTGCCCGGAGCCACATCCTAAAAGTCATACTAGAACCCCGCCTCTGCGTTTGGCCCGTATGACTTCATGATTTCTCCCCCAAGCGACTGGTGCCGTTAGCGACTTTCATGCCGGGCGCTATGAATCATTCCGAGGGTGTCACTGACCTGCCGCTGCGGCGGGGGCGACACGTAACTGTTGGCTGGCCTATGCGAGGGACAGGAAGAGTTTTTCCAGGTCCTTGGTATCCATACTGGAGTCCCCGCGGACCAGGCACTGTTCGAGGCCGCTGGAGATTATGGCGAAGCCCGCCCGGTCGAGCGCCTTGGACACGGCGGCGAGCTGGGTGACGATGTCTTTGCAGTCCCTGCCCTCTTCCAGCATGCGGGTGACGGCGGCGAGTTGCCCCTGGGCCCGCTTGAGCCGGTTGACAACGGGGGTAAGTTCCTTCGAATCAAGTTCCATATCAGGCTCCAAGCCGGTCGTTGGATTTATTGCCAACCCTATACCCCGGAGGGTATAACGGCTAGTGCTGACCAGCCGTGCTTTTAGTCTCAGCGCAGAGCTTGCAACATACCCCCGGGGGTATTATCGTTGTGTTAGACCAACGGAGGATCCCCCTCCCGGACGCCGACGAAAGAGAGCCCCATGCTTATCGAGCGCATCTATGACGAAGACCTCGCCCAGGCCAGCTATTTCATTGGCTGCCAGGCCAAGGGTGAGGCCCTGGTGGTCGATCCCCGCCGTGACATCGCCGTGTACAAGAACCTGGCCGCGGCCAACGGGATGACCATCGTCGCCGTGACCGAGACCCACATCCATGCGGACTTCCTCTCCGGCACCCGTGAGCTGGCGGCTGCTACCGGCGCTACCGCCTACGTCTCCGGTGAGGGCGGGGCGGACTGGCAGTACGGCTTCGAGGCCGAGCGCCTCAACGACGGCGACACCATCGCCCTGGGCAACATCACCGTCAAGGCCCTCCACACCCCCGGACACACCCCGGAGCACCTCTCCTTCCTCATCACCGACGGCGCGTTCGCCGACCGGCCCGGCTACCTGCTCTCGGGTGACTTCGTGTTCTCCGGCGACCTCGGCCGCCCGGACCTGCTGGATGAGGCCGCCGGCGGCGTCGACACCCGCTTCGAGGGCGCCAAGCAGCTCTTCGCCAGCCTCCGGGACAAGTTCCTGAC
The DNA here is from genome assembly GCF_050490315.1 of Pseudarthrobacter sp. J1738. NCBI lineage: Bacteria > Bacillati > Actinomycetota > Actinomycetes > Micrococcales > Micrococcaceae > Pseudarthrobacter > Pseudarthrobacter sp. J1738. Next base: position 56,709 of record NZ_JBNPEO010000015.1, on the reverse strand, counting down.
CCTCCCGGACCACGTCCAGGTCCACCCGGGCCACGGCGCCGGCAGCGCCTGCGGCAAGGCCCTCGGCGCCATCCCGTCCTCCACCGTCGGCTACGAACGCCTCTACGCCTGGTGGGGCCCCTACCTGGCCGCGAACGACGAGCAGGGCTTCATCGACGAACTCCTCGACGGCCAGCCCGACGCCCACGCCTACTTCGCCCGGATGAAGCGCGAAAACCGCGAAGGGCCCGCCGTCATGGGCGAGCGTGCACCCCTGACCGAGCTGGCTACCGCCGACGTCGCCAAGGATCTGGCCGCGGACAAGGTCGTCTTCGTGGACACCCGCGCCAACGCCCAGGTCCACGAAGGCACCGTCACCGGCTCGGTCAACGTCCCGGCCGGCAAGTCCACCGCCAGCTTCGGCGCCTGGGTCGTCGACCCCGAAAAGGACAAGAACCCGCTGGTCCTGCTCGCCCCGAACCAGTCCGCCGCGCAGGAGATGTGGGACCACCTGGTCCGCGTCGGCATCGACAAGGTCGCCGGCTACGTCACCGGGCTCGAGGGCCTGCCTATCTCCGTCCCGAAGCTGATCCAGCCCGAGGAGCTCGACGGCTTCGACGCCGCCATGGTGTTGGACGTCCGTAACAAGACCGAGCATGCGGCCGGCCACATCCCCGGCTCCTACCAGCTCAGCGGCGGCCGCGTCATGTGGCACCTGGACGAACTCCCCGCCCAGGGAACCATCGTCTCCTACTGCCAGAGCGGAGTCCGGAACTCCGTCGCGGCCAGCGCCCTGCGCCGCGCCGGCTACGACGTCGTCGAACTCGACGGCAGCTACGCCGCCTGGGCAGCGCAGCAGCAGAAGACCGCCGTCAACGCCGGCTAACAACTGAAGAAGCGAAAAGGGCGGCGGCCCGGGGAAACCCGGGCCGCCGCCCCTTTGCCGTACAGGGGAGAATCGCCGGCGCCCCGCGGCCATAGCTGTGTCCGGGGACGGTGTGCGATGACTGCGTTCAGCCGGCCCCTCCGGTGTGCAGCCGGAGCTTCCGGAAGGCCGGGACCTTGAGGCGGTCGGCGACGAATCCGCCGGTGAGGGTTGCCGCTGCGATAAGCAACAGCAGGGCGCCTGGAACCGGTGCCATCAGGACCCCACAGAGTGCCAGTGCAGAGGCTCCGGCGGCGTCCAGCGCCGACGCGGTCAGCAACAGCGTGGAGGGCCGGTCCTTCCACGCCGGGAGCGCCGTGCGCACGACGTAGCTCGTGACCTGGCTGCTGAAGACCAGCGTCAGGAAGATAACGGTGCGGACTGGTCGATGCCGCCGCCGGGCCAAAGCTGCCCGGATGCCCAGAGCAGGGCCAGCGACGAGCCGAGCATCGGCACGGCGACCACGAGGGCGCCGGCGATGGTCCGGCCAACGTGCCACGTGTCGGGCCGTTGCGAGGAGCGGGCGTTGTCCGTGGTGAGCATCATGCTCACGACGTCGTTGGCCAGCAGCAGCAGCGCCATCAGCAGCGGTGTGAACACGAGCTGGCCGAAGGAGAACACCCCGGCGGTCAGCAACAACGGCACCTCCAGTTTTTTCACACTGACATTCAGTGCGTACGTCAGCGACCGTTGGTGGATCCTCCTGCTTTCCTCGACCAACCCCACAATGTCGTTCAGTCCCCCGCGGACCAGGACCACCCCGGCCGCGGACTTTGCCACATCGGTTGCGGTCTCCATGGCGATGCCCACCTCGGCCTGGCGCAGCGCCGGAGCGTCGTTGACGCCGTCCCCTGTCATGCCCACGACATGGCCCGCTTGCTGGAGCAGCTGAACGATCCGGTGCTTGTCCTGGGGAAGGACCTGGGCAATAACGGACGGTCCTCCTTCCCCGCCGGTCAACGCTGCGAGGTCGTCCGCCTGGACGACATCGCCGGTGAGCCCTACGTCCGCGGCAACGGCGGCGGCTGTGCCCGCGCTGTCCCCGGTGACCATGATGACCCGGATTCCGAGTCCGGTGAGGCGGGCCAGGAGGCCTGCGGCTTCGGGCCGTACCCGGTCGGCGAGGGCGATGAGCCCGAGCAGGCGCCAGGTCCCGTCGTTGACAGCGACGGCGAGCACGCGTGCGCCGCCGGCGGCCAGGGCCGCCAGGTCCGCTGGGGGCGCCGCTTCGGCCATGGCCGCGATGACGTGGGGGGCACCCTTGGCGACCCGGACGGTCCTGCCGTCCCTGGACACCGTTGCTTCGGAACGTTTGGTTGCGGGGTCGAACGGGGTGAAGCTCAGCCTGTCCCCCGCCCCGGCAGATTCACCGGCGGCCGCGAGGATCGCCAGGTCAAGGGGATCCTGCGTGGCGGCGTCGGAAGCGGCCGCCGCCCAACGCAGGAGCTCGTCCCGACTCACATCCCCGATGGGGGCGACGGCGGCGACCGCGAGCCTGTTTTCGGTCAGCGTGCCCGTCTTGTCGATGCACAGCACGCTCATCGACGCGGCGTCCTGCAGGGCCGTGAGCCGGGTCGTCAGGATTCCGAGCGAGGCCAGGTGCCTGGCGCCCAGGGCGCCGGCCAGGGCGAAGGCTGCGGGCATGGCTACCGGCACCGAGGCCAGCAGCAGTATCACCGCGTAGGAGATCACATCCGCGGTGGTGGACCCGGCGGCAGCCAGCCCGGCGGTGCCCGCCACGGCCAGGACCAGGTCCACGGCGATGAACACCCGCACGATCCGCAGCACCACGTGTTCGAGGTGGGCGGCGGGCGCGGAACTGCCCACCAGCTCGGCGGTTTTGCCGAAGTAGGTGGCGGCGCCGGTCGCGGTCACGGTGCCGCTGGCCTCCCCACGCATCACGGTGGCACCGGAGTAGACGGTGGACTCCGGCCCCCGGGCAACCGGCATCGACTCCCCGGTGAGTGTGGACTGGTCCACCATCACGGTGCCGTCGTGGACGACGACGTCGGCGGGCACGAAATCGCCGACCCGGAGGTGGATAGCATCCCCGGGAACCAGGCGCGACGCCGGGATCATGGTCCATGCCCCGTCCCGTAACGCCCGGGCATTGATCTCCAGCCGGGTGCGCAGCAGATCGACGGCAGCCTCCGCGCGGCGCTCCTGGATAATGCCCAGCGCCGTGTTCAGGCTCAGGACCGCCAGGATGATGAGCGCGTCCAGCCATTTGCCCAGCACAGACTCAAGAACAATGGTCGCCTCCAGCATCCAAGGTACCGGCGCCCAAAGTTTCCGCAGCAGCCGTGCCGGGAGTCCCGTGTGCTTCAGTGGAACGGCGTTGGGGCCAACGGTCTCCAGCAGCCGGGTCGCCTCCGCGGTAGAGAGCCCCTCGGGGCCGGCCGCGCCCTTCTTGCCCTTGAACCGGACCGGCGCCCGAACGCACGACCAGGACCGGACAGCTTGCCTTATGTACGGCGTGGCTTGAAACAGAGCCCAGCAACATGCCGGCGAAACCTCCGTGTCCACGCGATCCGACCACAAGGAGACCGGCGCCGGCGGCGGCCCGGAGCAGCACATCTGCAGGATGCCCTTCGGTCACTTCGCCGGTGACGTGGACCCCGGCCGCGGAAGCTTCCTTTACCGCGGCGTCGTGGATCGTCCGGGCGGTCTCGCCGAAAGCCTCGCGGTCTTCTTCACGTCCTGCGGCATCGCCGATCACGGGGTAGTGCCACGCCGTGAGGATGTGAACCTGGCCGGCCCTGAGCCGGGCCTCATCCAGGGCCCAGTCGAGCGCTTTCATCGAAGAATCCGACCCGTCCACCCCGACCACAATTCGAAACGTTTCTGCGGCTGCCATCGCGCCTCCGTACCTGCGGTTTCCGGGCGCGGCCTCGTGCCCGGGGTTCCACAATCCTTGAGGCCCCCGGGGTAATCAAGGGTCCTTGTACCGTGAAGAGCACTCACAGGGCAGTGCACAGGGCGGCTACGCGTTGCGCAATCCCGGCTCCTGCTCCGCGGAAACCGCCGGGAGCGGGAAGCCCTCCAGCCAGGCTAGGGCCTCCTTGCGTGAGGTGAAATACGCATGCGGGCAAAAGCCGTGGCGGCCCAATGCCGCCGCCACAACGGTGTCCACCACACTGGACCCCAGCAGGGCCACCGCGGACACGGCCTCCGCACGTTCGTAGGCGCCCCTCGCCCCGGCGCCCATGGTCACACCGGCGATGGTGACCAGCAGCGGCAACGCCCTGCCACCGCCGAGGGCCTGCATCGCTTCAATGGACGCGGCCGCGTCCCCGGCGTCGATATGCGACCCTGGCGTCCAAGCCAGATGAAAGCGGGATCCGTAAAATCGGAGCCGCCCTTTTCCGCCTGCAATCACGATCTCTTTCATACATCCCCCAGGCTCCAAAGGTAGTCCCGCTGCCAACGCGAACGGAACCGTTTTCGTACGTTGTTTTGACGCCGGCGGTCCCCTTTGTGGGGAGCGCTGCCTGAACGCCCACCTCAGTGGCGACGACGGGGCCGGCGCGGCGCCCCTGCACAACTGCGGTCTCTCGACGGGCGCAGGCACCCGGGACGGTCACCATGGTGAAATGGCTATACCCCCGGGGGTATACTGGTGGAATAAGACTACCTATCTGAAGGAGCCAGCAGATGTGCCGTGCGGTGACGTGCAAGAAATGCCAGAAGACGACATGGGCCGGGTGTGGCCAGCATGTTGACCAGGTCATGCGCGGGGTTCCCAGTTCCCAGCGCTGCCAGGGCCACGAGCAGGAGAGTTCAGCCGGTAAGGGCTTTTTCGCGAAGCTCTTTGGACGCTAAGCACCTTTGGGCCTGAGGCTCTCCGAAGACCCGGAAGAACTGCGTTGAGAAGACGCCGACAACGAAAAGCGCCGGAGGCATCTGCCTCCGGCGCTTTTCGCATCCCGGTGATGCGCTCCCTCAGGAGAGCAATGCCTGCCCGCCCACGTAGGCGGCGACGGCCAGGACCAGGACACCGAAGCTGCGCTTGAGGATCTTGTCCGGGATTCTGGTGCCGAGCCGGCCCGCGATCAGGGAGGCAACCATCGCTGCCCCCGCGAAGGCTGCGGTGACGGCCCAGTCGATCTGCAGGTCACCAAGGTGGGCGGCGAAACCGGCGATCGAGTTGATCACGATGATCACCAGTGAGGTACCGACGGTCACCGCCATCGGCAGGCCCAGGACAAGAGTCAGGGCCGGGACGATGAGGAAGCCGCCGCCGACGCCGAGCAGGCCGGTCAGGAAGCCCACGACGGCACCGGTGGCGATCGCCTTGGGCAGGCAGCTGCGCCAGTGGACTCCCCCGCCGGGAAGGGCGCAGGACCCGCCGGCAGTTTTGGTGGGGAGCATCATGCGGATCCCGGCTATGACCATGATGGCGGCGAAGGCCAGCAGCAGCGCCTTCGGGTCGAGCAGCCGGTTCACATACGCGCCGAGGTAGGCGGTCGCGGTGCCGGCAGCGCCGATGATGATAGCCAGGCGCCAGTTCACCCCGCCGCGCAGCCGCGGCAGGACCGCGACGGCGGACGAGGCTCCAACGACGACGAGCGAGGTCGGGATCGCCGCAGCCAGCGGGAGCCCGACGCCGTAGACCAGAGCGGGGACGGCGAGAATGGACCCGCCGCCGCCGACCAGGCCCAGCAGGCCGCCGACGATCAGCCCGAACGCCGCCGCGGTGATGATCATGCCTTCGAGCCCAGGTTCTGCAGCGCCTGGTGGGCGGTGGGCTCGTTCGCGGACCGGTTCCACGGCATCTTGGAGAGCATCTGGCCCATTGCGCAGCTGTTGGTCGCTGCGGAGAAGGTCAGGCCCGCGCCGATCCCGCCGGCCAGCAGGCCAAGCTTGGGCGAGAGCAGCTTGCTGCCCACGACACCGGCGAGCACCAGTGAACCGGCCGTCATCCGGACCTGGCGTTCCAGGGCCCAGGTGTTCTTACCCTTGACGACGTTGCCGCCGGCCGCGGCGTAGGCGGGAACCCCGCCGGCCAGCACGCTGGCGCTGCCCAGGCCGACGGCGTCGAGGTGCTTGCGGGCCTGTTCGGCGCGGTTCCCGGACTGGCAGACCAGCACCACGCGGGTGCCCATCTTGGCGGCGAATTCCTCGGCATGCTCACTCAGCAGGGGCAACGGCACGTGGTACGAGCCCTTGATGTGCATCGAATCAAACTCGGCACCGCCGCGGACGTCAATCACCATCAGGTCATCGTGGTTGTCCTCCCAGGATTTCAAAGTGGCGGCGTCAATGGACTGGGGCGCGGACTGGACCGAAGTGGTCTTGTTTGAGGAAGTCATAATCTCTTTCGGTATAGCTTGGGCAGTTCTGGGGGCACCCCTGCGGATGCGGGGGCCGCCGTCCACCTTCCTGGGCCCGCGCGCGCGCGGTCAGGGCAGGTGGAAGCCCGGGCGGCGCACTGGGGGGAGGCGCCGCCCGGGCAGTCTTAGGGGTTCTAGCCGGCGGGCAGCCCTTTGGCGGACCAGTCGAGCATGCCGCCGGTCATCGTGTAGGCGGTGAACCCGGCCGCGGCCAGCTGGTCAGCAGCGGCGGCGCTGCGGCGGCCGCTGCGGCAGACGGCGATGACGGGACGGGCCTTGTCCAGTTCGCCCATCCGGGCAGGCAGGTCGCCGAGCGGGATGTGCCGGGCGCCGGCAATCATCCCGGCGGCGACCTCGTCGGCTTCGCGGACGTCCACGACCTGCGCGTCGGTGCCGTTCTGGAGGTGTGCGTTGAGTTCGGTGGGGGTGATGTCCATGGGGTGAGCCTTTCGGGGAACGTGGGGTCGACGGTGTGGCAGGGGAACGTCCGGAAGTAGTACCGGGGCGGTTCAGGTCAGGCGTAGGAAGAGGGCCCGGATTTCCTGAAGACTTGGCTGTCGGCCCGGTGCGTTGCCTCGGCCTTCACCCTCGGCGGGGATGGCGGCCGGGACCGTCAGGCAGTCCCGCATGGCAGCGGAGATCAGTTCGAAGCCGGCTTTGTCCAGGGCTCCGCGGACCGCCGCGAGCTGCGTTACGGCGTTCCGGCAGTCAGCGCCGGACTCTACGGCGTCGATCAACGCATTCAGCTGTCCCCTGGCCCGCTTGAGCCGATTGACCGTCCGCCGGTTCCCGGCCCCCGCCGGGGACTCGGGCGGGCGCGGGGTGAGTGTGGAGGACATGCTCAGTTGCCGTTCGCCCGATAGGTGACCGGGTGGCCGTTGCGGTACCACTCGGTGATGCCGCCCATGACGTTGACCGCATCGTATCCTTCGGCGACCAGGTGTGCCGTGGTCCGGGAACTGCGTCCCCCGGACGCGCACATGACGTAGACGGTCTTACCCGCGGGGACATCGCCCATGGACTGCTGGAACCGGGACAGCGGGACGTTTCTGGTCCCCGGGACCGATGCCTCCGCGTATTCGTCCTCTTCCCGGACATCAATGATGGAAACCCCGGGTCCGAGTGCAGCCAGATCGTCCACTGAAATGCTCTTCATGCTCGTGTTCCTCTCATCAGGTCCGGACGCCCGGCGGGTCATCGCTCCTTCAATAATGATACCCCCAGGGGTATTTACGCAAGTTCACAGACCACTTGCAGAAATACCCCCGGGGGTATAAATTGCTGCTATGGCAACCATCGACATCTCTGAAAAAACCTTCAATGACACCATCACCGGCAACGACATCGTGCTGGTTGATTTCTGGGCAGCCTGGTGCGGCCCCTGCCGCATGTTCGCCCCGACGTTCAGCAAGGCCTCGGAATCCCACCCGGAAATCGTTTTCGCAAAAGTGGACACCGAGGCCGAGCCGGCACTTTCCGCTGCCGCCCGCATTACCTCCATCCCCACCCTGATGGCTTTCCGCGAGGGAATCCTGGTCTTCTCCCAGCCCGGCGCCATGAACGCCAGCGGCCTGGACCAACTCATCACCGGCATCAAGGAACTCGACATGGGCGAAATCCGGGCCAAGATGGCTGAAGCGCCGGTCTCCTAACCGTCCGCCGCCGGAGTCCCCGCCGGCCTCTTCGTCGGCCTGCCGCCACGCTGTTCAACGCCCGGCGGCAGGGGCATCAACGTCCTCCCCGCCGAAACGGGCAGGACGTTGGTGCCTGCCCTGCTTCTACTTACAGGTGCAGCGCTGCTCGGCGGGAACGTTGGCCATAACGGCGTCCACATGCTCGCCGCAACCGGACCAGGTCGTTTTTCCGCACTTAGCGCACTTCACGGGACTGCACATTTTGGCTCCTTAGAGTAGTTGACTGAATCTCAGACGATACCCATGGGGGTATTGTTTGCCAAGCCCCGGTGCTGTCGGAGTGGTACCCGGATTTCGGACGTACCTTGAAGGAAGCGCCCGGGACCGGGTTGCGGACGCGCACCACGAAGGATCATTCATGCAGAAAGAAGACACGCTGTCCGGCGCAGCGCCCGGGGGCGCCGCAGCACCGGACGCCCTTGGCCGCAGGGGGAATCCGCACGCGCGCCTGCAGCGCCGCGTCGTCCGGATCCTTGTCGGCGGCCAGATTCTCGGCGGAATCGGGATGGGGGCAACCCTGTCCCTGGGCTCGCTTTTGGCCGCCCAGCTCTCGGGATCCAATGCCTGGTCCGGTATGGCCGCGACAATGAGCACCCTCGGTGCGGCCCTGGCCGCGGTCCCCCTGGCCAGGCTGGCACAACGCCGCGGCCGCCGCATCTCGCTGTCCACCGGTGCGCTGATAGCCGGAGCCGGCGCCGTAACAGCCATCGCCTCCGCTGCCCTTGGCATTTTTCCGCTGCTTTTGTCGGGCCTGATGCTGCTGGGAGCGGGTTCGGCCGTGAACCTGCAGGCCCGCTTCGCCGCGACCGACCTTTCCCGGCCCGGGTCCCGCGGCCGCGACCTCTCGATCGTGGTGTGGTCCACGACGATCGGCGCCGTCCTGGGCCCGAACCTGTTCGGTCCCGGGGAATCCGTCGGCGCCGCCCTCGGTCTGCCGCCGCTGACAGGTGCTTTCGCCTTTTCCGTCGCCGCCCAGCTCGCGGCAGCCGCCGTCTACGCTGCCGGACTGCAACCGGACCCGCTCCTGACCGCAACAGCCTCCCGGGTGCATGACGCTGCCGCGCCCCGCCCGCAGGGTGGTCTGAGAATCCTGCGCAGCAACCCCCGCGCCCGGTATGCCGTGGCGGCGGTCGCCCTCAGCCACGCCACGATGGTGGCGCTGATGTCCATGACCCCCGTCCACCTGCGTGACCACGGAGCCAGCCTGACTGTCGTTGGGCTGACGATAAGCCTGCACATTGCCGGCATGTACGCCCTCTCCCCCGTCTTCGGGTGGATGTCGGACAAGGCGGGACGGCTGCCCACCATCCTTACCGGCCAGGCCATGCTGGTGGCCTCACTGGTACTGGCGGGAGTAGCCGCGGATACCCGTGCGGCCGTGACGGCAAGCCTGATCCTCCTGGGCCTTGGCTGGTCGGCCTCGGTGGTCGCAGGCTCCGCCCTGGTCGCTGAGTCCGCACAGCCCCAGGACCGGCCTGCCCTTCAGGGCGTGTCGGACCTGAGCATGAATGCCTCCGGCGCCATCGGCGGCGCATTGGCCGGCCCGGTACTGGCCGCCACCGGGTATTCGGGGCTGGGGTTCGCCTCCCTGGCCCTCGTCGCCGTCGTCATTATCTGGACCGCTTTGCAACCACGCCACACCACCCGGGAATCGGAGCAGCCATGACAGTCAACAACCGGAACGCCGAAGGATTACGCGCAGACAGCCCCGGGGCGCCGGCGGCCAGGGCAGGCTGGCTCCCGTTGCCCGCCATACTCCTCAAATGGTCCCGGAAACGGGTGGTCACAGCCGTCGTCGTTGCGGCAGCCTCCGCCGCCTTCCTCCTGGCCGCAACCGGCATCGCGGCCGACCCGGCAGCGGGCTGGACAGGCTACGTATCGGTGGCCGCCGCGGCGATCCTCGCCGGCCTGCTGGCCGGCAGCTACGTGGACGCACCCATCGGCGCGGCCGCCACATTCTGCGATCTGCGGTGGCCCGTCGCGGGCCTCTTCGGCACGATCTGGGCGAATTCACCCCGGGAAGCCCAGCCCCCGGTCCAGATCGCCGTCGGCATCCTGGCCCTGGCCGTGATGGCCTGGGCCCTGCATGCACGCCTTCAACTCGAGCACCGGGCCACGCTGGCCCAGGGCGCAGAGAATGCCGAACTCGAGGTCTGCACAGATTGCCGCCCGCTGTTTCCGGCCAAACCCTAGCCGCCGCTGAACTGCAACCGCCGGGGCCGACGCCGCTCAGAGCCGGACGTAGGCCCACCCCTGCCATTGGCGACGTGCAAGGTGGGCGATGGCGGCAGGGACGACACTGACGCCGGGAAGAAGCTCTTCCGCTTCGATGCCCGCGGACCTCAGGCTGTTGCCGCAAGCCAGGACCCGGATCCCGGCTGCTATGGCCTCGGTGACCGCCCCGCCCGACTCTGAGCCGGCCCCAAGCAGGGCAACTCCCGGTCCCTGAATAACGGCCTCAACCGGGACTTCCGCACCAAGGGCTTCGACGGCATTCCGGCTGCTCCGCAGCACGCCTTCCAGCGACCCGCTCTGCATCGGCCCGGCCCCGTGAACCACGAGTCCGTACCGGCGCTCCCCCGCCGGCAGCTCAGAAGCCGGGCCGGCGTGCCCGACGCTCCCCTGGTCGGGGCTCCGGGGCGAATAGGCTGCTGTCTCGGACATGCACTTCTCCTTCAGCTCGGTAGGTCCGCCCGCAGGTCCGGACCTACCGTGCATGCTAGCCAACCCGCGGAGGAAATGTACAAACATTCCGAATAGACCAGGGAACGAAAGCGGCCGCGCGGGGTTTGCCCGGCGCCGGATCTCTTGTAGCCTCGGTCAGGACATTAAATGTATAAACATTTCGCCGTTCCGGCTTCGTATCGAGCGTTTCGGCTTCCGTGAGGATCCTGCATGCCTACCGTGACCAAACCCCAACCAGTCCGCCCCAAACCGCGCCGCCGCACCGCCTTGGTTATTGTCTCCGCGGTGGGCATTGCCGTGGCGCTGTTGTTCGTGGGGTTGTTCTCCTACCAGGGCGCAACGGCACAGAAGGCGGCTGAAAAGACCGCACCCGCCGCACAACGGTCCCCGGACACTCAGGGCCCGGGCGGCGGGAAACTGGATATGTCCCGCCGGAAGGCCGGGGATCCGACGGCCAAGGGAAGTCCAACAGCGCCGGTTGTCCTGGTGGAGTACGCCGACTACCGCTGTCCGTTCTGCGGTCTCTTTTCCCGCGACACCCTTCCTTCGCTCGTCAAAAAGTATGTAGACAGCGGGCAGCTGAGGGTGGAATGGCGTGACCTGCCGGTATTCGGTGCTGAATCGTCCGCCGCCGCGGTCGCCGGGCGTGCTGCCGCGGAACAGGGCAGGTTCTGGCAGTTCAACGAGGCCGTCTATGCCATTGCTCCGGAACGCGGTCACGCCGCGCTGCCGCGGGAGCGCCTGATCCAGCTCGCCGGTACCGCCGGCGTCCCTGACCTGAAAAAGTTCGAAGCGGACCTTGATTCGGCCGAGCTGAAAAACGCGGTGGCCAAGGATGCGCAGGAAGCAGCCGGCCTGGGCGCAACCGGCACACCGACCTTCCTCGTCAATGACACCCCGATCATGGGGGCGCAGCCGCTGGCCACCTTTGAGAAGGCCATCGACGACGCCCTGAAATCGGCCCGGAACCGCTGATGGACATCGGATATGCCGGTGCCTTCCTCGGCGGCGTCCTCACCCTGCTCAGCCCATGCTCTGCCCTGCTGCTGCCGGCATTCTTCGCCTACGCCTTCGCAACAACGACACGGCTTGTCGCACGCACAGGCCTGTTCTACCTCGGCCTCCTGTCCACGCTCGTGCCGCTGGGCGTCTTTGCCGGGGTCCTTGGATCCCTGGTCACCGAGCACAGGACCGTGCTGGTCGGCGTCTCCGCGGCCATAGTGATCATCCTGGGCGTGGTCCAGATCAGCGGCATCGGGCTCCCGTCCGCCCTCGCCCCCACGGTCCGGGCCGGGACCACGAGGGTGTCCGTCTTTGCCCTGGGGACGGTCTACGGTGTCGCGGGAGTATGCACCGGGCCCATTCTGGGTTCCATCCTGACGGTCGCCGCCGTAGGCAGCAACGCCGTCTATGGCGGCATGCTGCTCTCGGTCTACGCCCTCGGCATGGCCGCGCCCCTGTTTATTCTGGCTCTCGTGTGGGACAAACTGGGCATCTCCGGCCGGCGCTGGCTGCGGCCGCGTCCCCTCAGGCTCGGAACCTGGTCCAACTCCTGGCTGATGATCATCGCCGGCACCATTTCCATCGCCATCGGGGTGCTCCTGCTGGTCAGTGACGGCACCGCGGGACTGGGCGGTGTACTCACCGTCCAGGAACAATTCACAACGGAATCCCTCATGGCTGGTGCTGCCGCCGGCATTCCGAACCTCATGGTCGCCGGAGCCGCGACCGTTGCCCTCGCCGTCGGTGTGGGATTCTATTTCAAAAACCGGCACGCCGAGCCCGCAAAAGACAGGACGCCCGATGACGCGCAGTAACACCCTGATATCCGCACTGGCCCAGTGGCCCGGGCGGCGCTGGGCGGCGGCATCCGCCGCCGCCGTCCTCACCTACCTCGTAGTGGCCATACCCACAGACCTGATCAACACGCCCTTCTTCAGCCGGGAAGTCCCGCCCACCTGGTGGTCCTACCCCGCCCTCGGGCTCACAGCCGTCCTCACCGGGCTCCTGCTGGCCACCTACATCTCCCGCGAACCCGCAGCGCAGGCCGACAGTGAGGAACCGGACACCAAGGGCCGCTTCGGCGCGGCCGGAACCATCGTCTCCTTCTTCGCCGTGGGCTGCCCCGTGTGCAACAAACTGGTCCTGCTGGCCCTGGGCACCTCCGGCGCCATGCAGTACTTCGAACCCGTTCAGCCCCTGCTCGCGACCCTGTCCATCGCACTGCTGCTGTGGGCCTTCCTCAAGCGTGCCACCTCCGAGGACCGCTGCCCGGTCCCCCGGATGCGGTCCGCGGCCGCAGGTTCAACATCCCGCAGCGGACACTGACCGTCCCGCCCTACCTTGGCGGGGCGGCCTTACAGCCAAACGCGGTCGCGATCGACACCCGGTCGCCAAGAACGTAGCTGTGCCGGATTTCGACGTCGCGGGCCCGATGGCAGCCGATACGCTCGATCAGCAGCAGCGGGGCGCCCACCGCACAACCGAGCAGGACAGCCTGCGCCGGGCTGGCCGGCACCGCGGTTAATTGCTCGGTGCCTCCGTCCAGCACGACGCCGCAGCGCCGGTCGAGCTCGCCGTACAACGAGGCATTTTGGAAGTCGGCGTCGAGGAGCTTCTCCGCCGTCGACCCCGGTAGCCAGACCTCGTCCAGGCCGATCGGTTCGCCGTCGGCGAGGCGGACGCGGGAGAGGTGGAAAAGCTCCGCGTCCGGCGGCAGGGAGAGTTTGGCCGCCACAGCCGGGGCGGTGACCAAGTGCTGTTCCAACACCACGCTGCTGTGCTCCATCCCCGACTCCCGGATCGACGCCAACACGCTGTAAATCGGGCCGAAGGCCGTGCTCCTGCCGGCGACCACCGTCGGCTTCTTCCCAGGATGGGCAGTGATGTGCCCGGCATCGCGCAGCGGCTTCAGGGCCGCCCGGATCGTGCCCCGGCTGACGCCATACCGTCGCGCCAGTTCCAGTTCCCCGGGAAATTGCGTCGCGAACTTCCCGGCGAGGACGTCTTCAAGGAGCTCGGAACTAACGCTTTTCCACAGAGGGCCGCCCTTGGCACGCGCTAAGGCCTCCCGACGGGACGCCGCCTCGGGGTCCTGATGATCGATCACGCCGCCTCCGTCCGGGGTTAGTCCTGAACTGCCGGACAACTCCCGGCCATACGACGTTACTCCATCGCCGCCCCCTCACACCCGGCCCGTCCAGGTTGATGCAGCGCTGCGCTCCCATCGGCGACTCCGGAACCGGCAAAATCCCACCTGCTCATTGGCTTCGGCACCGCTGCGGCCGAGAAAGGCCACCGGATCAGATACACCGTCCGTCGCCACCCGGCCCGTCAATTGATGGTGGCTGATTGATTCGATAGCTACGCCGGGTAGATGGTTGTATCATCGAACGAGTTGGTTGTATGGTGCAACCATGCAAGAAGATAGCGAGTCGGACGCGGTCGTGCTGCAGGCGCGGATCATTGCTTTCGTGCGCGCGTTCGGGTTGTATCAACCGGACCAAACCCCCTGCGGCCAACCCCTATCTGTTTCCGAGGCCCATGCGGTGACCGAGTTGGACCGTGACGGTCCACTCACTCAGGTCGAGCTCGCGGGGCGGCTACGGCTGACCAAGAGTACGGTCAGCCGCCTGGTCGACCAGTTAACAGCCCGCGGCTGGGTGCAGCGCCGCAAGCGCGATGGTGACGGACGCCTGGTGTGGCTGGAATTGACCGACGCTGGACGCCACGCCGCTGGTGAGCTGTCCACCGCCCGCGCTGCACGCTTCTCCAGCCTGCTGGAGGCCATCCCGGCCGGCCGCCGCCAAACCGTAGTAGACGCCCTGACCCTCCTCGTGAAAGCCGCAGATGAACAACTTGACCAGCACTGACGCCAGTCGCCCACCTCGCAAGCAGCGGCGCCGCTGGTGGCTCGCGGGCGCCGCCGCGTTGATCCTGGCGGCCGGTGGCATCGGCTACGCCATGGCCACCGGGCATCAGGCCGCCAACGGAGAGGCGCAGACGATGGTTGCCCACGCCGCCCAGGTCATGCCGTTCGACTTGAACGCCACCACGCACACCTTCACGAAAACCACGACCGGAGGGGTCGAACAGATCGTCGCCAACAGCTCCGGCGACCAGCACAACATCACCCTGATCCAGCAGCATCTAAGCAAGGAAGCCGACCAGTTCGCGCAGGGAAACTACAGCGATCCAGCGAACATCCACGGCACCGCCATGCCCGGCCTGCGGGAACTGCAAGCCGGCGCGTCCCGGATGCAGAGCCACTACGAGCAGCTACCCACCGGTGCAAAGATCACCTTCGCTTCCAGCGATGCCGCCCTCGTCACCGCCCTGCATGCGTGGTTCGACGCGCAGACCATGGACCACTCAATGCCGGGCATGGGCGGCGGAAACTAGCGGGCATTCATCGGTGAGACGCCATGCGGAACGCGGACCGGTACCGAAACCGTCGCTGTGATTTCACCCGCCGCCCTGTGTCGGCGCATCGCATAAGGGGAACATCACACCCGACCCTGCTTGTCAAACATACCCCCTAGGGGTATGTTTGGCGTGTTGTCAGTAAAGTCGTTTTGTCCAGGCTTCGCGGCATTCGCCGGGCCGTCACGGCCCTCCAACCCCAGCACCCCATTACTCCTTCTCGAAAAAGGACCAGGCTGACATGTGCGGAACAGACACCAGGACCGGACTTCCTCTCGAAGCGCCGGAGGAGTCCGGCTGCGGCTGCTGCTCGACCGGGGCCCGGACAACGACGCCGCCAGCGGCAGACGTCTCCGTTTACTCGCTTGAGGGACTCACCTGCGGGCACTGCGTCCAGACCGTCGAAAGGGCGGTCGCCTCCGTGGATGGGGTGGAACCGGCGGCCGTCGAGTCCGTCGCCGGGGGAACATCCCGCCTGGCGGTAGCCGGGACCGCCAGCGCAGACGCGGTTAGGGACGCCGTGACCGGCGCCGGATACAGCTTCACGCCCAGCCCGTAACCCCGGCGGCGCACCCGTCGCGGGCAGGCCCCGGGGCCGCCGGAACCGGCAAAATTCCTAAGGAGCACAGCAATGGACCAAGACCACCACAACGGACCTTCCGCCCGGCAGGACGCGCCAGGCGCTCCGCACGGCGGGTCCGCGGTCGCGCATGCACCTGACGCCCACGCCGGCCATGGCCATGGCATGGACGACGAGCACATGGTGCATAACCATGGCCAGCATGCCGGACATAGCGTTGCAATGTTCAAGAAGAGGTTCTGGGTCACGCTGGCCCTGTCTGTGCCGGTGGTTTACTTCAGCCCGATGTTCGCGGATCTGCTCGGCTACATGCCCCCGGTTTTCCCCGGCTCGGTCTGGATCCCGCCGGTGCTGGGAACCGTGATCTTCTTCTATGGCGGGCAGCCTTTCCTCAAGGGCGGCCTGGATGAACTGAAGAGCAGGAAACCGGCGATGATGCTGCTGATCGCCATGGCCATCAGCGTCGCCTTCATCGCCTCCTGGGTCACGAGCCTTGGGATCGGCGGTTTTGACCTCGACTTCTGGTGGGAGCTGGCCCTGTTGGTGGCGATCATGCTGCTGGGGCACTGGATCGAGATGCGTGCCCTCGGCTCAGCGCGGGGCGCTCTCGACGCCCTCGCCGCCCTGCTGCCGGACGAAGCGGACCGGATCACCGCCGCGGGCACGGAAACCGTCAAAGTCAGCGAACTCGTGGCAGGTGACACCGTCCTGGTCCGCTCCGGAGCCAGGATGCCCGCCGACGGCGTGGTGGTCGACGGCCAGGCCGAGTTCGACGAGTCGATGATCACCGGCGAATCCAGGACCGTCCTCCGCTCACCCGGGCACAAGGTCGTCGCCGGGACCGTGGCCACGGACAACACGGTCCGCGTCCGGGTCACCGCCGTCGGGGATGACACCGCCCTGGCCGGGATCCAGCGGCTGGTGGCCGAGGCGCAAGCCTCGTCGTCCAAGGCCCAGGCCTTGGCCGACCGCGCGGCAGCGTTCCTGTTTTATTTCGCCGCCGGCGCCGGCGTCATCACGTTCATCGTCTGGTCCCTGCTGGGCAGCGTTCCCGACGCCGTCACGCGCACCGTCACCGTGCTCGTGATCGCCTGCCCGCATGCCCTGGGCCTGGCCATCCCGCTGGTCATTGCGATTTCCACCGAGCAGGCCGCCCGGGCCGGGGTCCTGATCAAGAACCGGATGGCACTGGAACGGATGCGGACCGTTGACGTCGTCCTCTTCGACAAGACCGGGACGCTCACCAAGGGCGAACCCGCCCTCAGGGACGTCGCGACCGCCGAGGGCGTGGAGCGGAACACTCTCCTGGCGCTGGCCGCAGCCGTTGAAGCAGACAGCGAGCACCCGGTGGCACGGGCCATCGTCCGGGCCGCACAAGAACAGGACCTGAAGATTCCAGCGGCTTCCGGATTTTCGTCCATGACCGGCCGCGGCGTCCGCGCCACGGTCGACGGCAGAACCATCCAGGTCGGCGGCCCGGCCCTGCTCCGGGACCTCGAAACGGAAGAACCGCCCGCACTGGCCGCCACCACCAAGGCGTGGATCGACCGCGGCGCGGCCGTGCTGCACATCATTGACGGGCAAAGGATTCTCGGGGCCGTGATCCTCGAGGACGCCGTCCGCGCCGAATCCCGGCAAGCCGTCAAGGCCCTGCAGGGCCGCGGCATCAAGGTTGCCATGATCACCGGCGACGCCCAACAGGTCGCCCGCGCTGTCGCCGAAGAACTCAACATCGATGAGGTGTTCGCCGAAGTCCTCCCGGCCGATAAGGACAAGAAAGTCGCCGAACTCCAGGCCCGCGGGCTCAAGGTCGCCATGGTCGGGGACGGCGTCAACGACTCCCCTGCGCTGGCCCGGGCCGAAGTCGGCATCGCGATCGGCGCCGGCACCGACGTCGCGATGGAATCCGCCGGCGCCGTCCTTGCCAGCAACGACCCCCGGGCCGTCCTGTCGATGCTGGACCTTTCCCGGGCCAGCTACCGGAAAATGTGGCAGAACCTCATCTGGGCCACCGGCTACAACATCATCTCCGTCCCGCTGGCCGCCGGCGTGCTGGCCTTCGCGGGAGTCGTACTCTCCCCTGCCGCGGGAGCGGTCCTGATGTCCGTCTCCACCATTGTCGTCGCCCTGAACGCGCAGCTGCTGCGACGGCTGCAACTCAATCCCGCCCAGGTCCGCTGAACCCGGCGGCGGCCCGGGCCTGTCCCGGGCCGGTAATCTTGAAGGCAACCAGACCGCATGGAAGGAGGAACACCATGACCGCCATCTCAGCCCGGCGCGCCACGGCGTTTCTCCTCCGGGGTGCGCTTCTCGCGGGATTGCTGGCGATCGTGGCCGGCATTTTGGGCATGCACATCATGACCGGCTCGCACGCCATGACGGCGGCGGCCACCGGTCATGACACCGGGGCGCTTCATGCCATGCAGGCGTCTGAGCACCCCGGCCACGTCGCGGACAACACCGCGATCCAGGGGACCTCCGCAGCTGCGGGTAGCACGCACGCACCAGGACCTTCGTGCGGCGATAGCGGCGGGTGCACGATGATGTCCTCCATGGGCGGGGACTGCGTCCCTTCTCCCGGGACCACGACACTGGCAGCTCCGCCGCCGGGCATCACGCCCCTGACTTCCGGCGGCGGGCCCATCACCGGCGTCCCCGCCATCGGGTACGGGTTCATTCCGCAAAGTCCTTCTCCGGGCCAACTTTCCATCAGCCGGACGTAAACGGCCACGATGCGCCGTGTCCTGCCCGGCGCGCCCCGCTTACCAGATACGCATCTGCCGGCTATCCAGCCCGGTTATGGCGCTATATCCGCAGTCGTGCAACAACGCCGATTTGATGATTTAAAGGACTTGAACTCCATGAAGAAACCTCTGACCATTTCTGCCCTTGGCCTTGCCTCCGTCATAGCCCTCGCGGGCTGCGCGGGGACCTCCGGGAATACACCTGCCAGCTCCATGCCGGGGACGGGCCAGAACGGGATGGGGATGTCCTCGAGCTCAGCCCCGGCCGCCTCGGACCACAACGCGGCGGACACCATGTTCACCCAAGGGATGATCCCGCACCACGCCCAGGCCGTGGAGATGAGCGACATGATGCTCAAGAAACAGGGCATGGACGCCCGGATCACCGCTCTCGCGACCAGGATCAAAGCCGCGCAGGCACCCGAAATCGAGCAGATGACGGGCTGGCTCAAGACCTGGAACGAACCGGCCCAGATGGCCGGCGGCGACATGTCCGGGATGACATCCGGAACGATGAGCAGCGACGACATGGCGAAACTGGATGCTGCGCAGGGCACCGAAGCGGCCAAGCTCTACCTGAGCCAGATGATCGCCCACCATCAGGGGGCAGTGACGATGGCCAAGACCGAGGAAGCGACCGGTAAAAGCGCCGATGCGGTCGCCCTGAGTAAAAGCATCGCCACATCCCAGGCAGCGGAAATCCAGGAAATGAAGAACCTGCTGGCTGCCCTCTAGCCGGCATTCCCGCGGCACCGGCCCCCGGGCGGGGACCGGTGCCGCGGAACCATTCCCCTCCCTCAACCTGGAGTCACCCATGCCCTTCCCCACCACGACCACGGCCACCGCCGCGGCCGGTCTGCTCCTGGCCCTCTCGGCCTGCACACCGGCCTCCTCTACCCCGGCCTCTGCCCCGGCCTCCCCGTCGACAAACGACGCGGCGGCCGGCCTGCCGGGCGCCCACATCCATGGCCTCAGCGTTAACGGCGCAACCGGTCAGGTGCTTCTGGCCACCCACGAGGGCCTCTTTGACGTGTCCAAGAAACCGGCCGTCAAAATTGGCCCCGCCAACGACCTGATGGGCTTCACCGCCGCCAGGGACCAAGGCGTGTTCTACGCCTCGGGACACCCGGGCAAGGACTCGTCGTTGCCAAGCCCGCTGGGTTTGATCAGGACCAGCGACGGCGGCAAAACCTGGGAACAGCTCTCCCGGCAGAACGAATCCGACTTCCATGCCCTCGCCGCCACCAAGTCCGGGATTGTGGCTTTCGACGGGACCCTGCGCACCAGCACCGACGGCGCCACTTGGAAATCCGTCGCCGCAGGCTTTACCCCGGCAGCCCTTGCGGGGAATCCCTACAGCGACACCGTCCTTGCCACCACCCGGGACGGTGTGCAGCGTTCGACCGACGGCGGCGCGACCTGGGCGCTGGACAAGGCCGCCCCGGTGATCCAGTACGCCGCCTTTGCCAGCGCCAGGGAAGCCGTCGGCGCCGCACCCGACGGGACCGTGTACTACTCCTCGGACGCCGGCTCCACCTGGAAACAGACCGGTAAAATCCCCGGCGAGGTCCAGGCCGTCGCCGCCACGGAAGGCACGGACCGGAACCCCTGGCTCTGGGCCGCCACCTCCACCGGGCTGGTGGTGTCCACCGACGGCGGGGCCACGTTCCGGCCCTCAGACGCGGACTGAACCGATGGACATCGGCGGCTTCTTCGCATCCACGGTGACCTCCGGGGCCCTGATCATCGCCATCCCCCTGGCCATGGCGGCAGGCCTGGTGTCGTTCCTTTCACCCTGCATCCTGCCCCTGGTACCGGGCTACCTCGGGTACGTGTCCGGGCTGACCGACCCGACCCAGCCGCATAACCGCCGCCGCGTTCTGGCCGGGGTCGGACTCTTCGTGCTCGGCTTCGCCGCCGTGTTCACCCTCTACGGGGCCGCCTTCGGCGCGATCGGGTCCTGGCTGCTGCGCTTCCAGGATGTCCTGATGCGCGGCCTGGGCGTTGTCGTGATCCTGATGGGCGCGTCCCTGCTCGGCCTCATCCCCTGGCTTCAGCAGACCCGCAAGCTCACCCTCGGCCGCAGGACAGGCCTGGCGGGGGCGCCCCTGCTGGGCATCGTCTTCGGACTCGGCTGGACCCCCTGTATGGGTCCGACGCTGAGCGCTGTCCTGTCCCTGAGCGTCACCACCGCCAGCGCCGGCCGCGGAGCGCTGCTGGCCTTCGCCTACTGCCTGGGCCTGGGCATCCCGTTCGCCCTGACCGCCTTGGGTCTGAACTGGGTCAGCACCGCGCTGGCCTTCGTCCGCCGGCACATCCGGGTCATCAACATCGCCGGAGCCTCCATGCTGATCATCCTGGGCGTGCTCATGGTCAGCGGACTCTGGGTGCAGTGGATCTATCAGCTCCAGAACCTCTCCGGGACCTTTCTCACACCCATCTAACACCTCGGCCCGTCACAGGCCCCACCGCGAAGGACTTCACATGAACAACCACACCGATCACCACCTCGGCCGGCGCCGCTTTCTGGGCCTGTCAGTAGCAACGGCCGCAGCGGCGGCCCTCGCCGCGTGCACCAACACGCAGGGCGCCACAGGCCTCCCGGAGAGGATCCTGCCAACCGACGCGCTCGTCGCCGACTACGAAGCCCGCCGGGTATTCAGCGGAAAAACCGTTGCCCAGAACCTGACCGCCGCATCCGTCCAGGCAACTGTCGCAGGGAAGCCAGTCACCACATGGGGCTACAACGGCGCTCTGACCGCGCCGACGCTCCGGGCCAAGGCCGGGGACCGGCTCCAGGTATCACTGGCCAATAATCTGAAGGACGTAACTAGCATCCACTGGCACGGCCTGGCCCTGCGGAACGATCAGGACGGCGTTCCGGACGTCACCCAGGACCCAATCGCCGCCGGTGCCAAATTCACGTATGATTTCCGCCTCGCCCATCCCGGCACCTATTGGTACCACTCCCACGTTGAAATGCAGCGCGAACGCGCCCTCTACGGGGCGCTGATCATTGAGGACCCGGCGGAGAAACTCATCTACGACCGGGACTGGGTCATCGTCCTGGATGACTGGATGGACGGCATCACCGGGACCCCGGACGACGTCCTGAAAGAACTCTCTGCCGGGATGTCCATGTCCGGCATGGACATGGGTTCCTCCCCCTCCCCCTCAGGCGGCTCGATGGGCACGGGAATGAAGCATATGCTGATGGGTTCCCGCAGCGACTTCCTCGGCGGCGACGCCGGCGACGTCAGTTACCCGTACCACCTGTTCAACTCAAAAGCCCCGGACCAGGCCGAGATCCTGGCCGCCAAGACGGGTCAGGTCATCCGGCTGCGGATCATCAACGCCGCCGGAGACACCGCCTACCGCGTCGGCATCCCCGGCCAGAAACTCACCATCACCCACACCGACGGATTCCCCGTCCAACACCAGGACGTGGACGCCGTCGTACTCGGAATGGGCGAACGCATCGACGCCCTCCTCACCGTCAAAGACGGCTTCACCCCCGTCATGGCGCTGCCCGAAGGTAAAACCGGGCAGGCACTGGGCTTCATCAGCACCGGCACCGGCAAACAACCCCTCCCCGCGACCCTGCCCGACACCCTGGACGGGATCGTCGTGGACGGCGGCCAGCTCAAAGCCGACCCCGCCGTCAACCTCAAGGACAAGACCCCGGACCGTACCCACGAAGTGCACCTCACCGGCGGGATGGCCAAATACGACTGGGGCATCAACGGCCACCGCTTCGACATGACCAAGCCGTTCGAGAACACCTTCGACATCAAGGCCGGCGAACGCGTCGAAGTGAAATTCATCAACGACACCGACATGTGGCACCCCATGCACCTGCACGGACACACATTCCAGATAGGCGCCGGGGGCGCCCGCAAAGACACCGTCATCGTCCGCGCCAAACAAACCGTCACAGTGATCTTCGACGCCGACAACCCGGGCCAGTGGCTCACCCACTGCCACAACGCCTACCATGCCGAACGCGGCATGATGGGCGTCTTCTCCTACATCAAATAAGGGACACCGACCATGAACACCCCTGTCGCGGCAGAACTGTTCTTCCCCTCCCCGGCCGTCAGCGCCTTCCAGCTCGGGCCGCTCACCATACGCTTCTACGCCCTCGCCATCCTGGCCGGCATCGTCCTCGGCGTCTGGCTCACCGCCCGCCGCCTCCGGTCCCGGGGCGGCACAACCGCCCAGACCCTGGACATCGTGGCCTGGGCGGTGCCCTTCGGCATCGTCGGCGGCAGGCTCTACCACGTCATCACCGACAACCAGCTCTATTTCTCACCCGGCAAAGACCCTTGGGGGGCGCTGCGGATCTGGGAGGGCGGCCTCGGGATCTGGGGAGCCGTCGCCCTCGGACTTATCGGCGCCGGCATCGGCGCCCACCGCGCCGGGGTCCCCTTCGCCGCGTTCGCCGACGCGGCCGCCCCCGGGCTGCTCCTGGCCCAGGCCCTGGGCCGCTGGGGCAACTGGTTCAACAACGAACTCTACGGCGAACCCACGGACCTGCCCTGGAAACTCCAGATCCACGCCATGAACCAGGCCACCGGCCAGGCCCTGACCGGCCCCGACGGAACCCCGGTGGTCCTCGGCTACTTCCAGCCCACCTTCCTCTACGAATCGCTCTGGTGCCTGGCCGCAGCATCGCTGCTGATGTTCCTGGACCGCAAGTACACACTCGGCGCTGGGTCAGTGTTCGCCCTCTACATCGTGCTCTACACCGCCGGGCGCTTCGTCTTCGAACTGATGCGCTCGGACCCCGCCAACCTGATCCTGGGCCTGCGGGTCAACACCTGGGTCTCCGGCCTGCTCTTCCTCGCCGGAATGGCCCTCTTCCAGCGGCTCAGGACCCGTCCCCGCTCCGCCGTCCCACCCGCACCCGTCCAGAAGCAGGACACTGAAGTGCCCGGCAAAGGAATCCCCGCATGAACAACACCAGCAAACGCCCCTCCGAACATCAAGCCATCGTCGCTGCACTCCGCGGCCGGCAACAGGCCAAAAGGCGCCGGTTCAACATCCTCGTCTACGGCGGCTTCGGCCTGGTCCTGGCCGCCATCATCACCGCCGTCGCCTTCGTTGTTGCCGGTTCCATCCAGCAACGAAACGCCGCCGCCGAAGCGGCCAAAAAACCCATCGACGGGATCCAGACCTTCGCCGGCCTGTCCCGCAACCACGTCCAGAACGCCGTCGCCTACCCCCAGGAACCCGGCGTCGGAGGAGACCACTCCCCCGTCTGGACGAACTGCGGCATCTACACCGAACCGGTCAACGAAGAACGCGCCGTCCATTCCCTGGAACACGGCGCCGTATGGATCACCTACAACCCCGGCCTGCCGGCATCCGAGATCACCAGACTCACCACTCTGGCCAAAGACAAGCCCTACCTCCTGCTCAGCCCGGACAAGAACCAAACCAGCCCCATCACCGCCACCGCCTGGGGCGCCCAGCTGGCAGTCCAGGATGCCGGAGACCCGCGCATCCCCGCCTTCATCGGCGCCTACGCCCAATCACCGAAAGCCCCGGAACCCGGCGCGCCCTGCACCGGGGGAACCGACGGCTAGGCGCATCTGACCCGCTCGATGGACAGTCATGGAACACGCGAAACCGACCGCTGACGCAGACCGAAACCACCGCCGCAGTCGTCCCTTCCCGGCCGAGAGCACCGCCAAACGCCGCGGGATCCACCGGCCGTGGCCGCTAACCCCCGGCCGTGGCGGCGAACTGTGACGTTCTACCTCCGGATCAGCCTCCGAGCCACTGACCCTCACCTCGGGAACCCGAGGGATGTCCCGGACCGTGCCAGGATGGCCCAAGCCGTTGCTGGTGCGTCTGACGGGACGGGCCGGGCCAGGTCAGGCGGCTCCGCGTCCCGGCCCGCGGCTGCTGCGGGACCACTAATGTCTTGGGCGCGCTCTGGATGCGGGGATACCCAGAGTATTGCTCTCGCCCCGGGCCTGGATAGAGCGCCGGGGGGAACCCGCTCTGGGAGCGGCGGCATGGCCGGGCGCAGCAGTCATGTATGCGCGCGGACCCGATGAGGGCGCCGCCCGGGGCGAGGGTCCGGCGATACACCCCCGGGGGTATGTTGGCGTAGTCTTGATGCAGACGGTTGCGGAGCAGGGCCGGTGGAAGGAGTCACCCCATGATGGGTGGTGGGTACGGGTCCGGTATAGACGTGTCCTGGTTGTTCTGGTTACTTCCGGTCGCGGTCGTCGTTCTACTGTCGGCTCTCGCGGCCCGGGCATTGTCCGGTAGCGCCCGCCGACGAGGAAGGGGACTACACCCGGGGCAGCACCGTAACGCCGCCGCGGGCAGGAGCAACGCACGCCGCATCCTTGATCAGCGATACGCCGGCGGCGAGCTGGGCACGCAGGAATACCGGGACCGGTTGTCGGTGCTTACCGGCCAGGCGACCCAGCCGGAAGAACCGGGGGTAAATACACGCGACGACCGCCGGAACAATCAGCCAGTGGCATTGAGCCTTCCGGAGCTGAAGAAACGGGCTGCATCGCTGCTGATAGCAGCCGATGACGCAGTGCGCTCCAACGAGCAGGAAGCAGGATTCGTACAAGCCCAGTTCGGGGACGATTCCGTTGCGCCCTTTGTGAGGGCCCTCGCCGATGCCAGATCGGATCTGAGTGAGTCCTTCAAACTACAGCAGAAGCTGGAAGATCCGATCCCGGGCACCGAGGAGCAACAGCGGGCATCGTATATTGAGATCATCAATCGTTGCGAGGCGGCCCGCCAGGTTCTGGCCGAACAGAAAGTCTCCTTCGACTCCCTGCGCGAACTCGAAAAGAACGCACCGCAGGCACTCGAGCTGCTCCGGTCCGGACAAGCCAAGGCGGCGGCCAAGATAGCGGATGCGGAGCGCCACATGGCCGAGCTGTGCCTACGGTACTCCGATGCGGCGGTGGGTCCGGTCTCGGACAACATCGCCCAGGCCCGGGAGCGGCTGAAATTTCTGGACACCGCAACGCAGACTGCACAGCAGAAGCTCTCCGAGGCCGATCCGGGCGCCGCCGCCGTCGCTGTCCGTGCGGGCGAAGAAAGCCTGCATCAGACCAACGTGCTGGTTGACGCCATCGGCAAGGTCCGGCAGGACCTTGACTCCGCCCGGACTAATCTCGACCGCGCGGTAGAGGACGCCGCCCAGGACCTCGCCCAGGCCAAGGCCACCATGGCGGCCGGGCAGCACACCGACCTCGCGGGCCCCGTCGCGGGCGTCGAGGCGGTCCTGAACCAGGTGCAACAGCAGCTGCAGTCAGGCAGGATCGACCCGATCGCCGCGTTGCAGCGCATGGAAGCGGCGCGCCAGGGACTGGATCAGGCCCTCTCCGGGGTGCGGAACCAGCAGGATCAGGCGCGGCGGGCCGGGGAGGCTCTCCAGCAGGCCATCATGCACGCACAGGCCCGGATCTCGGTCGCCTCGGACTACATTGCCGCACGGCGCGGCGGCGTGGGAACCGGAGCCAGGATGCGCCTGGCCGAAGCGCAACGCACCCTGGATACCGCGCTCTCCCTCCAGCAGATGAATCCTGGATCTTCCCTGACCCACGCGCAGCAGGCCGGAGCTCTGGCATCCCGGGCGGCAGAGCTCGCCCACTCTGATGTGCAAGGTTTCGGCGGTCTGGACAACCGCGGCTACGGCGGGGGCATGTTCGGGAGCCGAGGGTGCGGCGGGGGCCTCGGCGGGGCCGTGCTGGGCGGGATTCTGATCGATTCGATCCTGCACGGCGGCGACGCAGTCCGGGACGGCGACTCCGGCGGCAGCGGAAGCGGCAGCGGAAGCGGCAGCTTCTGATCCGGGGGGGCTTCGCCCCAGACCCCGGGGCATGGAAGAGCGCGGGGGTCAGGCGATCTGTTCCGTGGGCATGGCCAGGGTGACCCAGTCGTGCAGTCCTCCCCGGTAGTAGGCCAGTCCGGATGCCGGATACCCGGTTTCCAGCAGCGCCCGGATGGCCGTCGGTGACTGCGGGCATTGCGGGCCGTTACAGAAGAAAATGCTCAGCCTCGAAGGCTCGAGTTGATCGCTGAATCCAATGATCCGGTCGTGCGGGATGTTCACCGCGCCTGGAATCGTAACCCCAGCCCTGGAGTCAGGTACGCGGCAGTCGATCAAGACGGCGCCGACGCTGATCTGCTCGAGGAGTTCGAGCTCGCCGAGGGTGACCACCCCGGGTGCGCACTGCAGTGGCTGCAGCTCACCCCAAGTGGTGTCCACCGCTACCAGATCCGGTTCGCCCTCCACCTCCCGGGGCACGCTGACCGGAGCCTGAGGACGCATTCTCGACATTCGCTTCATTACCGCCGGTTCGACTCCCATGGTCCCACCATAACGCCGCCGGACGCGCGGCCGCGGTGACATGCCACCCCGGTGCCGCGGTGGCGGCCGCGCTACACGCCCGATTCGCCGTCCGGACCATGCTGTGTCCTCCCCGTCACGGGCGCCGAGAGCTGAATTCTCGGCTGAAGCCCCGAGCGTCAAACGCGCGGCCGCGACCCGCCATATACCCCCACGGGTATTTGGGTGTAGCCTCATAGATATCACTGCAGGCCGGGCAGCACCGGTTTCGCGGGAAAAGGAGACGGGTAATGATGGGTGGATACGGATCGGGCATGGGTTGGGCCTGGATGTTCTGGCTGCTGCTGATCGTCGGGTTCCTGCTGCTCGCCGGCGCGGGAATATGGTTCTTCTCGGCCGGCAGGCGCCGCGGCTCCCCCACAGGCTCCCCGGACGCCAGAGGCACCGGGCCTGCGGACCGTGGAGACACGCCCCGGGAGATCCTGGATGAACGCTTTGCCAGGGGCGAGCTGACAGCGGAGGAATACCACGAGCGGCTCAGGATCCTCAAGGGCGATAGCTGATGCGGTCTGTCCGCCGCCGCACTGCCCTCATGCTCGGGGGCGCCGGAACCGCAGCCGCGCTGACGGGCGCGGCAGGCCTGTTGTGGGGCCCCGGAGCCGGGTACCAGCCGTCCGGCGGCCAGGACCTCAGTGAACCCGAGGTCCTCCGCAGCAGCAACGGGACGCTGCAGGTGCGCCTGAGAGCGTCACAGGGTCAAGCAAGGATCGCCGGTACGAATGCCACCGTGTTGACCTACAACGGGTCGGTGCCCGGCCCGACGATGTTCCTGCGGCCCGGTGATCGGGTGAACGTGACCTTGGAGAACGGCCTGCGGGATCCGACCAACGTGCACGTCCACGGCCTGCACGTCTCCCCGCAGGGCAACAGCGATAACGTGCTCCTATCCGTTGATCCCGGGACGTCCTTCGAGTATGAATACCGGCTTCCCGCGGACCATCCTCCGGGCGTGTACTGGTACCACCCCCACCACCATGGCATGGTCGCTGACCAGGTCTTTGGCGGACTGTACGGTGCCATCATCGTCGAGGACCCGCACCCTGTCCCGGTCTCACGGGACCGGGTCATGGTCATCTCGGACATATCGCTGAACAGCGACGGAAGCGTCGCTGCCGTGTCGGCGATGGAGAAAATGATGGGCCGGGAAGGCAGCCTGGTTCTGGTCAACGGCCAGCTAAACCCGCAACTATCAGCCAAACCGGCAGAACGCGAGCGGTGGAGGATCATCAACGCCTGCACCGCCCGGTACCTGAAACTGCGCATGGACGGCCAGCGCCTTCAGCTGCTTGGACTCGACTCCGGCCGCTATCAGAACCCCCGGGACGTTGAGGAGGTGTTGCTGGCTCCAGGCAACCGGGCCGACCTCCTCGTCACCGCAGCCCCCGGCTCGGCGGTGCTGCGCACCCTGCCGGTGGACAGGGGAACCGCAGGATCCATGATGGGCTCCGGTACCGGAGGCCAGCGGGCCCAGGCAGACAGTAACGGGACCGTCCTGGCCACCTATGCCGTCAGCGGCGAACCGGCCCCGTCCGCGGAGCCGCTCCCGGCCCAGCCTGCACCCCGGGACCTGCGGTCAGCAACGGTCACGGCACGGCGGGAACTGACCTTCGCGATGGGAATGGGCATGGGGTCGGGAATGAGCTTCACCTTTAACGGCAAACCGTTCGACCCTGCCCGGATTGACACCACCGTCCCGGCCGGGTCCGTCGAGGAGTGGTTGCTGACTAACACGAGCCCAATGGACCACCCCTTCCATCTGCACGTATGGCCCATGCAGATCATCGAAACGGCCGGGGGTCCCGTGGCCGACCCCGAGTGGCAGGATGTGGTCAACGTCCCGGCCCGCAGCAGCGTACGCGTCCGGATCGCGTTCGATGATTTCACCGGCAAGACCGTCTACCACTGCCATATCCTCGACCACGAGGACAGCGGCATGATGGGCCTCATCGAATCCCGCTGACACCGCGAGACGGCGTCATTAACTCACAGTAAAACCCAACGAAGGAGACTAGCTATGAGCTACGCACACACCATCACCGTCGCCCTGCCGTACGAGGAAGCGGTGCGCCGGACCAGGGAGGCGCTCCTGGGCCAGGGCTTCGGGGTCCTCTCCGAAATCGATGTCCGCTCAACCTTTGAGGCCAAGCTCGGGGAGGAAAGCGGACAGGCCCTGGGCGACTACCTCATCCTGGGCGTCTGCAACCCCGCCCTGGCCCAGCGCGCTCTCACCGCGGAACCGGACATGGGACTGCTCCTTCCCTGCAACGTCGTCATCCGGCGCGGCCGCGACGCCGACGCGACCATCATCCAAACGATCGACCCGCAGACAATGGTCAAGCTCAGTGACGCCCCTGCCGTCGCCCTGGTCGCCGGCGAAGCCGACGACCGGCTCCGGGCCGCGCTGAAAGAGCTCCAAACTGCCTGAGACCCGGCCGCCCTCCGGGCCGGAGGCCCACGGGACGCGAAACAGGCCCGCTGCCTGACTTTTGTGTCCGCGTGCGCTCGGAGCATGGCCGGCTGCCGCCGGCCCCCTGAAGCAGACTGTATACACCCGCCGGGCCTTTGGGCACTGTTCCGGGAAGCGGGACCGACGTAGTTTCGTCAGAGGAGGTCTGATCATGATGTATGGGTGGGACGGGAATGGCTGGGGTATCGGCGCGTGGGTAGCCATGGCCGTGTTGATGCTGATTTTCTGGGGCGGAGTAGTCACTGTCGTTGTGCTCCTGCTCCGGCGTCCCCATCCCGGTGAGGGACCGGGCGCACAGCGGCCGCCGCACCACGACGCCGAGCGAATCCTTACTGAGCGCTTCGCCCGCGGGGAAATCGACGAGCAGGAGTTCACTGCCCGGCGCACGGCGCTCAGGCGCCAGGATTGAACTCGTTGAGCCGCCGCGCGCAGATCATCCTCGCAATCACATCCGTGATTCTTCTGACCGCACTGTCCCTCGTGGCGGTCGGCGTCGTGGGAGGTGTTGTGAACCCCGGGGGCGCCGGTTTTCTGTCCCGGACCCGGTGCGTGGCACCGAATCTTCCTGGACCGGTCGTCTCCGTTTCACTGACCAACATGGGCGGACCCATGTTGCGCCCGCGCAACGGCATGATGGGCGGCGCCATGCGAATGACGGCAGACCGAAACACTGTGGCGCACGGCCCGGTGTCCTTCCTGGTCACCAACGCCGGCACCATCAGCCACGAACTCGTCATCCTTCCCCTTCCCGAGAGCCAGATACCCGGCACCCGCCCGATCGGCGCGGACGCCAAAATCGATGAGGCGGGCAGTCTCGGGGAAGCTTCCAACACCTGCGCCGACGGCGCCGGGCAAGGAATCCTTCCCGGCGCGTCAGGCTGGGTCACCGTCACGTTGCCGCCAGGGCGCTATGAGCTCGTTTGCAACCTCCCCGGCCACTACGCAGCCGGCATGTACACCCAACTCACCGTCACCTAGTCCCTTCGCGAAGTCTCCGCCCCGCGACATTGACGCCCGCAAGCAGACGGCAGTTTCGGGGCGGCCCATCATGGGACCGCCCATGTCGGTCGCGGCAACGTTGACGACGCTTCCGGCCAGGCCGGGAACCGCGCAGCCGTCATTGTTGGTAGAGCCGACGCCCGCACGCGGGACGGCCAGGACCGCGACGGCGGCGAGAGAAAGGGCCGTGAGGGCCAGTGTGGCGAGGATCCCGATCAGCAGCTGGCTTCGGGAACGCGGTGTCATCATTGCGCCTGAGGGCTGTCCGGCGCGCGGTGAATTCAGTTTCGTCGATTTTCCCCCGGGCGAATCGTTCGTTGAGGATTCGTTCAGCCTCGTCGTGGGCCGGGGCGTAGGGGCCCGAGGGCCACGGTGGTTCCGAACCCCGGCTGCGCCGGAGCAGCAGGATCACAACGGTAACAACGCCGCCCCAGAAGATCAGCATCATCAGTGCCATCAGCGCCCACCCCAGACTCCCCAGCCGCCGTTCCATCCATACATCATGTGAAGACCTCCATCATTGTGATGAGTCTTCTTGGTACCGGGTCCCTGTGAACGACGATTGTGCCTTCATCGTGGCGGCAGGGCAGTGATGTGTCTAAGCGGCCGCTTCCACGGGCAGGCCGCCGAGGCGCCATTCGAGCATTCCCTCGTTCAGCCGTCTGGCCCTCCGGCCGGTGGAGCGCAGCAGGTCTACCGCCTCGTAGGCCAGGACGCAATAGGCGCCGCGGCAGTAGGCGACGATCTCCCGGTCCCCGGGCAACTCGGAGAGCCTGTCGCGGAGCTCCTCGAGCGGGATGGAGAGGGCTCCGGGGATGTGGGCGGCGTGATACTCCTCGTCGGGGCGCACGTCCAGGACGGTCACGGTTCCCGCGCCCGCACGCACGAGCAGGTCTTCACGGGCGACTTCCTCCTCTTCGACCCGCGCGCCATCCAGCCCCAGGTAGGCGACGCGTTTGGCTTCGACGTCCGCCACGTGCTCCTGCGCGACGGAACGGAGCAGGCTGTAGAGCCGGAGGATGTCCGGGCCGGCGAGGTCGTAGTGGATCCGGTTGCCGTCCCGCCGGGTGGTGACCAGTCCCGCCTGGCGCAGGGCCTGCAGGTGGGCCGAGGCCGTGCTAAGCCCCAGTCCGGCGGCCGCGGCGAGGGTTTCCACGCTGCGCTCTCCCTGGGTGAGCAGGTCCAGCAGCTCCAAGCGCTTGCCGTTGCCCATGGCCTTGCCCACCCTGGCGAACTCTTCGAAGAGTTCCGATTTCCTGACCTTGTCGCCCACTTGCTCCTCCAAAGATCCATGTAATACTGGAACAAATACTATTCCATGTTTATCTGGAATACCACTCTGCCGCCGGAATTCACCTCCGGCGTGGAAGGACTGAGAGTCATGGGCCCCTTGAATCTGATCCCCGCCGTAGACGAGGGACTAGGCAAGTCCACCCACCTCCTGGACCTTGGTGAGGGCCGAGCCCCCGTCATGGACCCGGAACGCGATCTGCGACACGTACGCAGCGAAGCCTCCAGGCGCGGATTGAGCATCGCCGCCAAATGAACAACCACACCCCCGCCACCCACAAACCCGCCACCCGCGACGCAATCACCTTGGGCCTGCGGCAGAACCTGGCCCAGTTCATGCTCCTGGTCGCCGTCAACGCCCTGGTCGGGGGCACCCTCGGCCAGGAGCGGACCGTCCTGCCCCTGCTGGCCGGGCAGGTCTTCCACCTCGACCTCTACACATCCGCCCTGACCTACATCCTGGCCTTCGGCGTGGCCAAGGCCGCCACCAACTACTTCGCAGGGACCCTCTCTGACCGCTACGGCCGCAAACCCGTCCTGATCACCGGCTGGCTCATCGCCTTGCCCGTGCCGCTTCTGCTGATCTTCGGACCTTCCTGGGGCTGGATCGTCGCCGCCAACGTGATCCTGGGCATCAGCCAGGGCCTGACGTGGTCCACCACCGTCGTGATGAAAATGGACCTCATCGGCCCGTCGCGTCGCGGCCTGGCCATGGGCCTGAACGAGGCCGCCGGCTACCTCGGCGTGGCCGCCACAGCCCTGGCCACCGGCTACATCGCCGCCACCTACGGTCTGCGGCCCGGACCGTTCCTGCTCGGCGCCGCCTACATCGCCCTAGGCCTCGGACTCTCGGTCTTCGCTGTGAACGAAACCCGGGGCCACGCCCGTCTGGAGGCGGCCAACCATGTCTCCGCCCACTCCGGCGCCCACGGGGAACTGAGCAACCGGGAGATCTTCACCCTGACCAGCTTCCGGGACAAGTCGCTCTCCTCGGTCAGCCAGGCCGGCATGGTGAACAACCTCAACGACGGTCTGGCTTGGGGCCTGTTTCCCGTGCTGTTCGCCGCCGCAGGACTGAACATCGAGAAGATCGGCATTCTGGCGGCCGTGTACCCCGCCGTCTGGGGTGCAGGGCAACTCGTCACCGGTGCACTCTCTGACAGGTATGGCCGTAAGCGTCTGATCGTCGGCGGCATGCTCATCCAGGCAGTGGCATTGGGAATGGTCGCCCTCGGCCAGGACTTCGGGATCTGGCTGGCCGCCGCGGTCCTGCTCGGCGCCGGCACCGCCATGGTCTACCCCACCCTGTTGGCCGCCATCGGCGACGTCGCCCACCCTGTCTGGCGGGCACGCTCGGTGGGGATCTACCGGCTCTGGCGCGACGGCGGATTCGCCGTCGGAGCACTGCTCGCCGGCATCCTCGCGGACGCCTACGGCATCCCGACAGCCGTCGCAGTCGTCGCCGTACTCACCGGAGCATCAGGGATCCTGGTCGCAATACGTATGCGCGGCACCGATCACCACCCGGTTGGCTGAGTCCGGCTGCCATATGGCTCTTCTCCGGCCCCGGCAAGAGCGTCGAGGAAACTCGACGCCACTATCCGAACTCCTCACCCGAGGGTAAGTAGACATGCGCGCGGGACACCTGCTCCTTGCCGGAATATCTATGAATCTAGATGTGTTGATAAGGTCATGATCACTTACCCCGCCGTTTCGGAGGCGGACACACTCCAGGACCAGCCTGACCTGTCTCCTATGCCCGGTGTCGACGAGGCCCGGCAGCTCGCGGCGCTGACACAGGCGCTCGGGGATCCCGTCCGACTGCGGATCCTCGCCGCACTGGAGTCGGTGTGCGTGCCCGTGGGCACCATCGTCGACGCCACCGGCCTTCGGCAGCCGGCTGTCTCGCACCACCTGCGTGTCCTCCGTGACCGCGGTCTCGTCCGTGGGGAGCGGCGGGGCACCTACATCTATTACTGTCTGGCCACCGATTCGGTCGCGCCGGCCATCGAAGCCCTTCGCCGCCTGTCGGCATCCGTCGGAGGCGCTCGGTGAACGCGGCTGTGGAGGTTTTTTGCCGGACAGGATGCGGCAAGTGCGGCGCCGTCCGGCGCTGGCTGAGCACCTTGGGCCACTCTGTGCTGATGCACGATGTAACACGTGACGCCGGCGCCGCCGCGCGGCTGGCCGAGCTCGGCTTCACCAGCTTGCCGGTGCTCCTCACCCCGGACGGGCGGGCCGCGGCAGGCAGCGACCCGCACATCCTCCCCGAGCAACTGCCCATGTTGAAATCCGCCCGGACGAATACCGAACCAGGAGAGCCCCGATGACAAATACCGACCCCCGCGTGCTGGATGACCAGCGCCGGCATTGGCGCACCACCTTCGAATCAAACCCCACCATGTACGGCCCGGCCCCCAGCGGGCCGGCACTGGCAGCACTGGAACTCTTTGAACGCGAAGGCGTCAGGGATGTTCTCGAACTCGGCGCGGGCCAGGGCCGGGACACCCTCGCGTTCCTGCGGGCAGGGATTACCATGACCGCGCTGGACTACGCCCCCGAAGGCCTGACCGAATTATGGGGTTTGAGTAGTAATGGAACAGGATTGCGCGTTTAGCCCTTGGCTTCGTGGCTGTCGGTAGTCTGTAGGGTGTGCCGGTTGAATTCTTGAGTGATGCGCAGGTTGCCGCGTTCGGGCGGTTCGTGGGAGAGCCCTCGCAGGACGATCTGGAGCGGTTCTTTTATCTTGACGACACCGATCAGGAGTTGATCCGCAGACGCAGAGGTCAGCACAGCCGGCTAGGTTTTGCTTTACAGATCGGAACGGCCCGGTTCTTGGGGGCGCTGCTTGCTGACCCGCTCGATGTGCCATGGTCTGTGGTCGATTACGTTGCGGCGCAGCTCGGGATCGCGGATCCCTCGGTGGTCAAGCGATACACCGAACGCGTGGAGACAGCCAACACGCATGCACGCGAGATCCGTGCCGTCTACGGGTACCGGGACCTTGATGCTCCCTTAACCGAAGCGTTGACGGCTTTCGTCTTTTCTCGGTCCTGGACCCATGGTGAGGGGCTCACCATGTTGTTCGGACACGCGGTTGCCTGGTTGCGCCGGGAGAAGATTCTATTGCCCGGCGTGAGTGTATTGGCACGGATCGTGGCCGCGACCCGCGACCAAGCGACGGGCCGTTTGCACGCGCAGCTTGCTGCTGCGGCTCAGAGCGCCGATCCACGGTTGCCGGTGGTGCTACGGAGCTTGCTGGGAGCTGATCGGGGCGATCGGGCAAGCCGCCTAGAATTGTTGCGTACCGGGCCGACGCGGGTGTCGGGTCCCGAACTGGAAAAGTCTTTGCAGCGGACGGCTATGGTCCGTTCGTTCGGGACCGGGGCGGCTGACTTGTCGATGGTGCCCCCGGCACGGGTGCGTTCCTTGGCCCGCTACGGTCTGGGGTCCAAGGCCCAGACGCTAAGCAGGCTTGCCGAGCCACGCCGCACGGCGACATTGGTGGCAACGCTTGCGGCGTTGGAAGCGTCCGCAGTCGATGACGCGCTGGATCTTTTTGACCTGCTCATGGCGACAAAGGTGATGGGCCCCTCCCGTCGTGCTGCGACCGCGGACCGATTGGCGAAGATGCCCGAGCTCGAGAAGGCTTCCAGCGTCTTGGCCCGGGTCGGAGCCGAGCTGCTGCGCGTGCTTGAAGATGCGGGTGAGAGCCTCGACGTCACTGCCGCATGGGCTGCGTTGGAGAAGATCACTACCCGTGACCGGATTGTTGATGCCGTTGCGAAAATCGGCGAGCTCGTCCCTGACGGAACTGGCGCTGAGGGCGCGATGCGCGAGCAAATGTCTCGACGCTTCCGCACCGTTGCCCCATTCCTGAAGCTGCTGGGAACCACGATTCCCTGGGGCGCCACACCGTCCGGGGAACGTGTCGTGACTGCCTTGGCTGGGATCGATGGGCTGCACGGGCGACGCAAGGTACGCCGCGAAGAAATTGACGCGGCGCTGGTGCCGCCATCCTGGCATGCAGCCGTGTTCGGGCGAAGCGATGGAACCGAAGTTGACCGCGACGCGTGGGTGGTGTGCGTCCTGGAACAATTGCGAGCGAACCTGCGCCGACGCGACGTGTTTGCAACAACTTCAACCCGATGGTGTGATCCGCGCGCACAACTGCTCGCGGGCCCCGCGTGGGATGCGGCACGGGAACCGGCCTTGCGGTCATTGAGCCTGGACACCCCGGTGGACGAGCACCTGCGGGCGAAGATCGACGTGTTGGACGCCGCGTGGCGCGGCTTAGTCGAAGCCGTAGAAAAGGCTGGCCCGGACTCGAGCGTCCGTTTGGTCGATGACGGCGAGGGGAGAGCCAAACTATCTGTAGCGCGGCTCGATGCCCTGGAAATCCCCGAATCGCTGACCAGGCTACGGGCACAAATTGCAGAGATGCTTCCGAAGGTGGATCTTCCCGAGATCCTGCTTGAAGTGCATTCCTGGACCGGATTCCTTGACCCCTACACTCACCTTTCCGGGTCGGGTCCCCGAATGCGTGACCTACCGCTGTCGGTGGCTGCCGTGCTCATCTCCCAGGCCTGCAATGTCGGACTGACCCCTGTCGTGGCCGACGGACAACCCGCGCTGACACGTGAACGCTTGGGGCATGTGGACGCAAACTACATCCGCGCCGAGACCCACACCGCCGCCAACGCGCTCCTGATCGACGCCCAGTCGAACATTCCGGTAGCCCGTTCATGGGGCGGCGGACTGCTGGCCTCTGTGGACGGGCTACGGTTCGTGGTCCCGGTGCGCACGATCAACGCGGCCCCGAACCCGAAATACTTCGGACACGGACGGGGCCTGACATGGTTCAACGCCGTCAACGACCAGGTCGCCGGCATCGGCGCCGTCGTGGTCCCGGGAACGGCCCGCGACTCGCTGTATGTGCTGGACACGATGCTCAACCTCGACGGCGGGCCCAAGCCCGAAATCGTCGCCTCCGATACGGCATCCTACTCGGACATGGTCTTTGGGATCTTCACCCTGCTCGGCTACAGGTTCTCCCCACGCATCGCGGACCTCACCGACCAGCGCCTGTGGCGCGCAACGTTCCGTGGCGAGGCGGCCGCCGACTATGGGGCACTCAATGAGGTTGCGCGGCACAGGATCAACCTGGAAAAAATCACCACGCACTGGGAGGACATGACCCGTGTGGCCGCTTCCCTGGCTACCGGATCGGTGCGCGCGTACGATCTGCTGCGCATGCTGACCCGTGAGAACGGGTCCCCGGCGCCGCTGGGGGCAGCGCTCATCGAGTATGGGCGCATCGCCAAGACCCTTCATTTGTTGTCCCTGATCGACCCGACCGATGAGACCTACCGGCGGGCCATCAACTCCCAGCTCACGGTGCAGGAGTCGCGTCATCGTCTGGCCCGGGCAATTTTCCACGGTAGGCGCGGGCAAATCTACCAGCGTTACCGCGAGGGCCAGGAAGACCAGCTCGGCGCGCTGGGGCTGGTGCTTAACGCCGTCGTGCTCTGGAACACCAAGTACACCGATGCCGCCATCACGGCACTGCGCGAAAACGGGCAAGAAATCCCGGAAGAGGACATCACGAGGTTGTCCCCGCTGGCCGATGCCCACATCAACATGCTGGGCCGCTACGCGTTCACCGCGCCCACGCTCCAAGGGCTACGACCCTTGCGAAGCCCGGCCGCCTCCGGAAGCTGACTCATCTGTGCGGCAAATCTCCCGATCCGCCTTGCAAGCCATCATTTTCGGTAGTCTGCCAGTGATGTCAGCGAGGCGCCGATATGACCTCAGCAGCCCTCTCTCGAATGCGATCTTGGACTATTTGCTTCGGAGGTCGTGAATGAACGCGTCAGCGCGTTCAAGGTTCAGGGCGAGCTTGTCACGCTTCTCATTCGCCCGTTGCAGGTACTGCCCGAGCAGGTCCCGTGCGGCCTGATTCTCCGGTTCAACGGCGAGGGTGTCCACGGTGTCCAGGAGTTCGCCCATTTCCTCCAGGGTGAATCCCAACGGTTTCATGGAGCGGATCACCAGCATGCGCTGCAGGTCGGATTCGGTGTAGATCCGAAAGCCCCCTTCGCTGCGCGTGGTCGCCGGCAGCAGGCCCACCTCGTCGTAGTGGCGGATGGTGCGCTGGGACAGGCCCGTGGCCTCGGCCAGGTCCCCGATATGCATGGTCTGTTCAGTTTTGGTGGGGGGCTGGGTCTCGTTCATGGGGGTTCTCCTTCTCCCTCAAATACCAACTCTACCCTTACGTTAAGTTAGAGTTGGAATCACTTGGTGCGCTGCCGCGGCCATTCCTAGTCGCGGCCATGCTTTGCACAACGCGATGGCGCACAGACCCATTGATTCTATGTAACCGAGCGCCTTGGCGCTCACACCTTCTTTCGAACGGAGCCATTCAATGGCCATTCAGACCACAACGGGCCACCCGGTCCTGTCTCCGGAGGAACGGCAATCCGTTCTGCGCACCCTCAAATCCCCACGCCTGCTCAAGGTTGAGGTCCTCGCCGGATTGGTCGTGGCCCTGGCCCTGATCCCCGAGGCCATCGCCTTCTCCATCATCGCCGGGGTCGATCCGCGCATCGGACTTTTTGCGTCCTTCACCATGGCCGTGTCCATCGCTTTCCTCGGCGGACGCCCGGCCATGATTTCCGCGGCCACCGGAGCCATCGCCCTGGTCATCGCACCCCTGGTGAAAAGCCACGGCGTGGACTACTTCGTTGCCGCCGTGATCATGGCGGGCGTATTCCAGGTCATCCTCGCGGTGCTGGGTGTGGCCAAGCTGATGCGGTTCATTCCCCGCCAGGTCATGGTCGGATTCGTCAACGCCCTGGCGATCCTGATCTTCATGTCCCAGGTCCCCGAATTGCTCGGCGTCCCCTGGCTGGTCTACCCGCTCACCATTCTGGGCCTGCTGATCGTCTTCGGCCTGCCCAAGATCACCACCGCCGTGCCTGCCCCGCTGGTGGCCATCGTCGTCCTCACGTTGATCGCCGTCATCGCATCCCTGGCCGTCCCCACCGTGGGAGACAAGGGGGAGATGCCCGAGAGCCTTCCGGCCCTGTTCCTGCCGAACGTGCCGCTGAACTTTGAGACCTTGCAGATCCTCTTTCCCTACGCGCTGGCCATGGCCTTCGTCGGATTGCTGGAATCCCTGATGACCGCCAAGCTGGTCGATGACGTCACCGACACCCGTTCCAACAAGACCCGTGAGTCATGGGGCCAGGGCGCGGCGAACATCATCACCGGTTTCTTCGGCGGCATGGGCGGCTGCGCGATGATCGGCCAGACCATGATCAACGTCAAGGCCTCCGGCGCCCGCACCCGCATCTCCACCTTCCTGGCCGGGGTGTTCCTGCTGATCCTGGTGGTCGCCCTGGGCGACATCGTGGCCCTGATCCCGATGGCCGCACTGGTGGCCGTGATGATCTTCGTGTCCGTGGCCACCTTCGACTGGCACAGCATCAAGCCCTCCACCTTGCGCATGATGCCCAAGAGCGAAACCACCGTCATGCTCGTCACGGTCATCTTCACCGTCGCCACCCACAATCTGGCCATCGGCGTCGGCGTCGGTGTGCTCACCGCCATGGTCCTCTTCGCCAACCGGGTCGCCCACCTGGTCACCGTGGAACGGCGCATCGAGGAACACTTCGGAGAACAGATCGCCAAGTACGAGGTCAACGGGGAGCTCTTCTTCGCTTCGTCCAACGACCTCTACACCCAGTTCGACTACGTTGAGGATCCCGACCACGTCGTCATCGACATGTACAACTCGCACCTGTGGGACGCCTCCACGATCGCCTCCTTGGATGCCATCACCGCAAAATATGAGAAGTACGGCAAGACCGTCGAAATCGAGGGCCTGAACGCGGCCAGCCTGAACATGCGCGAACGCATGGCGGGCAAACTCGGAGCCGGACACTAACCGCATCTAAACCGCCAAACGAAATCACCCCCGGTTCAGGTGTCCGGTAGCGACCGGATCGGAGACGCTCTCGGGTCCCGGCGACGCGTGTGGATTTCCTCGCTCTTTGTCGAGGACTGTTATCGCGGACTGGCGGCCAACTTGCTGCTTCAGCTAGGGATTCCTCTCCTGTATCCGGAAGCTACCCGTGCTGGCGTAACCGGAGCACACGCAGCAGGATCCCGACAGCAAAGACGGCCACTCCGGTCAGGACCGAGGCCGGTGGCAGCGTCGCGACCAGGGCAACGCAGGCCAGGGCGCCGATGGCTTGCAGCGCCTTGGGGTAGCGGCGATCAGCGGCAGGTTGGGTGAACGCCGCGATGTTTGCCACCAGGTAGTAGACCAGGACGCCGAAGGATGAGAATCCGATGGCTCCACGCAGATCCGCCACGGCGATCACGGCGCAAATCACGACCGCCAGGATCACCTCGGCCCGATGCGGGACCTGGTAGCGAGGGTGGACGGCGGCAAGCCAATGCGGCAGGTCGTGTTCCCTGGCCATGGCCAGGCTGGTGCGGCCCAACCCGGCCACCAAGGCGAGCAGTGCGCCCAGCGCTGCCACGGCGGCGCCCACGCGTACGATCGGCGCCGCCCACGCCCAAGCACCCGAGCTCACGACATCGGCCAAGGGGGTTGTGGAGGCCGCGATTCCCTCGGGCCCGAGGGCTGCCAGCAGCGTCACGGCGATGATCGCGTAAACGATGATCGTGATGAGCAGGGAGATTCCGATGGCACGCGGGATGGTTCGCTGGGGGTTGCGGACTTCTTCGCCCATCGTCGCGATCCTCGCGTACCCGGCGAACGCGAAGAACAGCAGTCCCGCCGATTGCATGATCCCGTACCACCCGTGGGCCAGGAGGCCTTCGCCAAGAATGTTCGGCGGAGCGGGTTCGCTGCCTCCCCAGGCGGCGGCCACGCCAACGGCCAGGGCAACGAGTACGGCAACCACCAGGATTCGCGTCAGCCGTGCGGTGCGGGTGACTCCGTGGTAATTCACGGCCGCGAGGCCGATCACGGCGGCGATGGCGACCGGTCGTTCCCATCCGACCGGGGCCGCGTAGGCGGCAAACGTCATGGCCATCGCCGCGGCGCTGGCGGTCTTGCCGATGATGAAGCCCCATCCGGCCAGGTACCCCGGCCACGGGCCAAGGCGTTCACGCCCGTAGACGTAGGTTCCACCCGAGGTTGGATAGGCCGCTGCGAGTTGGGCGGAGGATGTGGCATTGCAGAACGCGACAAACGCCGCCACCACGAGACCCACCAAAAGGCCCGACCCCGCCGCCGCGGCGGCGGGGGTGAAGGCCGCAAAGACGCCCGCGCCGATCATCGACCCCAGCCCGATGACCACCGCGTCGGCAGTCCCCAGCCGGCGCGCCAAGGTTGGATGATTACTCATTGTCACTGTCCTTTTGCGGCGTTAGGGAGCACTTCGGCGGCTAGCTCGGCAACGGCCTTGCGGCCTTCGGCCAGCGCTTCAAGGCCCTGTGGTGTGGCTCGGTAGATTCGACGGGGACGCCCGCCAACGACATCCTGGCGGGAGGTGAGCAGTCCCTGCTCTTCCATCCGGTGCAGGGTTGGATACAACGTCCCCGGGGAAATCGAGTATCCGTGGTTGGAGAGTTCCTCTGACATCCATGCGCCGTGAATTTCTTCCTCGGCGGCATGGTGCAGGATGTGCAGCCGGACGGCGGCACGGGTGAGTTCACGCATTTGCACCTCGTTCAATACCAGTCATATCGGGAACCGATATCTAGAATCGATATTAGTGGCGATTCCGCTCGTATGGAGCGGCTGCGCTGTTTGTTGGTGAACTGTTCATCTGGGGCGGTGTCGTTCTTCTGCTGCATGTGGCATTTCGAGGCCAAGGGCACCTTCCCATACTGCAGGGAACCGGCGTCCGCCACGCCACCTTCCCCATCGATTGCTTGTGGCACCAGAAATGGCCGCATTTGCTGTGCAGAACCACCCATCAACATGGGATCCGGGAGTCGGCCCGAAAAGGCCAGCGCCGACCCTGCTGTCGGCTTCTGATGGACCCACCAATGACAGGGCGCCGCCAAGCGAGCCCTTGGCGGCGTCTTGAAAAACTAAAGCTTTTTGAGACATTGGTGCGGGTCCCCCTTCGAAAATCGGCCGGCCCCGGGTGGCGGGGCGCCAAGTGTCTCGAAAAGTCATCCCGCCGTAAAGCGTCTCATCCGATTGCCGCGAAGAGGTTTCTGAGTCAAAATGGTGGCGTGAGACATTTGGGATACACGCGTGTGAGTACTTCGAGCCAGGATGCGCAGCTTCAGCTCGACGCGCTGGTCAAGGCCGGGGTGCAGAAACGCGACGTGTTCGCCGACGTCACCTCCGGCAGCAGGACCGCGATCGAGCGGCCCGGGATGAAGAAGCTGCTCGAGTACGCCGAGGCCGGGGACAACGTGGTGGTCTGGCGGGTCGACCGGCTCGGCCGGTCGCTCATCGATGTGCTGAACACCGTGAACCTGTTGCGCGAACGCGGTGTGAACGTGCGCTCCATCTCGGACGGGATCGACCCGGCGACATCCACCGGTCGGATGATGTTGAACCTGCTGGCCTCCCTGGCCGAGTACGAGCGCGAGCTGATCGTTGAACGCGTCAATGCCGGGATCGCCGCGGCCCGGCAATCGGGCACCCGGTTCGGCCGTCCGCTCTCGGACCCTTTGGTGATCGCGGATAAGCTCGCGATCGCGAAGGACGCCCGCGCGAAGGGACGCACCGCCGAAGATGCGGCACGCCTGGTCGGGTGGAGTCGCGCGACGCTCTACCGCCACCTCGGCCCAAACGCCTGATCCGTCAAAAGCCAGCGATCACTGATGCCCCAGCGGAGTACAGACGACTTCTGAACGACACATGCCCGAAGAGATCGACCTCCGCGAGCAACTTCAACTTCACCCGCAGCCAAGGACCACGATCACGCGCTTAGCGCCAACCGCTATACCGATGGTTTTGCCTTAAACGCGCAATTCTGTTCCATTACTACTCATACCCCATCACTAGTGGAGATGTCACTGGCGCAGAGCTCATTGAAGCAGGGGGCACCGCCGACATTCCTGCAGAAGCTGGCGGTTACAGCGTTCTGCTGGCCAACGGAGAAACCCTGCACGCCGATGTTGTGGTCACCGCTTTGGGGCACACTGACTCCCGCCCAGATTCCGCCTCCGCACGGTTCTCCGTTTTTGCTGCCCAGCACGGCGGGTTCCACGCGGCACCCAGCTACACCACGGACGTCGACTATTCAGCGATCGCCCCCGGCCAGGACGTGATCGTCGCCGGTATGGGGCTTGCGTTTGTGGACCTTCTGGTCCTGCTCATGGAAG
The DNA here is from genome assembly GCF_050490315.1 of Pseudarthrobacter sp. J1738. Lineage (NCBI taxonomy): Bacteria > Bacillati > Actinomycetota > Actinomycetes > Micrococcales > Micrococcaceae > Pseudarthrobacter > Pseudarthrobacter sp. J1738. Next base: position 13,874 of record NZ_JBNPEO010000015.1, on the reverse strand, counting down.
GGCGTGGCGGCCGTTTTGAAACAATGTCCGACGGCGAGCTGCGCTACCTTCCGTCGGGAAAGGAACCAAAGTTGTGGGCCGGTTCCCGGCGTGGGGTGCCGTATCACTCCAAAATTTCGGCCCAGCTTAAAGGTGCAGCACCCGGGCCCTTACGATTTTTCTCCGCCGCCGCAGTGGGCCAACTGCTAGAAAAACACGAAGAGTTGGACTTCCGTGAACACCTCTGGCCGCTGATCGCCAAAGAGGCCGGCTACTTCTACTATCGCGAGGTGTTGACCGGCAGCCCCGAACGTGCGGCCATGGCATGGGAGTCCTTTGAGGCGCAATTTAACGGGCTGGATTGGTATTCCCGCGAGCGCGCCGAACTGATCGCAGCAGCCGTGCCGGAAACTGCACTTCATCTGGACTTGGAGCGTCTGGATGACCCCTTTAGGGGTGTGTACTTTGCTGACCATCAGGATGTTCAAACAGCCCTAGCCCAGTACATTAAACGGGATCTGCAACAGCGGGATAGCCCTGATCATCCGGAGACCCTAGCCCTCTTCTTGGCGTTTTTACACGTGTACATGGAAGTGGGCCGGGTGGTTCCGGTGGAACGGCTGAACGCACCATCGCAACAGCACATCCATGGGTGGTGGCACGGCTTCTTCAGCTTTGTGGACTCTGGGCCTCCCCCACACCGGCTACGCCAAATGTTGGCTCTACACCGTGCCGGGCTGCTGGAATTTCTGGGCCCAAGCCTAGAAGTTTCAGTTGACCAGACCAACGGGACGTTCATTGCAAGCTCACGGCAATCCGGAGTGCGTATCAGCACCACCGCTCTGATTGAGGCACGGTTACCGGCAACATCCTTAGCCCGCTCCCTTAACCCCGTCCTAGCCTCCTTGCACAGCAGCGGCTTAGGCACTGAGCAACAGCTGCTGACCTCGGACGGCATCCGCTCAACCCGCAAGTTGTTAGTGACTGCCCAACACCAGCTGGTAGGTGCCGGTGGAAACACCCAAGCCGCGCTTTTTGGCATAGGTCCCGGAACGTCCGGGTGGGGCGCCGGCGCCTTTGCCCGTCCCAACACCAACGCCGCACCGTTCAGGGAGAACGATGCCCTTGCGCGGAACATCCTCGAAGCGATTCGCGTTACCCCCACAACGTCACAAACTGCACCTTCAGAACCAGCCGCAGCGGGAAAGAACTGAACCATGACAACCGAGACCAGCGAATCAACTCTAGAAATCTTGACGCTTCCCATGCATGATCCTCGGGTGGCGCCGCTGCTTGAAGAGCTCGCCGTGGAATACACCAACCGCTATGGAGACAAGTTCGGCCCCCAAGGTGCGCTCGAGGAACTCAACCGCTACCCGGCAGAAGAATTTGCCGCCCCGCACGGGGCGCTGGTGATCATCCAAGAGGCCGGCGAGTCAATCGCCGGAGGCGCATTCCGCCGTTATGACGAAACCACGGCGGAACTGAAACGGATCTGGACATCCTCAGCTCACCGGCGTCGTGGTTTGGGGCGCTTGGTGTTGGCCGAACTGGAAAGACTGGCTGTAGAGAGCGGTTACAGCAATATTTATTTGACCACCGGACCGCGGCAGCCTGAAGCCAAAAACCTCTATCTTGCCACCGGCTACACAGCTCAGTTTGATCTGGATGCGGACCCGGAAACAGTCGGACACTTGGCGTTCACTAAAGTGCTTGGCGCTAACCGCTAAGCTAACCTCATGGCTGAGAAAACCACCGCAGAAAAGCTTGCCACCATCCAGCAGGGTTACACCCTTGAAGGACCCACCATTGAGCTCGGTGTTGCGCTCATTGACGGTGAACTTCACAAGGATGCCCCAGTCCGTTTGCCGCTTTCCATGATGAACCGGCACGGGCTCGTCGCCGGAGCCACGGGTACCGGCAAGACAGTCACGTTGCACATGATGGCAGAGCAGCTTTCCACAGCTGGCGTTCCGGTATTCCTCGCGGACATCAAGGGTGACCTCTCCGGCTTGGCCACTGCCGCCACCGGTAGCGAGAAGCTCAAAGCCCGCACGGACAGCCTAGGCCAGGACTGGTCCGGCAAAACCTTCCCGGTGGAATTTTTGGCCCTCGGCGGGGACGGTAATGGCATCCCGGTCCGCGCCACCATTACTTCATTTGGCCCCATCTTGCTGTCGCGTGTGATGGAACTGAACGCCACTCAAGAATCCAGCCTGCAGCTCATCTTCCACTTCGCTGACCAGAAGAACCTTGAGCTTATTGACCTCAAGGATCTGCGCGCCGTCATTCAGTACCTGACCTCGGATGAGGGCAAGGACGAACTCGCCCAGCTCGGCGGACTTTCCAAGGCCACGGCCGGTGTGATCCTGCGTGAACTGGTCAACCTTGAAGCCCAGGGGATGGGGCCGTTCTTCGGTGAGCCCGAGTTCGACACCGCCGAGCTGCTGCGTACAGCACCTGACGGCCGCGGGGTGGTCACCTGTTTGGAACTGCCCACCCTGCAGACCAAGCCCATGTTGTTCTCCACCTTTTTGATGTGGCTGCTCGCGGACCTCTTTGAGGATCTTCCCGAGGCTGGCGACCTGGACAAACCCAAATTGGTGTTCTTCCTTGACGAGGCCCACTTGCTGTTCAACGGCGCCTCCAAAGCGTTCTTGGATGCCATCACCACCACGGTGCGCCTGATCCGTTCTAAGGGTGTAGGTATTTTCTTTGTCACCCAGACCCCCAAGGACGTTCCGTCCGAGGTTTTGGGTCAATTGGCTAACCGCATTCAGCACGCGCTGCGCGCTTTCACCCCGGAGGACGCCAAGGCACTCAAAGCCACAGTTTCCACCTTCCCGGTCAGTGACTACGACCTTGAGGAGGTACTGACCTCGGCCGGCATTGGTGAGGCAGTAATTACCGTGATGAATGAGAAGGGCGCACCTACCCCGGTGGCTTTGACACGTTTGCGCGCGCCGGAATCTGTGATGGGCCCCAGCACGGATGAACTGGTCAAGAGCACTGTGGCTGGTTCGTCGCTGCTGAGCAAGTACGGCACGGCTGTTGACAACGTTTCAGCTTTCGAAAAGCTCGCCGGTCAGGCAGCTGCGCCCACCGGTGACGCTGCCCCGCCGCTGCCAGCACCACCACTGCCGTCTCCTTCGTTGCCTTCGGAGCCTCGCCAGCAAAGGAACGACGGCGGCGGAGCAGTTGGCGAGGTTGTCGGCGCCTTGGGCGGCGCCCTCGGTGGTGGGCTGAAGTCGATGGTTCGTTCCTTCGGCACCCAGCTGGGCCGTGAGTTGTTGCGAGGCGTATTTGGGACGTCTTCGCGTCGCCGTCGTTAGGGCTATACGGCCCTCAGGGGCCCTCTGCCGGTAACGTAGGGACAATGCAGATGAGTCAGGCCCTCATAAAGATCGCAGCCGGTTGGCTGACTGGTCTACTGTTGGCGATCGCTGCGGCCATTGTGACAATCACCCTGGTGAACAACGGTGCCGCCGGCCCGCAAGAGCCGGTGCGTGAATATTTGGCTGCCCTGCACAATGGGGACGGTGCCAAAGCTCTAGGCCTGCTGCGCGCCAACGTGCCAGCAGCTAATGCGGCGATGCTGGATGGTGCTGCACTCAAGACGGCCAGCTCACGGGTGGATGACGTCAAACTCGGTTCCCCTGAACCGCGCGACGGCGGCCAGATGATGGTCCCGGTGGAGTACACCATTGACGGCAGCCACCTGAAAACCGAATTCTTGCTGGAAAAGACTGGCACACAGTGGCTGTTCTTTAACAAGTGGAGCCTAGTGCCCTCTACCCTGCCCACCGTGAACGTTTCCGTGGTGAACTCCGTTGAAGTTGAGCTCAACGGAAAACCCGTCAACGCGCCCAATGGGAAAGCAAGCTTCGCAGTTTTTTACCCGGGCGAATATGAGGCCAGCTTCACGTCCGAATACTTCACAGCAGCACCCCAACGAGCCACCGTCACTTCGGCTCGTGAAGAACTGCCCGGCCTCAACCTTGCCACCCAAGCCAACACAGCCCTGAGGAATGCTGTTGGCGGCCAGCTCAAAAAGTACCTGGATGATTGTGCAGCCGAGGCCACCAAGCAACAACAGCTACAACCGAATTGCCCGTTCTATCACGTGAGCACCAACCGGGTAGAGGACGGCACCATCAAGTGGGCCATCAAGGACTACCCCAAGGTCAGCATCGAACCGTTTGAGGGACATTGGGTAGTTGCGCCGTTGAAGGGCACAGCGCAGCTCACAGCGCGCGAACAGGACCTGTTCACCGGTGAAATCTCCACCCTGAAGGTGGTCCACGACTTCAGCTTCACCACTGAACTGAACGTTGGCGCCGACAAGATCACCGTCACCCCGGTGGTCACGTACTAGCGAGTCTGCGGCACTCATTCGCTAGCCCGCTCCCACCGGATGCTTTAGCGGCGAGTTAGTCCATTCCGCGCAGGTCCAACACCAGTTCAGTGTCGCCGTCGGACTGCAAAAGAACCGGAATGCCCCAGTCCTGCTGGTATAGGTGGCACGCAGCGTGGTCCGGAATTTCCCCGTCCTCGTTTTCCGGGCCGTCACAGGCCGCGGCACGCGCGGTGATGTGCAAGATACCCTCAGGAACATCACCGGACAGTTCTAGGGTGCGCTTGAGACCTACCGACGTTCCGCCGCCGGAGACCAAAAGCTCAGGCGGTGTGGAAGAAATCTTCAACTGAGTGGGATCCCCCCAACGGTCATCCAGCTTCTGACCAGTAGGTGCCTTAAACCGAACTGTCAGATCAAAAGGACCAGCCGCAACAGGGCTCTTGGGCCGTTGCGTCTGGGAGGCGCCTTCGTCAACCTGCTGCGCTTCCTTGGGGATTGGCACGTACACCAGCTGGTGCTTGTTCGCTTCAACCACCACCAGGAGCGGCTCCTCCCCGGCGACGTGCGTGTGGTCCACAATCACGTCAGATGGTTCAGAAAGACCACGAGCCAAGGTTGAAACAGTGCCAGTGCTGGGGTCGAAGCGGCGCACTGCACCGTTGTAGGTGTCAGCGATGGCCACGGAACCGTCCGGCAGGACAGTAACACCCAAGGGGTGCTGCAAGCGGGCTTCGGCGGCAGCGCCGTCACGGAAGCCAAAATCAAACAAGCCCTTACCCACAGCAGTTTCCACAGTGACGGACTGATCATCAGCAATCACCAGCTTGCGCAGCGCCGAGGTCTCAGAATCGGCCACCCAAATGTTGCCTTCGGCGTCCTCCGCCAAGCCGGAAGACTGCGCAAACCACGATTGATCGGCGGGGCCGTCCAACAAGCCTTCAAGCCCGTTGCCCGCAAGGATCTTCACAGCACCGGTGGCCGGGTCAAAACTGAAAATCTGGTGCACACCGGCCATCGCCACTACCACGGCGCTCAACTTTTGAGACCAGACAACGTCCCACGGGGAGCTCAGCGCGACCTGAAGCGGATCAGATGCCAAGGCACCGTCTGTTGCGGCGCCGTCGTTATCAACACGTGCCGGACCGGCCTCCAACAGCCGCTGCACACCATTGCCAGCCAAAGTGGTTACCGCGCCAGTGCTGAGGTTCAGCCCCCGCAGACGGTGGTTAACAGAGTCGGCAATAACGACGTCGTAACCGGCCTTTTCTGCCACGACTGCCGGTAGAAGGGTCAAGCCTTGAGGTTCGTTGAACTGGGCGGCGGTGCTGTCGCCGTCGTTGTATCCCTTGGTTCCGGAACCGTAGGTGTCCAGGACCGTTTCAAAATCGGTTGCCAAGCGCACCAAACGGTGGTGGCCGGTGTCCGTGACCAGCCAACTGCCTGCAGCACTCTGGTCCCCGTCTGCCGGCAGGAAAAGTGCCTTACCGGGGAAACGGAGCGTACCAGCAGTAGCTTCAGGTGCAATGTACGGGCCGTCGCCGCGGTGGAGCGTGCCCTTGGCTTCGTGCTCGGCAATCAACTCAGGAATCAGAACGGCAAGACCGCCTGCGTGTCCTTCGCCGGAGAGGTTGGCCACAATGTAACCCTCGGGGTCAATGACCACCAGGGTGGGCCAAGCGCGTGCTGCATAAGCTTTCCACGTGTCCAGCTCAGGATCATCCAGCACCGGGTGGTGGATCTCGTAGCGCTCAACGGCGGCCGCTAGGGCAACCGGGTCAGCTTCATGCTCAAACTTCGGCGAGTGCACACCAACGGTGACCAACACGTCCGAGTACTGCTCCTCGAGTGGGCGCAGCTCGTCCAATACGTGCAGGCAGTTGATGCAGCAGAAAGTCCAGAAATCGAGCAGCACAATTTTGCCGCGCAATGCCTCGAGGTCCAGTTGCGTTCCACCGGTATTCAGCCAACCGCGTCCCACCAATTCGGAGGCGCGAACACGGCCCTGCGTACGGAGCGACGCTGTGGGGGCTGTGCTGGTCATAAGGACTCCTTCGATTCGGTGTTGACGTTTGCGCTGGTGCCGGTTGGTCTTTCCCTAGCCGCGAGTTTGGCAAACATATCGTTGTAAGCGGTCAGATCGGCGTCGTTATTCCTGTCGGCTGCGCGGTCTTTGCGTTTTGTTTCGCGCTCATCCGAGCGGGACCACATCACGGCCACACCAATCGCCACCAAAAGGGTTGGCACTTCGCCGATCCCCCACGCAACGCCGCCGCCCAATTGCTGATCGGCCAACGCCGAGAGGCCCCACGGCCGGCCCAAGTTGCCAAAGTAATCAGCCGCCAGCAAACCGGTACCGCCCATAATCGAGACGCCGAAGAACGCGTGGAAGGCCATAGTTGCCAACAGCAGCAAGAGGCGCAGCGGGTATGCAGCGCGGCGTGGAAGCGGGTCACTGCCAATCATGGTCTGGACAAAAATGTAGCCAGTCATCAAGAAGTGGAAGTTCATCAACTCGTGGCCCACGTGATCCTTCATCGCAAAGCCAAAAGCATCGGAGAAGTAGAACAGCACAATGGAGCCGGCAAAGTTGGCCGCCGCGAACAGCGGGTGCGTGATGAGTTGCGAGAACTTGGAATGAACAAACAAGAGGAGCCATTCACGCAGTCCACGGCTGCCATCCCCACGCGGAGTCAGAGACCGCAGCGCAAGTGTCACGGGCGAGCCCACCACCAGGAACAGCGGGGCAACCATGGTCAACGCCATGTGGTCCACCATGTGCGCGGAAAACAGCACGCGGCCATACACAGCCGGCGGGCCGGAGGTGATGTAAGTCAGTGCGAGCAAACCAATAAACCATGCGACGGTGCGGAACACGGGCCATGAGTCGCCACGAGCACGCAATTTGCGGATGCCCAGAATGTACGCCACGGCCAAAGCCAAGACCACTGTGATCCACAGCCAATCCATGCGCCACTCGCTAACCCAACGCTCCATCGTGGGTTCGGGTGGCAGTTCATAGCCACTGAGGATAAAAGCGGGAGTCGCGTCCGGCGCGTAACTAGTGACAGTCGGCGGCGCGGAACTGGCCAACGCAACTGCAATTCCCGACGTCGCACCCATCACCAAAAGTTCAACGATGATCAATTGCCACAGCACACGGCGGACAGCGAAGCCCGGGCGGCCCAGCTGCGGGATCACCCATTGGCGGTGCATCAGGCCCACAGCGCCGAGGATCAGGGCGGCAATGGTTTTGATGATGATCAGCTGACCGTAGCTCGAGGTGAATAGGTCATGCCATGAGGTCACCCTGATGCTCGCGCTAATCACACCCGAGGCGAACACCAAAACGAAGGCGAACCCTGCCAGTGATGAGAACCGCTTCAAAGTTTGAGTGGTCAGGTCCAGCTTGAGGTTGGCTCTTTGGGTGTTGTTGCTGTTTTTACCGGTGGCCTTCGCGCTCGACTTGGTGGCTGCCTTGGCGCCGGATTTGGCGCCGGACTTTGCCAGTACGTCGGAGACCGCTGCGAGGATCACAATGCCGCCTACCCAAGCGCAGACACCCAAAAGGTGCAGGCCAATGGAGTTCACTGCCCCTTCGTGGTCGCTGGAGCTGGCTGCGTGGCCGTTGAGGGCTGGTGGAATGAGACCGCCGATCGCCAAGGCGAGCGTCAGGGCTAGGCCCGTGAGTGAGCGGATACCAAAAAGTGCTGTGGTGACTAGAGCGGAAACAATCACTACGGCCACTGCTCCGCGGCCGTTAGGGAAGTCGGTCATAAAGTACACCAGTGCGTTGGTGTACTCCCGGTCACCGGCCAGCGGCTGACCAGACATGTCTGCGTAGGTGAATACCAGCACGGCGATGGAAGACAACGTCCATAGAACAGAGGCTATGCCCGCCACCGAGAGCGCACGTGCAAACGCCGGATGCTCTGGAGAGACATCCCTGACTTTGCTGGCGCGGGTACCGGTTAGTTTGTGAGGAAGGATGGTGGTGGCAAAGATCAAGCCGCCAATCACTGTGGCCATAGAGACGTTGAGAACCGTCTTTGCAATCGGTAAACCCCAACGAACCAATGCGCCGGGATCCGAAACCTCCCGGGCCAACAAGCCGCCAGTGAGGATCAAACCAGCTCCCAGCCCAATAACCAAGGCTGCGATGCCTAGGAGCTGCCAGACAAGGCTTACGCCATTGTCCGGAGCTGTGCCCCGGTTCAAGCCATTGTTCGCCAGCATAGACTTCGCTTTTTGCTGATGGGTGGGCTCTTGCGGGGCATGGGGTTGGTTCCTGACAGATGACACCCTTCTATTGTCTTGCACAGGCAGGGGGTGGGGCTAATCCGTGGGCACTAACCCAGCTGCCACGTAACAGCTGCGGCCTGGTGCGAGAACGCTTTCGGTGGATGAAGACCGAAGAGTAGGTGCTTATCCAGCCCAGACTTGAACCGCCCTGTGCTGAGGAGTGATTTTCAACGGTAAATGTCGCATTCTTTGCAGCGCTAAATGTCGCAAGGCCCAACGCAGTGGCTCTTGGTTCACACTGTTTTGCAGGGGAAATCTATATGGGACGGCAATGCTCGGCTGATTGCGTCTCCGGCAGAAGTTTTCCGGTCCCAGCACGCACTCAGGGCGTAGCCATCGGCGAGGTGCCGTGTTTCGCCAAGGCCATTGGTGCTTGTTGGGCTGCCTGGCTTGCCAAAGTTGACATCCCGGAAGAAGGCGACGTGTTTCATCATTCCCCGAAGACGCTTGGTAAAAGTGGCCCGGTCTCAACTGATACCCGCCGTGCGGGCCAGGCACGGATTCGATACCGATGCCAATCTCTTTCAATCCAGCGATGAGCCTGCGCACGTTGCGCTCGTTGACACCGGCCGATGCCGGCCCGTGACGGGCCGGCACCGGCGGACACCGGTCAGACGGTGGCCAGCAGATCCTGCATTTCCTTGATCTCGGCTGTCTGGGAGGTCACGATTGCCTTGCTCAGTTGGATCGCGTCAGGGTTCCTGCCTTGGCTGATTTCAGTCGTGGCCATTGCAACAGCCCCCTCGTGATGGGCGATCATCCGGGTCAGGAAGAGCTTGGCCGCGTCAGTACCCTGGGCGGAATCGAGCGCCTTCAAGTCATCATCGCCCATCATCCCGTTGCCCATTCCATGGCCGGACGCCATCTGCGTCGGTTCGTTCCAGCTCGTGAGCCAGCCCGTCATCTGCTCAATTTCGGGCGCCTGCGCGGCCTTGATCTTGGTGGCGAGAGCAGTGATCCGGGCATCCATGCCCTGCTTCTTGAGCATCATGTCGCTCATTTCCACGGCCTGGGCGTGGTGCGGGATCATCCCTTGGGTGAACATGGTGTCCGCCCCATTGTGGTCCGAGGAGGACGAGGCCGAGCTCGAGGCCATCCCCATTTCGTGTTGGCCCATGCCCGGCATGTGGCTGGCAGGTGCACTCCCGGAGGTCCCCGCACAGCCCGCAAGGGCTATCACCGAGGCAAGGGTAAGGGCAGAAATTGTCAGAGTTTTCTTCATGGAGTTCAAGTCCTTCAATCATCGAATTGTCGTTGTTGCATGACGCCGGAGAATACGCCCGTAACCGAGCTGAACGGCAGGCAGGCGCGTATCGGGTGAGCGGGGCGCGCCGGGCAGGACACAGCGCAGCTTGACCGTTTACGTCCGGCTGATGGAAAGTTGCCCCGGAGAAGGACTTCGCGGAATGAACTCGTCCCCGATGTTGGGAATGCCGGTAATGGGCCCGCTGCTGGAAGGCAGGGGCGTCGTGCCCGGAGGCGGCGCTGCCAGTGTCGTGGTCCCGGGATAGGGGACGCAATTCCCGCCCATGGTGGACATCATCGTGCACCCGCCCGTATCGTCGCATAACGATGCTGTTGCGTGCGTGACACCCGGCGCTGCGGTGGTCACCGGGACCGCGGTGATGTCCGCGAGGTGGCCGCGGTGCTCCAGGGCCTGCATGTGGGTCAGTGCCCCCGTGTTATGACCGGTGACCGCCGGCATGGCGTGCGTGCCGGTCATAATGTGCATGCCCAAAATGCTGGCGACGAGCGCCAGCAATCCCGTGAGAAGGAGCGCGCCTCGGAGAAATGCCGTTGCACGCCGGGCTGAGATAGCGGTCATGGTGTTCCTCCTTCCGTGCGATCTAGTTGGCTTCAAGATTACCGGCCCGAGTGGCTGACGAGTTTAGCGGACCAGAGAAGGATCGAGTTTCAGCCGGCGCAGGAGCTGGGCGTTCAGGGCGACTGCAATGGTGGAAATGGACATCAGGACCGCTCCCGAGGCAGGGGAGAGCACAACTCCGGCGAAGGCCAGCACACCGGCGGCGAGCGGAACGGAGACGGAGTATTTGGGGCTGGGGTTGAACGGCTGTGACGGCCCGCCGAATTTCGAGGAGCCTGGATAACCCGCTTCACTTTCAACACCCCAAGCATACCCCTAGGGGGTATGCTTGGCCAGCAGCTTCGGACGTAACGTCCCCTCATGCGCGCAAACTCAGATCCCCGCGCAGAGCCCCAACCAGAAGCCGTTCAGACGGCTTCTGAAACTGACACGGCAGAAGCTCGTCCGGAACCTCCGTCGATGATCACGACGCTGGGCTGGGGAATTCGTTCCATCAACGCGATCCACGCCCACAACTTTTCCGTACACTGCTGGCACCGCTGCCACTGCAAGCAAGGTAACGCCAGCGCTGAGAAGCTCAGCCCACCACAGACACACTGATGTCCTGTAGGTCCTAACGAGACTCGACTTAAACGACAAAGGACGGTGACCACACGGTCACCGTCCTTTGAGGAGTCGAAGGCTACTTCTTGTTAGAAACAGCTGCCTTCAGCTTGGAACCAGCGGTCAGCTTAACGCTGTGGCCGGCTGCAATCTGGATGGTCTCGCCCGTCTGCGGGTTGCGACCGGTGCGTGCTGCACGGTCGGTGCGCTCAATGGCCATCCAACCCGGGATGGTGATCTTTTCGCCAGCTGCAACGGAAGTCTCGAAAACTTCGAACAGTGCGTCGAGCACGGAGTTTACTGCTGCCTGGCTGGTGCCAGCCTTGCCTGCTACCTCAGCTACCAGTTCACTACGGTTCTTAGCCATTTGTGTCCTCCTGGACGTTCATCATTCTTGGAGTCTCCCCGCAGTGTACGAGGAAACCACTGTTCGAAAACTTACCAGTTTGAACGGCTGAGGCCAGCAGAAATCCGCGTGTTTTCAGTGTTTTTGCCCGATTTCGGGGTTTTTAGCCCCCATTTAGGCCAAATTTCACAATCAGCGAACAGTGAGATTAGCCCATAATCCGCACAAACTAAACAACGTTCGACCCCGCTACGCGCCTCCCAGCCCCACTCCGCCGCACGCTTCGCGGCCATCGCGGCACGCGCCATCCCACTTGTTACGCGTCCTTAACCACATCAGACACACCGTCGAGTGGGTGGGTGATGCTGTTTAGAATCACCTCTAAGGGCCGTTTTCTGCCCGTTCGGGATATGAACTAACAGAGCTTTTGTCCTGGCCGGGCGGAGCGTTGGGGTTCCAGGGCCGGCGTCGTGTGGGCCGGTGTGTGGTTGTTAAAGTAGTAAAGCCCCGTACCTGTGTGGGTGCGGGGCTTTACTATGAATGGTTGTCCGGCGGTGTCCTACTCTCCCACACCCTCCCAGGTGCAGTACCATCGGCGCTGTGGGCCTTAGCTTCCGGGTTCGGAATGGGACCGGGCGTTTCCCCCACGCTATGACCGCCGTAACCCTTTGACCCTGTCCCCCAACCATGTGGTGGGGCGGGTAGTCTTTGGTTACAACAATAGTGGATAAACCATGGGCAAACACGTGGTGTGTTTGTTACTGGTTCCTGTATTTTGTTGTGTATTTTGTTGTGTTTTTTTGTTCCCTGTTCAATAACAGCCTCCCCTGGGTGTGACCAGGTTTGGTGTTGTTGTTTGGGAACCACATAGTGGACGCAAGCAGTCTTGTTCTCTTTACCCAACACAACCCACAAGTGGGGGGTGTTGGTGTGGTGTAAGTTATCGGCCTATTAGTACCGGTCAGCTTCACGAGTCTTTAGTCCCCGCTTCCACATCCGGCCTATCAACCCAGTGGTCTGGCTGGGGGCCTCTCACACACAAGGTGTATGGAAATCTCATCTTGAAGCAGGCTTCCCGCTTAGATGCTTTCAGCGGTTATCCCATCCGAACGTAGCTAATCAGCGGTGCACTTGGCAGTACAACTGACACACCAGAGGTTCGTCCGTCCCGGTCCTCTCGTACTAAGGACAGCCCTTCTCAAATTTCCTGCGCGCGCAGCGGATAGGGACCGAACTGTCTCACGACGTTCTAAACCCAGCTCGCGTACCGCTTTAATGGGCGAACAGCCCAACCCTTGGGACCTACTCCAGCCCCAGGATGCGACGAGCCGACATCGAGGTGCCAAACCATGCCGTCGATATGGACTCTTGGGCAAGATCAGCCTGTTATCCCCGAGGTACCTTTTATCCGTTGAGCGACGGCCATTCCACAATGTACCGCCGGATCACTAGTCCCGACTTTCGTCCCTGCTTGAGATGTCTCTCTCACAGTCAAGCTCCCTTGTGCACTTACACTCGACACCTGATTGCCAACCAGGCTGAGGGAACCTTTGGGCGCCTCCGTTACTTTTTAGGAGGCAACCGCCCCAGTTAAACTACCCATCAGGCACTGTCCCTGACCCGGATTACGGGCCGAAGTTAGATGTCCAAAGTGACCAGAGTGGTATTTCAACGATGACTCCACAACAACTAGCGTCGCTGCTTCACAGTCTCCCACCTATCCTACACAAGCCACTCCGAACACCAATACCAAACTATAGTAAAGGTCTCGGGGTCTTTCCGTCCTGCTGCGCGTAACGAGCATCTTTACTCGTACTGCAATTTCGCCGAGTTTATGGTTGAGACAGCGGGGAAGTCGTTACTCCATTCGTGCAGGTCGGAACTTACCCGACAAGGAATTTCGCTACCTTAGGATGGTTATAGTTACCACCGCCGTTTACTGGGGCTTAAATTCTCAGCTTCGCCCTTACAGGCTAACCGGTCCTCTTAACCTTCCAGCACCGGGCAGGAGTCAGTCCGTATACATCGTCTTGCGACTTCGCACGGACCTGTGTTTTTAGTAAACAGTCGCTTCCCCCTGGTCTCTGCGGCCCCGATCCCCTCCCACCAGCAAGTGGTGTTCAAGGTTGGGGCCCCCCTTCTCCCGAAGTTACGGGGGCATTTTGCCGAGTTCCTTAACCATAATTCTCTCGATCGCCTTAGTATTCTCTACCTGATCACCTGTGTCGGTTTGGGGTACGGGCGGCTAAAACCTCGCGTCGATGCTTTTCTCGGCAGCATAGGATCACTGAATCCCCCCATACGGGAGTCCCATCAGATCTCAGGCACCATGAATGGCGGATTTGCCTACCATTCGCCCTACATCCTTAGACCGGGACAACCATCGCCCGGCTCAGCTACCTTCCTGCGTCACACCTGTTAATACGCTTACCTCCTAGGATCAGGTCCCACGCCGCACACCCGGT
>NZ_JBNPEO010000014.1:0-66337 GCF_050490315.1 Pseudarthrobacter sp. J1738 | reverse complement strand
GTAGCCGAGGCTCTGCGTGAAGCTGGCCAGAAGGCAACCAAGAACGCTTCCGAGCAGGAGCAAGCTTCCCACTAAGTTCCACAGTGGGCGTAGGGCCCGGACCGTCAACACGACGATCCGGGCCCTACCGCATTTAAGGACCGTTCTTAAGTTCCGTGAGTTGAGCCGAGATCTAGTGAGGGACTGGTTCCACATCGTTCGGATGTTCAAGGGCAGGTTCCGGAGTATCCAGTTCGCCACCGGCCGTCGAGTTCCCGGCTCGGATTTCATCCAGTCTGACCAGCAACACACCTCCAACGATCAGCGCACCACCCATAAGCTGCACTATCCCGGGCAATTCACCCAAAAGAAGCCACGCCCACAATACGGCGAAGAGAACCTCGGTGAGTGAAATGAAGGACGCCACTTTGGAGCCAAGCGCCCGCGCGGCGTAAATCCCTGAAACGTATGCGAGTACGGTTGCCAGAATCACCAGGCCACCCAAGGAAACCCACCAAGGCGCAGTCCAAGAACCAAGCTGGGTATCCGCTGTACTGAATTTCATCGGCAACAATCCGGTGAGTCCAGCCATCCACATAACCATGGCGCCCACTAAAAGCCCGCCCGATGCGAGCACTAGCGGCGGAAGCGAATCATTCTGCTTGGCGGTAATAAAGAAGTAAACGGCCAAACACACCGCAGCGGCTAAGCCCCAGAGAACTCCCACAAAGTCCACCTTGATTGCGCCATTCAAGTCCAAAACCAAGGCAAGCCCTGCCAAGGACAGGACGGCGCCGCCGATAGTGAGCAAGCGAGGCCTGCGCCGGCTCACCAACCACAGCCACACCACAATAAACACCGGAGCGAGGTACTCAAGGAGCAAGGCAACACCAACGGACAACCGGGATACCGCATTGAAATAGAACAGCTGACAGGCGGCCACGGCAATCAGCCCGAAGAGGCCAATGGTGAGCCAATTTTTGACCAGTTGGTGCCAACGTCCACGCAAGGCAATCAGCGCTGGAATCAACAAAACCAAAGCCGCTCCGGTGAGCCTGGCAGTAACAGCAGCCCCGGGAGTCCAGCCGGTTTCCAACAACGCTTTGGCGAAGGAACCAGAGATTCCGAAGACGGCGGAGGAAAACAGCGCGATACCCAAGCCTCTTGCGGCAATATTCGTGCGGTCCATCGGCTCGTCCTGTCAGGAGTAAAGTGTTGTTATGCCCCTGACGTTACGCGTCGCTTCAGTAAGGAGTCAAGATGGTCTTTGCACCTGACACAGAGACGGCCTTGCGTTCTGTAGTAAATCTCATCAACACCGCAGCAAACGGCGATGAACACCTGGCAACCATGGCCCAGCTCGACGACTTCCTGACCGCCGAGAGTTTCACCGGCTCGCGAGTCCGCAATTCCGCAGAAGTGGCAAGCGTCCGGGAATTGCGCGCCACCCTCACAACGGTGTGGACCGCCACCGAGGACCAAGCGGTGATCACCGTCAATGAGCTGCTGCGCAACGCAAAGGCCCTTCCCCAGCTGGTGAAACATGACAGCTGGGACTGGCACGTCCATGCCACCCCGGCACATGCACCGCTCGCCGAACGAATGGCAACCGAAGCAGCAATGGCGCTTATTGACGTTATCCGCAGCAAAGAAATGGACAGGATGCTCCTGTGCGCGGCAGAGGATTGTGATGCGGTTGTTTTGGACCTGAGCCGCAACCGTTCAAAAAGGTATTGCGATACCGGAAACTGCGCGAACCGTGCTCACGTCGCGGCATACCGGGCCCGGCAGCGGAACTAGCGCCAGCACGACGTCGGGCCTTAGTTTTAGCGGCCCTAGTTTTACCAGCCTTGGCGTTAGCGCCCGACCTTGCCCATCAATGATGCAACGGGGCGCAGGAACAGTGGGCGGGCCAACAACCAGCCACCGGCCATGACCACAAGTGAGATCACAAAGATCCAGAAGCCAAACCAGCTCACTTCATCACGGTTGCCGTACATGTGGTTGAGGTTGCGCAGCACACCCGTAGCCAGGACCAAGAACACATGCACCGCAATAAAAGCAACAAAGTAGATCATGACCGGGAAGTGAACAGCACGGGCAGCTTCAATGGGGAAGTACTTGTTGATCGCAGCTTTTTTAGGCCATGCAGCTGAGGTTCGGAGACCGGTCAAGAATGACAGGGGCGCTGCGATAAACACCGTTGCAAAGTAGGCCAAAAGCTGCAGTGCGTTGTAGTTGGACCAACCGTTTTCAGTGGGCCAATTCAGCGAGGCGTATTGCAAACCTGCCGAAACGGCGTTGGGGATAACGTCCCAGCTGGTGGGGACAATCCGCACCCAGTGCCCGGTGGCAAAAATCAGCACAGCAAACACCAGGCCGTTGAGTACCCACAGCACATCCAAGCTCAAGTGGAACCATAGTTCCAAGCTAATTTTGGTTGGTGCGTTTTTGGTCCTAGTCAGGCCTTTATTGTTGCGGGTCCAATACGCGGCCGGACGAGTGGTGGTCCGAACTTGAATGCCGGAACGGATGATCAGAACTAGCAAAAAGGCGTTGAGGAAGTGTTGCCAGCCCAACCATGCGGGCAAGCCGTCCGGAGTTCCAGCAGGTAGTTCCGAATGTCCGGGGAATTGTTGGATGAAGTCTTGGCCAAAGGTGGTGGAGCGAATCCACATTGCTAGGAGGACCACAACCACCACCGCCGCAACAACAATCGCGGCAACCTTAATCCGCTTGCTTTGGTTCCCGGTGGTGCCGGAGGACTTCTTCACTGTGGACATTCGGCTACATACCTCGCGCAAGTGTTAGGCGGCCCAGTTGTGGCCGTTCTTGTGGCCCAGTTTATCCGGGTCAGTGGGAGGAATGATGTCACCCGTCACAGAGCGTACCTTTTAGAGACGAATTTAGCTGTGCGGGCCGGAGTTCTTGCTGCTCAGATTCACGCCTGAGCCCTTACCTAGGTGCTCGGCGTTTTCCTTGTAGCTCAGCGCCAGCATCGCCGCCACCACCAAGGTCACAATAAAAGCGATGCCGCCGCCCGTGAACGCGAGGTCAAAGCGAGGGGTTTTGCTGCTACCGCCGGAAGCGAAGATCAATACGGCGAAGAAGGCCAGCAGACCAAAAAATGCGGAGAACATCAGCGGTCCTTTGATTGAGCCTCGGGTCTTGCGCGGCTCTCCCGTTTGCTGCTGTGCCACGGTTTTCCTCCCCTCGGCACGCCACCACGGGCGGCCGGTGATCTTTTGACGCGCGGCAGTCCCGAGCGCACACTCCTTCTACAGAAAGTAGAAGCGGTATCCCTAGTTTACGGCCTTTGGCCCAGCCGCGCCGATCCGAGCATCATGCCGTGCGCTAAGCCCAGACAAAATCCACAACACGCCGGAGATAATGGCAGCTCCACCGGTCACCCCCAGCAGCGCATGCGCGCCCAAATAGGTGAAGAACGGCAGAGCCGCCGCGGTTCCCACACCCACAAAGCCGGAGACAATCCAGTCACGCGCCAGAGGCGAAGCACCCCGGAGCCAGAACCAGAACAAAAGTTCGACGACGCCAGTCACCCCTAGGGCCACGGACAGCGCCGCTGTGGTTCCGGCGTCGGACATTGACACAAACGCCACAACACCAGCCAGTGCACTGACCACGGCGGCAATCAGCAACGGCAGCCGCGTTTTGGGGGTTGGATCGACCTTGCGCTGCCACACAAAAACTGCCGCGTTCGCCAGCAGATACAAGCCCGAGGAAACAGCCAACACTTGCACCGAGGGCGAGGCCCAGAAAACAGTCACGGCACCGAAGGCAAGCGCAATCACTGCGCGCACCAACAGGGGTTGCCACACTGGACGGTGCGCGGGAACGGTGGAGGATGCTGAAGCGGAAGTCACCCGAACAGTTTAGTGTGCCCGGCTGAGGACTCCGTCCAAGTAGGCAGTCGGCCATTGTTCGCCTGGCTCTTGTTGGGCTGGCGGTTCATCTAGCCCCAGTCACCATCCACTTGCCGCCACTGGCTCGCAGACCCAAAGTCAGAGCCCGCGCACACATGTAACCCAATGCGAAAGCAGCCCACAACCACCCCAACCACGCCGGGCCAGACGGTGCAGCGGGCATCAGGAAGGCAACAGCAATCAGCAACGGCGCATAAATAAGCACGTTCACTACGCCAGCAATCGCCAGATACTTTGCGTCGCCGGCACCGATGAGCACCCCATCCAAAACAAAAACCAACCCGGCAATCGGCTGGCCAATAGCCATCACCAAAAGGGCGGGGGTCAGTGCAGTATGAACTGAGGCATCATTGCTAAACACCCAGCCAGCCCACGGTGCGGCAATTGCCAAAAGGGCGCCGGTAATCACGCCAAAGCCCAGCCCCCAGCGAACCATAGTCCCAGTAAGCGCCTTGGCCCTGCCGGCGTTCCCAGCGCCAAGTTCTTTGCCAATGAGGGCCTGCGCCGCAATTGCCAAGGCATCGAGCGCAAAGGCAAAGAAGCTAAAAACCGTGGCGGCAAGTTGATGAGCAGCTAGATTCACTGAGCCCTGAGCGGCTGCCACCATCACCGTCACCAGCATGGCCAAGCGCATACTCGCGGTACGCAACATCAACCAAGAACCCACCTTGCCCATACTCAGGACACCGCGAAAGCTAGGGAAAACACTTACGTTATGGGAGCGGGTTCGGCGAAACACGATTCCCAAATACACGGCCGCCATAACCCACTGCGCAATACTCGTACCCGCCGCCGAGCCCGCCACAGAGAGGCCCAAGCCGTATACAAAAAACCAGTTGAGCACAATGTTCAAAGTAAACCCGGCCGTGGCCACCACCAACGGAGTACGGGTGTCCTGGAGACCACGCAACACCCCTGTTCCGGCAAAAACGAGCAACATGGCCACCAGCCCGGGCATGGACCAGCGTAAGTAGTCCACGGCAAAACCGTGTACGGCGGAGCCCTCAGCGGCACCCAAAAGACCCACCATCTGGGGCGCCATAAAAAACCCTGCTACGGCCAGGACCACACCCAGCCCAAAAGCCAACCACACGCCGTCGCGTCCAGAGGACAGAGCCTTAGCAGCGTCACCGGCGCCGAGTGCGCGGGCCACGGCAGGGGTGGTGGAGTAGGCCAAAAACACCATAAGACCCACAACCGTGTGGAGCACGGTAGTGGCCAAACCCAGCCCAGCCAGTTGTTCCACGCCAAGATGACCAACAATGGCCGAGTCCGCAAGCAGAAACAGTGGCTCGGCAATCAAGGCTACAAACGCAGGGACCGCTAAGCGCAGAATCTCACCGGCGTTCGATGACTTAGAGGTCATGACTTAGTTTTCATGGGGCTCGTTTTCGTGGCATTAACCTTTGGGACTTGAGTCATTTCTATGAACTAGCCGGTTATTGATAGCTATGTTTTAGAGCCCGGCCGAGGATCCGGGCGCCTTGATGGTACGCGCCCGGGTTTGGTCCCGAGTAGTTGAGCCGGATAAAGGGTCCGGCTGGTTCGGCGGGGAACCATTCGTTGCCGCCGGCGAGGATGACGCCATCGTTCTCACAGTCGCGCATCAGCTTGTCGAGATTTGTGCCATCGGGCAGGCGCAGCCAGAGGTGAAGTCCACCCTTCGGGATGTTCTCGATGTGGACCTGTGGCGCGTGTTCCCGAATGCTGGCGACCAGCAGGTCTCGGCGTGATTGAAGTTGGTGACGGAGGCTGCGCAGGTGGGTCTGCCAGCCTGGCTGTGTGACCACGTCGAGTGCTGCGGCCTGGAGGAGGCCGCTGACGTACATGGTTTCCGCGCCCCTGTCAGCAAGGATGCGTTCACGCGCCGGGCCGCGGGCAATGACTGCGGCGACGCGAATGGCCGGTGAGACGCTTTTGGTAAGGGAGCGGATGTAAATGACGTGGCCGGAGTCGTCGCGCGCCGCAATGGGGACGGGTGTGGTGTCGATGCCGAAGTCGTGGGCCCAGTCGTCCTCCACCAGGAACGCACCATGATCGCGAACCACTTCCAACACTTCCTCGCCGCGTTCCCCTGACCATTGGGCCCCGGTCGGATTGGCGTAATGGGGTTGTGCGTAAAACATGCGCGCACCGGTTTCTTCAAAGGCCCTCGCCAACTCCGAAGGGTCGGGGCCCTCGGGTCCGCTGGGCACGGGGACAAGCCGGACGTCGGCGTTCCGTGCGGCTAGGATGGCGCCCCAATAGGTGGGTGATTCAATCAGCAAAGGCTGTCCGTTCCCTACCAGGGCGCCGAAGATGGAACTCAGCCCGCTCTGGCTACCGGGTAGCACGATCACGTCACTAGGTGTGGGCGGGTTGATTCCGGCAGGCGTGGTTTCACCGAGTTCGCGGGCGAACCACGATTGAAGGTCCGGCAGGCCTGCGACGGGCGGGCGGGACAGCGCTGTTTCGCCCCGAGCGGCACGGGCCAGAGCGGCTTGGACCAGGCGTTCGGCCAACAGTTCCCGGTCCGGATAGCCGGAGTGAAAGGAAATGGCGTCGTTGGGGACGGTGCGCATCGTGGCGGAAGCCGACGGCACCAGCGTCTGGGGCGAGCCTAGGGCTGCACTCTGCCACCCATAGTCCGAGGGCCGGGCGGTGCGCGCCGCCCGCACAAAAGTCCCCACACCTGGTCGGCCCTCCACCAATCCTTGCATCTTGAGGGCTTGCAGGGCCTTCTGAACCGTGACAGGGCTCGCCGCAAACTCGGCAACCAGCGCCCTGGTCGACGGCAGCCGCGCACCCGGCGGAGACGTGTTGATCCGCTCCTTCAGCCTTGCCACAATGCGAGAACTGCTATCGTTGTTCATGAGTACCAATGATAGCGCTACTGTCATCAGTCGCCCACCGATACCAATGAGCGCACCGACCGGCCTGTGGCGGGGGCTCCTCGGAGTAGCAGCATTCTCTGGGCCCGGCTCCTGCTCGGCGAAACCCTAGGCTGGGCCACCACCCTGGGTGGACTCGCCGTCGTCCTTTGTGCAGGGTTCGCCGTACGCGTCAGACTCAACCCAGCCCGCCCGCTGCCAAGCAGCTGACCGCACGAATCACCACGAAAGGAACACCCATCGTGTACACCCCGGAACACTTCGCCGCCAGCCCTTCCGCAATACAGGAGCTCCTCACCGGACCATCCGCTGCCAACCTGGTTACCATGACGGGGCAAGGCATGCTCGCCACGCTGCTGCCGTTTGTTTACGACCCCACCGTAGGTGAACTGGGAGCACTGCATACTCATTTGGCCCGAAACAACATCCAATGGTCAGAACCTGCAATCGGTGAATCGATGGCCATCATCCAGGGACCCGACGCATACATCTCGCCCTCCTGGTACGCCGCCAAGGCCGAGCATGGACGCGTTGTGCCCACCTGGAACTACACAACAGCCCACGTGTACGGCACACTCACCATCCACGATGACCCGGCCTGGCTCGGTGCGCACGTCCGTGCTCTGACCAACCTCAATGAATCCGAGCGGGAGCCTCCCTGGACAGTGGACGACGCACCGGATAAATACATCCTCGGCCAACTCAAGGCCATCGTGGGAGTTGAGCTCATCATCACCAGAATTGACGCCAAAACAAAGCTCAGCCAAAACCGGCCCGAGGCTGACGTCCACGGTGTCATAGCAGGGCTTCAAACGTGCGGCCACTCCCAAATGGCCGCCCAAGTAGAGCAAGCCAGCATTGCCGCACGGAACAGCGCCCCCCGCTTGCCTAGCCTTAAAAACTTAGGGGTCAGATAGCGCTAGAAGCCGCCACCGGTATCCGCAGCCATGTTGGCGAACCGCGAGTAATGGCCCTGGAAAGCGACCACAATGTCCTTGGTAGGGCCGTTACGGTGCTTAGCAATCAGGATGTCCGCCTCGCCAGCCCGCGCAGACTCTTTGTCGTAAACGTCCTCACGGTGGAGCAGAATCACCATGTCTGCGTCCTGCTCAATGGAACCCGATTCACGAAGGTCAGAAACCATGGGGCGTTTGTCTTGGCGCTGCTCGGAACCACGGTTCAGCTGAGACAGGGCAATAACGGGAACTTGAAGTTCTTTGGCCAGAAGCTTGAGCGCACGGGAGAACTCTGAGACCTCTTGCTGACGCGATTCCACCTTTTTACCGGAGCTCATGAGCTGGAGGTAGTCAAGGATCACTAGCTTGAGATCATGCTGCTGCTTGAGCCTGCGGCACTTGGCACGGATCTCCATGAGGGACATATTGGGGCTGTCGTCAATAAAGAGAGGAGCGTCATTCATCCGGCCCATAGTGGTGGCGATCTTGGACCACTGCTCGTCCTTGACAGTTCCCTTGCGGAGTTCTTGCAGCGGAATCGTGGCTTCTGCCGAGAGGAGTCGCATGGCAATCTCATTCCGGCCCATTTCAAGGGAGAAGAACACTGTGGCGAGGTTGTTTTTCACGGCAGCCGAGCGCGCAAAGTCCAAGGCAAACGTGGACTTACCAACGGCTGGGCGGGCCGCAATAACGATCATCTGGCCGGGGTGAAGGCCGTGAGTGAGGTCATCAAGTTCGTAGAATCCAGTGGGTACACCGGTGATTCCTTCACCACGGTGCCCAGAGGCTTCAATTTCATCCACAGTGGCTTCCATAACGTCCTTGAGCGCTACGTAATCCTCTGCGGTGCGGCGTTCTGCAACGGCGTAGACCTCAGCTTGGGCCTGATTGACCAAGTCTTCAACTTCGCCGTCTTGCCCATAGCCAAGTTGAACAATTTTGGTCCCCGCATTCACCAAACGGCGCAGCACGGCACGTTCAGCCACAATCTCTGCGTAGTAGCCAGCGTTGGCCGCCGTAGGAACCGTTTGGATAAGTTCGTGAAGGTAGGCTGGCCCGCCAATGCGGTTGATCTCGCCACGCTTGGTCAACTCGTCAGATACGGTCACGGCATCTGCGGGTTCGCCACGGCCGTACAGATCAATAATGGCTTCGTAAATGGTCTCGTGCGCTGGCCGGTAGAAGTCCACACCACGAACCAGCTCTACAACGTCTGCAATAGCGTCTTTAGAGAGCATCATGCCACCAAGAACAGACTGCTCGGCCGCAACATCTTGGGGAGGGGTCCGGTTTCCGCTGCTGCGTCCCGCGTCTACGGAATCATGTTGAGAGATAGACACGTGGGCCGTCCTTAATTGGATACTTCATGAAACTTCAGTACTACAGCACGCCTGAGACAAACACACCCGGATGACAGAAGTGCTGCAGCATGTGTAGCGGCTTTCGCGGTGGAAACCGTTCAGGGTCGCCGTTGGGACTCTTCGAAATCCAATTTATGCACAGTTTTTCCACAGGGCAGGCGAAAGCCGGGAAAGTGGATCCATCCAGCACCTAACTCGCTGCTGCACAGCATCTTCGTGGGGTCTCCCGCAACGTTAGCGCCCTCATCCGGAAGCACAAAGTGCGCCAAACAGCAAAGCTGTGGATAACCTGTGGGCAAACGCCCGCAACTTGTGCACAGCTTGTTGATAGAACTGTGGATAGAAAATTCTTCTCAGTTCAAACTGCCCCCTGAGCAGGGGAAACACTGACTCCAGCATGTGGAGTAAAAGTTTTTTCTGAAAAGCTTCATCCACAGCTTGAGGGTGGAGTTGTGCGAAACGATCTCATCACAGTGCGTTAACACGGCCGAAAATATACTCCCAAAGTGATGCATGTCACTTCACGCAACGTTTAACCATGTGAGATCAAGAATTTATATTCCGTTTGGGGAATTTGCTGTGGACAACCCCGTTCTGACATAGGCTGAACGAATGCAGCAACTCTTGCTCAGCGGCCTTCCTGTGGTGATACTTTTAGTTGTCATCTGGGGAGTGTCCACAGCGCTCAAACCCCGCGATAACGGGATCTCCGAAGCGGAGCGCTATCAACGTGATCTTGCGGCAAGATCGCAAGCACACTATGCAGCCCAGATTCGGCAAGCTATGGAGCTACGCGCACGAATCGCAGCTACTACGGCTCCTAGCCAAAATCAGCAATCAGACCTCAACTCGGCACAGAGGAATCGCCAGTAAGTATGGAAAACATTTGGATCCCCGCACTCATTGCTGTGGTGGTTGTTTTGGGTGGCGTGTTTTTGATGCGCTCAATGCGTACCACTGGCGGCAAAAAGAGCGAGACTCAGAACGGTGCTACCGCTCGCAGCCTTGCTGAGATCGCTCACGATGCGGGGGCACGCCTCAGCGAGGAACAGCACCGCACCGTATATTCGCTGATTGCCCAGGGCCAGATGATGGACGCCATCAAGTTTTACTACACCAGCACGAAAGTTAGCCTGCGGGAGTCCCGGGACGCCATTACGGCACTTTCAACCCATCCGCAGCCGTACCGCACGCCGCCAGCAAGTGCCGACGTCGTACCTTCCGGAGGTGGGCCAGAACGCTTCGCTTACCGGTACCGCGCCATCGCCAGTAAAGGTGATGAGACTCGCGAGGTGAGCAGCAACATGCTCAATGATGAGATCTATACCAACATCAAGGAGCTCGCCCTTGCCGGCGATTGTGAAGGCGCCGCCACCATGCTCCAGCGGCATTCAGAGATTTCGCTGGACGAGGCGCGGGAGTTTATTTCGTTCCTTGTGGACGGCGACTAGCCGTTAGCGTCCGGTAATTCCTGCCAAAAGCTGCTCGAATGGCAAGGGCTCCAAAGTCGGTTTGGACGCCCCCGGCTGAGGTCCGCTGAGAAGCTCAGCAAGCTCTGCACCTGCGCGGTCAATGCGGCTGTTCAACGGCGAGGCTGTGGCGTCTGCACTCTCGCCACCCCAATCCTGCGGTCCAGCGAAGACAGCAGTGGCCGCGATGCGTGTACGCAAGTAGGTAAAGAGGGGGCGCATAGCGAAGTCGAGGACCATCTGATGACGGTCGGTGCCAGCGGTTGCACCGAGCAAAACGGCCTTGCCCGCAAGGGACTTGGGGTCCAAAACGTCGATGAAGGATTTGAAGAGTCCGCTGTAGCTTGCGCTGAAGACTGGACTCACGGCGATGATCGCATGGGCTTGCTCAACAGCTGCGATGGCCTCGGCCAGGCGTGGTGCCGCATAGCCAGTCACAAAGTTGTTGGCGATCTCCACGGCATAGTCGCGCAGTTCAAGGACGGTGGTGGTTACTTGGAATCCCGCAGAACGTAGCTTCCGCTCAGTCGCCGCGGTGAGTTGGTCGGCCAGTAGACGGCTCGACGACGGCACGCCAAGTCCCGCTGATAGAACTACGATGCGGCGGGTTTCCATGTGTACTCCTTGCTAGAACTCTCGATGCAAGTATATGCATTTGCATCTATATGTTCTAACTGGAGGTCTCCTCGGTTTATTCCACGCTTGTTCCTCTCTCCCGCCGAGTTGGCACTTCGCGCGCATGTTTCTCCAAAACACCCACACGAAGTGCCCACTCGGGGTGCAGGAAGCTGGGCATTTCGTGCCAGAATTCGGTTATGGCTGAGAACAAGACGACTCCGACCGCCGTGAGCGTGGACGAATTCCTAGCTCGGGTAGTACACCCAACCCGCAGGGCCGACGGCGAACGGCTCCTGGAGTTGATGAGCACCATCACCGGCCAGAAGCCCGTGATGTGGGGGCCAAGCATTGTGGGCTTCGGTAGGTATCACTACAGATACGATTCGGGGCACCAAGGCGACGCTGCCGCCGTCGGGTTTTCACCACGTAAAGCGAGCTTATCGCTCTACGGGTTGATCAACTCCCCCGAAGGCCAAGCCCTCCTGCCCGCTCTGGGCAAACACAAAGTAGGTGCGGGGTGCCTGTACATCAACAAGCTGGCCGACATCGACGAAGAAGTCCTCAAAAAGATGATCGGGATCGGC
The DNA here is from genome assembly GCF_050490315.1 of Pseudarthrobacter sp. J1738. Taxonomy (NCBI): domain Bacteria; kingdom Bacillati; phylum Actinomycetota; class Actinomycetes; order Micrococcales; family Micrococcaceae; genus Pseudarthrobacter; species Pseudarthrobacter sp. J1738. The sequence goes on along the minus strand of NZ_JBNPEO010000014.1, from coordinate 54,556 downwards.
TACGAATATGTCACCACGGCGCTCCACCAGCCCTAATTCGCGGATCGAGTTGGCACTTCGCGTGCATGTTTCTCCAAAACACCCACGCGAAGTGCCACGTCGGCGGAAGGAAGAGGGCGTCAGAGGGCACAAAAAAGCCCCCGTCTCCGGAAAGCCGGGGACGGGGGCTTTTGAGCAAAGTGCTACTTGCTGGCAACAACCTCAAGGTCGATAACAGCGGAAACACCTTCGTGCAGACGCACGTTTGCAGTGTAGGAGCCAACCGACTTGATGTGGTTGGGCAGTTCTACGTTGCGCTTGTCGATTGCACCGAGACCTGCAGCCTCAACGGCGGCAGCAACATCGGCGGGCTTGACGGTACCGAAGAGACGGCCGGACTCGCCAGCCTTAACTTCGAGCTTCACGGTCTTGGAAGACAGTGCGGAAGCCTGGGCCTGTGCAGCTTCAACAGAAGCGTGCGCACGAGCAGCGCGAGCAGCCTTGATTGACTCAACCTGCTTCTCGCCACCCTTGGTCCAAGTCAGTGCGAAGCCGCGGGGCAACAGGAAGTTACGTGCGTAACCGTCCTTTACCTCAACAACGTCGCCAGCAGCACCGAGACCGGTGACTTCGTGGGTCAGAATGATCTTTGCCATTTTAGTTAATCCCTTCCTTAACCGCGGCCAGCGCCGGAGTAAGGCAGCAGAGCAACTTCGCGGGCGTTCTTGATTGCCTGGGCGATTTTGCGCTGTTCCTGCACGGTCACACCGGTGACGCGACGGGCGCGGATCTTTCCGCGATCAGAGATGAACTTGCGCAGCAATGCTACGTCCTTGTAGTCGATGACAGTGATGTCAGCGGCCTTCAAGGGGTTGGACTTTGGTTTGGGCTTACGGAGTTCAGCCTTAGCCATCGTGGAGCTCCTTTTCTGTGGAGCCCGTGGATATTGATCCACGGGATGGTGGTAGCACCGCGCTTTTCAACGCAATGCTGATGATTTTTGCTCTAAGAAGGCTTTAGAACGGAGGTTCGGAGTCGGGGCCATTGCCCCAGCCACCGGCGTTGGAGACACCGGGCGTTGCCCAAGGGTCATCCTGCGGAGCGGACTGCTGTCCACCCCAACTGCCACCGGAGTTGCCGCCAGAGTTTCCACCCTGGTTACCTCCCCAGGTGCCACCGTTTCCGCCAGCTACTGCTGGTGAGTTACCGCCACCGAAGCCACCCTGTCCACCCTGACCGCCGGAGCGCTGAGTGCGGTTGACCTTGGCATTGGCGTAACGCAAGCTGGGGCCGATCTCGTCGACCTCAAGCTCGATAACGGTGCGCTTTTCGCCTTCTTTAGTTTCGTAAGAACGGCTCTTCAAACGGCCTTGAACGATGACCCGCATTCCCTTTGTGAGGGATTCGGCAACGTTCTCTGCGGCTTCACGCCAAACCGACGCGCGGAGGAACAGGGTTTCCCCGTCCTTCCATTCATTGGATTGACGATCGAAGGTACGCGGCGTAGAAGCGATGGTGAAGTTGGCTACTGCAGAGCCGGACGGTGTGAACCGCAGCTCGGGATCGTTGGTGAGATTACCAACAACCGTGATAGTTGTTTCGCCTGCCATCTACTGCCTCCTTGAGAGTTCTTACGGTGTAAAGATCAAAAGGTGACTGAATTACTCAGCAACAACCTTCTGGTCTTCGGGACGGATGATCTTGGTGCGCAAGATGGTCTCGTTGAGACCAAGCTGGCGGTCAAGTTCCTGAGCGGTAGCCGGCGCAGCGGTGAAGTTCACCACAGCGTAGATACCTTCGGACTTCTTCTTGATTTCGTAAGCCAAGCGACGACGGCCCCAGATATCAACCTTTTCGATGGTTCCACCATCGGTGGTGATGACATTAAGGAACTTCTGAAGCGACGGCTCAACGGTACGCTCGTCGACCTCGGGGTCGATGATTACCATCAGTTCGTAAGGACGCATATGTGAACCCACCTCCTTTGGGCTAAGCGGTTACGGTCTTTCCGTAACAGGAGGTTCATTTGCGATGCTCCGTGCTGGCACCTCTTCAGAAACGAAGGCGGGGCGCAGCACAGACTTCAATATCTTAGTGCATGTGCTTGGCTTTAGCCTATTTGCAGCCGGCAGCTGGGAAAAGGGCCAGAAGCCCGTATGTGGATAACTCTTCGAAATTCGTTCGTGGCTAAGCTGGCAGCATGGCCACCACACCCGATGGCGCCCGAGATAATCAGGCAGCCCCGCTCCGTCACTCAAGGCTGCGCTTTCTTGTGATGATTTTGGGCGGATTGGCCGTTGCGCTGACACTTGGTTTCACTGGTCACTGGCTTGACGCGCCGGCGGCAGGATGGGCCACTGCCGCTGCCATATACACCGCCTGGGTATGGCTTGTGATCGCACGGATGGACCCACAACAAACCAAGGCGCACGCCACAGCGGAGGACCCTTCGCGCGGCGTGACGGACCTTTTGGTCCTAGGCGCGAACGTCGCCTCGCTGGGCGCGGTAGCCGTCGTCGTGATTAATTCACATACCCAGAACGACGGCGGCAAGCTGGGTGCCGCGGCACTGGCACTTACGTCGGTGTCAATGTCGTGGGCGCTCATTCATACGCTGTTTACGCTCCGCTACGCCTCGCATTACTACGGCGGCGCCAAGGACGGCGGGGTGAGTTTCAATCAAGACGAGCCGCCCCGTTACACCGACTTCGCCTACCTAGCCACGAGCCTAGGCATGACATATCAGGTCTCGGACACCAACCTTGAAAACTCCCGAATTCGGCTCGAAGCACTCAAGCACAGCCTCCTGTCATTCCTCTTTGGCACCGTCATTCTGGCCGCAACGCTCAACTTGGTCATTGGCCTAGCTAACTAGGGATGCATCCACGGAATCAGACCGGTCAGAAACAATCGGAGCATTCTTGGGTTGGGACGCACGGATGAACCGCGGGCCCTCCGGACCGTAGGCATCCGCTGGCTCAGGGAACAAGCACAACGCTAGTGGATACAGAACTGCCGCTATACCGATTGAAATGGGAATACTCAGGTCTACACCTGCCGCGAGGTTGCCCAGTGCTCCAACAAATTGTCCGGGTATGTTGACGAACAGTAGGCCCATTGTGGCGGCAAAGATCCACACGCCCATAGCTCGCCAGTTCCACCCCTTGTTGAACCAGTACCTGCCCCCGTGTTGCCGACGGTTGAAGACCTGAAGAGAATCCGGATCGTACCAACCGCGCCGGGTCACGTACCCCACTGTCATGATGATCATCCACGGCGCAGTGCACGTGACAATGAGGACCGCGAAAGTTGAGATGCTCTGGACTATGTTGAACGCGAATCGACCCACGAAGATGAAAGCAATCGCAACAGTGCCGATCAGCAAAGTTGCCTGCACGCGGTTGAACCTAGGGAATACGCTCGAGAAATCCAGGCCTGTCCCGTACAGGGCAGTGGTTCCCGTGGACATCCCACCGATCAGGGCGATCAAGCATACCGGGAGGAAGTACCAAGACGGCGAAACAGCCAGCAAGCCTCCTACATAGTCCGAATTTTCGAAAAACTGAGGAGCTTGCGTGGCAATCACGGTGGCCGTCACCAGTCCGAAACCGAAAGGCACCAGAGTGGCGACCTGGGCCATAAAGGTTGCGAACATGACCCGAATCTTTGGCGTTTCAGCGGGAATGTAACGCGCCCAGTCGCCTAGGAAAGCGCCGAAAGAAATCGGGTTGGACATGACGATCAGTGCCGAACCAATGAATGATGGCCAGAACAACGCGTTGGTAGCCGCATCCGAAGAGGCACCAAAAATCCCGGCGTATGACGCATCAAAAATGCCAGCGAAGGCAAAGACGCCGAGGATAAACAGTGCTGAGGCGGCGACGACGGCGATCTTATTGACCCAAAGCATAAACCGGAAACCGTAGATGCAGACGGTCAGAATCAAGATGGCGAACGCTCCATAAGCCAGGCTTAGAGAAAGCGGGTTCTGCGGAAGGCCCAGCAGACGATTTGCGCCACCCACTAGCGCATCTCCCGAGCTCCACACCGAGATGGAGAAGAATGCGAATGCCGTCAACAATGAGAGAAACGACCCCACCACACGCCCGTGAACCCCTAGATGACCTGAGGACGATACTGCGTTATTCATTCCATTCGTAGGCCCAAACACCGCCATAGGCGCCAAGATGAGACCGCCCACCACCACACCAAGGATCGTAGCAATCGCGGCGTCCCTGAATGAGAGACCAAACATGATTGGGAAGGAACCCAGAACCGCCGTAGCGAATGTATTGGCACCGCCGAAAACCAGACGAAACAAGTCAAGTGGTTTTGCATCTCGATCTTCGGCTGGAATGGGCTCAATGCCATGCTTTTCAACTTCCGCCACACTGGACGGTTTGGAAGGTGCACTCATGTTAGGGTCTCACTTCAGCTAGAGGAAATACGGGGACGTTCTGGTCCTCGTGTGGAGCGGGCGAGAGGTGCTCATGGACCGCGAGTAGCTCGCCGTGCTCATTGCGCGCGAAGACGATAGTTTCGCGCTCCTGGAGAACCTCCCGAACACCGTTAACTTCAATAGTGGTTTGGACGTCGTGGACAAAGATGCCAGCGTCCCCAGCAAGGTGAATACGGCTGTTGGAGCTCACGCAGCCGAGCACTTGCCAGCCACTCTCGATCCACTTCTGCCAGAGCTGCTGATAGTCATCACGCGAAGCGATGCGCTGCGGTTCGGTATAGAACACGAACGTGGCGTCCAGGGCAAAGCAGGCGAAATACCTTTCGGCATTGCCCGCACCGAAGGCTCCGATCAAATTCTCAGCCGCCGCAATGACGTCTTGTTCAGTTACATTCACGGAAATTCCCCCTTTGAATCACTTATGTGCTGTCGGTCACATGCCGCGTGGTAACCAGTAAACATCAGGCAGTGCATATTAGGCAACAAGTATTACGTGGGAGAATTGCGACTGGTGATCGGCCTAGCTAACTAGTGCTGCGCCCACTTAGAAGGACACGGTTATGAACGTATTTCTCTGGATTCTCCAAGGCCTGCTAGCTGTGCTTTTTGTGATGGCGGGAACCCTAAAAACCATCCAGGCAAAGGAAAAACTGGCCAGCAAAATGGGCTGGGTGGATAACGTCTCCGCGTCCACAGTGCGCTCGATTGGTGCAGCAGAAGTCTTGGGCGGCTTGGGCCTGATCCTGCCGGCAGCAACGGGTATCGCCACGTGGCTGACGCCCCTTGCCGCCGCCGCGCTGGCCGTGGTGATGATCCTTGCCGCCGTGACCCATTACCGTCGCGGCGAATACCCGGCCATCATCTTCAACGTGATCCTGGCATTACTTTGCGCAGTGGTTGCGTGGGGCCGCTTTGGTCCCTGGGCGCTCTAGAACCTGGGCTTTGTAGAATCCAGGCGCTTCGGGACCAGGTGACGCTACGCAGCGGTCCTGAAGAATAGCTCGGCCACCTTGGCGAGGTGATGCGGATCTTCAACGCCGCACATCTCGCGGGCCGAATGCATCGAGAGCAAGGCAACTCCAACATCCACGGTCCGGATTCCCAAGCGGGTGGCAGTGAGCGGGCCAATCGTAGAACCACACGGAACATCATTGTTGGAGACGAACTCTTGGTACGGCACACTCGCCTCGCCGCACAACCGCGCCCAGAACGCAGCCCCCACCGCGTCCGTGGCATAGCGCTGGTTCGCGTTGATCTTCAGCAGCGGGCCACCGTTGAGTACGGGATGGTTGGCGGGATCGTGCCGCTCGGAGTAGTTGGGGTGGACTGCATGTCCGGCGTCTGCAGAAACACAGAACGACGCCGCAATCGCTTGCCGCCGCTGGCTCATCGTCGCGCCCAGACCATCAGAAAGGCGCGTCAGAACGTCCTCAAGGATCGGCCCGCAGGCACCTGAGCGCGAACCGGATCCGATTTCTTCGTGATCAAAAGCGGCCAGTACCGCAATCGGTGCACCCGCCTCCGCAGGTGACTGAGCGTGGGCGATCAACGCGGCCAGACCCGCATGAGTTGCCGAGAGGTTATCCAAGCGGCCGGATGCGAAGAACTCATCCTTGCCGCCAAACACCCGCGGCTCCTGAGTGTCAGCAACCACCACGTCATAACCAGCAATGCGTGCCGGGTCCACCGGAGCACCCTCGGCATTGGCTGCCAGCAATGCCAGCACGTCCTCCTGCCTTGGGTCGCCCAGCCCCCACACGGGATTCATGTGACGCTGCTTGTCCAAGGTCATACCGTCATTCACGCCACGATCCAGGTGGATGGCGAGCTGCGGGAAGCGTAGCGCAGGGCCAGTTGCCGCCAAAACGTCAGTGCCGTCGTCGAGCACTAAACGCCCGGCGAGGCGCAGTTCGCGGTCCAGCCACGAGTTAAGTAGCGGACCGCCGTACACCTCAACGCCGGCCTGCAACCAACCGTGAACACCGGTGGTGGGCTTCGGCTTGAGCTTGAAGGACGGCGAATCCGTGTGCGCGCCAAGGATGTTGAACGGTGTTGTGGGGCCGGCGCTGTCGGGCGTCACCCAGGCGATGAGTGCACCGTCCCGGATGATGTAGTGCCCGCCGGCCGCCGTCGTTCCCCAATCCTTACTCTCATCCAGTGCCGTGAACCCCGCGGCGTCTAACCGACGCGCAGCTTCGCGCACTGCGTGAAAGCTCGACGGCGAGGCGCTGACATACGCGCCGAGGTCCTGGATGTGGGTAAGAGCGGAGGATTCTGAAGCCATAGCTTCGAGTTTAGACGCCAGCGTCTACGCGTGCGGCCTCGTCGGCACGTGCGTTTTGGCTGCTGCCCTTGCGGTAACGCCAGACGCCGATCCCTACTACAACCGCGGCCAAGGCTACGGAAAGGAGGAGTTCGTCGCGTGTGTCCTCCAGGATCACCATGCCAATAAGCAAGGCAACAATGGCGATGATGGCGAGCCACGTGAGGTACGGGAAGGCCCACATTTTCAGCGGCAATGCTTTAGCTGCAGCACCCATGCGCTTGCGGAGAATCAGTTGCGAGGCTGCAATAACCAGCCACACAAACAGGGCGATGGCACCGGAAGTGTTGACCAGGAACAGAAACACTGTGTCCGGGGCGATGTAGTTCAGGCCAACGGTAATAAAGCCCACCACGGTAGAGGCTAGAACGGCCGACGCCGGGACGCCAGTTTTGGATATTCGGGTCCAGGACTGTGGGGCGTCACCGCGGCGTGCGAGGGAGAAGAGCATCCGGCTGGCGGTGTAGAGGCCGGAGTTCAGGCAGGAGAGAACTGAGGTCAGCACCACGATGTCCATGATGGTGCCGGCGCCGGGGATGCCGAAGAGTTCGATCACTGCAACGTAGGGGCTCTTGGCGACGGAAGCATCGTTCCACGGCAAGAGGGTAACAACGATGGCGATGGAGCCGATGTAGAACACCAAAATGCGCCAGACAGTAGACTTCACGGCCTTTTTGACGGCATCCACGGGATTCTCGGATTCGCCGGCAGCAATGGTGGCAATTTCTGCTCCGAAGAAGGAGAAGACAACAACAAGAACGCCAGCTAGAACAGCGCCCGGGCCGTTGGGGAAGAAACCGCCGTGGTCCACAAGGTTGCTGAGGCCTGGAGCCGGGACGCCGGGGATTAGGCCCAAGATGGCGGCGATACCAAAGAGGAGAAACAGAACGATTGCCGCCACCTTGATCGAGGCAAACCAGAACTCAAATTCGCCATAGGACTTTACGGAACCCAAGTTGGTCAACGTCAAGACGACCATCAGGAGCAGCGCCCACACCCACTGATCGATTCCTGGAACCCACCGGTGCATAATCGCAGCGCCGGCCGTGGCCTCGATACCGAGCACAATGATCCAGAACCAGGCGTAGAGCCAGCCGATGCTGAAGCCGGCCCATCGGCCCAAAGCTTTGTCCGCGTAGGTGGAGAATGAGCCGGTTTCCGGGTTGGCTGCGGCCATTTCGCCGAGCATTCGCATCACAAGAATCACCACAATGCCTGCAGCGGCATAGGCCACAAGAATGCCCGGCCCAGCCTGCTGAATTGCAGCGCCGGAACCAACAAACAGGCCCGCTCCGATCACGCCAGCGATGGCGATCATGGACAGGTGCCTCGGTTTCAAAGTCTTCGAGAGTTCTTGCTGAGCTTGCACGGGTACTCCATAGATCGCTATTCACACCCCATCAGCATCATTCGCGGTATTCGCGTGTGCTGTGGGCCACATCGAATTCTCACACTATGTGCGAGGGCAGCGGATCCACTGGTGCACCTGCCCAAAGTTACGCAGCTTTTACAGGGTGTTTTCACAAGGGAACGCACTTTCACTCAACGAAAGTTGTCTATCAAGCACTTTGGTCACGTGACGAGTGCCTCACTCACCAGCATGATCCAGCGCTCTGGTGCCAACAATCCCGCTCCCCTTCCTGCCCCCTTCCGCCGAATGGGTTGATAACGTCCCTTAGAACTTCCTCAAAGCGACGTTATCTACCCATTCGGCAAAGGAAGCGGCGCGGCAACGAGCTCCACTTCAAAACCATCGGAGTTCTCCATAAAAGCCGCGTAATTTCCAGCACCACCGGCGTATGGATACTTATCGGCAAACATAGCGGCCCAACCGTGCTCAAGGGCCTCGGCGGCCAGTGCATCTACTTGCGCCGCTGTGCCTGCGTGAAAGGCAAGGTGGTTCAGGCCTGGAAGCGTGCGTTCATGAGCGATGCCGCTTAAATCCGGTGACTCTTCAAGCACCAGATAAGTGGGACCAAGCCGCCAACTCCGCCCCTTGGGCCAGTTTTGGAATTCCTGGTAGCCAAGTTTTGTCAGCAGCCAACCCCACTCTTCCTCGGCCCTCGCAAAGTTGGGTACCCACAGCTCAACGTGGTGCAGCGCGCCGACACTCAGTTCAGTCATCCAGCGAATCTCCTTTTCCGTTGCTTCGCGTGAGTTGCTTTGAGTCCGTAGGTTCTGGCCTAGGAGCTCGCCGAGTGGGTAGATAACGTCGTTTACACGGAGTTCTAAGGGCCGTTATCTACCCACTCGGCGCTAGTAGTCCGGGTTGCTCGGGACCACTAGGCCGGTCTCGTACGCGTACACAACTGCCTGAACCCGGTCACGCAAATGGAGTTTGGTCAGGATCCGGCGCACGTGGGTTTTCACCGTGGCTTCGGAAAGGAAGAACTTCGCAGCGATTTCCGCATTGGATAGCCCCTCAGCGAGCGTCCGCAGGACCTCAGTCTCACGCGGGGTTAGGTCGTCCAGCAGCGGATCCCGGCGCGCCGCGCCAATGCCGGGCACTCCACCCTCACGCCGCACGTACGTCTCCAACAATCTTTGCGTCACACGAGGCGCCACTACGGCATCGCCACTCGCAACCAAGCGGACTGCGTTGACCAGTTCCTCCGGCGCCACGTCTTTGAGCAAAAACGCCGAAGCCCCAGCCTGCAATCCCGAGAAGGCATACTCATCAAGGTCAAAGGTGGTCAGAATAATCACCCGTGCGCAAGCGCCCGAAGCCACAATCTCCCGGGTAGCTTCAATTCCGTCCTTGACCGGCATCCGCACATCCATGAGCACTACGTCCGGATTTAACGCAGCCACCTGACGAACCGCTTCAGCACCATCGGAGGCCTCACCCACCACCTGCAAATCCGGTTCACCCTCCAGGATGAGGCCAAACCCCATCCGCAGCAAGGGCTGATCGTCTACCAACAGAATCCGGATGGGACCACGGCCCTCAAACGAGTCTTCGCTATCCATCATGCAGAATCTCCTTGGTAGTTGAGTACTGCCGTGACGTTCCAGCCACCGCCAGTTTTGGGGCCAGCCTTAACCGACCCCGAATATATGCCGGCCCGTTCATGCATTCCGGCGATCCCACGGCCCGTCCCTTGGGAAGAATTATCGCTTCGCGCACCGTCGTCATCCACCCGGATAGTCACGCTGTTATCAACACGCGCAATCACCAAGTCAACCCTGCGCAGCCCCCGGGCATACCGCAAGGAATTAGTAAGAGACTCTTGAACAATCCGGTACACGGTCAGCCTAAAGGCAGTGTCCTCCGGCAAAGCTGGGCCTGTGTAGGAGTAGTGCAGTGGCAATCCGGCCGTCCGGAAACCCTCCAGCATCCGCTCTAGATCCCCCGCAACGGTGAGGGGCCCACGCGGTGCGGTGTCGCCGTCGGCCGCTTCCCGCAGGACCCCCAACACCCGGCGCATGTCCGCCAGCGCTGTGCGTCCCGTCCGGGACAACTCCGCCAGAACCTCTGCAGCCCGCTCCGGAGACTTCTTCATCACCACGGAGGCACCATCGGAGAGTGAAATCATCACCGTGAGGGAGTGGGCAACAACATCATGCATCTCCCGGGCAATCCGGTTACGTTCCCCCAAGACCCCCAGCTCAGCCGTTCGGGTAGCCCACGCAGCCACCTCAGCCTCATGCTCGCGGCGCTGCTTTACGGCCATTCCCACTCCAGCGGCAATCACGTTGGAGAGCATAATCGTGACAGCAACAACCACCACCACATAGCCCAAATTCTCCGGCCGAATGCCCTCATCGGATCGGCCCCACGAGCCAGCCTCCACAACAACGTCCGGCAATGAAGCGAAGAAAAAATAACTCAACACCAGCGCCAGGGAGGCCACGAGGGTGGCTATCAAAGCGGTCACTCGGCGATACACCACGGCTACTGCATACAGGGCAAACCACAGGCCAGAACTGACATTCGAGCCCCAGAAGTTGCCGATAGCCGAGACAACTTCCAGCGCCGCCACCACTGCCAGAACCGGGACGGGCCAACGTCTCCGGAAGAACAACGCCACAGCAATCCCTGCCATGGCGAACGGTGAAATCAGATGCGACTCCGTGGCAGCGCTCGCCAAGCTCAATAGCGCCAGAAGCACATAAGTCGCCACTACGGCCGCATCCATAACACGTGGATGTTCAAAGAAATAGCGGCGAATTTTGCCCCGTCGCCGCGCGCTAATTTCAGCGAAAGTGCTGGCAACTGCCGCCCCAGCAGCTGAACCCGGCGCCACGAAGGTACCGGGTCCAGCCGCTGCTTTTTGGTGCTTCACGGTAACTGGCTTCTCTAAACGTCGCGCTTCTTGAGCAGAACGACTGCCGGGATCACAAATACCAGCACCCAACCCAGGAAAATCAAGCCAGCTAGTCCTGGATCAACCACACCGTCCGCGTGCCCGAGGGCTAGGAATCTTCCGCCGCTCTCAGCGGGCAAGTACTGGGGAACGTACTTCCAAAACTCCCCCGGCACCAGAGACAGGAAGCCCGCGGCAATGCTGACCACAAAGAAAATAGCGATCAGAACCGTCACGCCACCAGCCGAATTACGCAGCAGCGTACCCAGTGACAAACCGATCAGGGCCACGCCAGCAACATAAAGTCCGCCCGTAAAGACCGAGTACATCACCCCATCCGTACTCCAGTCCATGTCCACCGGCAGAGCAGCAAACATGGGCTTGGAGAGGGCAAAAGTTACGACGCCGGCAATGGCGGCCAGAATGTAGGAAATCACTACCAAAATGATCGCCTTAGCCGCGAAGACTGGGAGACGTTTGGGCACCGCCGTGACACTGGAGCGGATCATGCCTGTGGAGTATTCACTCGCGATAAACATCACCGCAAGGGTTCCCAATACAAGAACACCGATCTGCATTCCCGCATTCGGAAGGTTGTATAGCTCTAGGCCCGAGCCGGCAGGCATGGTTTGAGATAGCTGCTCTTGGGTCAATTCCATACCCTGAGCTCGGGCTTGTTCTGCCTGATTGTTAAGGAAGGTGTACCGCACCAGCGCCGAAAGCACACCGACTCCCACCATAGCCACGAAGGAAATGAGGATCAGTAGGCGGGTAGAGAGCAGCGACCAGAGTTTGATCCACTCGGAACGCAATACACCAGCAAAGCTCACACCGGATTGGGCGCGCTTGCCGGCTGAGGAGGGAACAGTGCTATTCGCTGTAACCGTTGAAGACATGGTGTTACTTTCCTTCCGGGGTGGACTCGAGGTGAGAGTGGTACTCAACCTCATCCTTGGTCAGTTGGAAGTAGGCGTCCTCGAGGGACGTCGCTTGTGGTGTGAGCTCGTAGACCAGAACTCGATTGTCCAGGGCCAGCTGGGCGATCTCTTGAGGCTCTAGCCCAGCAACTTCAATGGTTTCGCTCTGCTTCTGGGTAACTGTCACGCCTGCACGGGCCAAAAGTGCGCTCAACTCCGTCACTTGTTGTGTGCGGACCAGAATCTGGCGCTGACTGGTGCCCTTGATGACCTCGGCCATGGGAGCGTCAGCAATGATGCGGCCACGGCCAATCACAATCAGGTGATCTGCGGTTTGTGCCATTTCTGACATTAAGTGCGAGGACAAAAACACTGTTTTACCCTGGCCGGCCAAGTAGCGGGCCAAGTTACGAACCCACAGCACACCTTCTGGGTCCAAACCGTTAACCGGTTCATCCAAGATCAGTGTTTGTGGGTCACCCAAGAGTGCGTTGGCAATACCCAGCCGTTGGCCCATGCCTAGCGAGAATCCACCAGCCTTCTTTTTGGCAACGTCACTCAGGCCAGTCATTTCAATAACTTCGTTGACCCGTGAGGTGGGGATGTTGTGAGTGGCGGCCATGGCGCGCAAGTGGTTGTACGCGCTACGGCTGGTGTGCACGGCTTTGGCGTCCAAGAGTGCGCCCACTTCATGCAAGGGTGAACGTAAGTCAGCGTAGCGATGGCCGTTGATGATGGCCTCGCCCGAGCTTGGTTTGTCCAGCCCCATAATCATGCGCATGGTGGTTGATTTTCCTGCACCGTTCGGGCCCAAAAAGCCTGTGACCTTGCCCGGTTGGACGGTAAAACTGACACCGTCCACCGCAGTTTTCTCGCCGTACTTTTTGTAAAGATTGCTGACTTCGATCATCGCCGGGTTCCTTTCCATTCAATGACCTGCTGGGAAACGCCGGCTGCACTGCGGTGCATCAATCGCAGCATTCCGGGGTCTACCTCCACGCTACCGAGGTGAAAGGAAGGAATCGTCTACCGCGCGGATGATTCTGCGGCTAATCCACTAGTCCGCCAGGATGACGGCTAAACGGTGGGAGCGTTGCTGGACTCTGAAGTCAGGGGCCGGGCCGCGCCAGCAAGAAGGAGGGCCAAGAGGATCGGCCCACCAATGGCCAACAGAGCCATCCGAATTCCGGTCAGGTCCCCGAGGTAGCCCAAAAGCGGTGGCCCGGCCAGGAAAGCAATGTATCCCAGCGTGGACACCACAGAGACTCGTGCAGCTGCGCGGCGGGGATCATCCGCCGCTGCAGACATACCCATAGGAAAGGCCAGGGCAGCACCGGCGCCCCACAAGATGGCACCAATCACGGTGACCCACAGCGTGGAAGTGAAGACAAAAAGCGCTAGGCCTGCGGCGGCAGCAATCATGCTTGCCCGTAACACCGGAACCCGGCCAAAGCGGTCAATAAACCGTCCACCCACAAAGCGCACCGCAGTCATTCCTGCAACAAATACGGCAAACAGGAGCGCGCCAGTGGATTCACTCGTGTGCAACCCGTCCACTGCCGCCTTGGCGATCCAATCGTTTCCGGCACCTTCGGTCAACGTTGCCCCCAGAACCACCACACCAATCAAAATGGTCCGGCCCTCACTCCAGGCACTGGGCCCGCGGTTGGAGGCACCGGCGTCGTCCGTTTTTGGTGTTGGCTGGTGTGGCAGGAAGTAGCGTGGCGCTACGGCACCTACTGCCACTACCACGGCAGCAATTACCAGCAAATGGAGCGGCAAACCCACACCTAGATGGGACAACCCGGCCCCGGCCAGCGCGCCAATAAAGGCCCCGCCGCTGAACGCGGCATGAAATTGCGGCATGATGGTGCGCCCCAAGCGGTGCTCAACGTCCGCGCCCTCAATATTTTGGGTAACATCCCACAGGCCAATACCAATACCCATAAAAAACAGTGCGACGGCGGTCAGCGGCACCGATTCCAGCCACAGAGCCGCTGAAATCCCCACAGCCGCCAACGCCGCCAAGGCGCCCGCGGCGCGCATGGTGTTCGCTGTTCCAATCCGCCCAATCACCAGACCGGCGGTGGGCAATGCAAGCAGCGAACCGATGGCGGTACACAGCAAAAGCGACCCCATTTGGCCCGCGGTGAGGTGCAAGGTTTGAGTCACCGCGGGGATTCGCGAAGCCCAGCTGGCAAAGACCAAACCGTTGGTGGCAAACACAACAAAGGTGGCGATCGCGGCCGACCGCAATTGAGGGGAAGAAGTCACCCGTCCACTCTATGCAACTGCTTCAAGGATCGGGACGAGAATCCGAAAATTACCGCCTGCGATCCACTCGCTTTTCATCCCACACAGGCTCGGCGGATTCATAGACTTTCCCGTCCGATCCGAACACCAAGAACCGGTCAAAAGTACGCGCAAACCAGCGGTCGTGAGTGACGGCTAGGACTGTACCTTCAAAGTGCTCGATGGCCCGCTCCAAGGCCTCAGCCGAATGCAGGTCAAGGTTGTCAGTGGGCTCATCCAGTAACAGCAAGGTGGCCCCGGAAAGCTGCAGTAACAGAATCTGGAAGCGGGCTTGTTGCCCACCGGATAGGGATTCATATTTCTGCTCAGACTGCCCGGCCAGACCGTAACCATCCAAGGCGCCAGCCGCGGCTTCACGGGCCAGGCCGGAACGGTGCTCGTCTCCACGATGCAAAATATCCAGCAGTGTGCGGCCTAAAAGGTCCGGGCGGACATGGGTTTGGGCAAAGAAGCCAGGCCGGATGCGGGCCCCCAGTTTGACCACACCGTTGTGCGGCACCTCCGCTATATCAACCTCGGACACCGGCAAATGTTCGCGCTCAGGATCCGTACCGCCCGTGGCGAGCAACCGCAAAAAGTGGCTCTTGCCGGACCCATTGGAGCCAAGCACTCCCACTCTGTCGCCAAACCAAATCTCGGTGGAAAACGGCTTCATCAACCCGGTCAGCTCAAGCTTTTCTGCCACTACGGCGCGCTTGGCCGTCCGGCCACCCTTGAGCCGCATGTTCACGTTCTGTTCCATGGGCAAAGCCTCGGGTGGGCCAATTTCAAGGAACTTCGCCAGCCGAGTTTGAGCTGCGTGATACCGGTTGGCCATGTCAGAGCGGAACGCCGCCTTGTTTTTGTACATGTTGACGAGCTCTTTGAGCTTGATGTGCTCTTCATCCCAACGTTTGCGTAGCTCTTCAAAGCGCGCGTTCCGGTCTGCGCGGGCGTCAACGTAGGAGCCAAAGCCTCCACCATGCACCCATGCGCTGGCACCATTGATACCGGGCTCAAGGGTGACAATTCGCCCCGCCGCGTTATTAAGAAGTTCCCTGTCGTGGCTGATAAAAAACACTGTTTTGCGGGACTCGTTGAGCTTTTCCTCAAGCCAGCGTTTGCCAGGGACGTCCAAATAGTTGTCCGGCTCATCCAAAAGCAGCAGATCGTCGGGACCTGAGAAGAGTGCTTCGAGCACCAATCGCTTTTGCTCACCTCCGGAAAGGGTCGACGCGCGGCGGTGCTGTGCCCGGTCAAACGGAACCCCCAGCGCAGCCATACAGACCTCATCCCACACGGTTTCGACGTCGTACCCACCGGCGTCTCCCCAATCCACGATCGCTTGGGCGTAGCGCATCTGTGTGGGTTCGTCGTCGTGTTCCAACATGGCTAGTTCAGCGTCATCAACGGCTTTCGCGGCGGCTGCGAGTGCCGGTGGCGCTGCCGAAACCAGTAGGTCGCGGACGGTTGATTCGTCACGGACTTGGCCCACAAACTGGCGCATAATGCCCATATTTCCGGAACGGCCCACCACGCCTTCATCGGCTACGAGGTCGCCCGCGATGATGCGGAAGAGCGTGGTCTTTCCGGTTCCGTTGGGGCCGATCAGGGCGGTTTTGGTGCCGTCCGGGACCTTAAAGGTCACGCCGTTCAGGAGTTGGGTGCCATCCGAAAGGAAGTAGTCAATGCCGGAAATATCAATGTGGGCCACTCGTCAATCGTACGGGTGGCCGCGGGCCTGCCGGTCATTGCCGGTTCAAAGCATCATTCATACGAGGATCAACCAGGTGGCGCAGATCACATGAATTAGCCCGTGAGGAATTCCGTGCTCGTGGCGTCTTACTTATAGCGGCCCACTTCCGGCCGCGCAGAACAGTCAGATCATAAGGAGCAAAACGATGAGCACTTCAAGCGTTTCACCTCAGCAAGTTTCCTCGCAGAACAAAACGGCTGCATCCAAGGCTGTTTCAAACGGTGGAACCACCACTGTGGAAGATTCGGTTGTTGCCAAGGTTGCTGGAATTGCTACCCGTGACATCCCGGGCGTTTACGCCTTAGGTGGCGGCGCGGCACGCGCTTTGGGCGCTCTCCGCGATGCAGTGGGCCAGACTGACCTGACCCAGGGAATCTCCGTTCAGGTAGGTCAGACTCAGGCCGCCGTGGACTTGTCCATGATCGTTGAGTACCCGCACCCGCTCCAAGACGTGGCCAACAAGGTCCGCGAGGCCATCACCAGCCAGGTAGGCAAGATTGTTGGCCTGGAGGTAGTAGAGGTCAACATCACCGTGACCGATGTTCACGTCCCCAATGACGATGATGAGAACAGCGAAACCTCGGCCAAGAAGTCTCACCCCGCTGCTGGCGAACGCTCACTCGAGAGCACTTCAGCGAACGGCACTGAGAAGAAGCTCGCATGAGTCCGCAAGTAACTGGTGCGCTGCTGGGTGCCGTTCTGGCGCTCAGCGCACTGTCCTTCGGGTTTTGGGGGTTCGTTTTGGTGGCAGTTTTTATGCTGATCGGTGCTCTGGTGCCTCGGCTGAGTCGCGGACGGTTTGATCTCGGCGCTGGAATTAACGCCTTGCTCGGCCGCCGTTCCTCATCATGACCAGGGAGCTTACAGCCGGGCACACCCGCATACGTACTACAGCGTTAGTCCGGCTTGCGGAGGCCCTGACCGCCGAGGCTTTTGGCATCGACCGCAGCAAGGCGGGAGCCAAATTAGCTGACGACGGCGGCAGGGTCGCCATCAGCGTCAACGTCCAGTTACCGATCCCGCACCTCACGGCCGAGAATTCTGCGCTCAGCACTAGCCGGCGGGCCACTGTTTACGAACGCGCCCAAAGTGCGCGCACCAACGTTGGCGATCGTTTTACTGAATTGTCCGGTTCTACAGTGAGCCGGATTGATTTCCGGATCCTCGGCTCCGGAACCGAAGAGAAAGCACCGCTACGATGAACCCCAGCTACCGGATTCAAGCGCTGCGCCGCCTAGCCCTGCGTTCACCGCGGTCTGGAGCCAGCATTGTTTTGGCACTGGTTTTGTTAGTGCTGATCCTATGGTTTGTGGTGAGTCAAATTCTTCTCTGGACAGGGTCCGGCGCCCTAGTGATGAAGCCCTCTATCGCATTAGAAAATCTACTCAAGTTACCTGCCGTTCTATCCCCCACAGGGATAGTGGCGGCCGCGGTAGGAGCTGGAATTCTTGGGCTGTTGCTCTTGTGGCTGGCCCTCAGTCCCGGCAATGGCGGCAAGCGAGCACTGAACAGTGAACGCTCAGCCGTGGTGGTTGATGATCAAGTGATTGCCTCCGCCGTGGCCCGGACCGCGAGCCTCGCCGGCAATCTTGGGCAGGATCAAATTCACACCACTGTGGATCGCCGCTCCGCCCGGGTCCAAGTACGTCCAACCTCCGGGGTGCGGGTGGACGCTGGGCAGATACAGGACGCAGTGAGCAGCGAGATCAACCGATACGGGCTAAACACGCCTTTGGATGCTCGCGTGACGATTAACGAATCAGGAGCCCTTGGGCAATGAGAACCTCCCCCCGCATCATCAACCGTATGGCCCTTGGCCTCACCGGGATGGTCCTGTTGAGCTTTTCCGTGGTGGCGAGCCTCGCTGCCACCAACCCTGATGTAGCCAACATTTGGAGCTCCACTGGGGAAGGTCTTTGGGCGCAGCTTCGCGAGCAGCTCAACGCCGCACCCATTACCGGACCGTCCCCCTCAGTATTGCCCGGCAGTTGGTGGACAGCAGCACTGATTGTTGTTGCACTGGTGGTTGCCCTGCTGCTGATCCGTTGGATTGGACGCCAGGGCAGTGGCCGGGTTCGTAACCTTGGTCAGCAGCACACCTCACCCAAGCACTCAGAGGGCCTCAGCGGTACTACAACAATCGACACCAGTTTTGCCGCCCAGGCCATTAAGAGCAGCCTTTCCGAGCACCCGGCCATCCTCAACGTGAACGTGAGCGGCTGGAAATTTGGGAAGGGCAGCAGTCTACGCATCGACGTGACACCACGCAAAGGCACCTCACCGCGGGACGTAAGTACCGCCGTCGAACAGCAAATTAGCGGACTGGACCAGCTTTTGGGCGAGTCCTTTCCCGTGCTTATCCGGCTCCGGCGCGGGCTGCGCAGCAGCGTGGCCAGCTCCTCTCGCGTGAACTAGGGCCATCACGTGGCAGACTACGAACAAGCGCCGGGAACCAACTGGCCATCGAGGAGGACTGTGCCGCCCAGCCAGGTTCATGAGGACTGGATGTCCCATGCCCCGGACCACTTGTTGGCCGAACGGGCGGCCGACGACGACGCCCTCGCTTTTGGCTAATTGGCTCGCCGGTACGGACCTTTGATGCGCGCGTACGCCCGCAGACTCACCGGATCCGCCGCTGACGCCGATGACGTGGTGCAAGAATCGCTGCTGCAAAGCTGGAACGGGCTCGATTCACTCGAGGACCCCAAAGCCGTCAAAAGCTGGATGATGCGCATTACCGCCCGCCGCGCCATCACTTTGCTGTGGAGCCGGAAACCTCACGAACCGTTAGAGCCCGACGGCGGACACCTCGCCGATTTGGGTGCCGGTCCCGAACGCCACGCCGTTGCCGGGGCCGGGGTTGAGGCACTGACAAAAGCCTTGGATCGCCTACCTGCCGCCCAGCGTGAATGCTGGGTACTACGTGAAATGGGCGGTCACAGCTACGAAGAAATTGCCGAGACCCTAGGCATCGGTGTGGATAGTGTCCGCGGCCGAATTGCACGGGCCCGGACATCGCTCTTGACGGAAATGGAGGCCTGGCGGTGACAACACCCATGGACAACACACCCGAGTGCGGTGTCACGCTGGAACAACTCAGCGAGCACCTGCAAACGGACGCACCGAGCACCACCGGAAGCCCTGCGGCCGGGCTTGAGTCTCACATTCGCCAGTGCCCGCAGTGCCGCCACCGAGTGGCAGCACTGCAACAACTTAATGGGTTCACCAAGGAACTCATTACCCATGAAACCGAGGAAGCCGGCGGCCCTGACACGTCTTGGTTGGAGGAAATGTTGAGCAATTTGAACCTGGAAACCAAGGCGGGCCGGAGCATTCCGCTCGCTTCCAGCCGCGAAAGCGATGCGCTAAGCCAAACCGAAGGTTCCGTGATCGCTTTGATCCGCTCGGCCGGGGACGCTGTTGCCGGAATCGCGATTGGCCGCTGCAGGCTAGTCGGTGATGTGACGGTTCTTGGCGAGCTCATCACCATCAACATCACTGTGACAGCCATCTGGGGACACACAATTACTGAGACCACACGGTCCCTTCGCAGCGCCGTAGCCCAGGCACTCGCAACACATACGGAACTAAACATCGAAGGCATCAACATCACAGTTAATGACATCACCGGTGGCGTAGAACAAAAGGAGGACGACTATGTCTCCGCAGGCCATTGAACCAATGGAAACAGTTCCAGCCCCGGCCAACCCACACGAGCAAGTCCTTCGTGTAGTCAAGGGTGTTCCGGGAGTTGTGGATGTGTTTCCGCCAGCCGCTGTGTGGACGCTTCTTCGCGCCGGGGCCCGGCAGGTTCTGGGCCGGGAGGCCGTAGCGGTAGAACAGTTGCTTTCTTTAGAAATAGGTGATGCCGCAGCAGCTATCACCGTTCGGATCGGCGTGAGCGAGGAACTACCGGCACCAGCTGTGGTCCGAGCTGTTGCCGATGCTCTCCACACAGAACTGCGCAATAGCTACCCTGCGCTCAGCCCGAAGGTCTCGGTTCAGTTGTGCACTATTAGCCCGCAGCCGTAAGGAACTTCTGCAACAGTGGGCCAGAGGTTGTGGCGCCTAAACCACCGTCTTCCACAAATACGGCGACGGCAAGGTCGCCGTGTGTGGCGATGATCCACGCATGTGTTTTGGGCGGGTTGTCAGTACCGAATTCAGCTGTCCCAGTCTTGGCACCCACTGGGGCACCCGGTACTTGAGCGAGGAATCCGGCGTGACCGCTGGTCACCACTGCACGCATCATGTCAGCGAGCTTGGCCGCTTCGTCTTTCGTGACCGGGTTGGTCGCCGTGGCGGCGGGGCTTTGTGCTGAAACGCTGGCCGTGGCTGAGGGGTTTTCGGCAGAAGCTGAAGCGGACGCTGTTGCGTTTCCGGAGGTGGACGCGGCGTCCGGGTTGAGCACGAGCCGCGGCTGGACGGGAGCGCCCTTGGCCACTGCACCGGCCAGCATGGCTGCAGAGAGTGGGGACATCAGGATCTTGCCTTGACCAATCATGGAAGCTGCGTGCTCGGTGCCCTCAGCTTCCCCGGGAACTGAACCCAAAAAGGCGTCAGCTCCAAGTGTTGGTGCCTCAACAGCAATCCCCAAAGACACCGCAGCGGCTTCAAGTTGGGCCTGATCCACGTCAGTGCGGGCGTTAATAAACGCGGTATTGCAGGAGTGGGCAAATGCATCCCGTAGGGTCACTGATCCTAGCGAAGTGCTGGGATATCCCTCGGCGTTTTTGAACTTTCTGCCGTCCACCGTGAGGGTAGCGGGGCAGTCCACCTTAGAATCGGGGGTTTTCCCCTTCCTCAATAGGGCGAGGGAATCTACCGTCTTAAAAATCGACCCCGGCGCGTATTGCCCCAGCATTGCGGTGTTGTAGCCGTTACTCCCTGGGCCACTCGCCGCTGCGAGTACATCACCCGTAGACGGACGCAGGGCGACGATCGCCGATGCTGGTCCCACCGAAGTGAGCGTGTTTTCGGCTAGCGTCTGCAGCTTCGCGTCCAAGGTGGTTTTAAGCGCGACGCCGGGTGCTGGAGCATTCGCGAAAACCTCCACGCGTGGGTCTTGGGGGAGGGCTGCCAGCTCAGCGGCGGTCTTACCCGCCGGCTGGCGCACTACGCTGACACCATTTATGCCGCGTAATTGGGAATCGTATTGTGCTTCGAGGCCGCTGGTGCCGGCCATGTCACCGGCTTTCAGGGCGCCCTGAGATTTTTCGATCTGTTCTGCTGAAACTTCTGACACGGTTCCCAAAACGGCACGAGCAAATTCACGGGTGGGCGCCAGGGCCAGGGAATCTTTGAGCGCAATAGCGCCCGGAATGGCCGCGATCTGTTGGTCGGTAATAGTCCTGTTGTTGTCATCGCGCAGGGTGATTGCCGGGACGAAAGCCTGAGCCCCGGCGGCTTTGAGCTGCGCGGCGTACTCGGCCGGGTCCACGCCCACCAAATTAGCTAGCGCCTTTGCAGAGGCCTCATGGGACGCGGCGTCCACCTTTTGTTTGTCGATCCCAACCTTGAGGACGGGCCGGTCCATAACTAGGGGCTCATCGCGTGCACCCAAAATATTGCCGCGCGGTGCGGCAGTGGTTTTTAAGGCAAGGACTTCGGAGTCCTGAAGGTCCGGCAACAACACATTTGGGCTCCACTCGGCCCGCCACGCATCACCATCTTTTTTTAGCCGCGCGGACGTGGAGTACTTCCACTCGTTGCCTTGGACCTGCCATACGTAGTTCAGCGGAACTGTGGCGGTACTGCCGTCGAGCTTGAGGTCGCCAGCCGAAACGGTTGGCTTCTGCGGCTCAAGTGCCGCAAAAACGGCTTTGACCTGCTCATTTACTGCCGCCGGTTCCTTGCCTTCCCACGCGATCTTGCCGACGTCGAGCCCTGACAGGGCGCCAACCAAAGCCTTGGCGGCATCTTGCGCACCGGCGCGGCCGTCGTCGCACGCGCTGAGCCCGGCAGCCAAAAAGGCGGCGGTAAGGGCGATGGTGATGGACCGGAGTTTGAGTGTTTTCCCCACGCTCGTCATTGTGCCCTGACTCACCGACATTGCTACCTGACGGCTCCAGCAATACAAGTACGGCGGCCAGCAACCATCAGGTCACCAACCGCCGCCCAGGCTAGATCACAGCCTCAAACTAGGGAGCACACATGAATTTGGCATCCCCCCAAATCCCGTGGGCGCCGTCGATACTGCCGGACGGTTCAACCACGAGGTCCACGTAATTAACCCCGGTCAGATCCACCGACACAGATTCTGGCGCGAAGCCCGGCGTGTAGGTTCTGGACTGGTATTTATCCGCCCCATCGGCCTTCACCTTGAAGATGATGGTCCCGGCAAAACCACTCTCTAGGCCCACCTCCGAGGTAAATTTGCTGCATTTCCCGCCGAGGTAATACGTGATCTTGGAGACTGCATGCACCCCCAAACCCTTGGCATATGTGGGCTGCTTGCCCGTGGCCGGATCCGTGTAGTTGATGGTCAGCGGCACGTCCGGTGAGCTCTCGTCGTCCTTATTGGCAACGTTTTTGCCGATGACACCCCAGCCGGTGCTCGCCTCAAGCCACGGCGTTTCCGAGGCATACACCTCACCATGTGGCACCTCGGGCATCGGCTGTGTAGTGACCTTCCAGTCAAAGAACTTCACCCGCCCCTCGGTGGGCAGAACCACGGAAACCAATTCCTTGTTCGAATTCAGGCGCAACACATTGGAGAACACCTGGTACTTGTATTGTGTGTACTCCGGCGAGGGCCCGCTCGCGTTGTTGCGTCCCGCCTCTGAAATAGCGACGACGGCGCCGTTCAGCTGAGAGGGTTGGAGCCAGTTGGGGAAGAAAATACTTTGCTGTTCTGAAGTTCCGTCCGCGTAGTTCAGCGTCAGGGTGGGGCTAATTCCGGCACCAACCGCAGCTGAACCAAGCACCGACAAGTGGGTTCCTTGGCCCTTGACCGCAATAGTCTGGCCATTCAACGCCGCAGCATTGGGGACATCCGGGCCAGCTTCGGGCCAGGTGTAATCCACTTGAGTAGCTTTGCCGGCGTTCACGGTGACAGTCTTGCCGGGGGTGACTCCACCGGCGGGGATGGCCGCTGACGCCAACTGCTCAGCAGAGAATGTGGCCCCGCCGCCGTCGAAATCACCCAAGGACTTGTTAGCCACAGTGGTGACCGAGACGGAATTGAAGGCGCTGGCTAGGCTACCGTAGGCCACATCAATAGTGTTGGCGCTGCTGACGCTCTGTTTTCCATTGGACTCGTACGTGGCGGTGACCTTGATAACTGCGGGTCCGCCCTTAGACGTAGCGCTTGGCGTGGCAACAAAGGTGGCCTTGACGCTGGCTCCGCCGGCAACCGTTGTAGCAGTTGCACCTGTTGATGCCTTGAGTGTCCAGCCCGCCGGCAATTCCGGAGTCAAGACCACGGAAGACTTGGACTGCTTGCCCGAGTTGACGAACTCAGCGGTAAAGGGGCTCTTCAGAATTGAGAGTGTAGTTTCGGTCTGAATCCGCCTGATTCCAGCAGTGATCTGGCGACGTAGTTGGTGAGGTTGCGGAAGCCGAGGGCAGAGCCTCGGAGGTGTTCCAATCTTCCATTAATCGCTTCAGTGGGACCGTTTGAGGTCCCTGGCCGGTCGAAGTAGGCCAGCACATCATCGGCTCGTCGTTTCAGGGTCCGGCCGAGTGTTTTGAGTTCAGTGAGCGCAGTCGGCACGCCAGTGCTGACGGAGTCAACCACGGCCTGCATGAGCATCTTGCCTTGGGCACTGTCTTTCTCCCGGTAGGCAGCAATCATGCATTGATAGATGCCCCACGTGGCCTCCACCTCAACATGCGCATCAGCGGCAAACAAGTCTTCCAGGCGACGCTTCTATGTCTGTCAAGCGGCGGAAACGGGTGTGGGCGCGGGACATGTTGTTTGGCCGGTGAGGGGGCGGTTCAGATGACCGGCCAGCTCCCCTTCTCCCCCGTTGTTTTGGCTGCTGGCGAAGCTTGCGGAGCTGTGGCCGACGGAGGCCTGTCTACCCGCAGGGCAAGGGGCGGAAATCTTCGTAAGGAAATCAGCGACGAAGGAGCGCCGTCGAAGAATTCCTCACCGCAGGCCCCGACGAAGGAGGGGCTAGACCGGCCGGAGCGGACACGTACAATCCGACAGGACAGCAGCCAAACGTCGTAGACAGAACTGGGCCAGAGGCGGCGGAGCCCTGCGGAGCCGGTACTGGACCCACAGCCGGCCGCGCCAGCGGACGCCCTTTCCTGGGTGAGCCCTGCGAACCCTCCTTCAGCACCCGGGGTCTCCATTCGGCGTCGCTGACTTCGGCGGCCGCGCGCCCCGGTCGCCGGCACTGAGCGTGCGAATGGCGGTCCGCCACCTGTGACCGCCCCGGCAACGGGACGGCCACCTGAAAGGATTAGTCTGCGAGGAGTCCGGCCAGTTCGGCCGCATCAGCCCCCAGCCCCCGCCCCGCCTTCTTTCAGGAGCCTGTGGCATCCTGCGGAGCTGGCGCTGCGCACGCTCCCGGCGACGGCTGCGACGTGCCGGGCAGTGGTTTCGGCGTGGTGTGCTTGGACAGTTTTGGCTGCTTGCCTTTCAGGCGCCCCTTCGCTTTTGCGACCGCCATCCCTTCGCGGGTGCGTCCGGATCAGATCCGCTTCAGACTCGGCCACCATTCCCAGAACGTTGACAGCAGCCGGCCTACCGGGTCAGCCGGGTCGTGACTGTTGCCGCCGCGACTAAGCACAACCCCTTTGCCCGTCAGCTCGTCGGCAATGTCCCTGGCATCAGAAAGGGAGCGCCAGCCGATCGAGCTTGGTCGCCACGAGCGTATCGCCGGCCCGACACACCGCCATCGCTTCACGGGGCCCGAGGCGCACCCGGTTCGCTCCCGTAAAACCGTGATCGACGAAGATCTACCGTGTGGTTCATCGTGCGGGTCTTACGTACATGGCCCGGGCCAGCAATGGCCCGGAACTGTCAGTTTCAGAAGTCGTCTGCACCGCTTCTGGTTTGGGCCCCGCGGAGGGACCTGACTTTGCATCGCGGGGTGGGAACGTCACAACCGACTTGCTTGCCAAATATACCCCCTATGGGTATGTTTTGGGTATCGTCAGTGAAGTGGTTCTCGCCGGGGTCGTCCTCTCGCCTGCCGCCGGGGCCGTGCTGCTGCCCGTTTCCACCATCGTCGTGGCCCTGAACGCGCAGCTGCTGCGGACTGAAACTCAATCCCGCCCCGTTCCGCTGAACCCGGCGCCGCCCGGGCCGGTAATCTTGAAGCCAACCAGACCGCGCGGAAGGAGGAACACCATGACCGCCATCTCCGCCCGCCGCGCCAGGGCGTTCCTCCTCCGGGCCACCCTTCTCGCGGGATTGCTGGCGATCATCGTCGGCATTTTGGGCATGCACATCATGACCGGCACGCGTGACATGCCGGCGGCGGCCACCGGTCATGAGACCGAGGCGCCGCATGCAATGCAGGCGTCTGGGCACCCCGGCCACGTCGCGGACATCACGAACGTCCAGGGCGTCTCTGCAGCTCCGGGTATCACGCACGCACCAAGACCGTCATGCGCCGATACCGGCGGGTGCACGATGATGTCCGCCATGGGCGGGGACTGCGTCCCTTCTCCCGGGACCACGACACTGGCAGCTCCGCCACCGGGCACCACAGCCCTAGCTTCCAGCGGCGGGCCCATCACCGGCGCCCCCGCCATCGGGTACGGGTTCATTCCGCGAAGTCCTTCTCCGGGCCAACTTTCGATCAGCCGGACGTAAACGGCCAAGCTGCGCCGTGTCCTGCCCGGCGCGCCCCCGTTTACCCGATACGCACCTGCCGGCTGTCCAGGCCGGTTGTGGGCGTGTTATCCGCAGGCGTTCAACAACGCCGATTTGATGATTGAAGGACTTGAACTCCATGAAGAAAACTCTGACCATTTCTGCCCTTGGCCTTGCCTCCGTCATAGCCCTTGCGGGCTGCGCCGGGACCTCCGGAACTACACCTTCCAGCTCCATGCCGGGCATGGGCCAAACCGGGATGGGGATGTCCTCGAGCTCTGCCCCGGCCGCCTCGGACCACAACGCGGCGGACACCATGTTCACCCAAGGGATGATCCCGCACCACGCCCAGGCCGTCGAGATGAGCGACATGATGCTCAAAAAGCAGGGCATGGATGCCCGGATCACCGCTCTCGCCACCAAGATCAAAGCCGCCCAGGCCCCCGAAATCGAGCAGATGACGGGCTGGCTCAGGACCTGGAACGAACCGGCCCAGATGGCGTCCGGCCATGGCATGGGCGACGGGATGATGGGAGAGGACGATCTGAACAAGCTCAACACCGCCAAGGGCGCCGAAGCGGCCAAGCTGTTCCTGACCGGGATGATCGCCCACCACCAGGGCGCCGTGGCGATGGCCCAGACTGAAATCAGCCAAGGCAAAAACCCCGACGCCATCCAGCTGAGTAAGGCAATCGTGACCTCACAGACAGCCGAAATTAAGGAAATGAAGGACCTGCTGGCCACCCTCTGACCGCTGTCCTCCGGCGCCGGCCCGTCACGGGCCGGCGCCATTCGCCGTTGCCCTGCCCCGGCTGAATCCCTGGAGTCCCCATGCCCCGCCCCTCCCGTCCCTGGCGCCGCGCCGCAACCGTCCTGGCAGCCGGCGCCAGCCTCATCCTCGCCCTCTCGGCATGCAGTCCCTCCTCCGGCACGACGGCACCCTCACCCGCCGGCACCGGCAGCGGCCTGCCTGACGCCCATGTTCACGGGCTGAGCGTCAGCAGCGAAACCGGCCAGGTGCTTCTGGCCACGCACGATGGCTTGTTCGACGTCACGAAACAACCAGCCACCAAAATCGGCGCCACCAACGACCTGATGGGTTTCACCGGCGGCACGGACCACGGCGTCCTCTACGCATCCGGACACCCGGGGGAAGGCTCCAGCCTTCCCAATCCGATCGGGCTGATCAGATCCACCGACGCCGGTAAATCGTGGGAACAGCTCTCCCGTCAGGGTGAATCCGACTTCCATGCGCTCACCGCGACCAAATCCGGGATCGTCGGCTTCGACGGAGCGCTGCGCACCAGCCCGGACGGTAAAACCTGGACCACGGGGGCCGCGGATTTCGTCCCGGCCGTCCTCGCCGGTAACCCCACCAGCGACACTGTCCTGGCCACCATTCCACAAGGGATCCGCCGCTCAACCGACGGCGGTAAAACCTGGACCAGGGTGGAATTCGGACCCGTGGTCCAGTTCGCCGCCTTCGCCGGCCCCGCCGAGGCGGTGGGAGTCGAACCGGACGGGACGGTCCACTCCTCCGCGGACGCCGGCGCGACCTGGATCCGCAAGGGCGAAATCCAGGACACGGTCCAGGCTGTGGCTGCAGTGAAGGGCCCGGATGCAAAGTTGGTGATCTGGGCCGCGACGGCCAGCGGGATCGTGGTCTCCACCGACGGCGGAGCTACGTTCCGGTCCGTCGGTGCCTCCTGAGGGCTCGATGCGTGACCCGTTCATGGTCCTCTTCGGGGGATCCCTCGTGTCGGCCGCCATCGAGCTCTGAATTATCTTGAATCGTCCGGGCCGGCGGGCACCGGTCAGCGGGGTGCGCAACCGCCTATCCTTCAGGCGTCTGAGCCGACGCCACGCACGGCGGTGCGCAATATCTCGGCGGAAGGAAGCCCCGCCATCCTGTCTTCCAAGCGATACACGCGACAGCTCAGGGCAGGTGCGGACTCGGCAGGCAACAAGTCCCGTCCGTCCGCTATGAACGACGGGGAGCCGTGGAAACGCAGCGCCCCGGCCTCTTCCTCGGACGTTACTTCACGGACCGTTATGCGTCCGGTGTCTTTTCCTTCGGCTGCCAGGGCTTGACGGAACAGTTCCAGGGCCGGACCGCTGTTCGGGCAGCCGTGGATGGTGCGCAGTTCATAGTCCATGGCTCAGCCGTTCCCGGGGCCCAGGGACAGGCTGACAGTCGTCGGTTCAGTGCTGGAACCACAGCCTTCGCAGCAGCCGGGAGCCTCGGCCACCTCAGCGTCACGCGTCGGTGTTACGCGTGCGTCCGAATTAGAGCGGCCACCCTCGTGGCTCGCGCCTGCGCACGTTTCCGGGGCCCGGCAGCACTCGTCCGTTTCGGTCTCGGGCGCATCGTGGCTGTGCGGAACGGCGCAGCAGAGATCGCCGCGCCAGGCGTTGACGCCTTCTCGGACGGCGATCGCGGCGATGACCAGAGCTGCACCGGCGTCCGCCCACCACCAGCCCAGCGTGCTGTTCAGCACGAGCCCTGCCAGCAGGACAGCGGAGAGGTACGTGCAAAGCAGCGTTTGCTTGGAATCCGCCACTGCGGTCCTGGATCCGAGTTCCCGTCCGACCCGGCGCTGGAGCCAAGACAGTACCGGCATGATGGCCAGGCTCAGAGCCGCGATCACGATGCCAGGGGTGGAGTGCTGCGCTTCGCCGCCTCCGGCCAGGGACCGGACCGAATCCACCGTGACGAACAGGGCCAGGGCGAAGAAGGAGAACGCGATGATCCGCAGGGTCAGGTGTTCTCGCTGTTCAGGGTTCTTGGCGGAAAACTGCCAGGACAGGGCGACGGCGGACGTGACCTCGATCACCGAATCAAGTCCGAACCCGATCAGAGCGGAAGAATCAGCCACGTTGCCTGCCCAGAGGGCAACGACGGCCTCTACGACGTTGTAGGTGATGGTCGCGGCCGCGAACAGGCGGATACGACGGCTCAGAACGGCGCGCCGGGACGCGGTGGGTGCGGGCTGGAGTGCCGTGATCATTTTAGGCACGTCCCGTCCGGCGCGCAGCAGGCTGGATCCACGGCCAGCACCACACCAATCAAGTCCGTGATGGCGTGGCCCAGCCGGGCGTCCGCGAGCTCATACCGGGTCCGCCGGCCGTCCGGGACGGCCACCACGAGGCCGCAGCCGCGAAGACAGGTCAGGTGATTGGACATGCTCTGCCGTGAGACTCCGAGGGAATTGGCCAGGTCCGACGGGTACGCGGGCGCATCGGCCAGTGCCAGGAGAATCCGTGCCCGGGTGGGGTCAGAGACCGCGTAGCCGAACCGTGCCAGCACCGGGGCGTGCGTGAGGGTTTCCATAAACCCAAAGTACATCGACACGTGTATTCATGCAATTGTGTACTGGAAGCAGGGATCAGCCGGCGTTGCGCGGCGCGAACATGATCACGGCCACCCCGAGCAGGCAGATCACCGAACCGGTAATGTCCCACCGGTCGGGCCGGAAGCCGTCAAAGATCATGCCCCAGGCCAGGGACCCGGCGACGAACACGCCTCCGTAGGCGGCGAGGATCCGGCCGAAGTGGGCGTCGGGCTGCAGGGTCGCGGCGAAGCCGTAGATCCCCAGGGCCAGGACCCCGAGCCCCGCCCACCACCATTCCTTGCCCTCGCGGACCGACTGCCACACCAGCCATGCCCCACCAATTTCAGCCGCTGCGGCGAGGATGAACAGGAGGACGGTTTTTGCGATACTCACGGGTTCATCTTGGCAGTGTCTGGCTGCTCGCCGGTGGCGGGGTCTCCGGTAACCGTGTGGGCGCGGGGTTCCGGGCTGCGGTTCAGGCGGAGAGCGCCGGCAGCGGCAACCACGAGGGCCAGGGCGCCAAGGCCGAGAGGCAGCCCGGCGAGCGTGGCGATCCCTCCGACCAGGAGGGGGCCGCCGGCGTCTCCGAGTTCGCGTCCGAGCTCAGCCGAGCCCATGGTTCGCCCCATCCGTTCCGGAGGAGTGGTATCGGCCAGGTGGGCGAAGCCCAGCGGCGTGGCAACACCCACGCCTGCACCGATTGCGGCGGCGGCCAGGAAAATAGTGACGGGCCCCGGTGCCAGCGCGAGGATCGCGATACCGGCGGAGGTGAGCAGCAGCCCGGTTCTCATGCCGCGGGCATCGCCGATCCGGCCCCGGTCGCGCGACCTGCCGATCCAGGGCTGGATCAGGACCGAGGCGATGGCCAGAACACTGACGGCGGCCGTTCCTGCGAAGGGTCCGAGCCCGTACCGGGTGGCCAGCGCGGGAAGGAACCCGATCGCGGATCCCAACGCAGCGGTCGAGGCCGCCAGCACCAACGTGGGGATCAGGAACCGCCGCTCCGTGACCTGGCGCGCCAGATCCAGCACCGTGTAGCGCCGGCGCGGGAGAGGCTCCAGATGAGGCACGCGCACGATCACCCACACCGCCGTGACGGCAGCCAGCACCGAGAGGGCGGCAAACAGCAGCGCGAACCCGCCGGCGAAAATCAGGCCCGCCCCCAGCAATGGTCCGATGACGTATCCGAGGCTCTTCCAGGACCCGTACCGGCCAAAATACGTGCCGGCGTTCCTGCCCCCGGCCAGGCGGGCGACCATCGCCGAGGATGCCGGAGAGAACGCCGAGGCTGCCGCACCCTGGCCGAGACGGGCCAGGCCGAGCATGAGCGGATTGGCAGCCCACAGGCCGATGAGCGAGAGCAAAGCAAAGGCCAGAAGGCCACCAACAATGACCGGTTTCGCGCCGATCCGGTCACTGAGCGCACCGAAGACCGGCTTCAGGAACACCTCCGCGAGGTCGTACACGGCGAGCAGGATGCCGAGATTCAGCAGCGTCAGGCCGATGTTCTCGCTCTGGGCACCCATGCCGGCTGCGATGCTGTGGGCGCCGAAGGCCGTCACGAACCCGGCAGCGTACAACGGCGCCGAGGACGTCCGGGCCGCCAGGGCGGGAGCAGGACCATTCATGAGTGCAGCTCCTGATAAACGAGCCCGGAAAATTCCTCCAAGACAACGGCGCAGGCAGCCAAATCCTCATCTGCTCTGGCTGCCGATGGGCTGCCGAAGACGTCCCTCGCGCGGATCGTGCGGAACCACCGCCTCAGCCGTTCCAGGTTCTGTTCTTCCTCTTCCAACTCGGCCAGCGTGAACTTATGCTTGGAGATTTCCCGGGCGATTTCGTCCTTGAACTTCCCACAATCAGCGACGAACTCCGCCCATTCATCCTCCCTGGCAGCGTCGAACAATGCACGGAGCTTCGCAGCATCAGCATCAGTGGAGCCCGTGGTCAGCAGGATCAGCTCACCGCCGCCGGAACGGGCCAGAGCCCGCGCCTTGTCGGCACCTTCCCTGCACACCGGCACATCGGGGGCCGTCCATGCACCTTGTCCGACCGGAACCGCACCGAACCGCCGCAGCTCGCGCCAGACGGCGACCCGGTGCCGGGACGGTTCAGAGGGCACCTGCACGAGCATCACAAGCCAGGAAGATTCCAATGTGTTAGTCACAGGTGCAATTGTAACTGCTGTTACATATCCCCTGCCCGTCCGCATGCGGATGCACCTAACGCGTGAAGCGCAGCGGTATTTGGCGTTGTTTTGTCAGCGCTATTTGGCGGGTCCAGCTCAGTGGTCAGTGCTTTCGATGGCGGCGGCGGGTTACCGGCATGGGGAGAGGCGTCAGTCGTGGGCCGGTTCCCCGGTCATCCGGTGGTCGGCGTGGTTGATGGTTTCGCGGATGAGCCGGACCAGGTGCCCGTCGTGCAGGGAATAGATGACGTGCCGGCCGTCCTTGCGGGTGTCCACGAGGCCGCTGAGCCGGAGTTTGGCCAGGTGCTGGCTGACCACGGTCCGGGGCGCCCCGGACGCGTCGGCGAGTTCGGTGACGGTTTTCGGTCCGGTGGAGAGCTGCCAGAGCAGGTGCAGGCGGGTGGGTTCGGCGAGCATCCGCAGCGTGCCTGCGGCTGTTTCGAGCAGCTCCGTGCCCGGGGTGACCGGGTGGGCCAGGGAGGGTTCCCCTGGGACGGTGTTCAACGCGCTGCTAGGCCTGCTGCTCAACGGTCTGCTCCTCAGTGGCTGGTTCCTGGGATGCCGCGGCGGTGTGCCGTGGCCAGGACAGGAATGCACCCGCACTGCCTATCATCGCAACAATTGTCAAAGCCAGCGCGGCCCAGCCCAGTCCCGCGGCCGCCCCGATCCAACCGGCCAGCGGGTAGGTCAGGATGTAGCAGGCGTGGGAGAGGGAGAACTGCGCCGTGAAAACATAGGGCCGGGTTTCCTCGGTGGAGGCATCGCGCAGCAGCCGGGACGAGGGGGTGAGGATCGTGGAGTTCGCCGCCCCTAGCAGGAACCACAGCCCCAGCAGCAGCCACCATCCCGCACCACCGACGCCCAGGAGGGTCAGGAGTGTGGCGCCGGCCAGCACGGCGGGGATCAGCGCTGCGCCGGTGAGCATCACGGCACGGTCCCCGAACCGGTCCAGAACCCGGGGCGCGGACAGGGCGACGATCATGGAACCGACACCGAAGCAGGCCAGGGCCAGGGCCAGGTCGGTGTCGGGGCGGTGCAGGACATCCCGGACGTAGACCACGGTGTTGACCAGCACCAGCGCCGTCGGGGCTGCGACCACCAGGTTCAGTGCCAGCAGGGACCGCAGGCGCCGGTTGCGCCAGAAAATCCGTGTGCCCAGGGTGGTCCGGTGCCACAGGGACGTCTGCGGCCCGGCCGGGGCGGAAATCCGGGGCAGGGCCGTGATGGTGACCATGAAGGCCGAGAACAGGAACCCGGCCACGGTACCGATGAACAGGTTGTTGAAGCTGATCAGCGTCAGCAGCAACGCCGCAAGGGCCGGGCTGACCAGGGCTTCCATGTCGTAGGCCAGCCGGGAGAGGGACAACGCGCGGGTGTAGTCGCGCTCGTCCTTCAGGATGGTGGGGATCAGCGACTGGAAGGCCGGGGTGAAGGTCGCGGAGGCGGACTGCAACAGGAAGATCACCACGTAGATCTGCCAGGTGTCGGTGATGAAGGGCAGGCACAGTGCCATCGCCGCGCGGATCAGGTCCGCCCCGATCAGCACCGGCTTCTTCGGCAGCCGCGCCACCAGTGCGTTGATCACCGGGGCCAGACCCACATAGGCCAGCATCTTGATCGTCAAAGCTGTGCCCAGCACCGCCCCGGCGTTCCGGCCGGCCAGGTCGTAGGCCAGCAGCCCGAGGGCCACCGTGAGCAGCCCGGTGCCGATCAGGGCCACGATCTGGGCCGCGAACAGCCGCCGGTAGGTCACATTCCGCAGAACCGCTAACATCGGGCCAACTCTCTTAAGTGCATACGTGCGCGTCCATGCACCCACTGTAGTGGACTTTCGTCCTTACGATGTTTCACCCTCGGCCGCAATTGGATGCAGGGGCGCTCCAGGGGTGTGCGGACTCCTCTCGTACGGCCCCGTCTTGTCGTTATCGATAACGAAGGATTTCAAGAACAGGTTGATTTGAGAATCGTGGTGTTCGCAGCGAGCTGTTGCAAACGGGCATCTTCTTGCGGAAAACCGCCGTTAGGACGAAAAACCGAGCTCAGGGCCGGTCGTTCTCACAAATAGGTCTCAAAACGGTACGGTTCACCAATGTGCCGGACTGAGTTTTGAGAAGAGAACACCCATGACCGCACACCGAATCGGCTACGCCCGAGTCTCCACCCGGGACCAGAACCTGGGCTTGCAGATCGGCGCCCTGAAGAAGGCCGGATGCGACAAAATCTACGAAGACACGATCAGCGGCACCAAGTCTCACCGCCCCGGACTCGACCGGGCGCTAGACACCCTGCGCGACGGTGACACCCTGGTGGTGTGGAAGCTAGACCGCCTGGGCCGGAGCGTGAAAGACCTCCTGGACTTCGCCGGCGGCCTAAACAACCGCGGCGTAGGCTTCGTCAGCCTCACCGACGCGATCGATACCACCACGGTCTCCGGGCGCTTTTTCTTCAACGTGATGGCATCCCTGGCCCAGATGGAACGGGAGCTCATGGTCGAGCGCACCCAAGCCGGACTCCGAGCCGCGCGCGAACAGGGACGAGTAGGTGGCCGCAAACGCATCATGACGGAAGCCAAGATCCGCTCAGCCCGCAAACTACTCAAGCAGGGAACACCGCCCCGGGA
The DNA here is from genome assembly GCF_050490315.1 of Pseudarthrobacter sp. J1738. Lineage (NCBI taxonomy): Bacteria > Bacillati > Actinomycetota > Actinomycetes > Micrococcales > Micrococcaceae > Pseudarthrobacter > Pseudarthrobacter sp. J1738. The sequence goes on along the minus strand of NZ_JBNPEO010000014.1, from coordinate 20,611 downwards.
AGTGGCCACGAGCCTCGGCGTCTCCGTCCCGACGCTCTACCGGTGGGTCCCGGCAGCAGGCGCGACTGGGGCTTCGACGCAATAGTCGCTGCTGTTTGGTGCAGGCGACTTCTGAAAAGTGACGGTTGGTGCAGAGGACTATTGAGCGGAATGCAATTCCGTGCAGGGGACTTGTGACATCTCCGTGTCCGTACTCGTCTGCACTACGCCGGAATTCCGCGGGAGCGAGTGCAGAAGACTTCTGAAAACGACAATTTTCGGCGGTAGATGGCGGTCTTTTTGCGGCGATATTCGTCGCCTCGCTGCCGCGAGGGAATCGCCTATCGAACGCCGGGCCGGTTATGAGGATGGCGTCCTCCGGGCGCCGGTATGTGCTTGTAGAGGGAATTTCGGTCGGGCCGTGGGAAGCGCTTTCTTCGTGCTTTGCCTGATGCACGCCGCCCTCACCACCACGCTTCGGGCTTCATGGTTCCCGGGTTCGGTGGTCTCTCGTTCCTGCGGCCAGAATTGGAACGCTGTGGGTACTCGGATAGCTGTAAGGGTCCCTACAGGGGCCGAAGTGGGCCGGCTGTGGCCGGTTGGTGATCGGTGGGCTCCAGCAGACCTGCGCCGGGTAGTGGTCATTGATCAGACAGCCCTGGCATGGTCCGGCGTCGTCCCGGTTTGCGTTCGGCCGGGCTTAGAGCCCGGTTAGCAGCTCGCGGGCTCTGTCGAGGGCGTCTTGGCACGTGCGAACCATTTGCCCGGGTGTGTTCGAGGTTCGGTAGAGGTCGCGTGCCCATTCGAATTCGGCAGCTGCCTCGCGGTAGCGGGCTTCGTCGAACAGTCGCCTGCCGATCTGGTATCGGACCATGGCCTCGCGGACGCGGGTCCCGGCCAGTTGTAGTGCTTCTTCGTGGACCCGGGCCGCCTCATGCCAGGCGTATTGGCGCTGGTAGGCGCGGGCGAGCACCAACAGGGGTAGGAGCCGGTCCCGGGCTGTTGCCGCCAGTGCGTGGCCGGCGTGTATGGCTTCCTCTGGCTGGCCGAGAAGCGATAAGATCCACACCCGTTCAAGGGCAGGGCAGGAGTCGAGGCGGGCCCACAGCGCCTCCCTGTCCAGGACGATTTCCCGCAGCGTTATCGGGTCCGTTCTCCACAGACTTCCCTGGACCTGGTCGGGGTCGGGTATCACAGGACCGGTGCTGCTTGATCAGAGCCCGGGACGGCGCGGCGCCTCCAGAGGTCCCTCTCGAGGGTGGTTCCGTACGGTACGTCGGGGCTGGCCTCCACCGTGAACAGCGACTGGCCGAGGCGGGTCATTAGGATTCCTCGTCTGTCCCCCGACTCTGCGGTGTCCCGGACCTGCTTCACGGCGACGGCCAGGTCCCCCTGGAGACAATGCGGATTTTCTACGACCACGACCCGGACAGCGGGGCTATCCGGCGCCGTGGACAAAGGTCCCCCGGGTGCAGGGTTGGCGGTGGTCATGTGTACCCAATCTCCTAGATCTGATCACATTCTGACTAACCATCGGTACCGGCCGGGATGGAAGGCACGTGCTGGTCAGCCGGACGGCAGTTGCACGATCTGCGCCAGCATAACCGAGCTTCCTGTAGGGTCCACCCACAGGCGGCGTCAATTCGGGGCGCTGTTTCGGCGGCTTCACCGGGGTCGGACGCACCAGTCCTTCGACGCTGTGCGGGCGGCTGGTCGGCCATTAGGAGCTACGGACCGGGCGCACACTTACCGGGGCCGCAGTCTTCCGGCGACCGCGGCGGAGGCTTTTTCTTCCTGCTGTGCTGCCGCTGAAGTACCGAGGGCCTGTGATGTCCGCGCGGGCTGCGATGCATGTAGGGCTCTCCCGTCGGAATGCCCCTGCTTCGGAGTCTCTTTGGCCGCCGGGGCAGGTTGTACGGCGCGGATAGGGGTGGCGGACACCTATTGTTCCGGGCAGTCCGTGCGCACACTGGATTCGGAGCGGCCGGGTGTGGCCAACGGCGCCCGATAAGCTGGGGTCCATGACGTGGTTGGTGCTGATAGTCAGGCTCCGTGGCGCTGCACCCCGGTATCGGCGCCGCGTTTACGCCGCTCTCGCTGACGGCGGAGGTGTCGCCGTTTCCGGGGGTGTCTGGGCTATCCCGGATACCGTGATGCATCGTCCGGCCGTGGATGCCGCCGTAAGGCATGCCCTGGCCGGCGGCGGTGACATCGTTGTCATGGCCACCACGACGGACAATGGCGCCAGTCATGAGGTGTTCGAGGTGAAACTTTCCGAACGGCACACGGCCGAGGCAGAGGCTATCACCGGCAGGTGCACAGGTCTTGCTGCCGCGGCCGCGGCCGGGTGCGGGCGGGGTGGGCTGTCGACGGATCTACATGCCCTTCAACGGGACGTCCGTCGCTTGGCGCGCCTGGACGTGATCGGGCTTGAGGTCGTCGCGTCAGCTGAAGCGGCTGTGGCCCGGGCAGGGAATTTACCGGCGGCGTGTGAGTGCCGGGTTTGAGGAAGGGGCCCGGTCGTTGCGGATTGCACCGGGCAGCTGTTCTCAGCGTCTGCTCAGCATTGTTGCCCTATGGTGAGGGCCATGGTTTCTTTGGCGTTGCCTGCCGGTGTGTTGTCCCGACCCGTTGCCGGGCTGCTCCCGCCGTGGCTTGATCCGAACGAGTTCCTGCGTGATCCTGCCTTGGCTCCATGGGTCGTCGGGGTCGTGTGTGTTCCTGTTCGTCGAGACCGGTCTTCTGGTCGGGTTCTTCCTGCCGGGGGATTCGCTTCTGTTCACGGCGGGATTGCTGGTGGCCACCGGCACTATTCAGGTGAATATTCTGTTTCTGGCGGCCGCCGCGTTCGTGGCCGCTTTCGTAGGCGACCAGGCCGGGTATCTGATCGGCCGCAAAGCGGGGCCTGCGGTATTTCGGAAAGAGGATTCCCGGTTTTTCAAACGCAGATACGTGGACCAGACGCACCGCTTTTTCGAGAAGTACGGACGCCGGGCCGTTGTTCTGGCCCGCTTTGTTCCGGTGGTGCGGACGTTCCTTCCGGTCACGGCCGGCGTCGCCGGGATGAGTTACCGTTCCTTCTTCGCCTTTAATGCCATCGGGGCTGCCTTGTGGGGCGTAGGGGTGACGTTGCTCGGGTTCTGGCTGGGCCGCTACGAGTGGATCGGTTCGAACATTGACCTGATTTTCGTTGTCATCGTTGTAATCTCTTTCGTCCCCATCGCAGTGGAACTGCTCAAGAGCCGACGACGCACCGCCGCCGGGCAGGAACGGCAGCACGAAAGATCCTGAGCAAGGTAAGGGACGCAGGCGCCGGGGACCTTGCCGAGGCTCTTTCCGGCGGCTGCTGCTTCACCGGTTGACCGCAGGAAGATCAGAGCATCCCAAAGTCTCATTTCTGGCAGGCTCAGTCGCAGGGGCCGGGAACTTTGCGGCGGCGTCACCGCAGGGGTATCCGTCGAGGAAAATTCTGAGGACAGGAGAGGCAGCGTGACAGCCCGAACTCGTTCGCTATGGAAGAGCACGCTCCCGCGGCGGTCCCAGACCGCCACGCTAATGGCGATGGTCGCCCTCGTCGTCACGGCGGCGGCCTGCCAGTCGCAGGGTGGGCCGGTGCAGGGACAACGGTCCGGCACGCCGGGCCACGTGTTCGTGATCAATCTGGAGAACAAGGGTTATGACCGGGTGTGGGGCAGCGGCTCCCCGGCCCCGTACCTCTCCGGGACCCTGCGCGCCCAGGGCGTGCTGCTGACCAACTATTACGGCATCTCGCACAACTCGCTGCCTAATTATCTCGCCCAGATCTCCGGGCAGCCGCCTAACATGAGCACCAAGAAAGACTGCCCCGTCTACACGCCGTTTACCGGCACGGGTGTGGATTCGCAGGGACGGCTGATGGGCGACGGGTGTGTGTTCCCTGCCGAGGTGCCCACCATCGCCGGCCAGCTGAACGAAAGAACCAAGACCTGGCGCGGCTACATGGAAGACATGTCCGCACCCTGCCAGCACCCGGAGCTCGGTGCCGTCGACGAACATGTGGCGGCCTCCCCCGGTGACCAGTACGGCACCCGCCATAACCCGTTCGTCTACTTCCGTTCCCTGACCTCCAGCCCGGAGTGCGCGAAGAACGTGGTCAACTACTCCAGGCTCGGAAAGGACCTGCAGTCGGTCAACACCACGGCCAACCTCTCCTACATCACCCCCAACCTCTGCCACGACGGGCACGACAGTCCCTGCGTGGACGGGACCGCCGGCGGCCTCGGTACGGCGGATGAATGGTTGAAGAGCCAGGTGCCGGCGATCCTGGCCTCCCCCGCCTACCAGCAGGACGGCATGCTCGTGATCACCTTTGACGAGGCCGACGGCGGGGCCGTCGGCCCCTCGACGGGCGTCACCGGCGGCACAGCAGGAGGAAAGGTCGGCGCCTTGGTACTCTCCCCGTTCACCGCCCCGGGCAGCAGCTCGGACCGCCCCTACAACCATTACAGCCTGCTGGCCACCATGGAAGACAGCTTCGCCCTGCCCCGTCTCGCGGGCGCCGGCGAACCGGGGGTCAACACCTTCGGGACCGACGTTTACCGTTCCGGTCCCTAGGAAACGCCGCTCCGCAAAAAGGGGGTGAAAGGGGCCCTTCGTTTTGCGGTCGGGTTTTGCTCAGGCGGAGCGTGCGCCGGTTGTTACGGCCGCGGCGGGTTCGGGGCGTGAGGTTTCACCGTGTGCTCCTCACCGGGGTTTCGGGAGGGTGACTGGTGGCCGGTCTGGTTGATGGGCGGTTTTTTGTATGTGGCGCGTCCGAGGATGTGGCGGGCCAGTGTGAGGGTTTCGCGGAGTTTGATGGCCGGGAGGTATGCGCGGGTGATGGCGTTGCCGATGGCCGGAAGGGCGGCCGCGTCAGGGTAGAGCATGTACAGGGGTTCGTAGCGGGGCTGGAATTTCGCTTTGAATGCCAGCAGGGACCTGAACCCGTAGACAGGTTCCAGGGCCTCGCCGAGCCGGCCTAGGAAGCGGTCGAGGCCGCCGGTTCCTCCCGTTTCGGGGGTTTCCGCGGTGGATGGTGTGGTGCCGGCGTGCCGGGCCAGTGGTGCTCCGGAGAGACTGATATAGCGGCAGCGCTCGGCTTGGAGGTCCAGGGCTGCGGAGGCGATGAGGAATTCAATGCCGGCACGGAACCCTGTGCTGCGGCGCCGCATGAAGTCCAGGGTCCAGCCTTCGATAGCGCCGTTGCGGTAGACGGGCAGCCAGGAAGTAACGGCGTGGATTTGGTGGGTGTCGTCGATGGCGAGCAGCAGGCGGACGTTGGGGTCGTTGAGTTCGTCCAGGCCGCCGAGGGTGAAGCCCATTTCCGGGACTTTTTTATCGGCTACCCATTCTTCGGAGATTTCCTGGATCTGGGCGGCCAGGGTGAGGGGTGCGTCATGGTAGGTGGTCCATTCGGCGCGGATCCCGTTTTTGGCCGCGTTATTCAGGGCCGTGCGGATGTCCTGGAATTTTTTTCCTTTGAAGGACAGCGTGTCCAGTTCCAGAATGGTTTCCTGGGCTACCTGCACGGATCCCCAGCCAAGAGAAGCTGCGTGGTCGCGCAGGTGTTGGGGTACGGAGTAGAAGCACGGTGTCCAGCCGTGACCGGTGCAGAATGCTGTGAACTCCGCCAAAGAGGACTTTCCCTGGTGCCCGGGGCCGACCGGGCCTCCAAGGGTCAGGGCGATCCCGGCGATGGTCCGGTAGGCAATGAAGCTTTCTCCGGTGGCGGAGAACCAGTAGGTGTTCCCCGGCCAGGTTGTCATCCACGACAGGGTGCTGCCCTGCCCTGTTTTCAGAATTTCCCGGGCCCGGGCGGTCCCGGCGGCGTGCTGGGCCGGGACCGGGTGCAGGAATGTTTTGAGGATCAGGACGGCGGTGACGGCCCAGAAGACGGTGCCGGTGCCTTCATAGAGGATGACCGCGGGGGTGCTTTGGGGGAAGAACGCCGGGGAGAGATCGAACAGGTATCCCAGCGGCAGGAACCTGTCGGGAATATCGGCCAGCAGGTCAAGCGGCGCCGGAACGGGCGTGAAGCCGGGGGCCAGGAGGATGCCGGCGAGCAGGTAGACCGAGGCCAGGGCGGCGGCTGTTTTCCCGGCGCTGACCGCGAGGCTCCGGTAGGTTCCTGCCGGGGCGGTGAGGGGGAACAATTTGCGGGTCAGCAGCAGCACCAGCGTCAGTGCCACCGGCAGCAGCAGCGGCAGTATCAGGGCCAACGGGTGTGTGTAGCCGGGGACCTCGATAGGGCCCGCCGCTTCGCCGGCAGCGGTGTTTGCGGGCACCGGGGACAACGCTGCAGCAATGGTGATTCCTGCCAGAACGGACAATGCCAGCTCGATCAGCACGGCGCCGGCCCAGGCGAAGCGGCGTCCCCGCCGCAGCCCGTCGGAGAGCAGCAGCAACAAGAACGACGGGAGGACGGCCATGAAGATCCCGCCGGCACCGGCGCGCAGCTGCAGTTGCGCCCTCGCGCATTCCTTGACCTGTCCAGGGTCTGTGCAGAGGCTTTGGAGTGTCTGCGGGTCTACGGGCTGGATGTTCGTAAACAGGAACCGCAACACCGAGAGGGGCCCGGCGGCGTGCGGGGCCAGGCCGGCGACGACAGGTCCGACGGCGGACACGGCCACCAGCAGGGCGACCAGGACCCGGCCTTCGTGCCGGGAGGTCACGGGACGGCCGAACCGGGGTGCCCTGCCATGCAGGACCGGGCCGAGGAGGGCGCCGGCAACGGCGGCTCCGAGCCGGACCAAATCCGCGAACCCGCCTGTATAGAGGGCCAGCAGAATCAGCAGGGCGAAGACGGCCAGGCGGATCCGGCGCCGCCAGAGGGTGGGCATGGTCGCCGTGCCGGCCATGAGTGCCCCGGTGATGAGTGCACTGGGGCCGAGGAAGAGGTGCCCGCTCATTTCGCGTGTCCAGGCACCCATCACCTGGTGCGCGGCGGCCAGGAAGCCAAGAGCGGCGGCGATTCCCAGGATCTGGGAGCCAAGGGCGGCTGCAGCGAACCGCGCACTGCCCATCCGTGGTTCCAGGGCCAGCCCCACCACCAGGGTCAGGGCACTTCCGAGCAGGTACCCGGTCAGGTTATGCGCCCAGAAACCTGAGGCGGGCAGCGCCCACCAGTGGCCGGGCACAGAGTGTGCCGCCGCGGCCACGTTCGGGCGCAGGGTCCCGGACGGGCCGTCGATGAGACTGGACGACACCGTTCCGGCGGCCCAAAAGATGAAAATCCAGCCAAGTGTGGCCGGCGCGCGGCGCAGCTGCCGGAGCGCAAAGGCCAGTGCCCTTGGAATGACCGGTTTCCCGGGCTCCTGAGGGGTCGCAGCCACAGGGTTCCTTTCAACGGAGGGGTAGCACGCTGACACGGGAGTGGCCCTCCAGGGCCTCTTTCCGCCCGGGTTACCCCCGGGTACGGTCCGTGGCCGTGCGGTCTAACTTCCGGATCAGCTGCACGCGGCCGATCCGGGGTGCAATGAGGGTATTCCATACCGGCAACCAGGCCAGGACCGCCGCGGTGCTGATGAACACCGAACCGACCACGTCACTGAGGTAATGGACCCCGAGGTAAAGGCGGGAGAACGCGACGACTGCAGCGAAAAGCGAACCCGCGACCAGCGCTGCCAGCCGTTGACCCTTGCTGCGGGCCAGGACCAGCACGGCGGCGAGGACCAGGGAGACGGCGAAGGCCGTGTGGCCGGAGGGGAAACTGTTGTGGCCTGTTTCAACGACCAGGGACGCTGTCACGTCCCCCGGCGGCCGGGAGCGGCCCACCAGTGCTTTGACCGCTGATGAGGCCAGCCAGCCGGCGGCGACGACGGACCCGAACGCCACCGCCTGCACCGGGTTGCGGCGGACCCCGAGCAGATACAGGCAGATGACCAGGACGAGCGTCACCGCTCCTACCGGTCCCAGTCCGTAGTGGATGGCCTCGCTCAACCCGGTTAGGGCACTGTTTCGGCCGTGGCTCAGGGCAATGTCCAGTCCCAGTTCCGGTGACACCGGCCCGAAAGACTTCGCCACCATTCCGGCCGCGGCGGTGGTGGCGAAGATGGAGGCAGCCACGGTGACCCACCACCAGGACTGAAGTCCGGGAAATATTGTGCTCCGGCGGGCCGGGGAGGTATCCATGGTGCAGTCCTGACAGTTCGAGTGCTGATGCGCGGGGCGTGCCACCAGCTTGCGGCACCGGCTCTGAGAAGAACCTGAGAGGGGCTTCGACGTTTCTCAGGTTCCGCACAACAGGACTCCGGGATAATGCAGCTATCAAAGGAAAGGGGTGCGGACATGCGGGTTCTGCTGGTCGAGGACGAAAAGATGCTGGCCGAGACGGTCCGGCGCGGGCTGGTCAACGAGGGGTTCGTCGTGGATGTCACCCATGATGGTGTCAGTGGTTTGTGGGCTGCGACGGAGAACCCGTATGACGTGATTTTGTTGGATCTGATGCTTCCGCTCAAGAACGGTTACGACGTTCTGAAGGAGTTGCGGGAGCGGCTGGTCTGGACCCCGGTGCTGATGCTGACGGCCAAGGACGGGGAATACGACCAGACGGACGCCTTCGATCTGGGAGCTGATGATTACCTGACGAAGCCTTTCAGCTTTATCGTCCTCGTTGCCCGGATCCGTGCCCTGATCCGGCGGGGCGCGCCGGAGCGGCCTGTCACCCTCACGGTGGGTTCGCTGACGTTGGACCCGGGCAGCCGCAGCGTGCGCCGGGGCGATACCGTCATAGAACTGACGGCCCGGGAGTACGGTCTGCTGCATTACCTGATGCGCAGCCATGGCCAGGTCGTGTCCAAAGCCCAGATCCTCGACAACGTCTGGGATCCGGCGTTTGAAGGCGGCGACAACGTGGTGGAGGTCTATATCGGCTACCTGCGGCGCAAGATCGATACCCCGTTCGGGCTGCAGACCTTGGCCACGGTCCGGGGCATGGGGTACATGCTGGGCGCCGACCGGCCGGCCGGGTGAAAAACCTCCGCCCTTGCCCTGATTGTCCTGGTCCGGCGCGGTGCCTGAGGCCGCCTGCGGAGGTTCCGGCGCCGGTCGGGCCGGGGCTGGCTTAGGCGGTGCCGGCGTGGAACCGCCGGTGTGTGTGCGGGGCGGCTTCGCCGAATTCGAGTTCCTCCTCGATCAGCCGCTCATCGGTGTGGACTTCCTTGGGGTAGCCGGTGAGGACGTCCAGGTCAGAGCCGCCGGGGCTGTGTACTGCCGGGGCGGCAGTGTGGGCAGGTGTCGCCGGCGGCGGGGTTTTTCCGTGCTCCGCCGCGGACGCCGAGCCCATGCCGAGGCTCAGAGCGACGACGACCGCCAAAGCGGTGCCGGGTATGCTGCGAAGGTTCATGGGGACCACACTTCCTCACCACTGCTGAGGAACCGCTGTGACGATCCGTCCCGCAACCCCGGCTTCCGCGGTCCGGATACCGCCGGTGCCAGGCCGGGGCTCCCGGATGGCTGCGAAGCCGGCCGGACACTTACGGGGTATCCGGCGCCCGCGGGTCTCCCGCCGTGACCGGGTCCTTTGGTTGGCGGGGTTCAGGTGCCGGGGCGAAGCCCAGTTCGAAGCGGCATCCGCCGCCGAGGGTTTCGCCGGTGCGGATCCAGCCGTGGTGGGCTGTCATGATGCCGGCGGCGATGGCCAGGCCAAGGCCGCTGCCGCCGCTTTCGCGGGACCGGCTCTGATCCAGCCGGACGAACCGTTCAAAGATCCGGTCCCGGTCGGCCGCCGGCACCGGCGGGCCGTCGTTATCGATCGTGATCTGTGCCCCGCTGCCGGTGTTGCGCAACGTGATGCTGATCCGGGACGCGGCGTGCCGGTCGGCGTTGTCCAGGACGTTGCGTATGACCTGGGTCAGGCGCCGCGGATCCCCGGTGATTCGGGCGGGTTCGAGGCTGACTTCGATCCGGCGGGTGCTGGTGGAGCGCAACCGGCGGACTTCTTCGTTCAGGACATCGTCGAGGTCCACATCTGTAGTTTCCAGGCGCAGGCCGCCGTCGTTCGTTTTGGCCAGGGTCAACAGATCCTCGACCAGATACCGCATGCGGGCCGTTTCGCCGGCGAGAACGGTTTTCATGTGTTCCCACGTCGCCCCCGAGGTGTCGGCGGCGGCGATCTCCACACCGGCACTGAGGGTCGCGAGCGGGCTGCGGAGTTCATGGCTGGCATCCGAGACGAAGCGGCGCTGTTCCTGGTCCGAGGCCTGCAGCCTGCCCAGCATCATGTTCATCGTCTCCGCCAGCGCCTGGATCTCATCACTGGTCGGCGGGACGTCAACGCGGCCGTCCAGGTTCCGGGCGCTGATCCCTGCGACCTGGCCGCGGATCCGTTCAACCTGCCGCAGGGACCGGCCCACCAGCACCCAGACCGACACGCCCACAACTACCAGTAACAGCGGGGTGGCTCCGAGGATGAACCAGGCCACGGTGGACACCGTATCCGCCTGGACCTGCACCGTCGCGGCCACGACGACGGTGTAAAGGCGACCGCCGACGTCGGCGCCGGTCGCGACGATCAGGAAATCATCATCATCGCGCAGACTGGGCAGCCCGGACACATCCTGCGTGAGAGTCTGCCCGTGACCGGGCCGCAGGGAAGTGAGGGCAACCGTCTTCGCCGCCGGCACCGAGGCGGCAAAAACCGCCCCGCCGGGAGTAAGGATCTGCACATACTGGCCGGTGTGGGCGGTCGAGACAATGTATTGGCCCGCTTCGGCGACATCCTGCCCGGAGATCTGCGCGATCACATCCGCCGCCTGCCGCCGGGCGGCCGTTTCCGTTGAAGCGACCAAAGAGGTCTGCAGCAACACGAGCAGGACCAGCCCGCCCACGGCCAGAGCGGCCGCGACCACCAGAACCGCAGTTGCCGTGGCGCGCTTGCGCACACCCCACCGCGCGCCGCCGGCAGAGGGCAGAACCCGGTCAGTATCCATAATCCAAGGATGGGCCCGGCACGGTGCAGATACCAAACCCCTCCCGTGGCAGGGTACCGGATCCGGTTCAGCGGGATCTCAACCGGGTTAAGGGTCCTCTCAGGTCCCGCGGGACACACTGGATCCATAGCCCCCCGCACCGGGAGGCGCCGGCGGACCCGCAACCCGCCACGAAAGGAGCCGGACATGAACGTCAAAGACCTGAAAGCCAGGACAAAAATCATCATCGTCAGCGCAGGAGTCCTCGGCCTGGCAGGACTCGGCATCGGGGCAGCAAACGCTGCCACCCCCTCCCCGTCACCGACCACCACCCAGTCCGTCACCGCGGATACCCCCACCCCGGGTGACACGGCCGACACCCCGGGCACGGTGGAGAAGGACACCCCCGGCGACGCCGCCGACGCCCCGGGCGCGGCCGAGGGAACCGAAAAGGCAGACGCCCCTGAAGCCCCCGGTGATACCGGACCGAACGTCGAACAGACCGGTGAGCACACCGATCCGGGCGACGCCCCCGGAACCCCGTAACACCGGGCACCCAGGGAAGAAACCAGCCGGCGCCACGGACCCCCCAGCCCTCACCGCCGGCATACCAGGACCCGCGAAGCACCCCGGCTTCGCGGGTCCTCCTGTCCCCGGTAACAAACCCCCGGCGTCCACAATGTCCTGACCTGTTAGAGGACCGCATGATCACCCTGACCGGAGTGGAGCTGTTGAGCGGGGCAGTCCCGGCCTGCACCGCTGTTGCTGCCGCGGCGGCCGCGCTCTTCCTGCTGATCCGCCGCCGGCGGCGCTGGTGGATGGCCACGGGCGGGGCCTTTCTGGCCGCGGCACTGCTGGCTGCGGGGACGGGCTGGGTTCTGGTCCACGCCGCGGGGGTTTCGGCCCAGGAGCTGCCGCTGCCCGTGACCGTGTGGATGGGGCTCGCGTACTGGGCTGTGCTGCTGGCCGGGCTGAACCTGGCCGGAAGCTCCCGGCGCCGCAGAATCCTGGCACCGGTGGCCATGACGGCGCTGATTCTGGTGGCGGCGTTACAAGTGAACGTCTACTACGCCGCGTACCGGACCCTGGGTGACATGACCGGGGCCAGTACCGCCGCCATCGGGGCGCTGCCGCAGGCCGCGCGCGCGGTACCCCGCACCATGCCCGGGCCGGCTCCCGGCCCGAAGACCGGCCCGGTGGCCTCGACCTGGGTGAAACCGCCGGGGCTCCCCGCGGCCGGGACGATAAGCTCGGTGCAGATCCCGGTATCGTTTCAGGTTTCGCTGCACGCCCCGGGTACGTCTACCTCCCCCCGGCCTACCAGGCCCCGTCCCGGCCGGCGATGCCTGTCCTGGTCTTGGTGGCGGGCCAGCCCGGCTCACCGGCGGACTGGATCACCGCCGGAGGAGTAGCAACAACCATGGATGCCTTCGCAGCAGCGCACGAAGGGCTCGCCCCGGTTGTCGTCATCCCGGATGTCAACGGCTCGGCGCCGGGGAACACCATGTGCATGGATTCGAAGATCGCCAACGCCGGCACCTATCTCGCCACTGATGTTCCGGCGTGGATCAAGACCACCCTGAGAGTGGATCCGGTCCCGGCCCGCTGGGCGGTCGGCGGGTTCTCCTTCGGCGGGACCTGCGCCCTGCAGATGGCGGCACTGCACCCGGACATCTACCCTTCCGCGATCGACCTCAGCGGCGAAGCCGAACCCGCGCTGGGCCCGGACCGGTCCGCAACTATCGCCCAGGCGTTCGGCGGCAACACGGCAGCCTTCGATGCGGTCTCGCCCCTGAAGGTCCTGGCCGCCGGGCACTACAGCCACAGCAGGATCTACCTTGCCGCCGGGGCGCAGGATGGAACGTTCTCCGGATACCAGGCCCGGACCGCTGACGCGGCCGCCAAAGCCGGCATGAGCGTCAGGACCGTCCTGGTCCCGGGCCAGGGGCACTCCTGGGAGATCCCCCGACAAACGATGGGACCGGCCCTGGACTGGCTGGCTCCGGCCCTCGGCCTGAGCCGCTGACGCCCGGGGGCTCAAGAACGAGCGTCCGGGGTTCAGGGGTTCAGGCCCGTCCTCAGGTTTCTCTTACCGGCGTCGTCATAAGTTGCGGTGTATGACGGACATGGCAATCGAAACCAGCTCACTGGCTAAGGCTTACGGATCCAAGCAGGCCCTCCAGGCCCTGAGCCTCGAGGTACCTCGAGGGGAAATCTTCGGGCTACTCGGACACAACGGGGCGGGTAAAACCACCACCGTGAACATCCTAACCACCCTGCTGCCGGCTACGTCCGGCACAGCCCGCATCGCCGGCCATGACGTGGCCACCGGCGCTGACCTGGTGCGCCGCTCGATCGGTTACCTGCCGGAGAATGTCCAGTTCTACGACAACCTCACCCTCACCGAGAACCTGACGTTCTTCGCCAGGCTCTCCGGGATAGCGGCCCCCGCAGCCCGGATCGAAGCGGCCCTTGAGGCCGTGGACTTCACCGGCCACGGCCACGAGAAAATGTCCACGTTCAGCAAAGGGATGCGTCAACGCGCCGGCATCGCCCAGGCCATCCTGCACGAACCGGCGGTGCTGTTCCTGGACGAACCGACCTCCGGGCTGGACCCGCAAGGGGTGGCCAACCTGCGGGAAATCATCATCGGCCTCAACCAGTCACTGGGAATGACGGTGTTCATGAACACCCACCTCCTGGCCGAAGTGACCAAAACGTGCACCAGCATCGGAATCCTCAGCTCAGGGCGGCTGATCTACCAGAACTCCGTCGCGGCCACCCTCGGGGCCTTCCCCGACCAGGCATCCCTGGAAGACATCTACCTCCACATCGAAGCCGGCACCCCGTCATGAATCCCTGGGCCGCCACCGTCAGTCATGAACTGCGCAGCGCCGGACGTGAACGTCTGCCCCAGTTGCTCCTGGCCGTGTTTATCGGCATGACCGCAGTCTCGGCGTTCATCGGCTCGGCCGCGAAGGCAACCGTCACGAACGTGTACAACTCAGCCGCCGGCCAGGGACTGACAAGTGCCCCTAACCCCTTCGGCAACGTCCCGGCCCTCTACTACGCCCGCAATACCGTCATTTACATCCTCCTGATCGGGGCTCTCCTGGCCGTTGTGACCGGTGTGCAGTCCGGGATGCGGGACCGGCGTGCCCGGACGATCGACCTGGTCCTGACCCGGCGCCTGTCCCCGGCCGGGTACCTGGCCGCGAAATTTACCGGCATCAGCCTGGGACTCCTGGGCGTGCTGGCGGCCTCGGCGCTGATCAGCATGGCCTCCATCAGCGCGGTCACCGGCAGCATCCCGGCACCCGGCCAGCTGCTCCGGCTCACCGCCCTCTTTGCCCTGGCATGGATCTTCCTGCTCTTCTTCGTGGCCCTGGGCATGCTGGCCGGGCTCCACGCATCCAGCTACACCGCCGCGCTCCTGGTTCCCATCGTGGTCTGGAGCGTCATTATTTTCGTCCTGCCCCTGCTCGGCACCGCCGTTCACCCGGTCTCGCTGTTGAACCCGGTGACACCTCCCGCGGCCCCGCAGACCGGGATCTTCGCCGTCACCGGCTCCCTCACCGGCCCCCTGTCCCTCGGGGAGCAGTTCAAACACGTCGCTTCGATCCTGCTGCAGGACCCCCAGGCCAGCGGCACGATGACCGGCGGGATCATGGTCATCCTGGCCTTCCTCGCCGTCGGGGTCACTCTGATCGTCCTGACCGGCCGCGCGAGCATGCGAAAGGAACTCCATGACTAGCCTCCTCACGCTCTGCGGGAAGGAAATCCGGGACTTGTCCCGAAACCGTTCCATGCGGCTGCTGATCACCTTCCTGGCCCTCATCGTCGTGCTCTCCGTCCTCGTAGCGGCCGCAGACTTCCGTGCCAAAACCGCTGACTACACCAGCTACCTGGCCGCCCTCAAAGCCAGCGGCGGCACCGTCACCGCACCGCCCCCGGACCTCTTCCCGCTGCAGATGCTGCGGGCAGCGATGGAGTACCTGGAAATCGTCGGGGCACTCTTCGCCGTGATCCTCGGCTACGGACTGATCGCCAAGGAAAAAAACAACGGCACCCTGCAACTGATCTTCACCCGTCCCCTAGGACGCCACAGCTTCGCCGCCGGCAAAATCCTGGCCGCCTTCACCATCTGGGCCGCCGTCACCGCAGCCCTGTTCTCCGTTATCACCGGGGCCCTGCTCATCGCCGGCAACGCCCCCCTGACCGGCACAGACCTCACCCGACTAGTACTCGCCGCAGCCCACACCACCATCTACCTGACCATGTGGTCGCTCGCCGCGCTGGCCCTGGCCGCCCTCACCCGGACCCCGGCCACCGGCCTGGTGCTGGCCCTGGTCCTCTGGCTCATCGTCGTTCTGGTGATCCCCCAGATCGGCGACACCATGGATCCGGACAACCAGATCCCCGGAGGGCTGTTCGCAAGCCTCCAAATCGACAAAGCACACGAACACGCCGTTATGGCCAACTTCACCGGCTACGAAACAGCCCGCGACCTCATCGAACAAACCTCCCTCACCAAACAATACGAACGCCCCCTCTTCGCCTGGCTCGGTATCAAAAACCAATACAACCAACAGAGCCCCGCCTATGTATGGGCTCAGACCTTCAACCACACCCTCTGGCTCCTCGCCGGCTTCACCGCAGCAACGGGCTCCGCGGTCCTGGCCGCCACCCGGCACAAACTCCTCCGAAAGGCCTAAGAACAATGAAAACGCCCGCCCTTAAAAAAATCCTCCCTCTGGCCCTCATCACCATCGCCATCCTGGCCACCATCCTGATCTGGCAAGGGGCCTCCGGCCCCGGCAGCCCCACGGCCGGCACCACCGGCACCGCCGCGGCCGGCCCCGCAGCGACCGTACTTCCCGTGACAAAAAACCCCATCACCGCCACCGGGACCGCCGCCGGACTGACCATCAGCAAGGCCAAGGCCGAAGACAACACCGACCCGCAAACCAACGCCGCAGTTCCGGACCGCCTTCAGTTCACCCTGAGCAACTCCACCCCCGCGCCGCTTACCGGCCTGGAGGTGTACTACACCATGAAAGACACCGCCACCGGACAGACAGAGTCCTACTACCAGAAACTCGACGGGCTGACCCTGGCACCTGATACGTCAGCGACAGTGTATTTCGACAACGCCACCGGCACCGGGCACTACCCGGAGAACAAATACAGCCTCTACCGAACCTCCACGAACGAAGTAAAAATCAGCGTCGAAGCCGCCGCACCCGGACTCGCCCCGGTCACCGCCACCGCCACGAAAGCCAAAGGCACCGGAGAAAAAATCGACTAACCCCCTACCGGTCAAGTACTGGTGCAGGAATAAGACTCAGGACGCCCTCAGGAACCGCCAGCCATGCTGGTAGTACCGGAACGAAACCGCAGGAGGCACCATCATGCAGATCCCTAATAGCCCGAACCCGGCTGCCTGCCCCGGACCTCCGCGCCCGGCGGACAGCAGGGGGCCAGCTCATGACCTGGATCATCCGCCGCGGCCGCGTGGTACGTTCGAAAAAGGACCAAAGCCAAACCTCCGGGCGGCCCAAAGCAACACCTCCGGCCGCCACGTATCGCCCGGCACGGCGGGACCACCTAAACTCCCGCCACGGGCCGGAGGCCGGCACCAGTCAAAACCTGCACAATTCAGGGATCGTCATCGATGACGCGTACAGACGGCCGCCGCAACTGACCACCCAAGCGCGGCAGGGACAGGCGACCAGCCGGCCGCACGGCCCCGCCCGTCCATGCGCGGACAAAAGATCAAAACCGATTAGCCGAAGCGTCCGCATCGAAGAAGAAGAAAAAGAAGAAGGATAACCCCATGAGTTCTCAGCAACCCCTGACTGCACTGACTGAGGCAAATGCCAGCCACGCAGAACGTGATGACGACACCTCCATGACACTGGACTCACAGGCGGAGGACATTATCCGGACCGTCCTGTCAGGAACGGACCCAACAGCCGCACCCGCCAGGCACCGGCTGCGCAGTCTGCTCGCCGTCCACCCCGGCGACCACATCGCTGTACTCAGACACCACCTGATCCAAACCCGCGCACCGCTGTCTCCGCCTCCGGACCGGGCCGCCGTAAACCAACGCCCGGAGATGCGTCCACGATTCATCACCACAACCGACGGGGAACGGCCATGACATTGCACCCGGAAACAGCACTCCGCCCCGGCTCCGCAGCAACCTCTCCGAACAGCCGCTACCGGCTGCTCTATCAAACGGACGGGAACCTCGTCCTTTATGGCCCCGACGGGCCCCTGTGGGACTCCGGGTCCAACGGCCGCGGTGCCGGGGCATGCATCATGCAGGCCGACGGGAACCTAGTCCTCTACGGCCCCAATGACGAATACGTGTGGGACACCGAAACCGATAACAACCCCGGAAGCCGGCTCGTCATCCAGGACGACGGAAACGCAGTCATCTACCGGCCCGACGGTTCCCCGCTGTGGGCTACAGAAACATGCCAGCCGCCAGGCAGCGCCGACTCCCACGTCCTGCAGTCAGGATCAACACTCACCCCCACCCACGGAATCAGATCCGCCAACGGGCTCTACGGACTTCTTTACCAGACTGACGGGAACCTCGTCTTTTACGGCCCCGACGGACCCCTGTGGGACTCCGGGACCAACGGCCGCGGCGCCGGGGCATGCATCATGCAGCCCGACGGGAACCTCGTCCTCTACGGCCCCAACGACGAATACGTGTGGGACACCGAAACCGATAACAACCCCGGAAGCCGGCTCGTCATCCAGGACGACGGAAACGCAGTCATCTACCGGCCCGACGGAAACCCAACATGGGTAACGGGAACCCACTAAGGGCCGCAAGAGGGCGGCATTCCGTACCCGTCACTGGCACTGCGAACAAAATCGCCGGCGGCGGCCCGCCGGCAATCGTAGGGTGGAAAAGACACCCGCCTCGACGACATGGCCGCCAGGGCACCTCGCGCCAGGAAATCGAGCTCCAATCCGTGGCCCTGCAGGGGAGACGCGCCGGTACAGTCTGGCGGCTGACTCAGAGTGGAGTGCAGGAGCCGCTCGCCTTTGCCGCACGAACGATAAGTGGGCACAATTTCTGCTCCGAATGCGAAGCACAGCCACCGGCCTCCGGGCAGCCACAAAAATGCCGTAGTCACCGTCCACTGGAAAGTGGACGGTGCAAAGTACACCACGTAGATTCGCGTGTATCCGATATGCCCTTCGGGGCCGGATGCCCGCCCCCAGGTGCAGGGTGCGGTGGAAGCCACTGAAGCAGTCCGGTGGAAAGAACGCACACGCGCAGAATGAGGCGATATGCCCACCTCACACATCACGCAATTTCTCCTGGAAGCAACAATTCCGGACCAGACTCAGGAACCCCTCGGGTCCGACTGCCTCTACGGGCTCTACACCAGCTGGTGCATTCTGCATCGCATCAGCCCCCTCGAGGCCCGCCACTTCCGCGACGCGCTCCAACACCACGGAGTAGAACCAGGCAAGACTCGACGAAGAATCGCAGGTCCCGCCGCCGCCGACTACATAATCTCCAGCTACCCGCCGTTTTCCAGCAACGCTCTATAACGACCACGTATCGGCACCACGACCGCGCACCGCTCGCCTGATGTCCCCTACCCCGACATCGTCCGCGCCGCCGGCACGTTGGGCGGAGGCCACCGAGCGATGACAGGTTCCGCCGACTGATCAGCACGACAGCGGAGCAATTACCGCCCGGCCGCGCCGAACCATAGGCTTAGACTTCACGTTCCCCGTTCACCATCCGGCAGGATCCCATGGCTGCGCAGGCCCCAACAGAGTCATTCATCCCATCACCGACCGTCAGTGCGTTCCATCTGGGACCGCTGACCATCCACTTCTACGCGCTGTGCATTCTTGCCGGCATCGCACTCGCCCTCTGGCTCGGGTCCCGGCGCTGGCAGCAGCGCGGCGGCCAACCGGGTCAGGTGCTGGACATCTGCCTCTGGGCGATTCCGGCCGGAATCATCGGCGGCCGGATCTACCACGTCATCACCGACCCCGAACTGTATTTCCTCCCCGGTCGGAACCCGTGGAACGCCCTCGCCATCTGGGACGGCGGCCTCGGCATCTGGGGTGCCGTCGCCTTTGGCTGCGCCGGCGCCTGGATCGGCTGCCGCAGGCTGAAGGTCTCCTTCGTCGCTTTCCTGGACGCCGTCGCCCCCGGCGTCCTCTTCGCCCAGGCGCTGGGCCGCTGGGGAAACTGGTTCAACAACGAACTCTACGGCGACCCCAGCACCCTGCCATGGAAGCTCCAGATCCACCAGATGGACCCTGCCTCCGGGATCGCCGCGACGGACGCGTCCGGGGCGCCTGTGGTCTTAGGATTCTTCGAGCCGACGTTCCTGTACGAGTCGTTGTGGTGCGTGATCGCCGGGGGTGCAATCCTATTCCTCGATGCCCGCTTCAGGCTGGGCGCGGGAAGTGTGTTCGCCCTCTACGTGGGCGGTTACTCTGCCGGGCGCTTCGTCTTCGAGTTGATGCGCTCCGACTACGCAAACCTGATCCTGGGTCTGCGAGTGAACACCTGGGTCGCGGCCTTGCTCTTTGCCGCCGGCTCGACATTATTCCTTGCGCTGTTCCGCCGTCCCCGGTCCAGGACCGGGCCGGCGCCCTTCGACCCGGCCTCGGTTTAGGCCGGACCCGGCTCGACCGTAATCTTTTGCGCGCCGGTGCGAATATGGCGATACCCGCAGCAGCGGAAAATGGTCGTGATGATCAGGTCGATAGCGCCCGCCGCGGTGGATCAGCTGGCGGGATCGTACCTGACCTTCGGAGACGTCGGCCAGCCGTTGCGCACCCACACAATTTTGGACACCAGGACTGTCTGGGAAGTAGCTTCTCGCCGTCCGGGCGCAGCTCTCCGGCTGGCGACCATCAACACGTCTGGCGGGTGACTTCTAGCTCGGCGCAAAGTCCACTGACCGTTGTTTCGGGCTCGCCCTGGACATTGAGCGCGGAATTGGTTTTGTCAGCCTCACCGACTCGATCGACACCACCACCGCCTCCGGACGCTGCTTCTTCAACGTGATGGCCTCCCTGGCTCAGATGGAACGCGAGCTCATGGTCGAACGCACCCAGGCGGGCCTCCAGGCAGCGCGCGAACAGGGCCGGGTCGGCGGACGCAAGCGTGTAATGACTGAGGCCAAGATCCGCTCAGCTCGGAAGCTCCTCAGCTAGGGAACGCCGCCCAAGGAAGTTGCTGCCAGCCTCGGGGTCTCGGGGCCCACGCTGTACCGCTGGGTCCGGGCCTCGAACCCTGAAGCAGTTGCAGTCCCGCAGCTCGGTCTTTGGTGCAAACGACTGTTGAAAAAATGCATGACGGTGCAGACGACTTCTGCAACTGACGAACGTAGCGGCGCGTTTCCTGGGCACGGTGATCGACCGGCTTACGTGAGGTGTGTCAAGGATCCGGGACAGTTCGTTAGTTTCTTTTTGGTTAGGCAGCAGCGGGTAGCTGCTGGTTTTGGGTCATGAATTTGGCCATGGCCGCAGCTGGTGGCAAGCCGTCATTGTGGGTGTGGGGTCTGTGCCGATTGTAGAAGACCTCGATGTAACGCATCGTTGCCCGCCGTGCGTCTTGCCGGGTGGGGAAGCTGTAGTGGTGGTAGAACTCGTTCTTCAGTGACGAAAAGACAGACTCGGCCACGGAATTGTCCCAGCACACTCCTTTG
>NZ_JBNPEO010000013.1:0-67439 GCF_050490315.1 Pseudarthrobacter sp. J1738 | reverse complement strand
AAATTCGAAACCAGCTGAAAACCAGACCACACACACGGGGTGCGCACAGCCTGGCAAAATCAACCAATCAAAAAACAATCGGTATCAATAAACTTGGCACACTATTGAGTTCTCAAACAACAGGCACTACCGGCACCACCCCAACCCCTCAACAGGATCAGAACTCGCTCCGGAGCAACTTTTCAAACTTACCCGATTCACCACCAAACCGCAAATCCATATTCCAGGACTCACACCAGCAGCAAACACAACCCACAACCACACTCAGACGCCCAAAAAGACGACCAAACCATGGCCTAAAAGAAAGGGGGGTGGCCACCCGCGGTCCCAGCTCAACGCTGTTCCCCTCGCGGCGACTCAAAAAACAATACACCCCACCAACACCCAACACAAACCAAAAGCGCGTTAGCTACATCACAATGGCATTTGGCCCCGCAAACGCTGGGAACTAGCAATATTTTCCAGCGAAATGATGAATCTCAACGATGAATATCAATACAACAGTGGGTACAAAAAAGGCCGGCAACCAATTGGTTGCCGGCCTTTTCTAAACTACGGAATTACCAAGAGGACTTGGTGATACCCGGAAGTTCGCCACGGTGAGCCATGTCGCGGAAGCGAACACGGGAGATACCGAACTTCTGGAAGGTACCGCGCGGGCGGCCATCGATGATGTCGCGGTTACGCAGACGTACCGGTGACGCGTTGCGAGGCAGCTTCTGCAGGCCCAAGCGAGCCTCTTCGCGTGCCTCGTCGGTAGCGTTCGGGTTAACCAGGGTCTTCTTCAGTTCGAGGCGCTTTGCAGCGTAGCGCTCGACAATGACTTTGCGCTGCTCGTTACGAGCAATCTTGGACTTCTTAGCCATGTGGTTTAGCGCTCCTCTCGGAATTCAACGTGCTGGCGGATCTTGGGATCGTACTTCTTCAGAACCAAACGGTCTGGGTCGTTACGACGGTTTTTGCGGGTTACGTAGGTGTAACCGGTGCCCGCGGTGGACTTCAGCTTAATGATGGGACGTACGTCCTTATCCTTTGCCATTAGAGCTTTACACCTCGAGCCAGGATCTGAGCAACGACAGCGTCAATACCGCGTACGTCGATGGTCTTGATGCCGCGTGCAGAAACCTGCAGCGTCACGTTGCGGCGCAGGGAAGGAACCCAGTAGCGCTTCTTCTGAATGTTCGGATCGAACCGACGCTTGTTACGTCGGTGCGAGTGCGAAATGCTGTGTCCAAAGCCCGGCTCGGCTCCGGTCACTTGGCAATGTGCTGCCATTTGACTCTCCTCGAAAAAATAATGGGTAACGGAGAACAGGCTGCTGCCCTCCGCGCGCTTGCTAGCGTTCACCAACGGCCCCAGAGTCATTCCGATGTTTTCCGCAAACTTTTTGAGAACCGATAGAACGGTCAAAGCTCCTCGTTGCGGCGGAGACTATGGGCCACAGATTTCTAGAACCTTGGGAGATTTAAGAGGTCTGGGATGCCGGGCAAATACGGGAATGTGCTCAACTTGAGCCCCTAACTACCGGCTTCTTGATGCCGCAGGAAACCTGCAAACTCCAATAACCGGAGCAATCAAACACACTCCGCGCCACCTTGCGCCTGTCAAGTCTACCGATACACGCGGATTAAGACCAATCACCCCTAGCACACCCGCTGAACTTCACACGCGAGCCCAAGCCGTTTCACAGCTGAATGATAGCTGGGCGTCCGATCCTTATTTCATGACCACACACTCACTAGATGCCATCACGGCGCCAGCACCCGCACTTCAGTCCAGACTCCGGCGTCGTCTCTTAAGCCGCGACGCGATCATCGTGGCCGGCTGGGCCTCTATCGCGTTCTCAGTGGCGCTGTGGCTGGCCGACGGCGGACTGTCCAAGGTGAATTCCGTGGCCAACGCCCTGACGGCTGCTGGAATTGTGACAGGCCTCATCGGCACCGATCTAGTAGTGCTGATGCTGATTTTGGCGGCCCGAATCCCCGTCCTGGACCGGACCATGGGCCACGACAAAGCCATGGCGTTACACCGCAAACTCGGCAAGCCTGCGCTCTACCTCTTACTAGGTCACGGACTTCTTTTGTCCACTTCCTATGGAATGGCAGAAGGCATCAACCCGATTAGCGAAGCAGTCTCCCTCTGGGTGCAAGTGCCGGATATGTGGCTGGCCTTCTTGTCCGTAGCACTGTTCATTCTGGTGGTGGTTACGTCCCTCGTTGCCGTGCGGAAACGTTTCCCTTACGAGTTTTGGCACGCTATCCACCTCCTAAGCTACGCAGCAGTTGCCACCGCTATCCCCCACGAATTCAGTGTTGGCGCCGTGTTCGCCGAAGGCACTTGGCAGCGCTGGTACTGGGTTTTCCTCTACGTAGCTACTGCCGTGGCACTCCTGATTTTCCGGGTGATCATCCCCATCCGCGCCAGCTTGCGTCACCAACTCACAGTGGTAGCCGTAGAGCCCCAAGGCTTGGACGCTGTCAACGTCATCCTGGGCGGACAGCACCTCAACGAACTCGCCGGCAATGGTGGCAGGTTCTTTATCTGGCGCTTTTTGACCCCTGGAATGTTTTTGCAAGCCCACCCGTACAGCCTCTCCGCGGAGCCAGCCGCTAACCACTTGCGGATCACAGTACGCAACCTAGGTGCCGGCAGTGCCCGCCTTGCCTCACTAAAACCCGGGACGAAAGTTGCGGTGGAAGGACCCTACGGAATGTTTGGAACAGCAGCACGGACCCAAGAAAGAGTTGTACTGATCGGCGCTGGTATTGGAATCACACCGCTCCGCGCACTCCTGGAATCAACACCATTCCCACGCGGTGGGGCCACCGTTCTGCTGCGTGCCACAGACCAGTCCGGCCTGTACCTCAGCGACGAAATCCTCGAACTAGCCCGACGCCGGGACGCCAGAGTGTTCCACCTGACCGGTAAGCGTTCCCACGCACCGGGCAAAGAATGGCTGCCGGCCGAAGCTGCCAACGCCGGCTACGGGCTGTCCGATTACGCCCCCGACCTAGCCGATTCGGACGTCTACATTTGCGGGCCCAACCGCTGGGCCGAAGCAGTGATCGCCGAGGCAACTGCCGCTGGCGTTTCAGAAGACCAAATTCACTTTGAAAGGTTCGACTGGTGAATACCCGAGCGAAAGTCTCTTCCGCCATCGCTTCGGCGATCGTACTCTTCGGTGGCTGGCAACTGGGCAATCAAGCCGTTGCCGCCCAACACACCACATCCCTCGCTACAGGGCTTAGCCCCAATGCCACGGGAGTAACAACACCTGAATCCACCACTGAAACCACCCCCAGTACGGGATCCACCAGCAGTGGATCGAGCACGGCCACCACCCCGTCAGACACAGCAACAACACCATCAGCAACAGCCAGCGCATCAAGTACTGACGGCACCTTCCAAGGCACAGCCGTTCAGACGCGCTTTGGCACAGTTCAGGTTCAGGTCACGGTGGCCTCCGGGAAAATCACCGATGTCACTGCCCTGCAATTGACCGACGCCGAGATGCGCTCAGTCCAAATCAGCAACCAGGCCGCTCCGATGCTGCGCAGCGAAGTCCTCCAAGCCCAGTCAGCGAACGTTCAGACAATCGGCGGAGCCACGATCACCTCCGACGCCTACCTAACGTCCCTGCAGGCCGCCCTCGACGAAGCCCACTTCTAGGCCATGAACTACACCCCAGCCAAAACTGCTGATTCCTTCCGCAGCCGGACCTTCCAATGCATGGGCACGGTGATCAGTCTCAGCGCACCACCGCGTCCCCACATCAGTGCCGAGCAAGCCGCCGATGAACTCGAAGCCGCAACCGCCGTCGTCGAACAGGTTTTTGACGAGATTGACGAACGCTTTAGTCTCTACCGTCCTGATTCCGAGGCGTCGCAGCTGGCTCGCGGAGAACTGCACCTGACCAACGCTTCCGCGGTGATGCGCGAGCAGTATGCTGCGGCTATCGACTGGCGAAACCGCACCAATGGCGCGTTTGACCCGGTAAGGAACGACGGCGTTGTGGACCTCAGTGGGGTGGTGAAGGCTTATGCGATTAGCAGCGCAGCCCAGAGCCTGCATGCGCTAGGGGTGGTGGATTGGTGCCTCAATGCCGGTGGTGATGTGCTGGTGTCCGGTTCTCCTGAACCGCGTAGAAACGAGGTGTGGCAGGCAGGGATTGTTGATCCTGCCAATCCCGGCGCCCTGATCGCCGCCCATCCGCTGAGCCCGGGACGGACAGCCGCCCTGGCAACTTCTGGTTCGGCCGAACGCGGCGACCATATCTGGCAGCGCTGGGACTACTCGCAAGTCCACGACCATTGGGAAGCGCCGAAACCGCGGGAGGGTTCTCAAGAGTTTGTTCAGGTTTCCGTTGCGGCTGCGGACATCATCACCGCAGACGTGCTGGCCACGGCGGTGGTTGCCGGCGGGCATGCGTCT
The DNA here is from genome assembly GCF_050490315.1 of Pseudarthrobacter sp. J1738. Classification (NCBI taxonomy): domain Bacteria; kingdom Bacillati; phylum Actinomycetota; class Actinomycetes; order Micrococcales; family Micrococcaceae; genus Pseudarthrobacter; species Pseudarthrobacter sp. J1738. Next base: position 63,008 of record NZ_JBNPEO010000013.1, on the reverse strand, counting down.
CTCCGGCACGCAGCTGACACGTGGGACGTAGACATTTTGGCGATTCAGCGCGACGGCCAAATCCTTGCGACTCCGGGTTTCAGAGCCTAATCAGGGCCACCGCCAGCTCTTTGGTGCCCTAGAGAGAGCCGAGCTCAAGCGCCGAGACAAGATCCGCATACTTAGGGCTCAACCCATCGCCTGAAGAACGGCCGGTCACACGTCTAACCACCCACGGGGCCGCGAATTCTTTGGCCCACTTAGCGTTAGCACGCAATTGCTCGGCCACACTCAGCTGAGGTAGTTCAGGTAGCTCAGGAACCTCAACACCGGAGTCCTCGGGCAGATCGTGACCCATGACGGACAACACCCGGCGAGCCATGTTGATGTGGCCGGGAGTGGACATGTGCATCCGGTCTTCGCCCCACAAACGCCAGTCCTGGTATTCGGCAAAACGCCAGTAGTCAACCACCGTTGCGCCGTGATCAGCAGCGATTCCACGCACAAATTCGTTATAAATTGCGGTGCGTCCGCGGGTGGCACCAAAAACTTTGGAGGCACCGGAGTCAAAGCCGGTAAACACCAAAACTGAGGCACCTTGGCTACGCAATGCGGCAACAGCCTTGTTGTATTCGAGCATCAAAGCGTCGATGTCCACGCTGGGCCGGAGAATGTCATTGGCACCGGCATAGAGCGTTACAACAGTGGGCTCAAGGCCAAGCGCAACATCCAACTGCTCGGCTAAAACTTGGCGCAGCTTTTTGCCACGGATGGCCAAGTTCGCGTAACCGAGGCATGAATCTGCGAGCGCCAGCTGCTCTGCCACACGATCCGCCCAACCACGCACACCATTGGGGCGCTGCTCATCTGGGTCCCCCAAGCCTTCGGTGAACGAATCCCCTAGAGCTACATATCGCGTGCTGAACTGCTCTACTGACTCAGGTGTCACTTGGTACTCCATACTGATTTCGACGTCCACTGCTGTGTATTAGTGCGGTCCGGTGTTCCTGCAGCAGCTTGGCCGCTGCCGCGGCGAGGACTACGCCGAGCTAGGGTCGCGCAGAATCCAATGATCCGCATCCAGTGCGGCCACAATTTTGTCCCCAATACGGGCTAGATCGGACACGTCATCCGCGTCCAAGCCGTCCAACAACAGGCCCCGCACCGTAGCAACGTGCCCCGGAGCAAGCTCCACCAGCGTGGCAAAGCCTTCTTCAGTGAGATGTGCTGTGGTCACGCGTGCATCGCTGGGGTGCGGTTGGCGCTCTACCCAGCCACGAGTCTGCAACTTGGTAACAACGTGGGAGAGCCGGGACAACGATGCGCTAGTTCTGGCGGCCAACTCGCTCATGGGCAAGTACTGCCCGGGAGCTTCAGAGAGCATCGCAAGAACGTTGTAGTCAAAAAGGGAAAGTTTCCGAGCGTTCTGGAGTTGTGTATCCAGCGTGGCAGGGAGCAATGTGGTGATGCTCAACACCGCCAACCAGGCCCGGCGTTCGTCAGCATTCAACCAGCGCGGTTCAGTCATAGCTACATCTTAAGCCGAACCACCCTTAGTATTACGCCAATTGCTCCTCCCGCCGAGCCGCCCGATTCGCTCCCAACAGTTCAGGAAGAACCACGGGCAACAACTCGGGCCAACGTGCGCTGAACCCGTCACCACTACTGGCCCCGCGGAACCTTCGCCCCAACCATGGTGTGAAGTCGCGCCGGAGCCAAGTGACGTCGTCGTTCACTATTTCCCTCGCCGTGCGCGCAGCCAATGGCGGAAGGTGAGGAGACGGAATCGAATGCGGGGCCCCCAAAACCTCGAGGACCTTTTTGGCCATATATACGTGCCCCAGAGTGGCCATGTGCAGCCGGTCGTTTGACCACATCCGGCGGTCTTGGAACTTTTCAAAACACCAATAATCCACCAACTCGGCGCCGTATTCCTCGGCAACATGGCGGATTCGGCGGTTGTAAATCGCGTTGCGGAACGTGAGCGGTTCAAGCAGCGGCGACAGCGGAACGTTGTATCCGGTAAACAGCAACACCCGCGCGCCAGTGGCACTGATTCGTGCCACTGCGGACTCAAAACGGTCCAGCAAACGCGGCAAATCCAAACGCGTCATCAACAAGTCATTGCCACCGGCGTAAAAGCTCACCAGATTCGGCTCCATGGCCAGGGCGGGCTCCAGCTGCTCCTGAATAATGGGGTCCAACCGCCGGCCACGGATGGCCAAATTAGCGTAGCGCGTAGCCGGATCATGGCGGGCCAGCTCCTCAGCCACTCGGTCCGCCCATCCGCGCACGTTGTTAGGTAAGCGCAGGTCCCGGTCCCCCAAACCTTCCGTGAAGGAATCACCCATGGCCACAAATCGGATGGGTACTTGGCTGCCTACTGTCACGATCGCTGACCTTCTCTCACGGTGCCGGACAAAGTGTCCTCTTGAGCTAATCGGTCTTCAACAAGCCGGCGCAGTCCACCTTTGCGAGGTACCTTTACCGGCTCAGGCCATCGTGGGGCGAGTGAGTCCCCCAGCGTGACGCCCTGAATTTTGCGGCGGAACAAGGGCAGCACCCAGTCGTGAACCCAACGACGCTGAGCAACTTCCCACTCGCGCAGGGTTCGGCGTGGGGCCGGATCCCAATCCTTGAGTTTGATCTTGTGCTTAACACCCAAATGGTTCAGCACCTGCGCGGCAAGATATTTGTGCCCGGCCTTGGACATGTGGAGCCGGTCCGTGTCCCACATTCGGCGATCGTAATAGGCATCGAAGCACCAATAGTCCACCAGCGTGGCCTTGTACTTGTAGGCCAGATCGCGGACCCGCTGGTTGTAAAGAGTGTTGCGCTTTTTGAGCGGTTCAAGGACCGGGGAAACCTTCACGTCATAGCCGGTGAACAACACCAGATGAGCCCCGGAAGCTGCCAATTTGGCAATCATGGACTCGTAATCAGCCAGCAAGTCTTCCATGTCCGTGCCGAAATCCAGGATGTCATTCCCACCGGCGTACAGCGTGATAAGCGTGGGGTTCATGGCGAGCGCTGGCTCAAGTTGCTCATCAATGATGTGGCGCAAACGTTTGCTCCGGACCGCAAGGTTGGCGTACTCCCAGCCCGGTTCCGCCTTGGCCAAACGTTCAGCAACGCGATCCGCCCAACCACGCACCCCGTTGGGCAAAATCGGGCTATGGTCCCCCACACCCTCCGTGAACGAATCACCGATGGCGACATACCGCCGTCGTCCCTGCTGGTCGCCACTCAAAACTTCCCGCACACGGCCACGCTAACCCGCCCACACAACGGGTAGGAAAAGGCGAGATTAACAGGCGGTGCCCGCCGCCCGGGGCCGGAGGGCCGGAACTAAAGTTCGGCTTTACCCGCCCGCCAGTAGCCCATAAACGCCACTTGCTTCCTATCTATACCAACGTCACGCACCAAGTACCGCCGCAGTTCCTTGATGACCCCGGCCTCTCCAGCGAGCCATGCGTAAAACGGAAGCGCACCGGAGGGAACGTTCGGGTTGCGTGAGCTCTGAACTGTGGCGGCGTTGAGTCGTTGAGGTGTTTCCCACAGAATGTCTTGATCTACGTTGACGTCCTCGGGCTCCGGGCCGGCTGCGTGGGCTTCCTTGAGCGCCACCCAGCCTGGCAACTGAATTGCCGAGCGCACAGCTTCTTGGAGTAGTTCTCCGTGCGGGCGCGAACGGCCAAGCGCCGCACCACGGGCCAGCCATGTGATCTGAACAGCCGCCTGAGTACTGATGTCTTGGAAATCTGCGGCTTCGGGAACTTCAAGGAACGCTTCGCCCTGAATGTGAGCAGGGAGGGATTCGAGGATGGCACTGATGGCTGGCACGGCTGTTTCATCCCCGGCAAGAAGAACGCGCTGGGCCATTCCGGGGCGGAATTCGATGCCGCTATACGTCTCGGCAGTAATACAGTGCGCTGCGTGATTGTTGGGACCAATAATGACCATCCGATCACCCGGTTGGGCCTCGAGCGCCCACGCTGCTGCCGGCCCGGAATGCCCTTCAGCGTCAACGTGAATCACAAAGTCCACATCAATTTCGGGGTACACGCCGTCTAGCCGGGCTTCGCGGACCGTGTAGGTGCGCATATCCCCACGTATTTCCGGGTCCATGGCCAACCACTGTTGATACCAGCTGGCGTTCGCAGTGTTGAGTTCGGCGGTATTAAACGACGGCAGCGGCGCCCGGCCACCGCTGGGCGTTTTGCTGGGAATGATCAACTTGATCCGCAGATCAAGGCACGGTCCGTGAACGCCAAAGTCGCGGAGTTCGTAGCCACCAAAAGTGATGCGCAGGAAGTTTGCCCCCACCTTTTGAATGGCTGAGACTGTGACATTAAAGGCCAGGACCATAGGTTCGACGGCGGCGATGGTGGTTTTCTGCGTATCGGTGCTCATGCTGTGTACTCCAGTTCCGCGACGTTCAAGGAATCGGCTGCCAGGCGCGGGCCAACATTGTGGCGGCCAATCGGGATGATCAACGGTGTTCCAGAAACCGGGTCCGGGATCACGCGCGATTGCAGGCCAAATACGTTCGAAACCATGTGCTCAGTCACCACGTCATTTGGCCGCCCCTCGGCAACAATCGCGCCTCCTTTGAGCGCAATCATGTGGTCCGCGTATCGCGCGGCAAGGTTCAGATCGTGAAGCACAATCACCACCGTGGTGCCGCGGCTCTGGTTCAGTTCAGTCACAAGATCCAAAACCTCCACTTGATGCGCCAAATCCAAGTAGGTAGTGGGCTCATCAAGTAACAGGACCTCAGTTTCTTGAGCCAAGGCCATGGCAATCCAGACGCGTTGACGCTGACCGCCGGAGAGTTCATCAACATTCCGCTCAGCCAGCTCTAACGAATCCGTCAGTTCCAACGCCCGGCGCACCGCCGCGTCGTCGTACTCTGAGGCGTTGCGGAAGAAACCTTGGTGCGGGTAACGGCCCCGGCTGACCAACTCCCGAACCGTGATTCCCTCAGGCGCCAAGGGGTGCTGCGGGAGAAGACCTAGAGTCCGCGCCACTTCTTTGGCCGGGCGCGAGTGGATGCTTTTCCCATCCAAAGTCACGGCCCCACCGGCGGGCCTCAGCAGCCGTGAAAGTCCACGCAAAAGGGTCGATTTTCCGCAAGCATTGGCGCCGACGATCATGGTGACTTTGCCGTCCGGGATCTGCAGTGAAAGCGAGTCCACCACCTTCCGCGCGTCGTATTGAAGGGTGATGTTGGAGGCCGAAAGCTGAGCCATCATGCGTCCTTTCGTTTCAGCTGCGGGGCGGCTAGGAGCCACAGGAGGAAGGGTGCACCGAGCGCGCCGGTCACTACGCCTACTGGTAATGCGGTGCCGTGAAGCAGTAACGGGGCAATGTTGTAGGCAAAGAAATCTGCCGCCAGAACTAGCAGCGCGCCGGTCAGGGCCGCGGCTGCTAGGGAGTTACTCCCGGTGATGCGCCGCGCGATAGGCCCGGCGAGGAACGCTACAAAGGACACCGGTCCGGTGGCGGCGGTGGCCACAGCGGCAAGTCCGACGGCGGTAATCACCACAGCGAATCGGCTCGCCGGAACCCGGACGCCCAGTGCCGCGGCGGCGTCATCGCCAAGTTCCAACATACGCAGCGGTTTAGCAAGGATGGCGGCAGCGGGAAGCAGAATAATCAGGGCGATTCCCAAGATGCTAATCCGCTCCCACGAGGAAGAATTAAGCGAACCGTTGAGCCAAATCAGTACTTCGGAGGCGGTGCGGACGTCAGCTCTGGTCATCAGGAAATTGACCACAGCTTGCATTGCCGCCGCCACACCCACACCGCCCAGAATGAACTTGGTGCTCACGCCGCTGGCACTGCTGCTTCCACTGCGCTTGCCGCGCTTGCCGCCGGCGATCGAGTAAATCAAAACCGCGACGGCTAGGGCACCCAGCAGAGCGAAGAGAGCAACCCCGGCGCCGGAGAGCCCAAAGATCACGATTGCCACCACTGCCGCAGCGCTTGCACCGCTGCTGATGCCTATAACGTCGGGGCTCGCGAGCGGGTTGCGGAGCATGGTTTGGAAGAGCGCGCCGGAGAGTCCGAATGCCAAACCAACCATGGTGCCCAGCACGGCGCGCGGGAGTTTGTTTTCCATCACGATGAAGCTTGCGCCCGGGATGGGGTCTCCTCCGGTGAGCCGTGCTGCAACAATTTTGACGAAGTCTGGGATGGTCACGGTGTAGCTTCCCAGCAGGACGTACACGGCAAAAAGAACCAGCAACAGCCCCGCGAGAACAGCTACCGAGGCACGGGTTTTCACAGCCCGGTTCCTTTACTCCGGCGAACCAGGGCCACAAACACTGGCGCCCCGATGATCGCCGTGAGAATACCGGCCGGAACTTCTGCGGGCAATAAAACCACCCGGCCAATAATGTCCGCACCCACCAAAAGCACCGGCGCCAAAACCATAGAAAACGGCAGAATCCAGCGGTAATCCGGGCCGGTAACGCTCCGGACAGCATGCGGAATCACCAAACCCACAAAACCAATAGGGCCAGCAATCGCCGTGGCTCCACCGCACAAAAGGACAACACCCAAGGCGGCCACCCCGCGAACTAGACCAACACGCTGACCCAAACCACGGGAAACATCATCCCCGAGGGCCAGGCTGTTGAGAATCCGGCCGGTGCACAGAAGAATCACGGCACCCAAAATAAGGAAGGGGACGGCAGGCAAAATCACTGCCCAGTCACGCCCCGCAACGCTACCCACTTGCCAGAAGCGGAAGCGGTCCAAAGTGTCTTGACTTGAGACCAATATGACATTCATCAACGAATACAGCCCTGCACTGAGAGCAGCACCAGCCAGCGCGAGTTTGACCGGCGTTGGACCGTCTTGCCCGATTGATGCCACGAGATACACCACGGTGGCGGCCACTGCAGCGCCGATGAACGCGAACCAGATGTACCCATTCAGCGCCGTGATCCCGAACAGATAAATGCCACTCACCACGGCGATCGCAGCGCCAGCATTGACCCCCATGATGCCCGGATCAGCCAAGGGGTTCCGTGCCACACCTTGCATCGCAGCACCAGACAGGCCCAGCGCCGCACCGGCCAGCAGCCCCAGAACTGTCCGTGGAATGCGGGCAATAACCACCGCGTGATCACCATTGGAAGGGTCAAAACGCGTCAGCGCCGCAACAACTGTCTCAAAACTCAGAGCACGGGCGCCCACTGCAAGTGAGGCGAGGGAAATCAGAAAAAGCAGTACGACGGCGGTAGCCAGCCACGCGGGCCGGTTACCAAAAGCGCGAGAACCTGAAGCACGCGTCTCTGGCACCCCAATGGCGGGTGCACTGAGCTGCGTATTCGCGAGTACCGCCGTCGTACTGTTTTTCACTGTGGCGAATCTACTTTACTGCGTCGGCTGCCTTGCCCAACTGCGGCAAGAAAGTATCCAGGGCCCACGGCAGGCTCAGAGGTGAGGAGGCAGAGATTGCCAAGGTGAGCGTGTTGGACGTGTCTGCAACGAGCGCGCCGCTGGCTACGGCCGGGATCTGGCTCAAAAGGGGATCTTTTGTGATGGCCTCAGCAGTGGTGGTGTCCGGAACCCAGGTCACAAAGACGTCTGAGTCGAGCTCATTGGCTTTTTCAGCGGACCAGGGGAAAAAGAACTCCTTGGAACCCTTGGATTTCTGAGCCACCACGGGGGCGAGCGTCATTCCGATTGAACTGAGGAAGCGCGGGCGGTTGTCATTAGCGCTGTAGACGTTGACGCCGTCGCCCTTGGCTGGCTCGAGGTTGCCGTAGATGAAGGTTTTGTCCTTGATCTGGGGGTACTTGGCGGCCTTTTCAGCCACAAGTGCTTCGGTTTCTTTGACCAGTTGGGTGGCTTCAGCGTCCTTACCAAGGGCCTTGCCGATCATGGCCGTAGCGTCTTGCCACGGGGTGCCGTAGGCGATCTCCGGGTAAGCAACTACGGGGGCGATCTGGCTGAGCTTGGTGTAGTCCTCTTTGCTCAGGCCCGAGTAGGCGGCGAGGATAACGTCCGGGGTGAGCTTGGCAATCTCGGTGAAGTTGATGCCGTCCGCTTCGGAGTACTGAACGGGCGCCTTGTCAGTGCCAAGGGCCGCGCCGGCTTTTTCGAGGGCAGCGTCCTTCCACGGGGTGGAGCCCTTGGCATTGTTGCCCCACTCGTTTTTGGGCATACCCACGGGGATCACACCGAGCGCTATGGCGATGTCGTCATTAACCCAGGACACCGTGGCGACGCGTGTGGGCTGAGCTTTGATGGTGGTCTCGCCAAAAGCGTGCTTGATGGTCACCGGGAAGGCAGCTGATTTTTCGGTTGTTCCGGCAGTGGCTGAGGCTGCGGGTCCGGTTGAGCAGGCGCTCAGAGAAAGGACGACGGCGGCAAGGGCTGCGGTTGCTCCGCCAGCGGATTTGAGGACTGACCTGCGAGAAGGCTCTGAAATGCGGGAAGCCACGGGACTCCTTGAGAGTGATCGATGGGAACTTAGGTAAGGCTACGCTATGTTCCCATAAATTACGCAATGTTTTACTTGCGTAATGCATTTGGGGCGGGTGAGAGGAGTGTCACCCGGGTGAGAATGCCTGCAGAGGTAGACACTTGAAGAAGATCTTTGACACCATAGAGGGTGGCCTGACTTCAACAGGACCATCAACAAACAGGCTTTGGATAAGACGGAAGAAACGAGGCGAGCATGACGCGCAAGGCGCAGCTCTTGGCCTCCGCAGGAAGCGGGGCGGCCATTGCGGCCTGCCCGGCGAACGGCTGAAACACCGTTCCATCGCACTAAAAGCCTCCGGCAACAGTGCATTTTCTTCTGTCAAAGGTCCATTGTTATGCAGCCACTAACGGCACCCCAAATACGCTCATCCCTGCTCAACGCGAGCCGCTCAGAAGCGAGCAAACTCAACCTGCCCAAGAATCTGGAAACCCTCGACTGGGAAAACATGGACTTCCTGGGCTGGCGCGATCCAAAAATGCCCCTGCGAGGGTACTTGATCCTGCCAAGCCCCAAAGGCCTACACGGAATTATGCTCCGTGCCCCCGAAGGTGGAGCCAAGAAAAACCGGCGCGTGCTGTGCGAACTCTGCCGCGACGTTGCCTCCAAGGAAGAAGTCCTTCTCTGGGTAGCCAAGCGTGCAGGTCAATCCGGGCGCAACGGTAATACGATCGGCACACTCATTTGCGCCGACTTCCAGTGCAGCTCAAACGTCCGCAAACCACCGGCCGTGAGCGCGATCAATCCGGACCCGGACGCTGTGGTACTGGAAAGAACCGCTGCGCTGATCCAACGCACCGAACTGTTTTTGGAACGCGTCCAAAACCGGTAACTTGGACCGCTAGCGCAGCACAATGTCCACCGGGTTGGCCTCACTTTGAGGCTGACCCGGTGCGGCACGGCCGCCAGCAGGCAAGGTCAAGACGCCTGAACGGTTGGTGCGCTTATCCCGCAAAATCTCCGTCACCGAACCCAAATGGCGGGACAAATCGATCACGTTCTCCGGGGCGGCTAGCAACAGCTGGAACCCAAACTCGTGCAGGGCCTTGATACCGGCGCCGGCGAATTCCTCCGAGGCCAACACAAACGCCTCATCCATCATCACAGTGCCGTAGCTAGTGAATCCTTGATCGGCAATGCCCAATTGGTAGCTCAGAGCCGCGGCCATAATAAAAGCCGTGAACCGTTGACGCTCACCACCTGACATGGAGCCGGTGTCAGCGTGAACGTAGACTTCATCTCGCACACCACCATCCGGGCCGGTGACACTACGGTGTTCTTTGCACTGAATAAACAAGTGCCCGCGGACATCTAGCACTTCGGCCCGCCAGCGCCGGTCCTCGGGGGCAGCAGAACCCAGACGCTTAACAATCGCCTCAAGGGACTTGTACCGCGCAGTTAGTTCCGCTTCTTCAGGCTCCGCATTTTCAGTACTAGCGGCCCGCGCATGGCGAGGCTTCAGCGCATTGGTGATGGCTTCTTTAAACTGCCGTGCAGCTACCGGCAGGGTTGGTTTAATGTCCAGCTCAAGATGGCTTCCCTCATGGAAATTCACTTCGGAGAGGATGCCGTTGAGCGGCAAAATGCGGCTGCTGATACTGCGTCGTTCCTCATCTAGAAGGTGCAACAGGGTGCTGAAAGACTCGTGAGTGCGCTGATTAAAGAATTCGCGGAACTCGGCCTCTTGCGCTGGCAGCCCATCCCGAACAATCGAGTGGTAGCGGGCCTCAAAATCCGCTGCCGCCCCAATCGAGGTACCGTAGTCCGCCGAGATTCCACTGCCCCACTCGCGGACAAAAGACTCAAAAATGCGGGTCAGCGAGTCAGCCGTGGCTTGGGCGCGCGCTTGCACTTCGTAAAGTTCGTTGAGCAGCCGGGTTTTGACCTTGTTAGCCAAGTTATCCAGTTCGTGAATCTCGGTGACGTCGCCGAAGTCGGTGAAGTACGGTTCCAAGGCGGCAACCGTAACTTCCGACGGCGGAGCTTGGTTCAGGCGCTGACGTGCAGCTTCCAGGAGGGAATCGGTTGCGCTGAGCTGGTGGTCCAGCGTTTTGTACTCGCTCTGCAGAACTGCCGCAGCCTCGGTGCTGGCCTGGTGCTTGGTGCGGAATTGTTCGATGGCCGTCCGCAATGGTTCAAGGTTTTCTTGGGCAGCCAGAGCGTCCGTGAGCCGTTGTTGAATCCTGGCGAGTTCGCTTTGGGCAGCCTCTGTGGAAACTTGTTCCCAGGGCCGGGAGTCTTGCGCGATCTTTTTGAGCGCATCGAGCTGACGGGCCATACCTTGATGCGAATCTTCGCGGCTTTGGGCCAGTGTTGCTGCAGCGGCGAGCTCGGTTTCAAGTTCCTTGACCCGTTCTTCAAGTAGTTGCACCTTAATGCTGTTATCAAAGCCCAGAACGTAGTCCTGGCGGGAGGCGAAACGGTCGTCTTTCTCTACAGTGTGGCGGTTGCGTTTGACCACACCTCCTAGGGAAAGTCCCTTGTCCAGCTGCGCTAGTTCTTTAGGGTCCTCCACGCAGGGGTAGGCGAAGTCCACAGCAATACGTTCCCGCAGCCACCTTCCGGCCTCCTCCGGGTGCACGCCGCCTTCAACAATGTCCAGCTTCGCCAGCAGATCATTCTCGCGGACGTCCTCCAATGCCAAGGCAGCGCCGGCGAGTGGCTTTGAGGTGTCAACCGCGCGGAGAGCCCCACGAATGGTGTGGTTGTTCAGGAAGGTGGTAACGGCGTCAAACTTGTCACCGGGCACCAGCAAGGTGGTGGCGAGCGAACGCAAGGCCCGCTCCGCGGCGGGGCGCCATTTCTCCTCCCCAGGCGCCAAGTCCATCAGCTCACCGCCAAAGGGCAAGTCATTGGCGTCAATGTCTAGGGCTTCGGCTAGTGCTGCACGGTTTTGCAGGCTGGCCGTGGGGAGCAGTGATTTGGCCCCACGGAGGGTGGCAAGTTCTTGTTGCGCCTCAGCGAGTTCACGCTTTTTGGTGGCGTGCGAATCGAAGGCCTCAAAACGCAGCTCGCGCAACGACTCCGAGTTGCCTTCAAGCTGGGCAGCCGTCTCCGCAGCCTCGCGGTGAGCCTGTGCCCAAGCTTCGGCGTTCCACTCCAGCTCAAGGCCAGCGTCGCGCAAGGATTGCTGTGCGGACTGCTCCACTTGCTCGCGAAGGCGCAGACCAACGCGAGCATTTTCTACCGATGCTTCAATTGCCGAGATCGCGTTACCGCCCCGGTTGTTGTAGTCCGATTCCTGTTCGCGCAACTCCTTGGCGAGGGCGTCGCGGCGCTGACGCTCCGCGCTCAACTCCTTGGCCTTGGCTGCAGCCAGGTCCTTGAACTTTGCGAGGGTACCTTCGTGGACTTTCACCGCAAGAGACTGCTTATAAGCATCAAATTCGGTGTCTGAAAGTTCACGGAGCCGGTGAGCATCCAGCAAAAGTTTGGCGTATTCAACGTTCAGCTCAGGCACCGGAGCCAACTGATCGCGCTGCTGACGTACGTCCTCAAGCCGTTGCCGGATGGACATCAAGTTGCTGAACTCTTCCACCACGTCATCGGCAGCTGTCAGTGTGGCCGGGGCGTCCAGCACCTGATCGCGGAAAAAGGTATTAACGCTTCCACCCAAGCCCTTTCCGGCCTGGATCACCCGCAGCAAAGGCAAAGCTTGATCTGAGCTGATACCCAAGAGGCGCCGGAAGCGCTCCGCGAAGGTTTTGTGGACGTCAAAAACCTGCGCGTTGGGGAAAATCTGCTCCAATGCAGAGCGGGTAAAGCGCTTCTCGGCGATGGATTCGATCGCGTCCAGATCCAGCGGGTGGTTATCAATCAGATAAAAACGTCCGACGGCGGATTCAGTACCGTTTTTGGGTAGGTCAAAGAGTGCCGAGATGGTCACACTCGTTCCCGCGGCGTTGTCGAAACTCAGCCCGATCGCAGACCATGTGGCCCCCGGCCGCTGATAAGCACTCGCCGAGCCCTCCCCCACAGCACGGTCGCCCACCTTGCCACGCATGTACGTGAATGTGGTGCGCTTGTCTTCAACCACGCCGCCGGAGCGTTGCGCTGCCGCCTCGTTTGAGCGGGGACGGGCATCAAAAACGCGGAGCATAGCGTCAAAAAGCGTGGACTTACCCACACCGGAGTTGCCGGTCAGCAGGGTTCCGTTGCGGTCCACGTGCATGGTGTGGGCACCGTGGAACGTGCCCCAGTTGACCACCTGAACCAGAGCCAAACGCATCTGGCCGGGATTCGTCAGGTCGCCGAGGGGCAACATGGTGGCGATGCTCATGACTCGTCCTCTGCTGTCGCGTCTTCGGTTACTGCGGTACCGGCCACATGCTCTGCATGCTCGCTCGTTTCTCGCTTAGACGCAGGCTGTCGCATGTCCCCGGTTCCGCTTCTCGGTTCCGCTTCGCCGTCGTCAGAGTCGTCGTCGCTGGCCCCTTCCCCGTCGAGGTCCAGGAGCGGTTCGGTGCCGGTGGGGTCGGCGGTGGCGTTGGCCAGGGATTGGATTTGTGCGGGGATGTCGCCGATGTTCTCGAAAGGCAGGGCCAGCGGGAGCGCGTTGCTGATGGCGTAGACGCCGTCGATCGCCGTGGGAAGCAGTAGCTGACGGGCTTGCAATTTGGTGATGGCGCGGTTCACAGCATCGTGATCGCGGAGTGCGTCTTGTTGGCCGGCAGGTTGGAAGTGCGCCACGATCTCAGCAATTTCCTCGAGCGTGATGGTGGGTTCCGTCTGGGCCTGAACATGCCGGTCCAACAGGAGACGAAGGCGCAAAAGCACAATGGTTTCCACTCGGCTAAGGGCACGTTGTTGGCGCAGAATACTTGACCGACTGCTGCCACCAATGAGTTCCGGATCAACCGGGCGCAGCACTGCAATCTTGCGCTCATGGTCTAACTGCAGGGTCAAGAACAGCTCCGAGAGGCGGCTACGCAAGATGATCTGGTTGTCCAAGAGCGTGGTCCACAGCTTCTCGTCCCGGCCACCGTCAATGTACGGGCCTTTGAGTAGACGGACCAGAGCTTGGCGCACCTTCATTGGCAGAACACCCGTGTCCGCCGGGAACAGGGCAGCCCCGTCCACAAACGTGTCCCGTGGCCGCACCGCAAACGGATCCCGCTGGGTGTGCCCACTGGGGGATGGTGCGTTTTCCTCAGTCATCAACGTCCTCACTCAGGGATACCAGGGGCAAATATGCTTCACGCGTGCTGCCGTCAATCTGTTCAAATTCAATGCGCTCCCATTGACTCCTATCAAAGCCAGCCCCGGAGTGCAGTGCCGCGGACAACAGGGCACGAATCGTGTTGATGTGGCGCTCCCCCGCAGGAAGTTCGGCCCACGCGCCACCAAGTGTCTGCGCCCCCGCCAAAACTGAACGGACGACGTCGTCCTTTGCCTTGGCGGTTCTCGGCGAGCGGGTGCGGTCCCCCTCGCTAAACGAAATCGGCTCAGCGAGGCGTGGCGGCGGAACAAAGTCGTCCGGATCAAAGAGTTTAACCATGGCCAAGGACTCAAAGTCGGGGGTAAAAAGCTCAGGTGCGCGGGTAAAAGCTGGGCTCTCGCGCTCGTAGGGCACCGAACGGATGGCACGCTCGGCTTCACGCAACACTTCACGCAAGCGCACGGACTGCCGGAAGTCCTCGCTCTGCACATAGGTGTTCAGGCTCTCGGAAAGTTTGCCGTAGATCCGCTGGATTTGCCGGTGTTGGTGACGCAGTTCTGCCACAAGGTTTTTGAGAGTCTCGCGGTCTTCAATACTGAGGTCATCGGCAAATTCTCGGCTGAGGACTTCGCCAATGGCTGAGCGGAATCGCAGTTGCTGGTTGGGGTCCTCGAGGAAGGCTGCGAAGGAGCGGAAGGTGCGGCCTTCGGGGCTTTGCCGCAGCCGTTTGTCTGCCTCAAGGACTTGGGCCATGGTGGCGCCCTTGCTCAATGATTCTTCGATGATTTGGTTGCGCAAATCCCCAACGAGCTTTTCGATCCGGTCACGCATTTTTTTGAAGTCGGCGGGCAGACTTGCGGCTAGGTCCAGAATGTTTCCGGCAGCCTCAACTGCCTCGTCCTCATCGAGGAGGCCGTCGAACTCGCCGGAGGTGATGTCGTCGATCAGTTGGCGGCGCTCAAGAATTTCTTCCTCGAGTGCTTCTAGACGCGCGCTTTGATCGGGGTTGGTCTCGTTCGCGAGCTTTTCAACGTCGCCTAGGAGCGTGCCCAAGCGGGAACCGTTGAGGGTGGAGCGCTCGGAGGAGAGGCTGTCCAAAAATGCCAACACACGCGCCGCCGATTCGGTTGCCTCGTAAACAATCTGCCCGGAATGGTTCCGGCGGGTCAGGAAGCGTTTGCGAGTCCACTCATCAGCGAAGGTTTTGCCGGTAGCCGAGCCGCCTAGGCTGGGGTCATCGCGGCGAAGCTGTTCCAAAAACGCGTCAACGTCTGCGTGAAATTGCTCCAGGGGCAGTTGCGGCCGGGTGCGAGTAAATGAAGCTTGAAGCACGGCGATCACCCAGGGCGCCGAACGGGTCAATGCCCAGGCTGGGCCCTTTGTAAGAACTTCAAGCTCGCGCAGCCGGGCACCAATAGCTTCGGACGAAGATTGCGCGGAGGCAAAAACTGGACGCGGGCGTACTGACTCGCTCATCCGGCCCTCCTGTTGTGCCTCGCTATTGTGCCTCGGCGCGGCCGGATACGTATCCGCACCACAATTTCGTCTCAACCAAGGTTAACGCAGTGCCACAAACCAGTTCTGTGGCCGCCGAGTTCTCCCAGCAATTGACAAGGTAATAACGGCTCAGCCACGGTTTCCCACTCGAACGCCGTGGCTGACATTCTTCCATGGCTCATTCGCTAGGGTGGATGGAGATATTGGACTGGCAATGGCGGACAGGAGGCATCGCGTGACGGACGTAACGGCGATACTCAATCTGACCTTTTTTGGGACTCTCGGCGTCGCTCTCCTTCTCTTACTTGGCATCGCTTTGTTCGGATTCTTGGCCATGGTGGTGGTAGGGCTGGGGCGCGGACTTTACAGCGTGGCTACGCTCGGGAAACGTCGCAGAATGCACCGTGACGAATCTTTCACCGAGCCCGCCGAGGCGCCGGACGCTGGCGAAGCCGCACCGTCCACTCTCTGGGTTGAGGAAGAGCCTCCCCGGTTGCATATGCCGGCCATTAGTCTTCCCAAAGCCCTCAAGCTGCCGGCTCGAAAGCCCAAAGAGCCAAAAGAACCCAGAGCTCCAAAGTCGGCATCTGAAAAACCCCAGCTCAACCCGCGTTGGTCCAAAGCCGTGTGGGAAGCTGACGCTCGTGCACTGGCCAAAGCTGTAGATTCAGGTGTAATTCCCCGCTTGGCCCGAGTTGAGAATCCGCGCGCCAAGCTGGGCCCCGAGCCCACCGATGCAATCCAAAAGATTGTTAAGGGAACCGGTACCGCAGCGGCTAAAAATATCTCAGCTTTGGAGACCGGCTCCCGCGTTTCCATTGCCGATTCTTTGCCTAACCTGCCTAACCGGGCCAACAAGCCAGGGATCGCACGCCGTGCAGTGGCCGGATACGTCACGCCAGCCGCAGAACAGGACTCGAAGCCGTGAGTGCTAGCCAGTCAGCGGCGGTCCGAATTGATGCTTGGTTGTGGGGAGTCCGTGCCTATAAAACCCGATCGGCAGCAACCACAGCATGCCGTGCCGGGCACGTGCGTATTAACAACAACCCTGTCAAAGCCTCACAAATTGTGATTGTTGGGGACACTGTGCGAATTCGTCAGTCTGGATTCGAACGCATTTTGGAGGTCCGTCAGCTTATTTCCAAACGCGTAGGTGCTGAGGCGGCTTCGCATTGCTTCACAGATCACACTCCGGCACGTCCGGCTATACCGTCTCTGGGTATCCCCCAGCGCGATCGCGGCACAGGCAGGCCCACAAAGAAGGACCGCCGCGACATGGAACGAGCTCTGCGAAGGGACTAAGAGTTCTTAGACAAACGACGGCGGTCACCTCCACTCCCAAGGGGTGACCGCCGTCGTTTTTCGGATCTGTAGTTCTGGTGGCCGTTCGCACCCCCACACCACAGTGGCTCTGGTCTCTACACCGGAACTAATGCCCCACACTTCACCGTGCATGACATTTGATTCAACCATGTGACAACCTGTGTAAAACTTTAGCGTCCTGCAATGAACCCCGCTAGCGTTTTGTTAATTATTCTTTCGCGCCGCACCAGCCGGGGCTTCACTTGCCGGATTTGTTCCGGTACGCGCGCATCCACTCTTGCTGCTCAGCTTTACCGCCAGGCCGCAGTTTTCGGTCAATGGGACGGGGACGACGGCGGGGCAACGCCTTCCAGCCAGCGTCCAGCACCAGTAGGGCCCGCTCCGTCATGGCAGCGTTCCGAAGCAACAAAGAGGTGCGCTTGCGGCGAAGGATCTCGGCAATTGCGGCTTCAGTGTCCTTCAAACGACCCACTGCGCGCAGGGAACGTGCCCGTAACAACAAGATGGCCGCAGCAAGATCGTCCACATTGCGTAGACCGTCGCTGAGGCCAATCACTAAATCATGCCGTTCTAGGCTCGCAGCGATTTGGCTTATGGCGAGAACCTTCGCTAAGGATGCGGGCAGAGGTTCAAGCACCTCTAGCGCCGCTTCGGGTTCACCAATTTCGTCCAAGCTGTGCGCCAAGGCAAGCATCACGGCTTCTTCGGAGAACAAGACCCGCACACTCACGCCATCGCCTAATTCAACCTGGGTGAGCAGCTGCATCAGGTTCTCTGCGATGTAACGGCCCGCGTCGTCGTCGTTCACCGTATTAATGCCCCGGCGCAATAGCTCCGCTGCCTGCGGAAATTGCCGCATTTGGTAGGCCTGCAGGCCTGCCATCACGTAGCAAAGGCCCGCCCAGCCGGGGTAGGTGCGCGCCAAAGTGATAAGCCGTTCGGGCTCGGCGCCGGAGAAGATTGCGGCATGGATATGTTTCACCGGCCGGGGCGTTAGCGGTTTCAGGCGCGGTGCAACTCCGGGCGATAGCGGACGGATCCGGTAGCGGCGTGAAGCGTTGGCAATCCGCTCGCCCAAGGCGCCCGGCACACTCAGTAAGGGGACATGGATCTGGACTCCACGGAAAGGGGTCAGATCGCGGGGATCGTGGAATGCCGAGGCTTCCCGGCTCTGATCTGAACTCATCTCACGATGCTATCTGGGACGCGGCCGGGCTGAGCAAACACTTCAGTTCAGTGCGTGAATCCACACACCAACCACCCAAGTGCTGGCCGCGAGGGAAGCGCACGCAAACTCCACCAACATGCCTACGCCGGTGGCCTTCAGCGCCGCCCAGCTGGAGCGCCAGGCCACTGCAAAGTCGCGTGTTCTGGCAAGCTCACTCAACAACAACCCCGCCGCGAACCCCACAAAGAGGCCCACCACAGGGATCACAAACATGCCAATAATTCCGGCGACAAGCCCAGCGACTATCGAACGGCTGGGCACTGAGTGTTGTTTGAGTTTCCGCCCTGTGAGCACCGCGCTTGCAGTCATTCCGGCAATCACAAAAAACAGTCCGATCCCAAAAATCACCCAACCCAGGGTTCCTGCCCCGGCGAAGAGTGCCCAAGCCAGCAAGCTCAAACCGATCAGAATGCTTCCCGGCAACACGGGGATAATTACCCCCGCCACTCCAACCAGAATGGCCGCGCCGCACAGGATGGTGGTGATGAGATAAGCGTCCATTTCGTCAGTCTAATCTGGCCGGCGCTACCGGACGCCCTTGATTTTGACCACAAACACGGCGCCCAACAGCCCAATCACTGCGGCGGCAATGTACAGGGAAACGTACCCACCCCAGAAAGTCACAAAGGGCCATGCGAGTGCCGGGGCAATAACCTGCGGCAAGGAGTTGGCAATGTTGATAACGCCTAGGTCCTTTCCCCGAGCTGAAGCGTCCGGGAGGATCTGGGTGATCAGGGCAAAATCCACCGCCAAGTACGCACCGAATCCGATCCCCAAAACGCTCGCACCAATAATCGCGCCAATCCAGGTTGGTGCAAACGCCAAGATCAACGAGGCCAAAGCAATAATGGCCGACGACGCGATTACCAAAGGCTTCCGGCGGCCAAGCCTGTCACTGATCGGCCCGGCAAGCACGCTAGTGATGATCACAAACACCGCGTACAGGCCGGTCAGAACCAGCACCCCAAATTCCGGGGTGAGGCCTGTGTGATCCTGGACTTTGACCCCGTCCTTGAGGAAAAACAGCAAGTATAGGGTGATCATGTGGTTACCGACGTTTACCAGGAGCCGGGTAATCCACGCCCAGGTGAAATCCGCGTGGCGGAATGGCCGCACAAATCCCGCAAAAAAAGCACCCCAATCCTGCGGTTCCAGAGCAGCGGGATCTAGAGCGGCGTCGTCGCTCTTAAAGAGGTAAAGAACCACGCCGGCGAGCAGCGCAATGGCACAGAAAATGTAACCCATAGCGATGTTTCCACTAACGACGGCGGCAATCACCGCGCCGAGCAGGATACCTACCGTCTGACCCATCGCCGCAAGACCGCCGACTTTGCCTCGTTGCGGCACGGGGACGCGATCCGGGATGGCGGCGGTGATGGCCGCATACATTGCGTTGCACCCGGCTTGGACCAGGCACCACAGGATGGTCATCACTGCAACATTGGGAGCTCCGGCGAGCGCAAACAACGCGGCAGCTCCAAGAACAGCACCGAGCACAACCCACGGGACTCGCCTGCCAAACCGGGATGTAGTGCGGTCAGAAAAGGCACCAAAAATGGGGTTTGCCACCAGTGAAACCGCTGCACCACAACCGGTGACCAGGGCGAGGATGGCTTCCTTCTGGCCGGGGTCAAAATGCTCAGCCTGAAGGCCCATGAGGACCTGAAGCGGCCCATAGAACGCTGCATTAATTCCAAGATTGACTAGGATCACGCCAGTGATCCACGCCGGGCGTACCCTGATCTGAGGCTCTTCGAAAGCGGCGCCTGCGCTGGGCAGGTTGGGCTGCATCATGGGGTCCACTGTTCCTTTGCGGCGCTACTGGCTGGTCTGGGGCACAGCATACCTTTCACCGCCGTGGATGGCTTGTCATGCGGAGCCGTGAGGCAACCGCATGCTCGCAAACAGCTATTCTGGCTCCAGGCGCACAGCCAGCCAGAAGTTCGGATCAAAGGAGACCCATGAGCGAGACCACCGCAGAGAACCGCATCAACACAGCCGACCTCTTTGACGAGCGCGGTGACGAACTGGACTCTGTTGCCTTGCAGTTCCAGTCCATCGGCGGCCATTCTCATTTCAGCGGGCCCGTTCGCACGGTTCGCTGCTTCGAGGACAACGCCTTAGTGAAGTCCGTTTTGGCTAGCCCCGGGCGCGGAGCCGTACTGGTGGTGGACGGCGGCGGTTCGCTACGCACGG
Source organism: Pseudarthrobacter sp. J1738 (assembly GCF_050490315.1). Classification (NCBI taxonomy): domain Bacteria; kingdom Bacillati; phylum Actinomycetota; class Actinomycetes; order Micrococcales; family Micrococcaceae; genus Pseudarthrobacter; species Pseudarthrobacter sp. J1738. Next base: position 43,127 of record NZ_JBNPEO010000013.1, on the reverse strand, counting down.
CTTTGATGGGGGACATGATCGCGGCGAGCGCCGTGGAGAACGGGTGGGCCGGCGTCGTTATTAACGGTGCGGTCCGTGACCGTGAAGCGATTGGCGAGTTGCCACTGGGCGTTAAGGCGCTGGGCAGCAATCCGCGTAAGAGCAGCAAAACCGGCGCTGGCGAGGCTGATGTCGAGATAGAGATCGACGGCGTGACCTTCCGTCCCGGAGCCATGATCTTCTGCGACCCCGACGGCATCCTCACCGACCTCTAACTTCCTCCCCTTTCGCCGAGTGGGTAGATAACGTCGCTTTGAGGCCCTTCAAAGGGACGTTATCTACCCACTCGGCGAAAATATTTAACACTCCGGGAACAAAGTCCGAGATAAGATAGTTACTGAAAGCAACTATCAATGCTTAGCCCCCACTTCCTGGAGAAATTCCATGTCTACCACCCTGCCCAAACGCCGCGGCACCGTCGCGGCCGGCGAGACTCTGAGCCAGCGGCAAACCGTACTGGTCATGATCGGCCTGATGCTCGGAATGTTCTTGTCCTCCTTGGACCAGACCATCGTCTCGACCTCGATTTACACCATCGCCAACGACCTTGACGGCCTTTCATTGCAGGCATGGGCCACCACGGCGTACCTCATTACCTCCACGGTCAGCACCCCGTTGTACGGCAAGCTCAGCGACATCTTCGGACGCCGCCCGCTCTACCTGATCGCCATCATCATCTTCTTGGCCGGCTCCCTCTACGCGGGTTCTGTGCACTCGATGACGGAACTCGCTATCGCCCGCGGCATCCAAGGCCTCGGTGCAGGTGGTCTGATGGCCTTGGCCCTGACCATCATCGGCGACATCGTTGCTCTGAAGGACCGCGCCAAATTCCAGGGCTACTTTATGTCCGTCTTTGGCATCTCCTCCGTACTGGGCCCCGTGATCGGTGGCGCCTTCGCCGGAAGCTCGAACATTCTTGGCTTTGACGGCTGGCGCTGGGTGTTTTTTGTGAACCTCCCCATCGGTCTCGCAGCGCTGACTGTTGTGTTTATGTTCTTGCACTTGCCCACACGGCACGTCAAACAAAAGATCGACTACTGGGGCGCCGCGGCCATCACCTTGGCGATCGTCCCCTTGCTCCTCGTCGCCGAACAGGGCCGCTCATGGGGTTGGACTTCAGGGAACTCGTGGCTCTGCTACGGCCTCGGAGTCATCGGTATCATCGCGTTCCTATTCGCCGAACGTCGTGCCGGTGACTATGCGCTGATCCCCCTGCGACTCTTCAGCAACATCACCTTTGGCTTGTCCTCACTACTGAACTTCATCATCGGTGTGGGTATGTTCGGTGCCATCGCCATGCTGCCAATGTATCTCCAGCTGGTTAAGGGGCTCACCCCCACAGAAGCTGGCCTGATGATGATCACTTTCACCGTGGGTATCCTGTTTGGCTCGATCACGGCAGGCCGGACCATCTCCGCCTCCGGCACGTACCGCGTTTTCCCGATCGTTGGAACGGCCATTCTCACGGCCGCGGCGCTTGTGATGAGCTTCTCGCTGCACTGGGACACGGAGCTGTGGGTCCCCGGCCTCATCGCCGTATTCTTTGGTGTTGGACTGGGCTTCTGCATGCAGCCGCTGACCTTGGCTATGCAGGTATCCGTACCGGCCAAGGACATGGGCGTTGGAACCTCCACCGCCGCGTTCTTCCGTTCTATGGGTGGCGCAGTGGGCACCGCAGTGTTCATCTCAATGCTCTTTAGCCTCGCGGCAGACAAAGTTGCCAGCGGCCTCAAAAATGCCATGGCCAATCCGGATTACCTCAAGCTCCTCAAGGATCCGGCGATCGCCTCTGACCCGGCCAATGCCAAGCTCTTTGAGTTCGTCAAAAAGGGCGCTTCCAACGATTCGCTCAACGACACAAGTTGGCTGCATGGCGCTAACGCGCAGCTGACCCAGCCCATCACGGATGGCTTCGCCCAAGCGATCGACGGCGTGATGCTCACCGCAGCAATTCTCACCGGCATTGCGTTCTTGATCAGCTTCGCTTTGCCCAACCGCAAACTCACTGATCCGAGTAGCGGAGCCGCACCAGCAGACGCGGACGCCCTGCCTGTCCACTAGAAGAGCCCCCGCATAAGCGGAGCCAAGCAACCAAGCCGGGAACGCGCCGTCGTAATGTCGCCTTAAGCACATTTAGGGCCCAGAACGACGGCGCGTTCCCTGTTTAACTGGCACCGCACCGGTCCCGGTGCAAGACTGGATGGAAATGTGCCGGGAAGCCAAGGATGCCAACTCGACGCCCTTAATAATCCGAGTAGGAGCAAAGATGTCCACGGAAAAACAGCACCAAGGCCCGGGTAGCGATGCCCCGCAGGCCAACACTAAGATCCCACCGAGGGTCATTTGGCTTGCAGTAGCAGGAGCCGTGGGAGGATTCCTCTTCGGTTTCGATTCTTCCGTGGTTAATGGCGCGGTTGACGCCATCAAGGATCAGTTCGCGCTCTCCGAGGCCGTCACCGGGTTCGCTGTGGCTGTGGCTCTCTTAGGTTGCGCCGTGGGTGCGTACTTGGCCGGTCGAATCGCTGACAAGTACGGCCGAATTCCTGCGATGAAGCTTGGCGCAGCACTATTTTTGATCAGCGCCCTCGGTGCTGGTTTTGCCTTCGGTGTGTGGGATCTGATTATCTGGCGCTTGGTGGGTGGCTTGGGTATTGGCTTGGCTTCGGTGATTGCCCCCGCGTATATTTCCGAGATTTCCCCGCGCCAGGTGCGCGGCCGTTTGGCCTCCCTGCAGCAGTTGGCCATCACCACCGGTATTTTCGCAGCGCTGCTCTCCGATGCACTTTTTGCCACCTCTGCTGGTGGTGCTCACAATCCGCTCTGGTTCGGCATTGAAGCGTGGCGTTGGATGTTCATTGCTGGCGCGGTTCCCGCGGTGGTTTACGGCTGGATCGCCTTTACGCTGCCTGAATCTCCGCGTTTCCTGGTTTTCCAGGGGAAGGAAGACAAGGCCCGTGAGGTCTTTGAATCCATTGCTCCTAACGAGGATACGGACCGCCACATCCGCGAAATCAAAGCGGCCATTTCCGAGGACAAACTTTCGGAGAAGAAGGGTGCTCTGCGCGGTTCCGCATGGGGTTTGCAGCCTGTGGTGTGGATCGGCATCATCCTCTCAGTCCTCCAGCAATTTGTGGGCATCAACGTGATTTTCTACTACTCCACCACGTTGTGGAAGGCAGTTGGCTTCCAAGAAAAGGATTCGCTCACCATCTCCGTGGTCACGGCAATTGTGAACATTTTGGTGACCCTCGTGGCGATCGCCTTGGTGGACCGGGTTGGCCGCCGCCCGATTTTGCTGACCGGTTCGATTGGTATGGCAGTTTCCTTGGCAACCATGGCGATAGCTTTTTCCTCAGCCGTGGGCACGTCCCCGGACATTACTTTGCCGGGTGCGTGGGGGCCAGTAGCGTTGGTTGCCGCGAACGTTTTTGTGGTGAGTTTCGGCGCTTCGTGGGGCCCGTTGGTGTGGGTGTTGTTGGGCGAAATTTTCCCGTCCAAGATCCGTGCACGCGCTTTGGGCTTAGCCGCCGCAGCCCAGTGGGTGGCTAACTTTGCCATTACGCTCAGCTTCCCCGTGATGGCGGCAGGTTCTCTCCCGCTGACGTACGGAATGTACGCGTTGTTCGCTGCCGCGTCCTTCTTCTTTGTGATGTTCAAGGTGCCGGAGACCAACGGTATGTCTCTTGAGCAAGCCGAGACGTTGTTTGTAAAGAAGGGTTCCGCGAAGGTCTGAACGGCTCATTAAGAACGTGTGGCACCTACCTCGTTGAGGTAGGTGCCACACCTTGTTTGAAGCTGATTTACACGGCTTCTGGTTCGTGTTCTTTCAGGTAACGGCGTCCGCCAATAACTACCAAGGCTGAGATGGCCAGGGTGAGGGCAGCAACAAAGAACGGAACTTGAGCGCCAAAGTTTTCGCCCAATTTTGCGGCGAAGAACGGAGCCAGGGCACCACCTGCCCACCGAACAAAGTTGTAGCCGGCTGAGGCTACCGGGCGCGGGGAGTCAGAAACGCCCATGGCAAGCTCGGTGTAGATGGTGTTGTTGATACCCAGCAGTGCGCCAGCCACAATCACCAGTACGACGACGGCGGTCACCGAGTGCCCAGCGGCCAGTCCCAGTCCCACTAGGTCCAGCATCAGCAGTCCCAGCGTAAAGGCCAGCACCGTCACTGAGCCGAATCGACGCTGGAGGACCGGAGCTGCGAACACGGAAAACACCGCCAGGGCGACTCCCCAGCCAAAAAACACAGCTCCAATGCCGTAGGCGTCCATACCCAGGATGAAGGGGGTGAAAGCCAAAATGGTGAAGAAGCCGTAGTTGTAGAAGAGCCCGGACGCCGCAGTGGTCCGCAGTCCCTTGTGCCCCAGTGCAAGGAGGGGATCACGCAAGCGAACCTTTTTAGCTGGCAGCGCCGTTTTGGGGAGCATCACGAGGAGGGCGATAAACGCAGCGGCCATCAGTACTGCAGTCCCAAAGAATGGTGCGCGCCACTGCCAGCCGCCCAACAGTGCTCCAAGGAGTGGACCGAGCGAGATTCCTAAGCCAAGTGCGGCCTCATAAAGGATGATGGCGGTAGCTGCGCCGCCGCTTGCCACACCAACAATCACGGCGAGCGCCGTGGCCACAAACAGGGCGTTTCCTAGGCCCCAACCGGCACGGAATCCAACGAGTTCACCAACGCTTCCGGAAGTTCCAGAGAGGGATGCGAACACCACAATGATGGCTAGGCCAGTGAGCAGTGTTTTTTTGCCGCCGATCCGGGAGGAGACAAAACCGCTGATCAGCATGGCGACTGCCGTGACGGCAAAGTAGCTGGTGAAGAGCAAGGAAACCTGGCTGGGGCTGGCCTGCAGGTTTTTGGCGATTGCGGGCAGGATGGGGTCAACCAATCCGATGCCCATAAATGCAAAGACGGCTGCGAGCGCGGTGGCCCACACGGCCTTGGGTTGTTTGAGAAACGAGGCTTTTTCAGCTTCGAGCGTTTCTTCGCTTGCCTGCAGGGTTTCTGCGAGCTGGCCTTCCATCGAGGATTCTCCTAGTGCTTGGATGGCCAGGGCTGAGGCGGTTCAGTCCTGGTGGATGTTGTTATTGATTTTCGAGATCACCGGCAGTGCTTTGCTGAGCGCTTCCCGGTCTTGGGCGGTGAGGGCCGCTAAGACGCCGGCCATGGAGTGGTTGCGGCGTTCGTTGGAGCTAGCTGCTGTCTGTTTGCCGGCCTCAGTGAGCGCTACGCGCACGGCCCGGGAGTCCTCGGGATCGGGTTGGCGTAGGACGAGGCCGGCTTTTTCGAGCCGGATGATTTGCTCGGTGGCACTGGGAACTTTAACTCCGAGGTTGCGTGCAATTTCGCCCACGCGGACGGGGCCGCTGGCTACCATGTTGAGCATGCTCAGTTGTGCGACGCTGAGTTCCCCGTCGGAGTCAAAACGCCGGGCGAAAAACACACTATGCCTGAGGGCTTCCCGAAATTCCGCGCTAAGGGCGAGCAGCTCGGGGCTGTGCTTCTGTTCAACGTTCATAGTTAGGTATCCTAACAGTTAGGGCACCTAACAACAAGTATTGCTGGATCTGGTTAACACGGAACCCCCTCTCAGCCTTCTATTCAAAGGTGAGAGGGGGTTCGTTAGAAACGGTGTTTAGCTCAGGGCCTTAGGCTTTTGCCGCGTCCCGTTCCTTGATTGCAGCGTCAATGAGTTCAACCACTGCACCAAAAAGCGGGTGATCCGCCTCCAGCCCCGTGATCTTCTCGGCAGCTTCCGCCGCTGAGCTCGAAGCCAAGATTCCACCAAGCTCAACGGCTTCAGCGTCAGCTGGATCGTCAAAGCGCAGTGCCGCACCCATCGCCTCAAGCAAGGCCGACGGCGTGGTCCCACGTTCGGCTAGTTCAGCCGCCGGGGAGATAAACCGTTCGTTGCGGCTGAGTTTACGCATCGGCGCACGGCCCACACGGTTCACAGTGTCCGGCAAGTACGGGTTGGTGAAACGGCCAAGAATCTTTTGAACGTAGGCCTCTTGTGCCGCCTCATCAAAACCATGTTTTGCCACCAACAATGCCTTAGTTTCCTCAAGCACTGCCCGCACCTTGGCACCAACAGTCGGATCTGCCATGGCATCGGATATTTTCTCGATCCCAGCTGCATAACCAAAGTAGGCGGCCGAGGCGTGCCCGGTGTTCACCGTAAAGAGTTTGCGCTCGATGTACGGGCCCAGCGCGTCCACAAAAGTGGCTCCCGGAATGACCGGCGGAGCGCCCTTAAACGGGGTGGCGTCAATAACCCACTCGTAAAAGGTTTCCACCGTCACGTCCATCCCCTGCCCTGCGGCCTGGTTGGGAACAATCCGGTCCACAGCGGTATTGGCAAAGACTGCCACCGAATCCAAAGAACCGGCTGCGTCATCCCAGTTAGCCACAATGGCGTCGCGGAGGATGTCCGTTGCGTTAATGGCGTTCTCACAAGCCATCACGTGCAGCGGCGCAAGTCCGGCGGGCCGGGCTGCCAGGCCGCGGGCGATGACAGGTGCCACGAACTTGAGGATGTGCGGCCCCACAGCTGTGGTGACCACATCCGCCGTCGCAATTTCTTCCACAACGGCGGCCTCTTGGCTGCCAGAGTTCAGCGCACGAAAGCCCGTGACAGTTTTGTCTGCCGGGTTCTCCCCCACTTCGTGAACCGTGTAGGAATCAGCTGCGGCAAGTTGGCTAATCAGCGCGTCTGCAACATCAGCGAACACCACCTCGTACCCGGCTTCGTGGAGCAAGAGCCCCACAAAACCGCGTCCGATGTTTCCAGCACCAAAATGAACTGCTTTCACTATGAATTCACCTTTTCAAAGAGGTCCAAGATCTCTTCAACGCTGGTGGCTGATTCAAGCTGAGCCACCTGCGCCTTGTTAGTGAAGATCTTGGCGATGGAGGAGAGGATGTGCAGGTGCTCGTTGTTGACACCGGCAACACCCACCACAAACTTCACTTCCTTGCCGTTCCAGTCGATGCCCTCCGGGTAACGGATGAAGGACACGGCCGAGTGCAGGATGTGATCCTTGGCGTCGTTGGTGCCGTGCGGAATTGCGAGGAAACTGCCCATGTAAGTGGAGACGGATTCTTCGCGCTCATGCATGGCCTGAACGTAGCCCACATCCACAGCACCACGGTCCAGCAAGAGCTTTCCGGCCTCGTCAATGGCGCCATCACGGTCACGCGCAGCGCCATTAAGGATCACACTGGAGGACCGGAGGATGTCCTTGGACGCGGCACTTTGAGCCGCTTCCTCAGATACTGCCCCGGCAGAAGGTGCGACGTCGGCGCTAGCCACAGCGGCACCGCCACCTACCGCAGTAACCGCCGCAGCTGGTGCTGTTGTAGCCGTATCGGCGGGAGCAGTCTGGGAGCTGCGCACCAAATCAACAATCTCGTCGTAGCGCGGGCTGCCCATAAAGTTATCCACCGAGAAGTGCTGTGCGCTCTCGGTCCGGGGCCTAGCGCGTTCGGTGAGGTCCTGGTGAGTGACCACAACGTCGTACGTGTCAGTCAGGTTGGCGATCGCCGCATTGGTGACCTTGACGTCGGTCAAGCCGGCCGCCTTGATCTTGTTGCGCAGTACCGAGGCGCCCATGGCGCTCGAGCCCATACCGGCGTCGCACGCAAAAACTATGTTCTTGATAGGACCAGCCAAAACAGCCGTTCCAACACCTGCACCAGTTGCGCCACCGTTGAGAGTGGAAGCAACCGAACTCTTTTTGCCCTTCATGGCTTCCATCTTGGACGTAGCGGCACCCAAGTCGTCCTCGCCCTTGTCCTTAGAGGTACGAAGAATGACCGAAGCCACCAAGAAAGAAACGGCAGTAGCGAGGAGTACCGAGAGGATCACGCCAAAGTAACTATCGCGTGAGGTCTGCGCCAGGACCGCAATGATCGAGCCGGGTGCTGCCGGAGCCACAAGGCCCGAGTGAGTAATAGCAAGGGTTGCAATGCCCGTCATACCGCCAGCAATGGTGGCCAGGATCAGGAGCGGACGCATCAATACGTAGGGGAAGTAGATCTCGTGAATACCACCGAGGAAGTGGATGATCGCAGCGCCAGGAGCGGAAGCCTTGGCAGCTCCGCGGCCAAAGAAGCTAAACGCCAGCAGGATTCCCAAGCCCGGGCCAGGGTTGGCTTCGAGGAGGAAGAGGATCGATTTGCCCTGATCCAAGGACTGCTGGACACCCAGCGGGGTCAGTACGCCGTGGTTGATGGCGTTGTTGAGGAAGAGCACCTTGGCGGGCTCGATGAAAATGCTGGTCAGTGGCAAGAGGCCATTGTTGACCAAGAACTGCACCACCTGGCCCGCACCGGCACTGAATCCGGAGACCACCGGTGCAACACCAAAGAACCCGAGCATGGCCAGAACGGCGCCCCAGATGCCGGCTGAGAAGTTGTTGATCAGCATCTCGAAGCCGGGGCGGATTTTGCCATCCCACAAGCGGTCAAGCTGCTTCATGGTCCAGCCGCCAAGCGGGCCCATAATCATGGCACCGATGAACATCGGGATACCAGCGCCCACAATCACGCCCATGGTGCCAATGGCGCCCACCACACCACCGCGGACGTCGTAGACCATCTTGCCGCCGGTGTAAGCAATAAGGAGTGGCAACAAGTAGGTGATCATCGGGCCAACGAGACCAATGTTGGCCACGCCGGCAGAGTTTTCTCCGAATCCACCAAGGGCAGGTACCGGAATCCAGCCCTTCTCAATAAACAGGGCTGTAATTAGTCCCCAGGCTATGAACGCACCAATGTTGGGCATGATCATTCCGGAGAGGAACGTCCCAAATTTCTGTACGCCAACCCGCAGGCTGGTCCGGGGCTTATCCACGGCTTGTGTAGCCATCAGTCTTCCTCACGTCCGTCCCGCAACTCTGCGGAATCAGGTTGATAAATAACGTTGCAGTCCTAAGAACTGCCGGAAATTCGGTGCAGCCACTCTAAGAAGAGTTTTAGCTCCGAACTAGACAATTGATCCGAACGCGAAGCCTGCAGGGCCGCGTTTAGTGCTATTGCCGCAACCACCACGGGGGACTTCCCGGGATCCTCTGCTACGGCGTCACGGGCTTTCTCCGTGGAGATGGCGAAGATCATCGAATCCCGGGTCATCGTTGAGAGTTCCAGGTTTCGCTCCTCCGCCGGCTCGGCGATCAACATCAGGGTTGTCCCAACATTGGCCGCCAGCATGCTTCGAGCCGCCTCGCGTGGAGGCACGTTGATTAGTCCGGCGATTGCCGCTTTGCTGAGCATCTCTTCGAGGAGCGATTCCGCGTCTGAGACGATCGAGGGGCGGCTTTCAGGACGAATATTTCCAAACATCACCAAGTAGAGGTGTGGCTGCGTGAGCCCGAATTGAACGTGGTTGTCCCACATCCGGCGGACGTCCACAAGGGGTTCGCCGGAGGGTTCAAAGTCCCGCTCGCCCGCAACATATTCTTCAAAGCCGGCCGTAACAACTGCGTCAAAAAGGCCTTCTTTGTCCCCGAAGTGGTGGTACAGCGTGGGTGCAGTTACGCCTGCAAGTTTGGTGATTTGGCGCGTAGAAATGGATGAACCTTCCGAATTTGCCAGCAATTCGGCCGCTGCACGAAGCAGCCGAATCTTCGGCGGAAGCTGGTCATCCAAACTCATAAGCGCTACCCTATCACCTATAGCATTGCTATATGAAGTAGCTCACAAGCGATGAACCAGAGCCGTTTCCGTACCGAGCAGCACCACAAGCACCGAGCAGGAACAGAGGATTCAGTGTTGAACTTCCAAGGCGTAGGCGTCAGTCCGGGACGCATCGTGGCAGCCATTCGTCAGATGCCCAAACCCGTCAGCGAACCTCCCGTCGGCGAACAACTATCCGCCGGAACAACACCGGAAGAAGCCACTGCGGCTCTCAAGGCGGCAGCGCAAAACGTTCATGACCGGCTCAGGGATCGCTCCGAGAAAGCTACCGGAGACGGTAAGGCAGTCCTCGAAGCCACCGCCTTGATGGCCAAAGACACCATGCTCATCAAGGGTGCGGCCAAGCTCATCAACAACGGAACTTCGCCTGAACGCGCCGTGTGGGAAGCCGCCGCGTCCGTCTCCGAGATGCTCCACAACCTAGGCGGCTACATGGCCGAGCGAGCTACCGACGTGTTGGACGTTCGCGCCCGCATTGTGGCTGAACTTCGGGGAGTTCCCGCGCCTGGCATTCCCGCTTCAGATACCCCGTTTATTTTGCTCGCCGAGGATCTGGCCCCGGCGGACACGGCAACCTTGGACCCGGCGCTTGTCCTAGCGCTGGTGACTTCTGGCGGCGGCCCGCAGTCCCACACCGCCATCATCGCCCGCTCCCTAGGTCTGCCCGCTGTTGTGGCAGCACACGGTGTTGAAGCCCTCGCAGACGGCACCGAGGTTTATGTTGACGGCGCCGCGGGAACGCTCAATGACCAGCCCAGCGACGAAAACCGCGCCGCCGCTCAAGCGTGGACAACCACTGCGGCCACGCTGAGCGAATTCGATTCAAACGGAACGACGGCGGACGGCCACTTGGTCCCGCTGCTCGCCAATGTGGGTGGAGCCAAGGACGCCGTGGCCGCCGCGGCTATGGGTGCCCAAGGTGTGGGACTGTTCCGCACCGAATTCTGCTTTTTGGAACGCGATTCTGAGCCCACCGTTGAAGAGCAAGCTGCAGCCTACAAGGCCGTCTTTGATGCTTTCCCGGGCAAAAAAGTTGTTTTGCGTACCCTTGACGCTGGCGCCGATAAGCCGTTGCCGTTCCTCACGGACGCCACCGAGCCCAATCCGGCACTTGGTGTCCGCGGTTACCGCACGGACTTCACCAGCCCTGGTGTTCTAGACCGTCAGCTGCAGGCGATTGCTATTGCCGCACAGGACTCAGAAGCAGACGTGTGGGTCATGGCACCGATGATCTCAACAGCTGCTGAGGCCGCGCACTTTGCCTCCATGTGTGCCACTGCTGGCATCAAAACCCCAGGCGTGATGGTTGAGGTTCCCTCAGCTGCTCTCACCTCAGCGAGTGTTCTCAGCGAGGTCAATTTCGCTTCCCTGGGCACCAATGACCTCACCCAGTACGCCATGGCAGCAGACCGCCAGCTGGCCCCACTAGCCGAGCTCAACACACCTTGGCAACCGGCCGTTCTACGGTTGGTCAAACTGACGGTTGATGGCGCCACAGAAGAAGGCAACGGCAAAACTGTTGGAGTCTGTGGTGAGGCTGCCGCTGACCCAGCCCTCGCCGTCGTACTCACCGGGCTGGGTGTTAACACCCTGTCCATGACGGCCCGAGCATTGGCGTCCGTGGGTGCCGTACTAAAAACCGTGACGTTGGCCCAGGCGCAAGAATTGGCTCAACTGGCTTTGCAGGCGCGGACAGCCACTGAGGCTCGTGAAGCAGTCCGCGCTAAACTGCCGGTACTTGCCGAACTGGGACTCTAGGTTTTATAGCCCCGTCAAGCAACACATAAGCTGAATGCAAAAGCTGATTTCAAGGAGAACGTTATGTCCGAACGCACAGCCACCATCGCCAGCCGCTCCGGCCTCCACGCACGCCCGGCGGCCATCTTCGCCGAGGCTGCAGGTGAGCAGCCCGTTGAGGTGACCATCGCCAAGCAAGGTGACCCGGTTGAGGACGCCATGGACGCCTCGAGCATCCTGTCCTTGATGACTCTGGGCGCAGCCAACGGTGACGTTGTGGTTCTCCGTGCCGAAGGTGACGGCGCTGACGCCGCCCTCGATGCACTCGTAACCTTGCTCGAAACGGACCTCGACGCCGAGTAATTTCGTGGCATTGATCACTCCGCGCGTCAGCGCCCCACTGCCGCTCGAGGACGCAGCGAAACTTCGCCGCGTCCTCGACGGCGGCACTGACATCACTGTCTTCGTTGACGGCACTGTGCACCGCCTCCCCACAGCCGCGCGCGACTCGGTGGTGGACCTTTTAGGCCGCCTGAGCCGCGGAGAATCAGTGACTGTCAGCAGTGTTGCGGAATTACTGACCACTTCTCAGGCCGCTGAGTTGGCCGGAATTTCCCACACCTATTTGCGCAATATGACTGACCGCGGTGAGATCCCGGTGGAGTACCGCGGCACTCATCGCCGCATCCGGAGTGAGCACATTATGGCGTGGCTGGCTGCGCAAAAAACCAATGAGGCACCGGAAGCCACACCGCCCGCGGGTTAAGATAAATCCGTGGCGAATATTCTGGGATGGCATACGGTGGCGGGCATTCTTGCTGCGATCGTTGCCGCCGTTCTGGGAACGGTTATGGGATTCGAAGGTCCCGCTCAAGCCATGTTTGTGGCAGTTGCCTACGTGGGGGTCACAATGTTTGTTGACCACCGCCGCCGCAAAAACCGTGCCGCAGTGGATGCACAATTGCGCGAACTTCAGGCTAAAGCCGAAGACTCTGAGCCGCGCTTCCCCCAAATGCTAGACACGCGCCAACTTCAACGGCCCAAACTCTAAGGTTTCCCCGACTTTTATAGACGTGGCCGCCCACTCCACCGGAGTGACTTGATCCCCGCGTGAAGTTCCAGCCGTAAAGCCCCCGAGAGCGGGTCTGCACCCAGAATCTGCCGGACTCTAGATAAGCGGTTGTAGATGCTACTGCGGTGCAAGTGCAGCGCAGAGGCCACCTCCTGAACCGAGCCGTTGCTGTCATACAGAAGCTCCAAAACCGGCAGCAGCTCTTTATTCCTGTCCTCCACTTGCAGCTTGCGAAGGTTAGAGGTGCCCTCCTCGGGCCAATGAGCAGCCCCGTGCGCGTGAGCAAAAAATTGGTAAATGCCGGTGCTGCGGCTATCTACGAGCTCACCCAGTTGAGGGTCGACGGCGGCAGCTTGAGCTGCTGCTTTTGACTCCCGGTACGCTGCGGGCAACTCCCGGATAGTGCCAAAAGGTTCGCTGATTCCCAAAATCACCCGGGCCACCGGTATCCCAGCCCGCTTGGCCAGTTCAAGTTGATAGTGGACCATCACTTGAGCGTGATCGGCCCGTCCTGGGGACGCTTTAAAGAGCACTACGGCATGGCTTTGAGTTCCTGCGGAGAAGAGTGCCGCATCCACACCAATCGTCGCTTGCAGGGCCGCGTTGCGGTGGATCAGGGTTGCCGCATGTGGGTCAGCGTCGCCCGGGCTAGCTGCGCCAGAAGGATCTTGCGCGTGTTCATGGGCGCGGCCCAGTACCGTGACTATCTGCCAGGGTCCCCTGCCGTGGACTTCGCGCCAACCACTAACAGTCCCCAGAGCGTTTACGTCCCCTTCACACGAGGCGAGGAACTCTTTTTCACGTAGCCGGCGAGTCTGGGATTCTGCAGTGTTGGAGTCCAATAACAGCGTGGCCAGCAACTCTAGTTCCCGGTGAACGGCCGGTAGCTCCGTCAGGATGCCGGTGGCGCTAGCCTCTTGAACATCCTGCTGGACCCACAAGTACCCCACTCGGAAACCACGGACCAGCAGTGGCACACAAACACGGCCCAACATACCCAATTCCTCGTTGGCTGGAACCACCACGGGCCGCACGGCTGTGGCAATTCCGTGGGATAACTGCCACGCATTAACGTCCATAGGAACGCGCTTGCTCAGTAGGAAGTTCACCCGTACCCGGTCTGCGTGGGACTGGTTGGCACTGTAGGCGAGGAGCACGCCGTCGAGGTCTTCAAGGGACAGTCCGCGGCCCAAGCGGTCTGCAAGTTGTTCCACGATTTGTTCAACGTCGGGTTGGGGCATAAAAACCATAGATTCAGAGTACGTTCCACTCACAACACTAGGCGACAATTGACGCTACTCAGTTCAACAAATGTCGAGTGATTGATTTCAAAAATCCCTAGAAATCAAGGATGTTATTTCGCCTCCTTTGCGGACCCCTGTCTGGTAGCTCACAAACGGTCATAAGCTGAAACCGCAACAGTCGCACACCATAACGGAGCAAAAAATGATCATCGGTGTCCCCAAGGAAATCAAAAACAACGAATTCCGCGTCGCCATTACCGCCGCTGGTGTGCACGAGTTCCGCACTCACGGCCACAGTGTGCTGGTGGAGCGTGGCGCAGGCCTAGGCTCTGGCATCACCGATGAGGAATACTCCATTGCCGGCGCAGAGATCGTCGCCGAGGCTGATGATGTGTGGGCCCGCGCCGACATGGTTATGAAGGTCAAGGAGCCCATCAAGTCCGAGTACCACCGATTCCGCAAGGGCCTAATCCTCTTCACCTACCTGCACCTCGCAGCAGAGCCTGAGCTGACCCAGGAACTGATCAACTCCGGCGTGACGGCTATTGCCTATGAGACAGTCCAGGACGGTCGTGCCTTGCCGCTCCTGGCCCCGATGTCCGAGGTTGCTGGCCGCTTGTCCGTTCAGGTGGGCGCTACCTCTTTGATGGCTCCGGCCGGTGGCAAGGGTGTTCTGCTAGGCGGCGTTCCGGGTGTTCGCCCGGCCAAGGTGGTTGTTCTGGGTGCCGGTGTGGCCGGCACCAACGCCGCAGCCATGGCTTTGGGCCTAGGCGCCGACGTGACCATCCTGGACATCAACATCAACCGCTTGCGTGAACTGGATGCGCAGTACCAAGGCCGACTGAAGACCGTGGCATCCAACGCGTACGAGATTGAAAAGTCAGTGGTCGATGCGGACTTGGTAATCGGCTCCGTGCTAATCCCCGGGGCCAAGGCCCCCAAGCTGGTGACCAATGATCTGGTGGCCCGCATGAAGGCCGGTTCGGTCCTTGTAGACATCGCCGTGGACCAAGGCGGTTGCTTCGAGGACACCCACCCCACCACACATCAGGAACCCACCTACAAAGTGCACAACACCATCTTCTACTGCGTGGCCAACATGCCTGGTGCCGTGCCGAACACCTCCACCTACGCGCTGACCAACGTCACGCTTCGCTACGGCGTAGCCCTGGCGAACTTCGGCGTGCGGACCGCTTTTGAGAAGGACGCAGCCCTGGCTGCTGGCCTGAACATCGCCGCTGGCCGGGTGGCTCACCACTCGGTGTCCGAGGCACACAACCTCCCGCTCGCCGCCGATTGGCACGAACTGGTCACCGTATAAGCGAAACGCTCCACGTGGTTGTGGCTTAGCTGGTTTTCTGACTAGCCGGTTTCCTGACTAGCTGAGTTCCTGCTCGGCGATTCGCCGCGCAGCCTCCATGAGTCGCAGCACCTCAATGGGCCCTTCCGGATCTACCGGGACGGGCCCATTGGCGTTAATGGCCTTCGCGAGCAGGCGGTAAAACTCGGGGTAGTTCCCGCGTTCGGTTTGGACGCGGCCCAACGACCCCGGAAAACCCAACCAGCCGTGCGCTTGGGCCGGTTCAATCCCATAGCCTGGGTCGCTTGGCAGCATTCCACCCTGCAACTGGGCCTCTTGAGGGTCAATGCCACTCTTGAGATACGTGCCCTGAGTGCCCAAGACACGGAAGCCCGGGCCCGGCTGTCCGGAGAGCTGATTCATGGTCAAGTGGCTCATCACCGGGGCAGCATCCCCCACTGGGTTGTGCCGAAGAACCACAAAAACGTCATCATCGGCGTGCTCTTGTGGCCGCCGAACTTGGATCTCTGCGTGCACCACGGCGGCCGGGCCAAAGAGCTGTACGGCGATGTCTAGGAGGTGGGTGCCCAGGTCATAAAACACTCCCCCACCATCGGCCACTGTGGCTGCAGCCTTCCACGATTTTGTGATCTCCGGCTGCCAGCGTTCCATGCCCGATTCGAACCGAGTCACAGTCCCTAGCTCGCCGCGTTCAAGCAGGCCTTTGACCGTGAGGAAGCCGTTGTCCCAGCGCCGGTTTTGGTAGACGGTCAGTTTCCGGCCCAGGCGCTGGGCGAGTGCCACGAGTTCCTCACCCTGCGCACTCGTGACCACAAACGGTTTATCCACCACCACATCTAGGCCCGCCTCCAGTGCTGCTTTCGCGAGCGGATAGTGGGTGGCTGGCGGTGTGCCGAGCACCACCAAATCCAACTCGTCAGCCTTTTCCAGTACCTCAGCGGCCCCACGCACGACGACGGTGCCCGGGTAACGCCGTCGGGCATCAGCTGCGCGCTGTACGTCCGAGGTTGCGATGATGTCCAGCGAAAAGTCTGGGTTAGCAGCGATGAGTGGGGCGTGAAAAACGCTCCCGGAGAGCCCAAACCCAATCACCGCTGTCCTGATGTGGCCTGTATGAAATTGCTCTGCGGGCGTGGAAGCTTCGCTGCTGCGTGTCATGTTCCCAGCCTATTGGCACACAAAACTTGTGGGCACACAAAAGGCCGGCATATCCCCGAAGGAACATGCCGGCCTTTTAGTTCATCAAACTAGATCAGTTCAAGCTAGCGGCTCACACCTGACCAGCTCAAGGTCGATCTACTTGTGGGTAGAACCCTTTTCCCAACCAACTGTTGACCAGTCGGTGGTCTTGAAGAGGTCTGCGCCGTAGTTGGCGAGCCCCTTGTGTACAAAGAAGATCTCCGGACCGTTCATCACAACGCCCATGGAGTAGTACTTAGCCATGTGCTTCTTTTCAACCTCCATGGCTGCCTTGTTGCGCTCAGTGTTGTCAGCGATGGAAGCAACCTTTGCAATCTCGGCATCCAGCTCAGCGTCGCCAAGCTTGTTGTCGTTGATAGCAGAGGAGTAGAACTGCTTGACACCATCAGTAGCGTCAGCACCCACGGTGTAACCAGAGATGGTCAGATCGAACTCACGCTCGCCGACAACCTTGCCGAAGTCAGCGTCACCGCGCTGGTCAATTCCAACATCCATACCGGCGGCCTGGAGCTGCTTCTGCAGGGTCTGAACCGTTGCCAAACCAGTGGGGTCATCACCGAAGTTGGTGATCTTGAAGGAGACAGTCTTGCCGTCCTTAGCCATTACGCCCTTGTCGTTGGCTTTGTAGCCAGCGTCTTCAAGAACCTTCTTGGCCTGATCAGCACCGAATTCCGTTACCGGGTAGTTGTCCTGGTAGTACGGGGAGAACGGCATCAACATCATGGAGCCGGAGCTCTTCTCTTCCCAGTTCAATCCGTTGAAGCGAACCTTGCGGAGAGCTTCGCGGTCAACAGCTGTGAAGATTGCCTTGCGAACTGCAACGTCCTTGAGAGCGGGGCGGAGTGCGTTGATGTTCAAACCACCGGCGAAGAGGCGCTGACCGCGACGAATGTCAGCGTCCTTTGCACCTTCAAGAGCCTTGTACTTGGTCAACGTACGGCCATCAGCCATATCAACTTCGCCGTTCTTGAACGCAGCGGAGGTTGCAGCGGCCTCAAGCTGGCGGAAGATCACACGATCCAGTACCGGCTTGGCACCCCACCACTTGTCGTTAGGCACCATGGTGACGGTCTTTGCAGCGGAGTCGTACTTCTCGAGCTTGAACGGGCCAGCCATCCACTCGGGGTGCAGTTCACCGGTGAAGCCGTCATTGAAGACTGCCGGGGTGTTGACCTTGGGGTTAACAAAGCCGGTGAAGAGAGCGTCCAGGGGGTACACGGGCTGCGTGGTGGTGACAACAACTTCCTTGTCACTGGCTCCAGCCTTGACCGAGTCAACAAACTCGTAGGCACCCGGGGTCACAATGAGGACGTCCTTATTTTTGCCGTTGAGCATGTTCCAGGTGTTCTGGAAAGTCTTTACATCGATCGGAGTTCCGTCGTTGTAAGCGGCTTTGTCATTGATCTTGATGGTGATGGTCTGCTTGCCATCTTTGACCTCTGACTTGAAATCGGTGCAGAAGTCCTTGTTCAAGGTCACGGTGCCGTCGTAGTCCGAGGACCAGCAACCGGTGTTGCCGGCAACGTCCATCGGGCTGTGCAGCGTGGTGTTGTCTGCGTTGTTGCCTTCATCGGAGAAGCCGTTGAAAGCCGGACCGATGTTACCCAAGGGCAGAGTTACGGTGCCGCCCTGATCCAGCTTGTCAACGGGCTGCGCGTTGACGCTGACGAGTTTGCCGAGGTCGCCAGTAGCGTCGGCGCCCTTACCAGCTTCGGGGCCGGAATTGCCACCGTTGCCTCCGCCACAGCCCGTGAGGGCAAGCGCTGTGGCAATAACTACCGCACCGCCAATGCTTAGGTTCTTCTTCATGGTGTTCCCTTCAAGTGGAGCGAGTTGTAGAGCCCTTGCTCGTTAGTTGGTACTGCTTGTTTCGACGTCATGGACCACGATCATCTCGGAATCCAATTCGCCATCGGGGTAGAAGCATGCAAACTCTTGGTCCGCCCCCGCGCTTTCTAGGACCGGCTCCACCTCTAGGCACTTTTTGCGCTTAGCCTCGGGAAGTGCCGCGAAAATCGGGCATCTCGAGGAGAAGTTGCATCCCTTTGGTGCATCCAGCGGGGTGGGGAGATCTCCCTGCAGGATGATGCGTTCCCTGGTGCGCTCTACCTCGGGGTCCGGAACCGGAATGGCCGATAGTAGGGCGCGGGTGTAGGGGTGGCGTGGATTGTCGAAGACGCTGTCCACGTCACCGATTTCCACGATTTTCCCTAGATACATCACAGCTACGCGGTTGGAGATGTGACGGACCACTGATAGATCGTGAGCCACCATCAGGTAGCTCAGACCAAGTTCTGCACGCAGTTTGTCCAAGAGGTTAATAACCCCAGCTTGGACAGAGACGTCCAGTGCGGACACTGGCTCGTCGAGGACCACCAGCTTGGGGTTCACCGCGAGCGCACGGGCAATACCCACGCGCTGCCGCTGGCCGCCGGAGAACTGGTTGGGGAATCGGTTCACGTGATCAGGCTGCAACCCAACCAAGCGCATTAGTTCCATAATGCGGGTACGGATTTCAGCCTTAGGGGTTCCGAGGTTCTCCAGCGGTTCCGCGAGGACCTCGTACACGGTAAAGCGCGGGTCAAGGGCGCCGGTGGGATCCTGGAAAACCATCTGGAGTTCCTTGCGCATGGCGGTACGTGCCTTGCCGGTGGAATCTTCTTTGTTGCTGATGCCGGAGATAACTACTTCGCCGTCACCGTCCTTGTTGAACTCCATAATTTCCAGCAAGGTGGTGGTTTTTCCGCAACCGGATTCTCCAACTATGGAGAAGCACTCGCCCTCACGGATATCAAAGGTCAGCCCGTCAACGGCTTTGACGGTACCGATCCGCTTTTTGAGCAGCGCCCCTTTGAGGAGCGGGAAGTGTTTTTTGACGTCCTTGAGTTCAAGAACCTTTTTGCGTTCGGTGCGTTCGATCAAATCAAAACGTGACTCCGGCACGGGCGGTGCTTTGAAGATCTCGTGAACGTCCACACCGGCACCGAGCTTGTTGCTGCGGATGCAAGCAGCGCGGTGACCATCGCCGTCGTCCACAATCTCCAGCGGCGGTTCAGCGGTGAGGCACTCATCCGTGACCAAGGGACAGCGGGGTGCAAAGGAGCAGCCCATAGGGGCGTTTAGAAGGTTTGGTGGGGTGCCGTTGATGGGCACCAGGGAGGTCTTTTGGGAGACGTCCACGCGGGGAACAGCACCCAACAACCCCATGGTGTAGGGCATCCGAGGGTTGTAGTAGATGTCATCCACGGACCCAGTTTCTACCGGCTTGCCCGCGTACATGACCATGATGTCGTCAGCCATGCCGGCCACCACACCGAGGTCGTGGGTAATCATCACCACTGCGGCCCCGGTCTCTTCTTGAGCCGTGTGGAGGATTTCAAGGACCTGCGCCTGGATGGTGACGTCCAAAGCGGTAGTGGGTTCGTCAGCGATCAAAACCCGCGGGTTGTTGGCAATAGCGATGGCAATCATCACGCGCTGGCGCATACCGCCGGAGAACTCGTGCGGGAAAGACTTGAGCCGGGCCGCCGGGCTGGGGATTCCCACCATGCCCAAAAGTTCGACGGCGCGGGCTTCTTTAGCCTTTTTGCTCACCTTGGGGTTGTGAACGGTAAGTGCCTCAATGATCTGTGTACCCACCGTGTACACCGGCGTTAAGGATGAAAGCGGGTCCTGGAAGACCATGGCAATGTCGCTTCCGCGGTACTTGCACATGGCTTTGTCGCTCAAACCGAGAAGTTCATTGCCGTGCAAGCGGACGGAGCCGGTGATCTGCGCGGTTTCCGGCAGCAGTCCCATAATCGCCATAGACGTGACGGATTTTCCTGATCCGGATTCGCCCACAATGCCCAAAGTTTTGCCAGCACGGAGGTCAAAATCAACGCCACGAACAGCGTGAACAGTTCCGTTCTCAGTGTTAAAGCGGACGTTGAGATCCCGAACCGAAAGAACCGTGTCACTCGGTGCGCTCAGGCCCGCTTGGTGCAAGCGTTCAACGGGGGTGGCCTCTTCGACGGAATTTGGCATGCTGTTGGCGCTCATTTTTTCTTCTTCTTTGCTTTGCCAATTGAGCTAGAGCTCGGGTCGAATGCGTCACGAAGGCCATCATTCATCATGGCCAAGGAACCGGTCAGCAGGAACATCACCAGCAAGGGGAACCAGAACATCCACGGGAAGGTTTGCACTTGCGAGGTGGCCTGACCAATCAGAACGCCGAGGCTGACGTCCGGAACCTTGATGCCAATGCCAATAAAGGAGTAGGCAACCTCCGCCAGAATCGCGTACGTAACACCACGAGTGATTTCTAAAACCAAGAGTGAACCAATGTTGGGAACTAGGTGGTTCCAGACAATCTTCATGGGCGGAACACCCATGAAGCGGGCTGCTTTGACGTAATCGCGTTCCATCAAGGACATGGACAGCGAGCGGATCAAACGAGCCGTTCCCATCCAGCTGAAAACAAGCAACACAATAATCAACAGCAGCCAGCTAGGAAGAGTGTCCTTGAGTGCGCCTGAACCGCCGCCGGTGGCAACAGCCACTACCAGTAGGGCCGGCATCATAATGAGCGCTTCGAGGATAAAGAGCATGACTTTGTCTACTTTGCCGCCAAAGTAGGCCATAGAGGTGCCATAAACGGCCGCGATAAGTACAGATACCAGACCGACGATCAACCCGATCAGGATCGAGATGCGGGTACCTTCTACCAACAAGGCATAGAGGTCAATACCGGCCTGTGAGGTGCCCAAGTAGTGCTCGCTGGAGGGCTCCATACCAATGTTGAACGCGTCAATGGTTTCTTTGTCCCAGCTGGTGAAGAACCCACCAATCCAGGAAAAAATGGTGAGCGCCACAAAAATGGCCAAGCCTGCTACGGCCGTTTTATTGCGCATAAAGCGCCGGAAGATGATCCGCCCTTTGGCGATGACCACTTCCTCGTTCTCAAGTTTTGTCTCTGCGTGCTCCGCAGCGGTGTTGAGCGAATCTACCGTGGACATAATTACGACACCCTTACTCGCGGGTCAACAAGGGTGGTTGCAAAGTCAGCCAATATGGCACCGATTGCGAAGATCACGGATCCGTAGGCCAAGGTAGCCGTGGCGCCGTTGACGTCTTGAAGACCAATGGCGTCAATGCTCCAAGATCCAACACCGGGCCAAGCGAAGATCTTCTCGGCGAAGAAACCGCCAGCAAAAATAGCCGGAATGGTGAACGCAATGCTCTGTGCCACGGGGATAAAGGAGACTCGCAGTGCATGCCGGGAAATGGCTTGGTTGCGGGTGAGTCCTTTAGCCCGGGCAGTGCGAACAAAGTCCGCGTTGACGTTATCGAGCAAATACTGCCGTTGAGCAATCTGGTACCCGCCCCAACCAATCACCGTGATGGCGAAGGTTGGCACAGCATAGTGGGCCATCAAATCTACAAAGCCTGCCCAGCCTCCGGGGGCGTCCGGGCTGGATATACCAGTGACAAAGAAAATTCGGTCACCCGAGTTTTCGTTGATGTTGATCGCTGCCAGCTGGACCAAGAAGTAGGCAATTGGCGCCGGGATGATGTGGACTAAGTAGCTGTAAGAGGTCACCACACGGTCTGAGATTTTGTATTGCCGCGCTGCCGAGTAAACACCCAGCGCCACACCGATGATCAGCGTCAGGATAATTGAGGCGATGAACAGGCGGGTAGAAATCCACACGCGGTCACCGAACTCGGCGTTAACAAAGGAGCCATTAGGGCTCCGGCCCCAGTCCCAGCGGGTCACGATGCCGGTGAGCCACTGAACATAGCGGTCCCATGCGCTCATGTTCGGATCAAGCCCCTTAAGCGCAAAGCTGTGCTGGACCTGCTCGGGGGTGGGCTTGGGGATCTTCTCTTGCTCCAAGAGGGCTGGCCTCATGGTGGTCACTGCAAGGAAGTATCCGGCGGTGGTGGTCAGGAAGATCATCACCACGTAGGTGGCGGAACGCTTCAGAAGGTACTTGAGCATCGTTTTACTAGAACCTCGTCGAGTCTGCGACGAAGCTAGCCGCGGAGGGCAGGAAGCTGCCTCCGGGGGTTCGCTCGCAATAGATCAGTGCGCTCAATGTATGTCCTTCCCTGGGCCGTCCACCAACTTTTGATCAGTGTGTGACGGGTCACATTCCAGAGGAAAGTATCACAGGATTCCCAGCCAATTTGAGGGCGCGCAGCGTAAACCGCGGAGTTAGCGCCCATATTGTTATGAAAATACGCTTTCACGTTATTTGACTGGACGAATTGCCGGCGGCAGGTTACCTTACCCCGCCATGACCAAACGCGTCACGAGTTCTTTCCAGCCGTCAATGAGGCGCTGAACAGGCATTTTGTGCCGCTCCACAGCATTGAGAATTCGCTCTGCTTCAAGCGTGGCGGCCAAGTTCGCTGCCATCACCCACGCATCTGCGGTGACCCCGGCTTCGGTGAGCAGCAACTCAAGGTGGCGGCGGGAAAGGATGGCCGGCGCGGCGTCGTGCCTATTTGTCACACCGTTCTCCGCTTCCACCACAATCTGTCCAAGTTTCAGGATGAGATGGATCCGCTCTACGCCGTAAGAGATCAGCCGCTCTAGAGCGGGGGCGCCAGGGCCCAGTGGCGGTGGGCCAAACATAAAGGCACGTTGGAAGTCGGCCTCGGCCTCACTGATCAACGTCATCATTAGCCCACCGCGGCTACCAAAATGCCGGAACGCCGTTCCCTTTCCAACCTTGGCCCGGGACGCCAAGTTGTCCATGGTCAGCGCGTGGGCGCCACACGATTCAATTAATTCGTGAGCGGCGTCTAAGAGTGCTTGGCGATTCCTGCTGGCATCACTGCGCGCAGAAGGCCTTGGTTGGGGCCCATGGAGTTGTAGCGGCAGTTTGCTCACAAAATAAAGTCTAAGCCCGGGAATAGAAAGCGGACTGCAGTCCGTTTAGCCCCCTGAACGACTTCTAGTCTTCACCCCAGACCGCCCTCCGGCGGCCCAATCAAGGAGTACATATGTCTAAGAGCACCGTTCTCACTCTCGTGGGAAGCCTTCGCACCGAATCCATCAACCGCAAGCTCGCCGAGACGGTCAAGGCCTTGGCCCCCGAAAACGTTGAGGTTACCATCGCCGACACCCTGGGTGACATTCCGTTCTTTAACGAAGACATCGACGTGGAAGGCAAGGTCCCCGCAGCCGCTCAGGCACTTCGCGACGCCGCTGCTGCAGCAGATTCGCTTTTGCTGATCACCCCGGAGCACAACGGAACCATGACCGCCCCGCTTAAAAACGCTATCGACTGGCTATCCCGCCCGCACGGTACTAGCGCCCTGTCCGGCAAGCCAGTTGCCGTGATCGGCACAGCTTACGGTCAGTTCGGCGGCGTGTGGGCCCACGATGACGCCCGCAAGTCCGTTGGAATCGCCGGCGCAAAGGTTCTTGAAGACGTGAAGCTCGCCATCCCGGGATCCATGATCCGCTTTGCTGAAATCCACCCCAAAGATGACGCTGAGGTTGTAGAGCAGGTCAAGGCACTATTTGCACCTATCACTGCCGCGGTTGATACCACCAAAGAGGCAGCCGCTTAGGCCCCTCCCTCCGCTCCCGCCCCGGACGCCGACCACCGAGCTCTTTTATGGTCAACGTCCGGGGCGGCGCTGTTTAAGTGCAAGCGTTCGAGAACTTTTTGGCAACAACTGTTGCCTAACTGACAACCTCGGGTTGTATCCTGAACTTGTGACCCATCAAACATTGAACGAGGACGCTCAGAAGCTGCCCGCCGAAGCCCTAGATGCCTTGGAGCGTGCCGCGGATTCCGCGAAACGCCACGAATTGCTCTTCTCTGAACGGGCCGCCAACATTAAGCAGTCCGCCGTCCGGGATGTATTTGATATCTCCATGCGCCCCGGACTGGTGTCTCTTGCTGGCGGAAACCCCTACTTGCAATCCCTCCCGCTTGAACGCCTAGGTCAGGCCGCCGCCAAGATTATTTCCGAGCAAGGCATGGAGGCCCTGCAGTACGGTGGCGGTCAGGGTACCGAAGAGCTCCGTACGCAGATCTGCGAAGTGATGGCAGCCGAAGGTATCACCGACGCTGTTCCCGAAAATGTGGTGATCACCGCCGGCTCACAGTCTGCACAAGACGTGGCCACCAAGGTCTTTTGCAACCCGGGCGATGTGGTTCTGGTGGAAAACCCCACCTACGTGGGCGCGCTGAACACCTTTGAGGCCTATGAGGTTGAAGTTGAAGCGATCGAGATGGATCAGGATGGCCTTATCCCTGAAGTCCTAGAAGAGCGCATTGCCGCATTGGTCGCCCAGGGCAAAAACATCAAGTTCCTCTACACCATCCCCAACTTCAACAACCCTTCCGGCATCACCCTGGCCGAAGAGCGCCGCCAGCGGATCGTAGATATATGCCGTGCGGCGAATATCTTGGTTTTGGAGGATAACCCTTACGGGCTTTTGCGCTTTGACGGTCACCCCTACGCCCCCATGCGAGCAGCGAACCCACACGACGTGATCTACATGGGATCCTTCTCCAAAATCTTCGCTCCGGGCTTGCGCGTTGGCTGGGCGCTGGTCCCAGCCCATCTCCAGCGCCGCTTTTACCTCGCATCCGAGGCCGTCACTCTGTGCCCACCCACACTCAACCAAATGCTGATCTCCGCCTACCTGCGTGACTTTGACTGGCGCGGGCAGATCGAAACCTACCGGGCACTTTATGAGGAACGCTGCACCGCTTTACTGGCAGCCCTCGAAGAGCACATGCCCCAAGGTGTTTCGTGGACCAAGCCAGAAGGTGGATTCTTTGTGTGGGTCACACTCCCAGAAGGGGTTGACACGTACCCCTTGTTGCAAAAGGCGATCGAAGCCGGCGTCGTATTTATTCCTGGGGCCGCATTTACGCACGGTGACGAACCGTCCAACAAGCTTCGCTTGGCATTTAGTGTGGTCCCGCCAGAGACCATCGCAGAAGGCGTCCGCAGGCTGGCACCTGTTCTTAAAGACGCCATCACTGCGCTCTGAGACGCGCCGCTGTAGTCTAAGCAATAACGTGTGCGGCTTGCGTGCCGAATTTCAGTACAACAAAGGAGTCAAACCATGTCCGGTGTAGTTCTTGTCGGTGTAGATGGCAGCGAAACTGCCAAGCGAGCTGCTCAAAAAGCATTGACCATGGCCACTGGCCTCGGTGCCACACTTCACGTTGTAAGCGCCTTTGACAGCGATCGCACTGAGGTTTTTGGCAGTGGCAGCGATACTTGGATTGTTTCTGACGCGGACGACGCCGAGAAGGTCGCCAAGTCTGTTGCGAACGACCTAGGCGGCGCACCTGCCGTGACGTATTCCTCGGCGCGGGGCAAGCCGGCAGAAGCTTTGGTCAAGGAAGCCGAGCGTCTCAACGCTCAGCTGATCGTGGTGGGAAACCGCCGTATGCAGGGACTCGGCCGAGTGCTGGGTAGCGTTGCCAACACGGTAGCTCACACCGCTCCGTGTGACGTTTTCATCGCCAAGACGGACATTGAAGAGTAATCAGCCTCACTGAACGCACAAAAGAGCCCCCTAAATCTCGGCGGATTTAGGGGGCTCTTTCTGCTTAGTTGACCAGCTACTCGAACACCTGCTTAATTGAGCACCTCCCCTAATCGAGCAACAGGGCTGGCTCTTCAAGGATGGCTGCAACGTCTGCCATAAAGCGAGCCGAGAGGTCTCCGTCCACCACACGGTGATCGAAGGAGCCGCCGAGTGTGGTGATCCAGCGCGGGATCACCTCACCGTCGAGGACCCATGGCTTTTGCTTGATGGTTCCGAAGGCCACAATCGCCACTTCACCCGGGTTGATGATGGGCGTTCCGGTGTCGATACCCAGCGCACCAATGTTGGTGATGGTCAGGGAACCTCCCTGCATATCTGCGGGTTTGGTTTTGCCGGCCCGGGCAGTGGTGGCTAGTTCATTCAGAGCAGTGGCCAGTTCCTTCAGCGAAAGGTCCTGGGCGTTTTTGATGTTGGGAACCATCAGGCCGCGCGGGGTGGCGGCTGCGATTCCCAGGTTCATAAAGTGCTTTACGTGGATCTCTGCACCGCTTCCGTCCTCGGTGTCAGACCAGGTGGCGTTCACGCTGGGGTTGCGCGCTGCCGCCCAAATGACTGCCTTCGCAAGGATCAGCAAGGGCGAAACTTTGATTCCTTCAAAATCGCGAGAGACCTTGAGGCGCTTCACAAACTCCATGGTTCGGCTGGCATCAACGTCAACAAAAATGCTCACGTGCGGGGCAGAGAAGGCCGAATTCACCATGGCCGTGGCTGTTGCCTTGCGGACACCCTTGACCGGAACGCGTTCAATTCGCTGTTCTTGAGTGCCCGTATTCGACCGCCAGAAACCTTCAGCCTGATCTACCTCGGCGTCACGTTGCGCCTGGTAGCTGACCAAGTCATCACGGGTGACTTCGCCGCGTGCACCGGTGGGAACAACGTCGGCGAGGTCGATTCCAAGATCACGAGCGATCTTACGGACTGGCGGTTTGGCCAAAACGCGGTTAACCAAACCGGAGAGTGCGACGCCGATCCCCGGCTTTTCAGCCGACCGCACCCTGGGGCTGGGGCTTGGCGCAGCTGGGGCTGCGGCTGGGGCTGCGGCGGGGGCGGGGGCGGGTGCAATAGTGCCGGGTACAGGCGGTGCTGACGCAACCGAGCCTGTCTGTGAAGCTGCTGGCGCTGCGGTTCCCGCAGCGGATGCTGCAGCTGCGCGGGGGCGGCGCTTAACGGCGTCGGCCTTGGGACCTGAACCCACCAAGGGACCCGGCGCTGCGTCCTCGGAATCTGCAGCGGGAAGTGTTCCGTACATGGGTTGCTCCACCGGCTCAGCAGCAGATCCCGTCGCTGGGGATGCAATGGCCGCGGGTGCCTCGGTGGCGTCACCCACGGAAATGATGGGCGTCCCCACCTCAATGGTTACGCCCTCCTCAGCCAGAAGCTCTAGAACGGTCCCAGCAAAGGGGGAAGGCAATTCCACAAGGGACTTAGCCGTCTCAATCTCGCACAGGACATCGTTGATCGC
This sequence comes from Pseudarthrobacter sp. J1738, assembly GCF_050490315.1. Taxonomy (NCBI): domain Bacteria; kingdom Bacillati; phylum Actinomycetota; class Actinomycetes; order Micrococcales; family Micrococcaceae; genus Pseudarthrobacter; species Pseudarthrobacter sp. J1738. Next base: position 15,778 of record NZ_JBNPEO010000013.1, on the reverse strand, counting down.
CACAACGTCGCCGGGCTTTACCTTCCAAGCCACAATCTCGGCTTCGGTGAGGCCTTCGCCGACGTCTGGCAGGTTGAACTTGTTCACGCTCATGGAATCCGCCCTTTAGGGAAAAGTCGAGTTCGGAAATATGGTGGGAGTAGCGGGGTGAACCGCTGGCTCAGTAGCTGAAGGACCGGTCAAGAGCTTCCAAGATCCTGTCGATGTCCGGTACGTAATGTTCTTCAACCTTGGCCACGGGATACGGCAGGTGGAATGCGCCAACGCGGATCACCGGAGCTTCGAGGTGCAAAAATGCACGCTCGCTAATGCGGGAGGCAATTTCTCCGCCAATACCACCAAAGGTGGGAGCCTCATGGGCAACCACTAGCCGGCCGGTCTTTTTGACCGAGGCTTCCACAGTGTCAAAGTCGATCGGGGAAATGGATCGCAAATCGATCACTTCCACACTGTGGCCGTCCTCCTGAGCCGCCTCGGCTGCAGCGAGCGCAACGGGAACCAGCGGACCATAGGCAACCACTGTGGCGTCGGTGCCTTCGCGCAGCACGTGGGCCTTGTGAGGATCAGCTGAAGCACCGGGGCTTTCAAGATCCACTTCCCCCTTGAGCCAATAACGGCGTTTGGGTTCAAAGACAATAACCGGATCCTGAGAGTCGATGGCTTGCTGGATCATCCAGTAGGCGTCATGCGGGTTGGAAGGGGTGATGATGCGCAGCCCTGCCGTGTGAGCGAAGAGCGCTTCTGGAGACTCTGAGTGGTGTTCTACTGAACCAATACCGCCACCGTAAGGGATACGAATCACCACGGGAACCGTGAGGTTGCCGTTGCTGCGTGCGTGCAGTTTTGCCAGCTGGGTGGTGATTTGGTTGAAGCCGGGGAATACAAAACCGTCGAACTGAATCTCGCATACGGGCCGGTAGCCGCGCAGCGCCAGCCCAATGGCCGTTCCGATGATTCCGGACTCTGCCAGCGGGGAATCCACTACACGGTCCGGGCCGAATTCTTTGAGCAGGCCTTCAGTGACGCGGTAAACACCACCAAGTGCTCCGATGTCTTCACCCATCAAGAGGGTGGTTTCGTCCTTGGTCAGGGCCTCACGCAATCCCGCGGTAATGGCCTTGGCAATGGTCATGGTGGTCACTGGGCCACTCCTTCGGCGGTGTCAGTGGCTGTTGCCTCGTCTGCGCCGGCGAACCCGGCTTCGTATTGCTGGAACCACGCGAGTTCTTCAGCCACCAGAGAGTGCTGCTCGGCATAGGCGTTGGCGAAGGACTCGCGGAAGTCCGGGCCTTCGAGGGCCAGAGTGGTTTTGCGGACATAATCGGCCAGCTCCACACCGTCTGCTGCTACGGATTCAAAGAAGGCGTCGTCTGCGAAGTCTTGAGCACGCAAATACTTTTCTAGACGCTCCAGCGGATCTTTGGCCCGCCACTGCTGCTCTTCGGAGGATTCGCGGTACTTGGTAGGGTCATCGGCCGTGGTGTGCGCGCCAACCCGGTAGGTAAAGGCTTCGATCAGTACCGGACCCTTGCCCTGGCGAGCATGCTCAAGTGCCCACTCGGTCACAGCATGCACGGCAATGACATCGTTTCCGTCCACCCGGATTCCCGGGAACCCGTAGCCATTGGCACGCTGGCTCAACGGCACCTTAGTTTGCACGGCGGTGGGAACGGAAATAGCCCAGTGGTTGTTCTGGCAGAAGAAAACCACTGGCGCGTTAAAGCTCGCTGCAAAGACCATAGATTCGTGAACGTCGCCTTCAGAGCTGGCTCCGTCACCAAAATAAGCGACGACGGCGCCTGGCCCGGTCTGGCTGGTGATCCCACGTTTCTGGTCGCGTTGGATGCCCATGGCATAACCAACTGCATGCAGGGTTTGTGCCGCGAGGACCAAAGTGTAGAGGTGGAAATTGTTTTCGCGAGGGTCCCAACCGCCATTGGAAATTCCACGGAATTGCTTGAGCAGTTCGGCCATGTCAACGTCACGCGTGAGAGCCACACCGTGTTCGCGGTACGTGGGGAACAGATAGTCCTGCGGTTGTGTGGCGCGGCCGGAACCGATTTGAGCAGCCTCTTGTCCCGTGAGCGGAACCCAGAGGGCTAACTGGCCTTGGCGCTGGAGGGCAGTGGCTTCTTGGTCGAAGCGGCGAACCTTGGCCATGTCCCGGTAGAAACCTTTAAGCTTCTCCGGATCCAGTTTTTGGGCATAGCTAGAGAAGAACGCGTCCTCTTTCAGCACACCGTCTTGATCCAAAAGCTGGATCATTCCGGCTCCCGGGCCACCCTGGACTTGCTGGGCCCACGCTTCTTGGACGTTGTCTTGCTCCACACCATCGAACTCGGTGGTGGGTAACGTAGCTTCACCCATGCCGTCTCCTTGCCTGCCGCTTCAACCAGCATTTTCACCGGATATATTCCCCAAATGGCATGCATTCCATTTGGGGAATATGTATTACTTCCGCAGTTCACTTTAGCGGGGAAAGGCCACGTTTACAGCGGTTGTTAAGCGCTAGGATCCTCGCGGCGCTTTTGTATACCCGGCACACATCGCCAAAAAGCGGGTGTTTGCTTCGGGCTCACCAATGCTCACACGCACACCTTCGCCAGCAAAGGCACGCACGCTCAGTGCGTGTTCAGCAGCGAGCGCGGCAAACTCAGCACTATTGTCCCCAACGTTGAGCCAAACGAAGTTCCCTTCGGCTTGTGGAATGTCCCAACCAAGGTCTTTGAGCCCGTCCACTACACGCTCCCGCTCGTCAACAATGCTCTGAACCCGACATTCAACGTCAGCGTAGTTTTCCAGGGAGGTAATAGCTGCCCGTTCGGCAATTTGAGACACGGCAAAAGGTGTGGCTGCCTTGCGCAATTGAGCGGTGATTCCTGCTTGGGACACCGAGTAACCCACGCGCAAACCAGCCAAGCCGTGGGCTTTGGAGAAGGTCCGCAGCACAATGACGTTGGGGTACTTCTTGTACATTTCTAGGCCATCAACGGCTTCCGGGTCACGAACGAATTCTTGGTACGCCTCATCAATCACCACAACCACGTTCGAGGGAACCCGCTTAATAAAAACTTCGGTCTCCTCGGCACGCAACACCGGGCCGGTGGGGTTATTTGGGGTGCATAGCAGAATCACGCGGGTGTGCGCGCCAATTGCCTCTGCCATTGCCTCGAGGTTGTGCCGGCCGTCTGAAGTTAGCGGCACTTGAACACTTTGGGCACCAGCAAGACTCACCGAGATGGGGTAGGCCTCGAAGGAGCGCCAAGCGTAAATCACTTCGTCTGGTTTGCCGTCGTCGTTGGAACCGGCAAAAGCCGCCAAAATCTGGTTCAACGCCCCTAGGCTTCCGGATCCGGTGACAATATCCTCGGCCGGGACCGAGGAGAAACTGCTCAGTGCTTCACGCAGCGCCGTGCTGAGCGGGTCCGGGTACCGGTTGAAGTCTTGGAAATCAGCGATTGCAGCCGATACTGCCGGGATGGGCGGTAATGGGTTCTCGTTGGAAGAGAGCTTGTAGCTGGTCAGACCGTCAACAGGTGCGGGAGGTTTTCCTGCGGCGTAGGCGGGAAGGGTTTTCAGTACTGGGCGGGGATGCGGAGCGGCGGCAGCTGCAGCGCCTTCCGTGGTGGTGTGCTCGGAAGTCATTCCCTTAGCCTAGTCCGAACGCTGGCCCGAACTCCCTGACTTATCTGCAGCTTTGTGTGCCAGCATTGAGGCATGCTCTCCTTTATCCTCAAAGTCTTGATCAATTCCTTGGCGCTGTGGGTTGCAAGTTTCCTGTTGCCAGGCCTGACAATAGCTTCCACTGCAACGGCCAACGCTGCGGCGAACGCGGGTGCCGGGGACAACTCAGCCACCGTTGGTGTAGTGCTGGCCTATTTGTTCATCGGGCTCATTTTTGCTTTGGTGAACACCCTGATTCGGCCTTTGATCAAGCTTCTGGCGTTGCCGATCACGGTCCTTACGCTGGGTTTGTTCAGCATTATTATCAACGCGGGCATGCTTTACCTGACGGCTTGGCTCAGCGGCTATACCCCTGTTCATTTGCAGATCGACGCGTTCTTTTGGACGGCAATTTTGGCTTCCCTGATCATCAGCGTGATCTCACTGGTGGTAGGGGGAATGACCAAGCCACTCACCAAACGGAGCTAGTGGCTAGTTTGCGAGCGTCATAATTTCTGCACCCGTTTCGGTGATCGCTACGGTGTGTTCACTATGGGCGGTGCGGCACCCAGTGGAGCTTCGGAGCGTCCAGCCGTCGGGGTCTGTAACGAGCTTGTCTGTGTCTACCATCACCCACGGTTCGAGGGCGATCATCAGCCCTGGGCGGAGGACGAATCCCCGGCCTGGGCGGCCCATGTTGGGAACGTGAGGATCTTGGTGCATGGTGGAGCCAATGCCGTGACCACCGAATTCAAGGTTGATCGGATAACCGGCTGCTTTCAGAACAGCGCCCATGGCGTAGGCGAGGTCGCCAATTTTGGCTCCAGGCTTGGCAGCGGCAATTCCGGCTGCGAGCGCCCGCTCGGTGGTTTCAATGAGTGCAACATCTTCTGGCTTGTGGTTGGCCCCAACCACAAAGCTGATGGCTGAATCCGCGGCGATACCGTCTTTCAGAACTGCGAGATCAAGGGTGAGGAGATCCCCGTCAGCGAGCGCGTAGTCGTGCGGTAGTCCATGAAGCACTGCATCGTTGACGGAGGTGCAGATATAGTGACCGAACGGTCCTGAACCGAAGGCCGGCGCGTAATCCACGTAGCAAGACTCAGCCCCGGCTTCGAGGATCATCTCTTTGGTCCAGCGATCGATTTCAAGGAGGTTGGTGCCTACTTGGCACTTGCTTTTAATGGTCTGCAAAATGGTGCCAACCAGAGCACCTGTGACTCGTGCCCGGCCAACTTCTTGCTCATTAAGGATCTCGATCATTGCGCGCCTTTCACGGTTCGGTTCACCGGTCAGCGTACTCGCGCCATGCGATAGTTGCCATGAGCGGGGCTGGCTACCCCATATGTCCGCGATCTCTCCCCGTGTAGATAGTTCGGGTTCGACGCCGCGCAACCGGACCTCGACCGTCCACATCGGGGCCATTACCGCGACCATACGTCCCACCCACAGTCGCACCCGCAGCCGCACCCGCAGCCGCACCCGCAATGAGTGCCCCGCCTGCCACCAACCCGCCCGCGGCCACTCCGGTCGTCTCATTTTCTGCGTCTGCATTGTCCGGGGCTGCAAGCACATCCGGGCCCAAGATTGAGTTCATCACTTTGCGGTGCTCAACGATGGCCGGATCCGTGCTGGTATCTAGCACTTCTGCACCGCTTACGTAATTATCTAGATTATGAGCATTTTGGATGGTTTTGAGCCTGGCCCCTTCGTTATCCAGGCTTCTGCCCGGGTACCTATCGGTGGTGACCGTTGTGAAATTGGGGGTAACTGGGTTTGCTAGGCCATCGGTACTGGGCACAATGTCATCGGTATTATCAATAGCCAGAACACTCACGGTCTGTGGCACATGGAATCTGGCCACCGGGCTACCGGCAACGTTGACCGCTTCAACATGAAACTTGGCCATAAATTCCGGATCTGCCGCGAGCGCCATGGCATGGATTCCACCTTGGCTGTGACCGTTGAGAATCACATGATCCTCTGGGGTTACTCCCTGTTCCTGTAGGGCTCGTTCCACAAGGACTTGGGCCATTGCACGTCCGCGCGACATTCCGACAATGTTCCCCTCCCAGTCGTGGACACCATACGTATCTGGCAACAATTCCCCTTGGGTCCCGGGGATGCTGACGATCACTGCGTACGTGCCATCCTTTCGAGGGATCTTCTCCACGATGATGGACGAATTTGGCGCCGTTGATTCGACTTTGTTCCCAACCCCTGCTTCGGGTGTGGAGGCATCTGAGAGCGGAAGGTCCCCAGCAGCGCGTTGAACACCAGCGAAAGCAGAACCCAAAGTGCCTAGACCGGTGGTGTCATCATCCACAGGCAAATCGGAACTTTTGTAGGCGAGAGCTCCGGCACGAAACGCTCCCGTGAGCAGTGCACCCAAGCTGAGCATCCACGTGAACCGTTCAACTCCGGTTAAACCACTCGCCTTACCAGCCCAGTCCCAGACATACCCACCAACTGGTCCTAAGGCAGCAACCGTTATGCTCGGCACCCCCGCCACTAACCCTTGGGCCGCTAGGCCGATTCCTGGCTGCGACACGGCCAGAGCATCAGCTTCTTGATACCTTGTGGCCGAGCTGTCAGCTTCTCGAGCCATTTCCCGCAGAGTTGAACCTAACCGAACAAGCTTTTGGCCAGCCTCATCAGCTGCAGCAAGTCCGCCCACAACACCCAACCCCAAGTCCAGCCCCACACCCATGCCCCATGCATTGGAGCTGTACCTCAGCCGGTTTCCATGCTGACGGATGGCCATGCTGCGGTAGTCCAAGAGGTCAGCGCTCTCTCGAAATGCCGCCGCGCTACGGCGCAGATCCTCAATCCGTACGTGGCTCCCACCATACCTACGCCCGTTCACCGAATAGTGCGCCCCAGGCGAGTCGTCCTCGTTCACCGGAAGCCGCTCGATAGCGCGGACCTACTCGAGCCCGCACGCCCGTTGCCTGGCTCAAAATTTTGTAGCCAGACCGCAGCCGCACGTAAGTCCTCTGCGGCGTAGCGCAGTTCCCCGGCTCGGCGGTGTACACAATCGCGAAAAGCCTCACCTGCAATGGATTTCCACTCCGCGACTCCGGCTGCGAGAACTCTGTCTCTGATGTCCTCAACGGCCACCGCATCCGCCTTAAGTAATTCAATAACTGCAGCAAGATCGGCCGCCCGCTCTTCCACACTCGCCCCGCCCACCGCACACTGCAGCGACGGGTCGAAACCATGTTCACTCATTGCCTACCGCCTCCCAACGTACAAGTACCTAATGCCCGCTTTCCACATCCTCGACGCTACTGAAACTGGGCGGCTAGCGATGGGCCCAGAACAACTATGTGGACAACTTGGCGATATTGCTTATGTGGAGGAAAAGTCACGCAATTCAGCACAACCTGCCGGTAGGCAAAGTTCGTGAAAGAATTGCCCTATGCCTGAATCTGCCGCCACAGCTGTGTCCCGTACGCCCTCCGGCCGTTTGGCCCTCGCCAACGCTTCGGAGCAAATTGCTTTGGGGCCGCTAGACGGCCGCTACCAGTCCGCCGTCGCGCCTTTGGTTGACTACCTGTCCGAGGCGGCGCTGAACCGCGACCGCGTTGCCGTTGAAGTTGAATGGCTCATTCACCTGACCAGCAACAACGTTCTGCCCGGGACCACACCACTGAGCGCCGAGCAGCAGGAAAAATTGCGCGCAATCGTCACTGAATTCGATGCCGCCTCCGTCAAAGAGCTAGCCGAGATCGAAGCCGTAACAGTTCACGACGTCAAGGCTGTTGAGTACTACATTGGCCGCCGCCTGCCGGCAATCGGCATCGAGAACCTGACAGCACTGGTGCACTTTGGATGCACCTCAGAAGACATCAACAACCTCTCCTACGCCCTGGGCATCAAGGGCGCCGTGGAGAGCGTTTGGTTGCCGGCAGCCCGCGCGCTGGTAGCCCAAATCAGCACCATGGCCCGCGACAACCGCGATGTCCCCATGCTTTCCCGCACCCACGGTCAGCCAGCCACCCCCACCACTTTGGGGAAAGAGCTCGCCGTTACTGCGCACCGTTTGACCCGCCAGCTGGAGCGCATTTCCAAGACCGAATACTTGGGCAAAATCAACGGTGCCACCGGCACCTATGCAGCCCACGTGGCTGCAGTTCCGAGCGCCGATTGGCAGAGCGTTGGCAAGGGATTTGTTGAAGGTCTGGGCCTGACGTGGAACCCGTTGACCACTCAGATTGAAAGCCATGACTGGCAGGCAGAGCTGTACGCCGATATAGCCCGTTTCAACCGCATCCTGCACAACGTGTGCACGGACATTTGGAGCTACATTTCCATCGGCTACTTCCGCCAGATTCCGGTTGCTGGTGCCACTGGGTCCTCCACCATGCCGCACAAGGTGAACCCGATCCGCTTCGAAAACGCCGAGGCAAACTTGGAGATCTCCAACGGTTTGCTGGACACTCTAGGCGCAACTTTGGTGACGTCCCGCTGGCAACGTGACCTCACTGACTCCTCGAGCCAGCGCAACATCGGTGTGGCTTTTGGTCACTCTCTCCTGGCTATTTCCAACGTTTCTAAGGGTCTGGAGCGTCTGGACGTGGCGGAGGAGGTTCTGGCCGCGGACCTGGATCAGAACTGGGAAGTTTTGGGCGAAGCCATTCAGATGGTGATGCGCGCCGAGGCTATCGCCGGTGTTGAGGGCATGGAGAACCCGTACGAGCGCCTCAAGGACCTCACTCGTGGTCAGCGCGTTGATGGCGCCCGGATGCAAGAATTTGTGTCAGGTTTGGGCTTGAGCCCGGAGGCGCAGGAGCGTTTGCTCGCATTGACGCCGGGCCTTTACACAGGTATTGCTGACGCCCTGGTGGACCACCTCAAGTAACCTCGGCTGCAAGACAACACGATTCGGTGAAACGCAGAGTTTTCCTTGTTGCACTGAGCGGGAAACTGGCCCGAAACAACAGCACGCCAGCATGGAGTGATGAATCATTCTGCAACTGGTCCAAGTCATGAGCTTGCGTGCGAGGTGTGTGGCAGGCTCCCTGAACCGCCTAAGGCACGGCTGACTGTGGCCAACATCGCCGCCATGCTGCCTATTGAGCTAGTGGTGCACGCCGTAGTGGTGGAATCCCATCTGCCGTACGTGTTGAAAGTTTTGGTTTTGACGCTCACGGCCACAGTGTTGGTGATCTGGGTGGCTGAGCCTTCGGCTGCCCGTATTCTTCAGCGCTGGTTGCACGCTCCAGCGCTGAAAAAGCGACGGCGACTGCACAGTTCTGCATCCCTGTGGCGCGCCCGCGTGGTACTGCGGGATGAGCCCGGCGCCCTCGAGTCCGTGACTCACGAGCTGGCCCGGCATGACGTTAATATTCTGAGCATCCACGTCCATCAGCTCAGCGGTGCAGTGATGGACGAGCTAGTTCTTTCGGCCCCCGCCGAGTTGTCCGAGCGGAAGATCTTGCAGTATTTGAGCGAGGGCGGCGGCACCGGTCCAGCCCTGTGGCCCACCACCGCGTTGGCTCTCGCCGACGGGCAAACAATGGCTTTGAGTCTTGCAATCAGAGTCAGTGAACGTCCGGCGGAGCTGGGCCTAGCTGTTGCGGAACTGCTCCGGGCCAAGCTGGGATTACCCGACGGCGAGCGATACCCGGGCGAGGAGGCATGTGTGATGAAATTGCCTACAGCCTTTGGGCCGCCATTGGTCCTCAGTAGGCCTGGTGAGCCGTTTACCCCTGCCGAGTCAGCTAGGGCTCACCGGCTGGCCGAACTGGCAGAACGCACCGAACTCGCCACCCTCAACTGAGGGACTCGCAGTACGATGCCTCCACCTAGGAAGCCGCTACGGAGGAGGCAGCGTGGCCTTTCAGGAGAACTCGCCGCGGATCTTGAGCGCGTTTGGTAGCAGTGTCATTTGGACGTGACTCGCCTCGCCAACGTGATCGCCGTCCAGCTGAATGTCTTGGGGCTTTTCTACCTCAATTTCCACACGGGTTCCGGTGTAGTACTCCACGGCAGGATTCGCGGCTCTACTGCGGCCAAATATTCGTCCAGCTATACCGGCCACCACCGCCACCCAGCCAAAGGCGCCGCTGGGCGCCATCACCATCAAGTCCAGTACGCCGTCGTCGATTTTTGCGCCAGGGAAAACTTCAAGTCCGCCCTGGACGCGGCCGCAGTTGCCGCCCATCACGCTGCGCACCCGGCGGCGGATGGTGTGGCCGCCGTCGATGTGGATTTTCGCTTTGACCGGTTCCCCTTGCAGGTTCCGCAGGCCGGCGTCTACATAGGCCAAGAAACCCACCTTGTCCTTGAGGTCCGAGTCGGTGTCCGCCATAATCGTTGCGTCGAAGCCCAGGCCTGCCATCACAGCGTAGATTTGTTTGTCCTGGGAGTGGTCAAGCACTATCTCAACGGCGTCGATGCTGCGCTCGGTGGATCCGAAAGCCGAACGGACTGCGCCTTCTGGGTCAGCTAGATTGATGCCCAAGTTGCGGGCGAGTAGGTTTCCCGTGCCCAGCGGTATGACTGTCATGGCTATCCCGGTGCCAGCCAATACTTCGGCCACACAGCGTACGGTGCCGTCACCGCCAGCTGCCAGTACGACGTCGGCCCCGGCCTTAAGCGCTTCACGCGCCATTCCAACACCCGGGTCATCCACGGTAGTTTCCAGCCAAAGCGGTTCGGCCCAGCCATTTTCCTTCGACTCCGTTTCAAGGACAGCGCGGAAGTCCACGTCGGTGGATTTTGACGGGTTGATAATAATGGCTGCGCGTTTGGCGGTCATGGTGTCCTCGGCGGTTGGAACGGTGCGGTGTCTTGATGTTGAGACTACCGCGCGGCTGGCTACCAATCGGCGAGGCGGCGCTACTCGGACCTCTTACACAGCAATTACCGGCGCGAAACGCAGACGCAACAATGCAGTTTCAGACTGGTTGTACCAGCAGTTTGTTCGGTAGTAACGCTTGGTCAGGAGGATCCGATGCTTAAGGAAGTCAGCCACAGTTCCACCCGGGTTCGGCGCATCGATCAATTGCGCCGAGGTGACGAGATTGAAGCGCGTGTGTTCGTTGGACCGCACTTTGATGACGTGGTGATCCGCCGAGGCCGTGTCCAAGAAACAGCACCGGGGATCGGCGTTGTGTGGATTCGGGAACAAGAAACCGGCGCACGCAAAGTCATCAATGCCGAGGAGTGCAGCCTATGGCGAGTGGCTTGAACCCAGTAGCGGCTGCCGCGTCAACCGCCAGCCACTGACTGGATTATTACAATCTCCCTGACGGCGGTCACTTCGGTGGCCAAGCCGTTGAGACGCCGGATTTCTTCGCCGTCCACGTAGATATTCACGTGGCGGCGTTGAGCTCCGGTTTCGTCCCGCAGCCGCCTCCCCAGCACAGAGTATTGCGCCGTTACAGCGTCCAGAATTCGGGCCACAGAAACGGCCTGGTTTTCCAGCTCTGGGGCTATTTCAACTGTTAGTTCGGACTGTCCTTGGGCCAGTTGGTGCAACATGCTGGGCAAGCGAACCGTGAATTCCACGTGAGTTTCTGTCATGGTTTGGTGTGCGGAACGGCCACGGGAACTTTGGCGGCGCGGACACACAAGACGTCCGGTAGGTGTGAGGCAATCTCAGTGAACGTTTCTCCTTCGTCAGCGCTTCCGTAGACCGAGCCGCCGCGTGTGCCTAGGTAGACGCCCACCTTTTCCCCGACGTTTGAACCCCCACTGTCTACCGCGGCGGCATCACGCAACACCACGTTGTATTCAAAGTCCGGCAGACCGTCGTCGAGCCTTTTCCAGGTTGCGCCAGCGTCGTCGGTGCGGTGGACGGCCAGTTTTCCCTCTGGTGGGATGCGTTCGCCGTCAGCTTTGATGGGCACTACCCACGCTGTGCCAGCGCGCGTGGGGTGGGTGAGCATAACAAATCCGAAGTCGGCGGGAAGCCCTTCGGCAATGGAGACCCAAGAATCTGCGTTGTCATCAGTACGGTAGACGCCGTGGTGATTTTGGGCGTAGAGGCGGCCTAGAACTTGTGGATCGGCGGCAATCTTGTGGACGCATTGGCCGAATTCTGGATACGGGTCCGGGTTGAAGTATGCGGAGATACCCTTGTTCTTGGCTTCCCACGTTTCCCCCGCGTCTAGGGAGCGGTACACGCCACCGGTGCTCATCGCCACGTGCACGTTTTGACCGTCCGGAGCCACCACTACTGAGTGGACGGCACCACCGCCAAAACCTTCGCCCCAGTCCGTACGATGGGGGTGGTTCCAGAGTCCGCGGTTGAGTTCAAAATGTTCGCCGCCGTCAGTCGATTTCCACACCGAGATAGGTTCGACGCCGGCCCACACCACGCCTGGCCGGGCGTCGGAGTCAGGGTACAACTGCCAGATTCGTTCCACTGCAGCTTCGGTGTCCGGTGGGAAAGTTATTGCCCCGTTTTCTGGCTCGGTCCATGTGACACCGAGGTCGTCAGAGTGGGCCACTGTGGGGCCCCAGTGTTCGGATCGGATGCCCACCATCAGGCGGGTCTTCCGCCCCCTAGCGTCGATGCCGATACTGGGGACTTCGCTCATAAAAAAGTGTGGGCCGTCAAGCGTCCACGCGCGCCGGTCCGGGCTTGTGGCAAGCCACAAGCCCTTTTTGGTGCCAATTGCTAGGAGGTATTGCTGCTGATCGCCTGTTTCCAGTTCATCCTGAATGGCCATGAGGCCATGGAACCACCTTGCGGGCGATGTAGCAATGGTTGCCGGAAACCGGCTCACTGGAGGCTCGAGAAAATAAAGTTAAAGTAGTTTCAATTCCTACTGGTGAAACGTGTCATCACACAGTAGGCTCGTTTCAGCAGGGAGACATAGGACCTGCCCCAAAAGCTGCTCCAGAGTGCGTATCCCCCAATAACGCACTCTGGAGCTTTTTTGTGCCTCGAAGACACTTGCCATATACCCCCCTGGGGTATACATTGATCTTATGGACAGCAGCACCACCACAACCACTCACGGCTACCACTCCAACAAGGACGCCTACCTCAAGCGACTCAAACGCATTGAGGGGCAGGTTCGCGGGATATCTCGCATGGTGGACGAGGACCAGTACTGCATCGACATCCTGACCCAAGTGGCAGCCGTCAATAAAGCCCTGCACGCGGTCAGCCTGGGCTTAGTTGAAGAGCACATTGGTCACTGCGTGGTGGGTGCCGCCTCCGAGCCAGACCCCGAACTTCGCGCCCAAAACATTGACGCCAAAGTCAAAGAAGCCACTGAGGCCATTGGCCGATTGTTGCGCTAACCCAGCTTTTACACACCCACCAACACAGGAGCACACCATGAGCACCGCTTTCCCCTTCACCACCACTGTTGACGTTTCCGGCATGACCTGCGGTCACTGCGTCTCTTCCGTGACCGAAGAACTCGAAGCGATTGACGGCGTCGAATCCGTTTCGGTTGACCTGAACGCCGGCGGAACATCCACAGTGACCATCGGCTCCACTCGCCAAGTCGCCACCGAAGAACTCGGAGAATCAATCGCCGAGGCCGGTTACCTCATGGTGAACAACAACGCATAACCGCACGGGCCCACATTCTCGTGGCCCGGCAATGCGCTGGAACCAGCGCACGGAGAGGCAGCAGTGACACAGCACAGCATCCATCACACCAGCGCCCCACGCATTGTGGAGCTGGATATCGAAGGTATGACCTGCGCTTCATGCGTGAACCGTGTGGAGCGAAAACTCGGCAAAATCGAGGGCGTTGAGGCCACAGTCAACCTCCCGCTGGAGTCCGCCCACGTGAGCGTTCCGGAGTCAGTCAGTGACCAAGAACTTCTCGACGTCGTTGCCGCCGCTGGGTACAAAGCCCGCCTTCGCGCCCAGCCGGAAGATCATCACGAGCACAACCACACCGACCACATGACCCACGGCCCGGCGGCAAATGTCATTAAGCCGCGGCTAATTCTGGCCATCATCCTGACCGTGCCGGTGTTCCTAATCTCCATGATTGAGCCGCTGCATTTCCCCAACTGGGGCTGGGTTGTGGCGATTCTGGCACTTCCGGTGGTGACGTGGTCCGCTTGGCCGTTCCACCGTGCCGCTGCTATCAACGCCCGCCACCTAGCTTCCACCATGGACACACTTGTTTCTATTGGTGTGATTGCTGCGTACCTATACTCTGCCGTTCAGCTCATCGCGCACCCCACCATGACTGCATCCTCCGAGATGAGTTCCATGGCCGGTGGACTGTACTTCGAAGTGGCCGCAGTGGTCACCACGTTTCTGCTGCTGGGCCGCTTCCTTGAAGCGAAAGCAAAGGCCCAGGCAGGTGATGCTCTCAAAACCCTGTTGAGCCTTGGGGCCAAGGACGCGCTGGTTCTCCGAGATGGTCAAGAGCTGAGCATTCCGGCTAGCGAGCTGATTCCCGGGGACGTTTTTGTGGTCAAACCGGGCACCAAAATCGCCACCGACGGAGTGGTGGTCGGGGGAAACTCGGCCGTTGACACCTCCTTGGTCACTGGCGAGTCACTGCCCCGCGAAACCGGCCCTGGCGATGCGGTTACGGGCGCCACCATCAACACCTCGGGCAGGCTCCTAGTCCGTGCTACTCGGGTTGGTAGCGAAACCACCTTGGCGCAGATGGGGCGGCTGGTTTCTCAAGCACAGACCGGCAAGGCCCCGATTGCCCGGCTCGCGGATAAGATTTCCGGAGTTTTTGTCCCAGTTGTTTTGGGTTTGGCCGTGTTGACGTTTGTTCTCTGGCTCACTTTTGGTGGAGGCCTCAATGCTGCGGTGACTGCCGCCGTCGCGGTTTTGGTGATTGCCTGCCCGTGCGCACTTGGTTTGGCCACACCGGTTGGTTTGCTGACCGGGACCGGCCGTGGTGCGCAATTGGGCATTCTGATCAAGGGCCCGCAAGTTCTTGAGGACACCCGCACCGTAGACACCATTGTGTTGGACAAAACCGGCACCGTGACCAGCGGACAGCTATCCGTAGAGTCAGTTCTTCCGATGACTGACCACACCTCGCGCTCAGTGTTGATGCTCGCTGGGGCCCTTGAGGCCGCCTCCGAACACCCGCTCGCGCAGGCCATAACTGCCGCAGCGCGCAGTGGTTCGGGCCTAGGAAAAACGGACGACGCCGGCGGGTTGGCTAGCGTTGAAAACTTTAATTCCGCTCCCGGCGGCGGAGTCTCTGGAAACGTCTCCGGAGCTCCAGTTTTGGCTGGGCGTTCCGGCTGGCTCCTTGAACAGGGCGTGGACGTTTCCACAGCTCAAGAGGCAGTTGCTGACGCTGAGGCCAGTGGCGGTACAGCAATTGTGGTGGCGGCTGACGGCGTTGCGGTGGGCGTGATTGTGCTTCGTGATTCGCTTAAGCCTGGTTCGGTAGCGGCGATTGCCAAGCTCAAGGAACTGGGATTGCGGCCAGTTTTGCTTACGGGTGACAACCAGGGTGCGGCCGAGCAAGTTGCCGCGGCTGTAGGCATTGACCCGCATGATGTTTTTGCTGGTGTGCAACCTGCCGGGAAAGTCGCTGCCGTACGGAAACTGCAGGAAGCCGGCGCGATTGTGGCCATGGCCGGTGACGGCGTAAATGACGCAGCAGCTTTGGCGCAAGCGGATCTGGGCATCGCCATGGGTTCAGGAACTGACGTTGCCATGGAAGCTGCCGATCTGACAGTAATGGGCAGCGACCTCAACCAAGTGGTCACAGCCATAGAGCTGTCCCGGGCAACGCTCAAGACCATCAAAACCAACCTGTTCTGGGCGTTCTTCTACAACGCGATCGGCATCCCTGTGGCCGCACTAGGTTTACTGAATCCGATGATCGCGGGCGCAGCAATGGCCGCGAGCTCTGTACTGGTGGTGGCCAACTCGCTGAGGCTGCGCAGCTTCGGAAAGTAGCCCCTGCCACACCAACTCACTAGTCACCTGGGTGATGGGTTGTTGTGTATGGGTAGTGGTTCCCATCGACAGTGTGTGGGGCTGTGGGTAGGTTTTAGGTAATGGTTCTTCCGGAAATCGCCGGGAACCGTATATGGGGGATACCGGCAGGAAAAGTTCGGTTCCGCAGATGATGAAGGAGTGAATGTTATGGCTATTTGGGGTGCAGATATTGCTCAGCTCAAGACTCTCGGTACGAAGCTGCAG
>NZ_JBNPEO010000012.1:0-69315 GCF_050490315.1 Pseudarthrobacter sp. J1738 | reverse complement strand
CAAAGGAGTGTGCTGGGACAATTCCGTGGCCGAGTCTGTCTTTTCGTCACTGAAGAACGAGTTCTACCACCACTACAGCTTCCCCACCCGGCAAGACGCACGGCGGGCAACGATGCGTTACATCGAGGTCTTCTACAATCGGCACAGACCCCACACCCACAATGACGGCTTGCCACCAGCTGCGGCCATGGCCAAATTCATGACCCAAAACCAGCAGCTACCCGCTGCTGCCTAACCAAAAAGAAACTAACGAACTGTCCCGGATCCTTGACACACCTCAGTGTGCAGTGGGGTAACGTTTGGGACTCCGTAAATGGAAGGTTTCAGTGGGGTAGTCCTGAGCTGGAACCCCCTATGCCAGCTCATGTGGAGCAACTCTTTTCTGAGGTGGGAGGGCTCACAGAATTTCCTCAGGGGACCGTAGTGCCGCTTTTGGCAGATCACTTCATTGCCGACTGGCGAGACGTCGTCCCCATGGTTGATGTCCCATCGTGGGTGGCCACTGGTCGCCATTCGCCTTCATTCCCGCTCGAGGGGATGCAGTGGCTGGCGGACACGTTGCCGCAGGCGTCTCTGTCCATCTTCGAAAACAGTGGGCACTGTCCGCATTGGAACGAAGCTACTGAATTCAACCGTCAACTGCTCGGATTTCTGCAGGCAACGCGCGCCTAAGACATCAGGCGAAGTGCCAAATTGCATAGCTCATGGTCAGCAGGGGTGGGGGAGTCATTCGTTGTTTAATGCTCAACTCGGTGAATCCATCGTGGAACGGCGGGTTTCGAAAAGCGGATGGTTTTACCACGAGGACCCATACCAGGCGCCGAGTTCCTAGCATGCAACCACGCCAGAAGAGTACACACGATGATTGGCATGAGATGCACCGCAATGGCGGATCACCCGCCCCTCTAGAGCTGCCACTCATCGGGCACCTGCGGGACTAATTCGCCGTCGTCTGTGGTTGTGCACCCTGGGCCAGACGGAGTCCACACGCCACAGCGGAACAGAAGACGAGACGAACGGGATCAGATGACCACAACAACTGCAGACGGAGTGGGCTTCCGGTCCGAACGAGGACCAATCTTGATCGCATTGATGCTATCGACGGGGTTGGTGGCGATTGATTCCACGATTGTCGCCACGGCAGTGCCCTCGATCGTGAACGATATTGGCGGTTTCGCGTCCTTCCCGTGGTTGTTTTCTGCATACCTTTTGGCGCAGGCCGTCTCAGTGCCCATCTACGCCAAACTTTCCGACATGGTGGGCCGCAAGCCGATTATTCTGCTGGGCATCGGTTTGTTCTTAGTGGGCTCTATTCTGTGTGGAATCGCCTGGAGTATGCCGGCCTTGATCGCCTTCCGCGTTCTGCAAGGCCTCGGTGCTGGTGCGGTACAGCCAGTTGCTATCACCATTGCTGGTGATATTTACACTCTGACGGAGCGAGCCAAGGTCCAAGGTTACTTGGCGAGTGTGTGGGCGATTTCTTCAGTGGTTGGCCCAACGCTGGGTGGCGTCTTTTCCTCCCTAGGGGTTTGGCGCGGCATCTTTTTGGTCAACATTCCACTGTGCCTGCTGGCGGCGTGGATGCTTCTGAAAAGCTTCCATGAAAATATTGAGCGAGTGAAGCACCGCGTGGATTACGCTGGCGCAGTCCTGCTCACCATTTCCCTTACCTCGATCATTTTGGGAGCTCTGGAGGGTGGCCAAGCCTGGGCCTGGGATTCGCCCCTCAGCATCGGCATCTTTGTGATCGGTGCTCTGACGCTGACAATATTTGTTTTTGTTGAGCGGAAGGCTGCCGAACCTGTTTTGCCTCCGTGGGTTTTCTCCCGCCGACTATTAGCAACGACGGCGCTCATCTCTTTTGGTGTGGGTGCAGCGATGCTGGGTCTCACGTCCTACGTGCCGACGTTCTTGGAAGGCTCGCTCTCCACATCCCCCATCTTGGCCGGGCTCGCGTTAGCCGCACTAACCCTTGGCTGGCCCATCAGTGCTTCACAGTCGGGCCGCTTCTATCTGCGCATCGGTTTCAAACGCACAGCACTTATTGGCATCAGCATCACCGCTCTTGGTGCGGCGGTGCTTGCACTCACGGCCGCCACACCCAACGTTTTGCTGGTGGCATTAAGCTGCTTCATTGTGGGACTCGGGCTAGGACTGGTTGCTACCCCCACTCTCATTGCAGCCCAATCAAGTGTGGGCTGGAGCGAACGGGGAGTGGTGACAGGCACCAATCTCTTTACCCGGTCGATTGGTAGCGCGATCGGTGTGGCCGTTTTTGGAGCCATAGCCAACGCGATTTATGCCAGCACCCCAAACGGCACAACAGACCATCACACTATTATCTCCGCCTCCGGAGCAGTGTTTCTTGCGGTGCTTGTGGTGGCCGTGCTCACGGTGGTAGCTGTGATCGCAATGCCACCGGCCGCTCCGGCTGAAACCGCTGCGGAAGTAACGCCGTCGGAGTCCAGCTGAGCTACTGCCGGCCACAGAGCCAGATCGTTAGCATTCTGGGCTCCATCCGCTTCCTGTTGTGGACCAGCGGCAGAAGGGTGCGGACATACCCGGCAAGGATCTGCGACTTGCTTGGTTCCATTACGGCTCCAGTGCGCGCGTGGATGGTGTTCTTTCGACTCAACGCGGTACGGAGGTGATGTGGCCCGGTTGGGTAGTTCGAATCGACCTCGCTCGGTGGCGCGCCTGATTCAGGCGGCCAGCAAAGCCGGCGGGAACTTGCCGAGGTAACCGATCGACGGCGAACCACCTCACGTCGTCGCTTTCGTCACTCACCGTGACCTCACCACGGGGATCGGCGATGGCAACGTAGCCAATGTCCCAATGGGCACTGCAGGAAAACCCAGACCCGAGCTCGTGGCGATCGAGGTCAACGATCTGTGCTGACATCAATAGCAGATCCCTAAGCCCTGATTCCTCCCGGGCCTCCCGTTGGGCTGTCTGAGCCACAGTCTGGTCCTGAGTCTCAACGTGTCCGCCAAATTGCACCCAGAACTGACCTTTGCGGTGAAAACACAGTAGGACCTGATCGAAATCTGGCGAGAAAACGAAGCAGGATCCTGTGACGTGCTCCGGACCGCCGTCGCGACTCAAGGCTGCGTCTCCGGACGATGACACAAACCGTTGATACGCATCCCGCTGATCCGATGCAGGCACGTCTTCGAGGCTGTCCAGTAATTCCTTAGATCTCACAGGCTAATCGTGGCACATCTGCAGAACTCAAGGTTGAGCTAGACCCACAGCCGCAGCGAGGCAAAGCGTGCGCGCCTGGCCCTGGAATTAAGCCGTGAACATGGTTTGGGATCCGCCCGGTCCCGCCCACCTAGAGGCGCCTCATTCAGTTAGACCCGCGGTATTTTTTCGTCGGGTAATGAGTTTCGTGCGTGCACTCACGCTCCGAAAGGCACTCTTGTGAATTCCACAGCAATTTCCTTCCCCTTTAAATCCGAACCGGACCGTCCTGTCCATATCCGGAATTTTTGCATCATCGCCCATATTGACCATGGGAAATCCACGCTCTCCGATCGCCTGATCCAGGCAACTGACGCCGTTCCCGATCGGCTATTTAGAGACCAAGTCCTCGATTCCATGGCGATTGAACGGGAACGCGGGATCACGGTGAAGCTTCAAACGGTGCGCTTGAATTACCGCAACCACTTAGGTTCAGACTTCCAGCTGAACCTCATAGACACGCCCGGCCACGTCGACTTCGCGGCGGAGGTTGCACGCAGTTTGGCGGCGTGCGATGGAGCAATCCTCTTGGTTGATGCCACTCAAGGAGTTCAGGCGCAAACCGTTGCAGTCCTCCGTGCGGCCCACCGTCAAGGTCTAACTATCCTGCCGGTGTTGAACAAGGTGGACAGTCCGGGGGCGGACATCGAATCCGCTTTGGCAGAACTCGATGCCCTCGAAGGCGTCGATGCCGCAGGCGCTCTATTAGTCTCGGCCAAAACGGGCCAAGGGATCCCGGAGCTCCTCGAAGCCATCACCACGCAACTTCCGCCACCCTCGGGCGATCCAAGGAGCCCGTTGCGTGCACTCGTGTTTGATTCGCACTATGACCCGTATCAGGGCGCAGTTATGCACGTACGAATCGTTGATGGTGCGCTCGCGCACGGTGACAGCATGCAGCTGATGTCGAATAATCTTGAGTTAGAGGCCGTGGAAGTCGGCCACTTCACTCCTCAACCGATTGCCGCGCTCGGCTTGTCCAACGGCGAGGTCGGCTATGTCGTGACCGGGGTAAAGGACGTTGCAGCGATCCGGGTGGGCGACACCCTGACGGGGTTCGGGCTGGCGGCAACCGAACCATTGTTGCCCTACGATGAACCTGCGCCTATGGTCTTCGCCAGTCTTTATCCCCTAGATGCCCGCCATTTGAATACCTTGCGTGAGGGCATCGCCAAGCTTGCCCTGAACGATGCAGCGCTGCGTTTCACTCCGGAGACTTCCACTGCGCTGGCTGCAGGGTTCCGTTGCGGTTTCCTCGGGATGCTTCATCTAGAAATTGTTCGCGAGCGGCTGCTCCGTGAGTTTTCCGTGGAGATCATTGCCAGTTCACCGAGCGTTCCTTACCAGGCTCGGCTCGTCAACGGCGAAGTGATCTCAGTTGACGGCCCCATGCAGTTTCCGCAAGCGCAGCAATTCCATAGTGCCTTGGAGCCATTCGTTTCTGTGAGCCTCCATCTTCCCCACGACCGGGTGGGCCCCGTTATGGAGGTGTGCCAAAGTCATCGCGGCGAATACGTCTCGTTGACGTATGCCTCGGCCAACGATGCCGTTTTGATGTCATTCCCCTGCAGGCGCGCGTTGAGCAGAAGGTCATCGTGCGCGAAGATCTTCCACCACTTCGCAAGAGCGCCCTGGCGCAGGGGTTCCAAGGCAGTGTTTCGGCCAAGCGACGCCTTGCTGAACGACGTCGGGATCGCACTCCACGGGGAATGGGCAAGGGTGATATCCCGGCCGGGCTTTTCGAGAAGATCTTGGGGATCTGAACGCCACCATACGCAATCCTCCGGGAAGAGTTCGAACCAGGTGAAGGGTTCCGCACCCCACCGGTGGCGATGATCAGCGATGGCCTCGCAGCGTAATAGCTGATGGGGCCATCCTGCTGACCCATAGGATTGAAGCGTCAATGATGGCCCGCCAAGCGGTGGGCGGCACGAGCTGAATCCGGGGATCCCGTTTATGACTGAATCATCCAAATACCTTGTTGTAGGTGCGGGGCTAGCTGGTGCCGCGGCTGCGTGGAAGCTTGCCGCAGCAGGACATGAAGTGACCATCCTGGAGCGTGACGAACCAGCCAGCCACAGGGGGAGTTCGCACGGCTCTGCGCGGATCTTCAGGTACGCCTATGCCGATGAGTTTTATGCCCGGTCGGTGGCGGAATCCCGCACGCTATGGAATGAACTCGAACAGCTCCATGGGGCCGATCTGATTGACCCCGTTGGGGCTGTGGATCACGGCACGCACCGAGACCCGGAACAGCTGGCCCGAGTTTTGGTTGCTGTTGGTGTTGAGCACAACCTCCTCACCGCTGACCAGGCCCGGCAGCGCTGGCCGCAGATCCAATTTGAGTCGCGGGTATTGTGGCAGCCTGGTGCCGGGGTGATAGATGCCGAGGGTTCGGTGAACGCGATGGTGGCCCAAGCTCGAAAACACGGCGCTCGGCTGCTGACGGATTGGACTGTTGCCTCGGTTCAGGAACGCAGCCACGGCTACCGTTTGGTACGCGATAACGGTGAGACGTTCGACGCCGAAAATGTGGTGATCGCTGCCGGTGGCTGGTTACCGCAACTACTTGGGCAGCTCCCACTTCCCTCTGGTTTTTTGGCTGGCATACCCAAATTTACGGTGCGGCAAGAGCAGGTCTTCCACTTCCACTACCGGGAGGCAAATAAGACCAGGCAAGCATGGCCCACCTTCATCCACAACAACGGAAACATTGAGGTTTATGGGCTCCCCGGTGGCAGGGATGCCGGGTTTGACGGCCAAAAAGTGGCCGAATATAACGGCGGACGAATCATCCCCTCTGCTGCCGACCAAACTGGCGTGGTTGATCCGGCAAACCGTGAGCGGGTTGTGGATTATGTACGCATGAATCTGCCTGGCCTAGACCCTGAACCTTATGCCGAAACCACGTGCCTCTTCACCAACACCCCCAACGAGGACTTTGTGATCGACCGGGCCGGTGGGCTCACTATCGTCTCGCCCTGCTCGGGCCACGGTGCTAAGTTTGCGCCGCTGATTGGCGAGTGGGCTGCAGGGTTGGCCACCGGCACGCGAGATGTTCCGGCCAGGTTCCGGGCCGCAACGTTGTAAGTGCAGGCAGCGTAAGTGCATGCAGCTATGACGACCAGGAGTTTCGGCATAAATTGGTTACACGGCTGTATCTGGCCATTTCTCGTGACCATTGGACTGGAAGCGTATGCATATCAACAACGTGGACCCAGACCTGAGGGCTGCGACAAAGGCCTTACCCGCCCTCGATTGGTCTAATGCTTTCATCCGCAATATGGCACGGTGGGCTACTGCGGTGATGCCGGTGCGGAGGGTGGCTGGTGTTGCTGTGTCTACAGCCAAGCTGGGGGAGCTTCGGCTGCGAATCTATGTACCGGATTTGCGGCGCAATGAAGCGGCACTGCTGTGGATTCATGGTGGCGGTTTAATGTTTGGAGATGCCCGTCAAGACGAACCGTTGTGCGCAGAAACTGCACGTGATCTTGGAATGGTTGTGGTCTCGGCTAATTATCGCTTTGCCCCTGAACACCCTTTTCCGGCGGCCTTGGATGACGTTCACTGGGCGTGGAGGTGGCTGCAGCTAAATGCCGATGAGCTGGGCGTGAACCCGGCAAGAATTGTGCTCGGCGGAGAAAGCGCCGGGGGAGGATTGGCGGCAGTACTGGCTCAGCGACTTTTGGATGAGGGGGGCTCTCAGCCCATTGGTCAGTGGCTCTTTTCGCCGATGATTGATGACAGAACGGCTGCCGATGAGACATTGGACTCGGTGGAGCACTGGGCGTGGAACAACCGTTCCAACCGGAACAGCTGGCGGGGTTACCTCGGTAAAGAGCCTGGTGGTGAGGAAGTTCCGCGCTACGCCGCTGCGGCTCGCCGTGAAAATCTGACGGGCCTGCCGCCGAGCTTTCTCGCAGTGGGGGATATTGAACTGTTTTTCCCCGAAGTGCGTGAGTACGGGCGGCGGCTCGCCAGCGCGGGCGTTAGGGTGACGCTCGACGTCGTCCCTAACGCGCCGCACGGATTCGAGTCTTGGGCGCGGAACACCAAACCGGCCAAAGCCCTTATGGGCAGAGCCCGGCAATGGCTGGCCGTGGTGGTTGGAAGCGGGACCCTAGAGTCCTGAGATCCACTCGCCGAGTTTGGTCAGTGTTTCATTGGTGAGTCCATGCCCGCCCGGATCGCGGCGCGAAGTGGTGGTGGCACCGGAGTCGCCCAACAGATAAGTCCAGGTCTTATCCAGCAGCTCACGGGGGATTACGGTGTCGGCATCGCCTTGCGCTACGAACACCGGCGCACCGGTGAGCTGGCCAGCAGTGGTGGGGACACCGGCGTCGAACGGCAAGGTGCCATAGAGGACGGCGGTGCCAGCAAAACGCTGAGGATCCGCCAGGAGAAGCCCGCCGGCGAAGGCGGCACCACCACTGAAACCGATCAGGATCACCGGACGGCCAGCTGGGGCTACGGAGTCCAACCAAGTCTTGAACCAAGCCATGGTTTCGGTCAGCGATTCGGCAATGGGACGGCCAATGCCACGGTTAGCGAACCACGCGTAACCTGCGCCTGCCGCGATGGGTGCACGTACCGCCACGTAGGAATGATCCGCTGGCAAGTGGTCCGCTAGGCCAATGATGCCGTTTTCGTCGGCGCCACGTCCGTGGAGGAGGACCACAAGCGGCTGTGCGGAGTTGTCCGGAGCGTGCCAAATAACAGTGGGTTCTGCAAAGAAATTGTTCACTTGGGGGTCCTCAAAAAGTATTAAGTGGAGTCCTTTGGGCTGGCGAAAGGTGTTCGCCAGCCCAAAGGGTGTGTAGCCGTATGACGGTGATGCTCTACTACGGGTGCCTTAGGCGTTGACGGAGAATCCTGCGGTCCAGGCGATCTTTTCGCCAGCAGCGAGGGTGATCTGGAGGAAGCCGATTGCTTCGAGTTCGCGCGCACGGCTCAAAGCGCCCGCATCGATGGCGCGCAGGCCAGCGGCGGTAACAGCCTCGGCGAGCTGGGTTTTTGCTTCGGCGTGGTCGCCGGCGATCAAAACGGTGGTGGGCTGACCGGCGAGCTCGCCCGTTGCCAAGGTGGAGGCGAAGTTTGTGTTGAAGGCCTTGACGACCTTGGAGCTAGGGAGCGCTGCCTGGATCACGGCGGTGGCGGAAGAATCGGCCGGGACGGTGAGGGAATCGAAAGTTTCGAAGTTGAGCGGGTTGGTGATGTCCACAACCACCTTGCCTGCGAGTTCTTCACCGCGCTGGGCCAAGATGCCCTCAACAGCCGGGTAAGGAACAGCCAAGACAACAATCTCGCCAGTCAGCGCCTGGTCTTTGTCTGCACTTCCCAGAACCTGAACGGTGTTGCCAGCTTTTTCAAAGATGCCAGCGATTGCTGAGCCCATGTTGCCGTGTCCCAGGATGCTTACTGCAGTCATTTCGATCTCCTCGATGTGTCGACCTCACTTACTTGAGGCTTCAACTAAAAGTGTACGCCTCATCTTTAGTTGAAGCAACAACTAATTTCGAAATATCTTTACGTGTCCGCGCGTCGCGAGCTTCTCCTACTGCTGGGCGGCCGGGGTGACGGTGAAGTGGTCCAATTTGGGCAGTGCGTGACCAAGGCGATGTTCGGCGTCGTGCAGAGTTTTTGCTACCTCTGACAGCGGAGCGTCTGCGACATTCACCACGGCTGCACCTTGGAGACGATGCCCAACCCACCTCAGTTGAACCCGATCCACAGAAAGGATCCCTGGGGTGCCGGTTAGTGCAGCTTCCGCCCGGTCCACCAGCTCGGGCTCGATCCCGTCCATCAGGCGGCGGCCGATACTTTTCACCGTGCCCCACAGTAGAGCAATGATGGCCGCGGAAATGACCAGGCCAATGATCGGGTCAGCTAGCGGGAAGCCAAGCATTACGCCGACAGCACCAAGAACCACGGCTAGAGACGTGAAGCCGTCAATCCGGGCGTGAACGCCGTCCGCCACGAGGGCGGCCGAGCCAATCTGGCGGCCAACTTTAATGCGGTAGACAGCCACTAACTCATTGCCTGCAAAACCGATGAGTCCAGCTACCAAGACCCAGCCGAGATTATGCAACGGCTGCGGGTGAAACAAGCGATCAATGGATTCCCAAGCGGCCACCACGGCGGATAGGGCAACTACCGCCACGATAAATATCCCGGCGAGATCCTCGGCGCGGCCATAACCGAAGGTGTAGCGGCGGTTCGCAGCACGGCGCCCCACAATGAACGCGATCCACAGGGGTACTGCCGTCAGTGCGTCCGAGAAGTTGTGGATGGTGTCAGCCAAGAGTGCCACCGAACCACTGATAAGGACCACCAAGAATTGCAGGATGGTTGTGCCTAGCAAGATGAAAAGGCTGATTTTTAGAGCTCGAACACCCCTGGTGCTGGACTCCAACGCGTCATCGATCGAGTCAGCGGCATCATGAGTGTGCGGAACAAAGAGCTCATAAAGCCAGCCGCGGATTCCCGAATAATGCTTATGGCTGTGGTCGCCATGATCATGATTGTGATCGTGGCTGTGACCGTGCTCGTGGTGAGCTGCATCCTCGTGACTGTGCCCGTTTTTGTGTGGGTGTTCGTGGCTGCCGTGATCCGTAATGCTCATGCTTCCTCCTGCTTTTGGTGGTGGGCTGGAACTCCGCCAAGTGCGTGTTCGGCCTGGTGAATTGCGTCAGTAACCAGTTGCCGAGCATGTTCGTTTTCCAGGCGGTACATGACTTTGGTGCCGTCCTGCCGGGTTGAGACCATACGGGCCAAACGCATCTTTGCCAGGTGTTGGGAAACTGCGGTGGGGGACTTTCCCACAAGGGAAGCTAAGGTGCCAACGGCCAGCTCTTGGTCACGCAGTGCGAGGATAATCCGAACGCGGGTAGGCGCACTAGCGGCCGAGGTAGTTGCGCAGGCCAGTCTCACCTTTGGCCATCAATACAGCGTGCGCGTGTTTGAATGCCGGCGCCGCAAGCGGGCTGAGCAGTTGCATCCATCGGCTGGTTGGCCGAACGTTCCACTCAATCTCCACACGAGTGCACTGTTCGTCAATCGAGGATAGAACCGCGCGTCCTTGACCTACCAGGTCGCCGCGGGCGTCAAAAGTAACTTCCCTGGGACTGTTTACTCGGGTTGGGTGGTACAGGACCATCAAGGTGTAACCGTACGACGCGCGGAACTTCAGTGCCGCCGTCGTCGTCAAGATTTGTTCATCGGCTGAGGAATGGACGTCACTGTGGTGTTCGAGCGGGGCAGCCAGGCTGCAGCCGGGCCACCAAAGGGGCCAAGACATGGTGGGATCCGCCATCACGTCCCAGACCTTCTGCCGGGGATGGGCAAAGTTCCAAATGGAAGAGAGGCTGAAAAG
Source organism: Pseudarthrobacter sp. J1738 (assembly GCF_050490315.1). Taxonomy (NCBI): domain Bacteria; kingdom Bacillati; phylum Actinomycetota; class Actinomycetes; order Micrococcales; family Micrococcaceae; genus Pseudarthrobacter; species Pseudarthrobacter sp. J1738. Next base: position 58,700 of record NZ_JBNPEO010000012.1, on the reverse strand, counting down.
GTGGGCGGGCATACGGACAGTTTGGCACAGGCGTCAACTAGTGTGGATGGCAGAGCTAAAGTGCTGCGGCCACCCCGCCCGGCCACGATGTAAAAGGAGTACATGTTGATCTTTATTACTGCGAAGTTCCCGGTGAAGCCTGAGCACGCCGACGCCTGGCCGGAGATTTCCCGTGAGTTCACTGAGGCCACCAACGCTGAAGCAGGCTGCGTCTTTTTTGAATGGTCACGTTCGGTTGAAGAGCCCAACACGTACGTGCTGCTTGAAGCATTCCGTGATGACGAAGCCGGTGGGGAGCACGTGCAGTCAGATCATTTCCAGAAGGCCACTCAGACCTTGCCGGCGTACCTGAGTGAAACCCCGGACATCGTCAACGTGAAGGTTGACGGCTGGTCCAAACTCGGCGAGATGGAAGTGCCTGCGTCCTAGCTTGAAAAGTTAGTTCAGCAGTACTTCAACACCATCAGTCATCTGAACCATAGATTGTCAGAACAGCAGGGGAGTTGGGTCAAAGATGTCCTCGAAGGAGCCAATTGTTGTTGGGGTAGATCAGTCCGCGTCAAGCAAGGTGGCGTTGGAGTGGGCTGCTCGGCGTGCCGAGGCACTCCAACTCCCGCTGGTTCTGATGCACGTGATTGATGAGCTTGCAGGACCTACAGACCTGCACAACGAGCGTCAAAAAAGTATTGCTCTTTTGGAAAACGACGCTGACCGAGTGCGGGAGTTTGCGCCTCTCACGGAGGTGCAGGTACACATCACCCAAGGTGATCCCGCCGGCAAATTGGTTGAAGCCTCCCACGATGCCGAGATGTTGGTGGTTGGTACTGACCGGGCTGCTGACATTCACGGGGAAGGATTCGGCGCTGTAAATAGCCAACTCACCGTCCTAGCCTTGTGCCCCCTCGCCATCATTCCGCAACACACACCCAGCGAAGCCACAAGAATTGTGGTGGGGATTGACGGCTCACCCAATTCGCTGGTCGCGGCCCATTTTGCTGCCGGTGAAGCTCTCAGAGGCGGCGGTGAGCTAACCATGATTTACGCGGCAAGCACCAGTACGGGGCTGGTTGGTAGCTCCTCGGATGAGTCTGACGCTCAGACGGCGGGTCAGGATGTTATCGATTCCACTATCACCGAGCTTCAGGCACGGTTCGGTGTTGCGCTGAACGTACAGGGACACGTTATTTTCGGTGAAGATCCCGCCCAAGCACTCAAAGATTCCGCGCGGCATGCAACCCTCTTGGTAGTGGGTAGCCGTGGTGGTGACGTTGTCCACCACTTGCGTCACGGGCTAACAACACACAGTCTTTTGCAGGGTCTTGTATGCCCCTTGGTGCTCACCCGCCCGGCAAACTGACTCTGAAGGCAGACCCGGGTGTATGCCAGGCACTGAGCAGCGTGTGTTTGAGAGGTTTTCATCAGCGCGGACGGAAGTCACAACTGTGGGCACCACCGGCCACTATCCAAAGGCCGCTCCAAGAACTGACTAATCCAAATCACAGGAACCGCGGCCACTATGAATTCAGGGGATTCAGCGAACGGATAGGAGCCTGTGATGGAACCGCGAAGTAATGGAAGCAAGGGTGCGGTTAAGGCCACAGCGCTAGTGGCGGTGGGCGGTCTGGCAGTTGTGGGGATCACCAACGTAACAGTAGACGCCATGAGTAGCACTCACGCCGCAGCATCCAGCACCAGCACGAATCAGAGCTCGCAAACCACCAGCGGAAGCACCAGCAGCAGCGGTACTTCAAGCGATAGTGGTACTTCAAGCAGCAGTGGATCCTCGGACAGCAGCGCTTCCTCAGGTAGTACGGACTCTTCCGGTGATACCTCTGTCCAGCAGGGCAACGGTGGAATGATCAGCGGCCAGTCAACGGGTTCTTAGGATGAGCAATCTCACGACGAGCGGCATTGAGAGAATCGCTCAAACCAACTGGATAGTATGGGGTCTTGAAGCGTCATTGACTGTCACCGACGCCTCGGTGCTAAATGCTGCGGAAGAGATTGTTCGGGAAGTTATAGCGCAGGTGGATGCTGCCGGCAGCCGCTTCCGGCCGGACTCAGAGTTGGCCAAACTTCAGCCTGAACTCGCGTCCGGGGCAACGGTTAGCTCAACCTTGGCCCTGCTGGTGGCTGGTGCACTCGACGCCGCCCGATGGACGGATGGGGCAGTGGACCCCACCTTGGGACGCGACATGGACTCCCTGGGCTATGACCGCGACCTCAAGGAAGTAAAACTTCGCAGCGGGCTAAAACACCCTTCGGCGTCTTCGGTGGTGGTGCAGGTCAGAACTATTGGACGTGCACCGGGCTGGGAGCGCGTTAAGCTCACTGGCCGCACATTGCAGATGCCGCAGACCCTTCGCCTGGACTTGGGCGCCACAGCGAAAGCAATTGCCGCAGACATGGCAGCAGACCGCGTTGCCGCAACCTTGGGCACCGGCGTTCTAGTGTCCTTGGGTGGGGATATTGCGACGGCGGGTCCGGCACCGCTGGGTGGTTGGCAGGTTTTGGTCCAAGACCTCGCCCAAGACCCGTGGCAGCAGGTTGGCTTAGCGGCTGGGCACGCCATGGCCACCTCCAGTACGCAGAAGCGGCGTTGGGTGCAGAACGGTAAAGAAGTTCACCACATTTTGGACCCACGATTTGGCACACCAGTGGAGCCCGTGTGGAGATCAGTCACCGTGGCGGCGCCAACGTGCTTGCAGGCCAATGCGTACAGCACCGCAGGAATTGTGCGCGGCTTTGGCGCCGTTGACTGGTTCAAAGCTGCCGGTGTTGCCGCCAGATTTGTTGATCAGCAGCACAGGGTAGTCACCACCGGCGGCTGGCCAGCGCCCGAGTTAGGGCGCTGACCACACCCAATCGCGAATTTCTGGCATATCCTCCAAATGTTCCTGAACATAGCTGGCGTGCCGGGCCAGCATGGTGTTGCAATGTTCAATCAATTCTTGGGCACCGTCAACGTGCTGCCCGGCCCGGCGGATGGATTCAAGTGCCAAGTGGTAGCGGCTCATCCTGTTAAGGACCACCATGTCGAACGGGGTAGTGGTGGTGCCCTGTTCGTTATACCCGCGCACATGAAAGCGGCCCGGGTGTTGGCGGCCGTGAAGGAGTTGGTGGAAGGCTCGGGCGTAACCGTGCCATGCAACTATCACCTCGCCGTCGGAAGTAAAAAGTTTTTCGAAGTCCGCGTCACTGATACCGTGCGGGTGCGCATCATCGGGCGGCAGGACCATCACGTCCATCACGTTGACTACCCGGACTTTGAGGCGTGGCATGTGCCGTTGCAGGAGCCACGCTGCCGCGAGGGTTTCTTCCGTGGGTACGTCACCGGCGCACGCCATCACCACATCAGGATCGGCGGCCTCTTTGGTTTCAGCCTCGTTCCCGGCCCAATGCCAGATTGAAGCACCAGCTTCGGCATGATGACGCGCCTCTTCGAGGGTCAAATACTGTGGGTGAGCTTGTTTGTCCACCACCACCAAGTTCACGTAGTCCTTGCTCAGGAGAACATGTTCGGAGACTGCTAGCAGAGTGTTGGAATCTGGTGGCAGGTATACCCGAACCACAGATCCGGAGAGCGAGAGGACCGTATCAATGAGCCCGGGGCCCTGGTGGCTGAAACCGTTGTGGTCATTGCGCCAACAGGTCGAGGTCAACAAAATGTTCAGGCTGGGAACGGGGTTCCGCCATGGCAAATCGCGTGCGTGTTGCAACCACTTGGTGTGCTGGATGGTCATGGAGGCGCTGACCATGGCAAAGGCCTCATAGGTGGCAAAAAGACCGTAACGTCCAGTGAGCGAATACCCCTCCAGCCAGCCTTGGCACAAGTGTTCGGAGAGAACTTCCATCACCCGCCCGTCTGGGGAAAGGTGGTCATCGCCTTCTTGAACCGGCTCCATCAGGCAACGATCGGTTACCTCAAACACGGCACCTAGCCGGTTGCTATTTGTCTCATCGGGGCTAAAGAGCCGGAACCGCGGATCGTCTGATGTGTCAGTGTAAATGTCCCGGAGCATCTCGCCCAGAACTTTGGTGGTTTCGTGCTTAGTAGAACCAGGAACGCCCACTTCGAGGGCATAATTTTCCAAGGGCCGGATGGGCAGCGGCGCCAAGGCTGGACCACCTTGAGCCCACTTACTGGAACCCATACGCGCTTCACCGGCCGGGGCCAAAGCCGCAAGCTCAGGCACTAGCCGCCCTTCGTCGTCGAACAGTGTTTCTGGTTTATAGGACCGCAACCACGCCTCAAGCTGGGCCAAATGCTCCGGGTTTTCCTTCACACCGGAGAGCGGTACTTGGTGGGAACGGAAGGTCCCTTCAACCGGGACGCCGTCCACCGAGGACGGTCCGGTCCAGCCCTTGGGGGTACGCAGAATAATCGCCGGCCAGCGGGGAATACCGTTAGTGCCGCGTTCCCGTGCCTGGGCCTGAATCTGCACAATGCGCTTATGAGCTTTTTCTACGGCCTGGGCCAGAGCTGGGTGAACCAATGCCGGGTCATCACCGGAGACCACTATGGGGTCCCAACCGTGAGCACTGAGCAAGTCCATTACCTGTTGGTCCGATTGGCGTCCCAACACAGTGGGCCCAGCAATCTTGTAACCATTCAGGTGCAGGATGGGCAAAACAGCACCGTCACGGCGTGGGTTCAAGAATGCGGGGATTTTCCAGGCACCTTCCAAGGGGCCGGTCTCTGCCTCCCCATCACCCACCACACACGCCACAATCAGTTCTGGATTGTCCATTGCGGCACCGGCGGCGTGCGAGAGTGCGTACCCCAGTTCGCCACCTTCATGGATGGAACCGGGCGTGGGCGGGCCAACATGGCTGGGAATACCGCCCGGGGTTGAGAACTGACGGATCATTTTCCGCAGACCCTTATGGTTCTCACTAACCTCGGGGTAAACCTCGGAATAAGAACCTTCCAAATAGACATTTGCGACGACGGCCGGCCCACCGTGGCCCGGCCCGGCAACAAAAAGAACTTTAGCGCCGGTTTTGTTGATCAGCCTGTTCAAGTGCACGTACAGCAAGGACAATCCAGGGCTGGTGCCCCAGTGGCCTAAGAGTCTGGATTTGATGTGCTCCACACGCAGCGGCTCACGCAAGAGGGCGTTTTCTTGCAGATAAATTTGCGCCACCGTCAGGTAGTTGGCTGCGTGCCAGTACCTGTCCAGCTCAACAAATTCTGCGGGAACGCCGGAGTTTACGGCAGGCGTGAAAGGTGACGCGTTGTGCTGGGTTTCTTCGTTGTTCAAGGCTTGCCCCGGATCCGTTGGGGTGGATGTCCACCGCGTTGGCTGCATGGTCAATGCTGGTAATCAACGTTCTTCCTCAGTGTGGCATCTGCCGGTGCTGACTGAAAGGGACTTTGGACCCTGTGCAGGAACGCTCGGCTACTGGAATATGTAAGGCACGGGACAACTGGGCCCACCACAGGGACAAAACGCAGCAACCACCGCTGCAGGACAGGTTGGCAGTTAGTGAGCCTTGCTGGAGTGAAAGAAGCAACGGATTTCCGCCGCTTCACTGCGCCTGAATCGGCCGGGGATGAGATTGGCAAAGTCCTTCAAGACTTGCAATCCAGGGACAACGGTCTTGATAGCGCCGAGGCCGCCAAACGCTTGCAAGCCGTTGGCCCCAATGCACTGAGAACACACAGGGCCAGTGGCTGGTCGGTCTTAGGCCGTCAGCTCAAAAGCCCCATCCTGATCCTGCTGATCATCACGGCGGGCTTGTCGCTATTTTTGGGTGACGCCACCAACTCCATCGTAATTGGTGTGATCCTCGTGGTCAGTGTGGGCTTGGGCTTCACCAACGAATTCCGCGCTGAGCGTGCCGCCGAAGCGCTGCATGATCGAGTGACACACACAGTGGTGGTCTTGCGGGACGGCAAAGAATCACGCATCAACGTGGTGGATCTTGTTCCCGGTGACGTGGTCCGTTTGGCCTTGGGCGGCTTGATCCCTGCGGACATCAGGCTACTGACGTCGCAGGGTTTGCAGTGCGATGAAAGCATTCTCACAGGGGAATCGCTCCCAGTAGATAAGGACCCAGCACCGTGTGAGGGTGACCGCGTCCTAGCGGAATTGTCCTGTTGCCTCTTTATGGGCACCATCATCGCCGCTGGCAGTTGCACCGGGGTGGTGGTTACTACCGGTGGACGCGCCGAGTTTGGCAAGATCGCTATGGGTTTGGGGGAGCGCCAACCACAAACAGAGTTCCAAAACGGGCTCAAGCGTTTCTCCTTCCTCCTGCTGCAAGTGGCGGTAGGACTGACCACTCTGATCTTTATTGCCAACCTCCTTTTGGGACGCCCGCTCCTGGAGTCACTGCTCTTTTCCCTCGCAATCGCTGTGGGCATTACCCCACAGTTACTGCCAGCCGTGGTGAGCACCTGCCTGGCGGCTGGAACTCGGGCCCTGGCTAAGCGGAAAGTCCTGGTCAAACGTCTGGTCTGTATTGAGGACCTCGGAGACATGGACGTGCTGGTCACGGACAAAACCGGAACCCTCACCGAGGGGCACATCAGTTTTGTGGCAGCCCACCCCGTGCGCACGGACGTTACCCAGGACGAGCTGTTTACCTTGGGCCTGCTCGCCACAGAGGCCGACTACTCCCACACACCAGTACTAACCCTGGGCCAGAACCCGCTGGACACAGCCCTGTGGGACGCAAGCGACGCCCAAGATTTCAGCACCACGGCCCAGCAGCAGTTGGCCATCCTCCCTTTTGATCACCAGCGGCGGATGACCAGCGTACTCATCAGCAGCTCCGCCGGTCACCAGCAGATCGTCACCAAGGGATCACCAGAGGACGTGATGGCAGTCTGCGCCGACGTCCCGGCCGCCGCCCAGCAACTTTTGGACAATGAGTACGACGCCGGATCAAGAGTTATCGCCGTTGCCTACCGGGAAGTGGTGGGCAAATCGGCTATTACACCGGCAGATGAGCACGGTCTGGTCTTGGCCGGGTTCCTCGTGTTTTTGGATAAGCCCAAAGTCAGTGCCCAAGATTCACTCAAGGCGCTCGCGGACCTAGGGATTGCCGTGAAAGTTGCCACGGGGGATAACGCAAGGGTGGCGGCAAAGGTGTGCGCCGACTTGGGTTTGGTTTCCGGCGGGACGCTCACCGGAACTGAGATTGATGCATTCTCCGCAGAAGAGTTGGCGGTAGCTGCGAATGAGGCGAGCATTTTCTCCCGTGTTTCCCCAGAACAGAAAGCACGGATCATCCGGGCCCTGCGCCAAAAAGGCCGGGCTGTGGGCTTTTTGGGCGATGGCGTCAATGACGCCCTCGCCTTGCACGCGGCGGACGTTGGAATTTCGGTGGAGACCGCCACGGATGTTGCCAAGGGTGCTGCTGACATTGTGTTGATGGACAAGGACCTGGGGGTTTTGGCGGAAGGTGTCCGGGAGGGGAGGCGCATTTTTGCTAACACCATCAAGTACGTCCTGATGGGGACTTCGAGCAATTTTGGGAACATGTTTAGCGCAGCAACGGCCTCTGTGGTCTTGAGTTTTTTGCCCATGCTGCCGGGCCAGATCCTGCTCAACAATCTGCTCTACGACACTGGCCAGTTGGCCATTCCGGGGGACCGGGTGGACAAGGAACAATTGCGAGCGCCATCGCACTGGGACATTGCCTTTATTCGCCGTTTTATGTTCCTCTTTGGTCCCATCAGTTCTCTGTTCGACTTCGCCACCTTTGGGTTGATGTTGTTTGTTTTTAATGCAGCCCCTGGCGAGTTCCGGGCAGGTTGGTTTATTGAATCCATCGCCACTCAAACGTTGATCATTTTTGCCATCAGAACCCGCCGTGTACCGTTTTTGCGCAGCAGACCTTCGGCAGGTTTGTTGTGGGCCTCGCTGAGTGTGGTGGCCGCCGGGATCTATTTGCCGCTGTCGCCGGTGGGGCCGGTTCTTGGTTTTGATCCGCTACCTGTGCCGTTCTTCTTAGCGCTTCTGGCCATGACAGTGGTGTATTTGGTACTTGTGGAGACCGCCAAGCACTGGTTCTTTGCCCGGTCCGCTCAAACGGAGCTACCCGCCACTGCCGCGAAGCCTCGTGGGCGGACGCACCATGTTCACCGCCGGGCGGCCCGCTTTAGTGTTTCTCAGCAGCTCTAGCGCGGAGCTACGGGTGAGCGCTTGTGGCCGTCGCCGAGGGCCCGGAGGGCGTTGAGGATGGTGGCCAAATCCACCAATTCTTGCAGGAGCGCGCCGGCAACGGCGGGGATCAGTCCAAATGCGGCTGCCACCATCAAGCCGAGGCTCAGTAGTATCCCGGTCCAAATACTGGTGTGAGCAATCTTGAGTGTGTACTGGCCAATCTCCACGGCGAGTGAGGTTCTGGATAGGTCGTCGATCATAATAACGACGTCGGCTGACTCGCTTGCCGCTGTGGCGCCTTTGGCACCCATCGCTATGCCGACGTCGGCCGCAGCGAGGACCGGTGCGTCATTGATGCCGTCGCCCACCATCATGACGGGGCGTTGGGTGATGGCTGCTACGGCGGTGACTTTGTCCGCGGGCAGGCATTCAGCATGAACCGTGCTGATGCCTACTTCGCGGCCAATGTGCTCGGCGGTTGAGGTGGCATCTCCGGTGAGGAGCAGAGTTTCTTGGACTCCAAGTGCGCGGAGTGCAGCCACCGTGGCGGGGGCGTTTTCGCGCAGCGGGTCACTCATCATGAGGGCCCCGGCGAACTGGCCGTCCACCCCAAGGTAGATGCCCAGTTGCCCGCTCGCAAGGATGGTTCGGGTAAATCCAGTGGTTGCTGCGGCCACAAACGCTGCTTTGCCAAGCACTACGGTGTGACCCTGGCACTGGGCTGTAACGCCGTCGGTGGCGTGTTCGCGGGCATCGGTGGCAGGCAAGAGGGCCAAGCCTTTGGCGCGTGCGGAGTTCATCACGGAACTGGCTAGCACATGGGAAGAATATTGTTCCGCGGAGGCCGCCAATTGCAGCAGACGATCGGCTGTGAGTCCTGCGGGCGCGCTCTGCGCGATCTGGATTCTCTCAAGGGTGGGGTGTCCATGGGTGAGTGTTCCGGTTTTGTCGAACACGGCAGTTTTGACCCGGGCAAGTTGTTCAAGGGTGCCGGCGTTTTTGATGATGATGCCGGCGTGGGCTGCACGGCTGGTTCCTGCCAAAAAGGCCACTGGTGCGGCGATCAGCAGAGGACACGGTGTGGCTACCACTAGGACTTCGGCAAAGCGGTGCGGCTCACCACTGATAAACCAGGCGAGTCCGGCCAGAATCAATGCTATTAGCGTGAAGGGGACGGCGTACCGGTCGGCCAGCCGGACGGTGGGCGCCCGGCTAGCAGCTGCTTCTTGGACCAACGCCACAATTTGGCTGTACTGGGAGTTCGCGGAAGTGGCCGTGGCCCGCAGGTGAACAGCAGCTTCGCCGTTAAGGGACCCGCTCAGAAGAGTGTCACCACGGACGTGCTCCACGGGGAGGCTTTCACCGGTGAGCGCTGACTCATCAAAAATCCCGGCCTCGGTGAGTAGCTCGCCGTCCACTGGAAGGATTTCTGACGGCTTAATCAGCAGCACATCCCCAATTTCCACGTCAGCTACGGGGATGTCCTCGGCAACGCTTCCCACCCCCTTGGCTTCGCGGTGAGCGATCCTTGGTGAGCGGTCCAAGAGCGAGCGGAGCTCCCGGGAGGCCCGGCCTTGCGCAAAGGTTTCCAGCGCTTCACCACCGGTGAGCATCAGGACAATAATCAGCGAGGCGATGTATTCGCCCACCAGAACTGTGGCCACAATGGCTGTCACGGCCAGGAGGTCAATGCCCCACTTTCCGTGAAAAATTTCCCGGACCATGGCGATGGTCCGGACCGCTGTGACGCCGAGTGCAAAAACGGTGGCTGTCCATTGGGCCGCCACCGGCTGGCCGGTCAGTAAAAGAATTCCGACGGCGGCACCCACCAGAACGGTCAAGGCCACCAGCGGGTATTGTTTGACAGCTCTCAGAACGGGTCCGGAGGTTTTGGTGCCGGGCTGGGCGCTCAGTGGCTCGACGTTAAGCGGCTCGGAGTTAAGCGATTCGGTGTTCAGTGGAAGGTCTCCGTGCGGGCGTCAGTGTCCGGTGTGGTCCAAATGTCAGGATGGTTGGTGGTGAAGCGTCGGCCGCTGATGGCCTCGAGGTTCAGGCGTAGGTAGTGGTTCTTTCTACCGGGCTGCCAAGGTTCTAGGTGGAGTTCATCAGCGTTGGCTTTTTCGCCATGGTCCAGCATCAGCTCGCTTTTGCCTCGAGCCACCACGGACCAAGCCTGTTCGGTGTGCGGATCATAGCCATCAATTTCGAAGGCGCACGGATCGCTCAGAGTGGCCCAGAGTTTGGTCCCGGAGGCGGTGCGGAAAACGATGCTGTTCTGATCGAGGACGTAGTTCACCGGGAAGATTTCCGGGTGATTGTCCACAATGACGGCTAGCCGTCCCACCGTGGTGGAGCCTAACAAGTCCCAGCACTCTTCGGGGCTGAGGCGTTCAATGTTTTCTAATTCCTGGTCCATGTACTGTCGCATCCGTCCTATTCGAGTCCTGCGCGGGTGGCATCATCCAAGGGGCTCCACCACGTCAGCGGCGGAGTCACGGAGAAGCGGCGTCCTGTGATGGAGCTGGGGACGATCCGGATGAAGTGGTCTTTGCGCCCGTCCTGCCAAGGGAACAACAACAGCCCCACAGTGTCCATTACTTCTTGGGTGAGAGTTACGGCGGTGGCTTCGCCCTTGACCACAACGCTCCAAGCCGTACCGCCATCGGGACTGACGCCGTCGGCCTCAAAAGCTACTGGGGTCTCACTCAAGGCGGCGTGAAGTTTGGTCCCGTCGCCGGTGCGGAACACCACTGTGCCGTGGTCCGCGCGGTAGTTGATGGGGAAAATATCCGGGTGGTCGGTGACCCAAAGGGCCAGACGGCCCACCGAGGTGGTGCGTAACAAGTCCCAGCACTGATTCGGTGCCAAGTTTTCCGGTTCCGGGGTGGTTGGTTTGTTCGTCATGTCCATGAGGCTACGCGTGCGCCACGTCAGAGACTAGGGTCCAATGGCCCAGTGGTTTACAGGGAGCGCGGTGGAGGTTGTGAACCAGGCATGGTGAACCGAACGTAGCGAACCAGATGCAGGGAACTGGGGCCAGCTGCACTCTAGCTAGTGCCGGTAGCCCCGCGTAGTCTGAGAGCGGCAGTGGCCGCGGCGTATATCCCTGCGTGGACATACGTTGTTTGATGGGTGCAGTGTTTGATGGGTGCAGTGAGGTGGAAGCTGGCATATGGAAAGTTCCAACACGGGTCCCCGGCGATTCCACGAGTTACCAGCGGTAGACGCGAAGATCGAAGACCTGCTCAAGAACTTTTTGGACCGCGGCGGTGAGCTCCTAGACGCTCAGCAGCATATGCGGGGCCTCCTTGAAGCAGTGGTTGCCGTGGCCGAGGACCTGAGCCTTGAGGCTGTCCTTGACCGGGTGGTGAACTCGGCTTGCCGGCTCTTGCATGCCCAGTATGGCGCTCTTGGGGTGATTGGTGAGGACAAGCAGCTCAGTCACTTCATCACCGTGGGCATAAACAAGGATTTGGCCCAGAAGATTGGCCCACTACCCACCGGTCATGGGGTGTTGGGGCAGCTTATTACCGAGCCGGCCCCGTTGCGGCTTCACGATCTGCGGGAACATCCCCATGCTTACGGTTTTCCGGCCAATCACCCGCCCATGAAAACGTTCCTAGGGGTGCCCATCACGGTGCGAGACGTGGTGTTTGGCAACCTGTATTTGACGGACAAAGAGGGGGGTAGGGACTTCACCGCTGAGGACGAAGAACTGGCCGTAGCACTTGCAGCGGCCGCCGGTGTGGCCATTGAGAACGCCCGGCTTTATGAGGATTCGCGGCGCCGGGCTTCCTGGTTGGAAGCGTGTATGGACGTTACGGGCCGGGTTCTGGGCGAGGAACACGCTGCTGGCTCCGCAGGGGTGACAGCTTCGGAGCACATAACCGGCGCCGAGCACGTGGCCTTTGATGTTGTTGCCGAGCGTGCACTCAAGGAATCCGGCGCCCGGCTCGCCCTCATTGTGGTCCCCGGTGATTCCGTGGAGGTAACCAGCGCCGCCGCGTACCGTGTGGCGGGAGCTGCCGGTAAGGGGTCTGCCGGATTTTCTGGTCAGTTGCTGGCCATGGATTCGCCCCTGATTCGTTCTGTTGTTGACACGGGAAAAACCGCCCAAGCTGAGGACGCAAGCACCGTTTTGGGTGGGCTCATTGGGCAGCATAGGGGACGATTATTGGCTATTGATCTCAGCGCACGCGGAGTGCACCACGGCTTGCTGATTTTGGTCCGTGGCCGTGGCGAGGGGCCCTTTTTGAATTCGGATGTGCAGATGGGCGCCGTTTTTGGTTCGCACGTGGCAGTTGCCTTGGAGCTTGACCGGAGTCACCGTTTGCGCGAGGAGTTGGTGGTTTTTACTGATCGGGACCGGATTGCTCGGGATCTGCATGACGTGGTGATTCAGCGATTGTTCGCGGCGGGTTTGAGTATTCAGAGCCTGCGCAGGTTCACGGATGGTGAGCCGGCTTTGTCCAGGATCGATGCGGTTACTCAGGAGCTGGACGAGACCATCCGGGATCTGCGCAACACCATCTATTCCTTGCATTCCACGTCCAACGGCACTGAGTTGTTGAGCACGCGCATCCTTCGCACGGCCAGGAACGTGTCTAGGCCACTGCCATTTGCGCCTCATCTTGAGCTACGCGGCAGGATCGATTCGATCAGCAACCCCACTACTGGGACGCATTTGCTGGCTGTGATCTCAGAGGCGCTGAGCAACGCTGTCCGGCACTCTGGGGCGGAAAGTATCCGGGTGAGTGTTGCCGTTGAGAACGGGGCGCTGTTGTTAAAGGTCGACGACGACGGTGTGGGTTTCGCTGAATGCACGCCCGGGAACGGGCTGGTCAACATGGATTACCGGGCCGCCGAGTTAGGCGGTTGGTGCACCGTTAGCAGCACACCCGGTGAGGGGACCCACGTTCAGTGGTCGGTGCCGGTGAGCACGGGGGCAGTTGGCTAAATACCAGCGCACTAGGCTGAAGCGTGCATTCAGCTACCCGGTTTGTTGGCCATGTATACGGCCGCTTGGGTGCGGCGCTCAAAACCAAGTTTGGCCAGCATCGAGGACACATAGTTTTTGACGGTTTTTTCAGCCAGCGTCATCTGTTCGCCGATCTGCCGGTTGGTCAGGCCCTGGCCCAAGAGCTGGAGTACTCGCCGCTCTTGCGGGGTGAGTGAAGCTACGCGCGGATCGGGAGTTTCCGGCTCTGTGAGGCCCTGAAGGATCCGCGCTTTTATGTCGGCATCAAAGAGTGATTCGCCACGGGCGGTCCGGCGAATGGCGCCCAAGAGATCGGTTCCGCCAATCTCTTTCAGCACATAGCCTGCGGCACCTGCTAGAACGGCGCCGCGGAGAGCTTGTTCGTCGTCGTAACTGGTCAGGATGAGGCAGCTCAGGGATGGGTCCACGGAGCGTACATCACGGCAGACTTCAATGCCGGTGCCGTCAGGTAAGCGGGCGTCCAGAACGCAAACGTCCGGGTGTAATGCCGGGATCCGGTGTGTTGCTTCTACGGCGAGGCCGGACATACCGACTACTTCAAAGCCTTCGCTCTCAAGGAGTTCTTGCAGGCCGCGGCGAACAAGTTCGTGGTCGTCTAGGACGAAGACCCTGATGGGGGCTTCTTGATGATCCACGGTTCTCCTTAGTTATGCGCGTTTGTGGTTTACAAGTGTCAGTGCCAAGCTACGTTTCTATCACTTGTGAGTCTTCCGGATGCGGTAGCTGCCATCAAGGGTCCAAAGTCCCGGTGCGGGCTGGGGATATTCGGGTGAGGTTCGCGCGTTCGGTGACCTTAGACTCTGGTGCTTGGCGCAGGCTCTCATCAGACTTGCAGTAAGACTAGCGGGTTGAGGTGGGAACACATGGGTAACAGTCCAGCACTGATCCAAATCCGGGATCTACGTAAGAACTTCGGTACGTCCACTGCCTTGGACGGGCTGGAACTGAACGTGGAGCACGGGCAAGTGCATGGTTTTCTGGGGCCCAATGGTTCCGGAAAATCCACCACCATCCGGATCATCTTAGGGTTGCTCCGCTCCAGTGGAGGTGACGTCACAGTGTTTGGACGGGATCCGTGGAAGGACGCATCGGCCTTGCATCAGCGCATTGCGTACGTCCCGGGTGACGTGAGTTTGTGGCCAAACCTTAGCGGGGGAGAAGCCATCGATTTGCTGAGCCGGCTGCGCCGAGGGGCCTCCAACAAAAAAGATTACCGGGAGAGGAAAGACCGTCTGCTGGCAGCGTTTGAATTCGATCCGTCTAAAAAGGGCAGGTCTTATTCAAAAGGCAACCGGCAAAAAGTCGCGCTGATTGCTGCCTTGGCAACACCGGCCCAGCTATACGTGTTGGATGAACCCACCAGCGGCCTTGACCCGATTATGGAGACGGTCTTTAACCAGGAAATTGAGCGCGTGGCAGGCGATGGCGCCACTGTGCTGTTTTCCTCCCACATTCTTTCCGAGGTGGAACGTTTGTGTGACAGGGTGACTATCATTCGGCAAGGCAAAACTGTAGAAACCGGAACCCTTGATCAGCTGCGTGGACTAACGCGCAGCGACGTTTCCTTTGGTGTGGGAGAGGCCCCTTCGGTGATCACGGAAGCCATGGCGAAACTGCGTCATACTCCCGGCGTCCAGGACCTTGCCTTGGAAACAACTGGCGCTGAAAGTGCGCGCATAAAGTTCACCGCTGAGAGCCAACACATGGCTGGTGTTTTGCCCTTGCTGGCGCAGTTAAACGCGCAGGCCTTGACCATCACACCGCCTTCCCTCGAGGACTTGTTTTTGCGTCACTACACGCTGGAACTGGCCCACGACGGCGTGAAACAGGACGGATTCACCAAGGACGGATTCACCAACAACGGCCTCCAAGCAGCCGGGCAATGAACGCCGTTTGGGTTTTGCTGCTCCACCGGCTCCGGCGTGACCGATGGCAACTGCTTGCGTGGATTGCGAGCATTGGCTTTCTGGGGTTCTTCTCAGCCGTTGCGGTGGCACAAACATATGGTGACTCGGTGGGCCGTGAAGGAATTATTCGCCTTGCTGTGGCAAACCCCGCCATTTTGATGTTGCGCGGTTTACCCCAAGGTACTGCCTTGGATGCTTTTGTGTTCTTCCAGATCTTTACGTTCCTGGCGTTGATGGCCGGGCTAATGAATACCTTTCTAGCGGTGCGGCACAGCAGAGCGGAAGAGGAATCCGGCCGCGCTGAGCTAGTGGCTTCAACCCCGGCGTCTAGGTACTCACCCACTGTGGCCACGGTGATTCACGCGTTCCTAGCCAACGTGGTGTTGTGTGCCGCTGTGGCTCTCGGGTTTATTGCAGGCGGCTTGGAGCCGTACGGTTCGCTGGTGACTGGGGCGGCTGTCGCTTCTACTGGTGTGGCCTTTTTTGGTTTCGGCCTGTTAGCGGCACAGTTCGTGCGCTCCGGCCGGGCGGCCAATGCTCTCTCAAGTTCCGCCGTCGTACTGGCTTATCTTTTGCGTGGACTGGGGGACGCCTTGGGCATTCCGCATGCGGACGGAACGCATATGACTGCGGCGTGGCCCAGTTGGTTTTCGCCGATTGGTTGGGGGCAGCAGAGCGCTGCATATACGGCCAACAATCTGCTGCCGTTGTTCCTGGGACTTGGCTTGGGGGCCCTATGTACCGTGACTGTTTTTGCCCTTCAATCCCGGCGGGACAGTGGTTCTAGTCTGTTGGCTGAACGCTCTGGCCGGATGGAAGCGCGGCCGGCACTGTCGACCTCCTTTGCTTTGGCATGGCGGCTGCAGTGGCCAACCATCATGGGGTGGTGCGTGGGTGCTGCGGCTACGGGGGTCTTGGCTGGTTCTTTGGCCAAACTGGTGGAACAAGCGGCCCAAACTAATGCCATTTTGGGCCAAACCTTACGCACTATGGTCGCGGCGGGGGAGACCAGTATTTCCCAAGTACTGATCGCTGCGATGTTCGCCATAGTGGGAGTTTTAGCGGCTGCGTGTGCTGTGCAGACAGTGGTGCGGATGCGCCAAGAAGAGGACAGTCGGCGGGCCGAACTGGTCCTTTCTACAACGGCGAGCCGGGTGCACTGGTTGGCTGACTACTTGTTGTTGGGTGTGGTCAGTGTGGTGTTGGTGCTGCTCACCGCGGCGCTGTTTGCCTCCTTGGCTGTGCTGGTTTCCGGGGACTCGCCGGAGCGGATGGGGGACGTATTTCTTGCCGCCGCGGCGCAACTTCCGGCGGCGCTCCTGTACCTGGGCGTGGTGGCACTTCTATTTGTGGTGGTTCCTGGCGCCAGCACCGTTTTGGGTTGGGCTTTCCTGGGCTCAGGGGTGTTTTTGGGTATTTTTGGGGGCATGATCGGCGCCCCGGAAGCGTTGCGGAATTTGTCTCCGTTCACTCATACGCCGGTTCCGCAGGGGATTCGTACAAACGTTGGCGGTGGGGTTTGGATGGTGGGGCTCGCTGTGGTGGTGGCCGCGGCAGCCGTGGTGGGCATGCGGCGGCGCGACCTACACACAGGCTAAAAGTCCGTCCCACTGAGCGCGGGACTTTTGGCCCTTACCCAGCGCCGGTAACCAGCAGAGACTGAAGTTATAGATGTTGGTTCCTAGCCATGTTCAATGTTGAAGAAAGTGCGGCGCAGTGATGAAGAAGTCGATTGTTGTAGGGGTAAACGATTCCGGTAGCAGTGAGGCAGCTGTTGAGTGGGCTATGAAGCGCGCGGCTCGTTTGAAGTTGCCGGTGGTTCTGGTTCACGCAGTAGATGACCGTTGGAGCTCTGAGGCGCCCGAGTTTCATAACGTACTCAGCAAGGCCGGCCACGCGCTAGTTGCCCGCGCCCAGGCCCGTGCATTGGAGCTGGAACCGGGAGTGCACGTTGAAGCGATGATGATGTGGGGCAGCCCAGGCTATGTGTTGAAGCGCCAGTCCAAACGTGCCGAGATGATGGTGGTAGGTTCGGGTAGTTCTTGGCCTAGAGGCCCGGTCACTGACCGCGCTTTGCAAGTGGCCGCGGCAGCCGCCTGCCCGGTAGCGGTTATTGCGGGAGCAAAGGACGACGGCGGTGCTGCCGCGGCTTCCGGGACGGGCGTCCTGGTGGGTGTGGACGGCTCTGAAGAATCCGTTCAGGCGGTGGCGTTTGCTGCGGCGGAGGCTGACCGAATGGGGCAAGAACTGACGGTGTTGCACGTTTTTGGTGCCGCCACTCGGTGGGTTGAGCGGGGGATCCCGGAGAGTGATCTGGCAAAGTTCATTGCTGAGGAAGAGGAACTGATTATGGGTGAGACTGTTGCTGGTTTGGCCGATAAGTACCCGGACTTGGTGGTTCACAGGGTGTTGGATTCTCAGCACGAACCAGCGGTGGCTCTTGTGGCCGCGGCTCAGCACGCGGCCTTGTTGGTTTTGGGCAGCCGAGGTGCCGGGGGATTCAAGCGATTGATGCTCGGATCAACGGCCCACGCTGTTCTCACTGAGGTGCCGTGTCCCACCATCATTACCAGGCTCACCAAGGTCAAGCTCAGTAAGTAGAACATAAGATGACGCAAGGAGGGGGCTGCTACTAGCAGCCCCCTCCTTGTTATGAAGTTCGATTTACTTGCTCTTGGGGGAGTGAACCACCAGGACTGGGCAGTGTGCCATTCCTACAATGGCAGAGCTCACGGAACCTAGAACAAGGCCGCCGAACCCGCCGTGCCCACGCCGGCCAACAACCACCATGTCAGCGGTTTTGCTCGCTTCAATGAGGCCTTCCCTGGCGTAACCGCGGGAGAGTTTTGCCTCAACGTTTTCCGGCAATTCTGTGCCGAACGCCTGGGTGAGGGACTCGGTGAGGATCTTTCCAGCGGTCTCTTCAAAACCGTCAATCCCCATGGTCAGGTAGCCCAAGTACATTTGCGGGAATTCCCAAAAGGCGGTTGCAATGACTTTGGCACCGGTGGGTAAGGCGAGGTGCTGAGCTTCTAGGAGCGCCTCAACTGACGCGTCTGATCCATCTACCCCAACAACGATGGTTTGTAGCGTTGATTCTTTGTTCATGTTTGACTCCTTGAACGTGCACAGAGGCTGGTACGTAAAAGCGTGATTCGTCCTCGGGTTTTGGGGTAGGGCCGAAGGTCACGGATCGGCGTGGAAAAAATAATTCAGTATGACCTTTGACACAATGAAACGATTCATGCTTTCATATTGGAAAGCGCTTGCCCACAATGACGGTGGGAAAAATTGCATTCATTGCAGGTCAAAGGAGATCCAATGCCAAACACAACTTCACCTGAGGTTGGTTTACCAGCATCCCGCCGCCGCGCCACGATGAGTGGCTGGGTAGGTAGTGCACTTGAGTATTACGACTTTTCCATCTATGCCTCGGCTGCGGCACTCGTTTTTCCGCAGGTATTTTTCCCCTCGCATGACCCAGCCGTCGCAGTGGTAGCCTCTCTGGCTACCTACGGCGTGGGCTATGTTGCCCGCCCCATTGGCGCGTTTGTCTTGGGCACCATGGGGGACCGTCATGGACGCAAGAACGTCCTGGTTCTTGCCATGCTACTGATGGGTGTTTCAACATTCCTTGTAGGTATTCTTCCCACGTACCAGCAAGTGGGGCTTTTGGCTCCCTTGCTCCTGGTCCTTCTTCGTTTGGTCCAAGGATTCGCAGTTGCCGGTGAACTCGGCGGCGCGGGTGCCATGATCATCGAACACTCGCCGGACAAGAAACGCGGTTTCTATGCGAGCTTTGCCCTTCAGGGGACCCAAGTCGGGTCCATTCTTGCCGCGGCTAGCTTCATCCCGCTTTCGGCCTTCCTTCCAGCTGCGGACTTTGCCAGCTGGGGCTGGCGTATTCCGTTCCTCTTGAGCGCCGTGGTTATTGTGGCCGCCTACATCATTCGTCGCGGAGTTGAAGAAAGCCAGGCGTTCCTCGGTGAGAAGCAGTCCCGCGACATCGAAAGAGTTCCGGTCTTCACGGTATTCCGTGAGAGCGGCAGCGTAATTTTCCGTGCAGTGTGCATGGGGCTAGCCAATGTTATTGGAACTACGGTGGTTGTTTTCGGTGCCGCATACGCCACACAACCGGCCTATGGCGTCAAAATGAGCCCGTCAACGTATCTGTGGATGCCAGTATTGGCCAATATCGTTGCGGTCATTCTTATCCCTCTCTTCGGCCGCTTGTCCGACCGTATTGGACGGCGTCCGCTGATGATCTTTGGACCGTTGGCAGCTGGCCTGCTTTCGTTCTTCTACCTGCAGGTTGTCAGCCAGCGCAATGTGGTCTTGACGGTGCTACTTGCCATCTTGATCTTCGGCATTCTCTACCAGATGTGGAATGCAACGTTCGCAAGTTTCTTCCAGGAACTTTTCCCCACTCGAACCAGGGTCACTGGCTTCGCGGTTTCACAGAACATCGCACTGCTGCTCACGGCCTTTATGCCGACCGTCTTTACCTTGATTGCCCCTCCTGGATCAACGTCGGTTCCGTTGGTCATCGGCGGACTTACTTTGCTGGTGTGTGTCATCTCCGCTGCCGCAGCGTGGGCGTCCAAGGAGACGGCTCATATCACTTTGGACGAGTTGGGCAGCAAGAAAGCAGGAGAATCCAAGCTAACGTCCAAAAATGCTTCGGTAAACCAGTAACACTTCGCCTAGGCTCAACTGGAGCACCCGTACCCCCGCACGCATGTGCGGGGGTACCCCCATTTATTGCCTCATATTTGCTTCTGAAGGGAATTCAACCGATGCCGTCTTCACATTCTTTGCAACCGGCCCGAGTGGCGCTGGTAGGTGTTCGAGGCTTTGGTGCGCACCACCTGGCCAACCTGCACCGATTGCAAAATGCTGGCTCAGTTCAATTGGTAGCTGTGGCGGATCCACAGCTGTCCCACGAGGATCAGCTCCCAGAAGGCACTCAGCGCTTTCCTGACTTGCCAACGTTGCTGGGTGAAACGGCGGACCTTGACGTCATTATTCTCGCTACGCCTATTCAGACTCACGAGTCTCTTGCACTCCTGGCCATTGAACACGCTCACGTCTATTTGGAAAAGCCGCCCGTGGCCAATCTTGCCGCTTTCGAAGTACTGGAAAAGGCGGCAACGGCAGCCGGCCGTAGTATCCAAGTGGGTTTTCAGGGCTTGGGTTCGCATGCCTTAGGCGCCATTGAGCAGGTGCTTAAATCGGGCGAAATTGGCACGTTGATTGGTGTTGCGGCAACAGGTAGGTGGGTCCGTGACCGCGCTTATTACAAGCGTTCCACGTGGGCCGGAAAACGTCGGCTCAATGGTGTGGATGTAGTGGACGGGGTGGCAACAAACCCGTTGGCTCACGCAATTTCAACTGCTTTGTGCATTGCTGGCGCTAACACGCTGGCTGATGTGGACAGCGTGGAAACGGACCTATTCCATGCCAATGACATTGAGTCTGATGACACTTCTGTGATCCGTATCAAGACCTCCACTGGCTTGCCCATCACGTGCGCTTTGACCTTGTGCGCGGAACATAGTGTTGAACCGTATATTACGGTGCAGGGTAGCGAGGGATCAGCCGTGCTGCACTATACCGAGGACCGGTTGAGCGTTTTCACTGCCAGCGGGGAACGGCACCTGAGCTTCCAAAGAGACGATCTGACCGAGAACCTCATAGAACATATTCGAAGCCTCTCGGGGACCGCTGGCATCGTTGAACTCATCAGCCCTTTGCGTGGAAGCGGCGGATTTATGCGAGTTTTGGAAGCGGTGCGCACGGCGGCCCCACCTCGGCGGATCGAGCCCCAGTACGTTCGGTGGGTTGGCGAGGGGGACCAGGCTCACGCTGTGGTTGACGGTATTGAAGATGCTTTGGAGAGGTCCACGGCAGCCCACGTCACCTTTAGTGAGCTGGGCTTACCGTGGGCGCAGAGCACCCAGCCCTCTGCCGAGTCTCTAACTCTTGGTCTTGCTCTGGAAGCATCGGATCCACGCCCCACTATTGCCACTCAGCAATCCGGCACACAGCTGCCCAACAGACTCTCTCCCCGGCCCTATCTTCACCCCGTGCGGAGCCTGGCGGGCACCGTTGTCACCGATCATTTCCCTGCGGACCACCCCTGGCATCTGGGTGTTGGTGTGGCATTGCAGGATGTGAATGGCATCAATTTTTGGGGCGGAAAGACTTACACTTCCGCCGAGCAGCGCTATGAAGAGCTGGAAAACCAGGGCCGGATCAGTGAAGTGCAGAGGTCTGAACATGACACACAGTCGGTGCAGACTCTTAGCTGGGCTGGACCGGATGGACGTGAAATTCTGACCGAGCAGCGCAGTTTCGGCGCTACGCAGGTCAGCCAAAACGCATGGCAGCTAGACGTCTCCATTAGCCTTGAAGCAAAACAAGATGCAAGCCTAGGCAGCCCGGGCTCCAACGGCGCGCGCGGCAGTGGCTACGGCGGATTCTTCTGGCGGATCGCACCGTGTACTGACATCGAGGTCTTTACTGCTACAACCCATGGCGAGGCAGCCAGCCATGGCAGCCGCAATCCTTGGTTGGCCTACACTGCTCGCTTTGGTGACCAAGACTGCACACTTGTTTTTGCGGCAATGGATCAAGAACCTGACCCATGGTTCGTTCGCGTTGATCAGTATCCAGCAGTTGGTTCGTCACTGGCCTGGGACTCTGCCGTGACGTTGACCCGAGGGCAAAAACTGTCCCGTACGTTCAAGGTATGGATCATTGACGGCCGCCTTGAACAAGATGGTCTGGCAGCGTTGGATCCCATCTTTGCGGACAAGTAGAACGAACAGCAAGAAGGACAACACACACTAGAAAGGTCCCCGTCCTGGAGCACAAGCTCCGGGACGGGGACCTAATCTTTTGCGGGGACTGTTCCCTAGACGTAGGGCTGGACCCTAGACGTAGGGCTGGACTAGGGAGCTGTAGCGCTCCTTGAGAGTCTCAAGAGTGAGGTGACCGTCGGCATCCCAAATCTCCTGATTGAAGATCTCCACTTCAATGTCACCGGTATATCCGGCGTCGCGAACCCAGCTGCTGATGGTGGCGAAGTCAATCACACTATCGCCCATCATTCCGCGAGACAACAACGCGTCCGCAGCAATTGGAAGGTTGAAGTCGCAGATTTGATAAGAAGCGATCCGGTTTTGACGCCCGGCGCGTTCGATTTGCGCCTTGAGCTCTGGATCCCACCAGACGTGGAAGGTGTCCACCGCAACGCCCACTGCCGAAGCATCGTACGGTGCGGCCAGATCCAAGGACTGTCCCAAGGTGGAGATGAGCGCCCGGTCCGCCGCGTACATCGGGTGCAGCGGTTCTAGAACCAGCCGGACGCCGTGCTCGACGGCGAAAGGAACCAGCTCCTCGAGGCGGTGAGCTACGCGCTGGCGTGCCGCTACCACATCCTTCTCGGCGGGAGCGAGCCCTCCCACCACCAAAAACAATTCCGTAGTACCCAGCGCCACTGCTTCCAAGATGGCTGCACGGTTGTCTTCAAGAGCAGCCTTTTGCCCTTCGGGGTCAATAGCGGTCAGGAAACCGCCGCGGCACAGCGAGGAAACGCGCAGTCCTGCATCTTTGATGAGCGCAGCAGCCTTGTCCAGACCTACCTCGGCAACGCGATCACGCCAAGGCCCAATAGCGGGGATTCCCGCCTGGACGCAACCGTTAATGGCTTCCTCCAGGCTCCACTTTTTGGTGGTAGCCGTGTTTAGCGAGAGTCGTGAGAAATCCGCGCTCATGCTCCCGCCCCATTAACCAGCAGGAAGCTGGACATCCGTTGAGCGGCTAAATCAGGATCGGCCAAAAGACCTGCTTGATCAGCGAGTTCAAAGGTTTTGACCAAGTGCAGAACCGATCGGCCAGACTGCAAGCCTCCCACCATCTGGAATCCAGCTTGTTTTCCATTAAGCCAGGACATAAACGCGATCCCCGTCTTGTAGTAGAAGGTGGGGGCGCTGAAAATGTGCTTTCCAAGCTCACGAGTGGAGTCCAAGATGGTGCGTGCCTGGGTTCCTTCGCCGGCGTCGTACTTTTGCAAGGCGACTGACGCGGCCGGGTAGATCGCCGCGAAAATGCCAAGCAAAGCGTCCGAATGGTGGTTCTTGTCACCGTCGATCAGTTCGGGGTAGTTGAAGTCGTCGCCCGTGTAGAGGCGAACGTTTTCAGGCAACTTGGCCCGGAGTGCAACCTCGTGATCGGCATCAAGAAGAGAAACCTTAACCCCGTCCACCTTCTGAGAATGGTCGCGGATCAAACTCAGGAACGTTTCCGTAGCCACTGAAACGTCATCCGAACCCCAGTATCCCGCCAGTGCCGGGTCAAACATGGTGCCAAGCCAGTGCAGGATGACTGGCTGCTCCACTTCCTGCAGCAGTGTGGAGTAAACGTACAGATAATCCTCGGCCCCGCTTGCTACCTTCGCGAGCGCACGTGAGGCCATGAGGATGACTTTTCCACCAGCCTCAGTCACAGTGGCTATTTGTTCGCGGTAGGCGTTGATGACAGCTTCAAGTCCAGCTGCGCCGGTGGCGAGTGCAGCAATGTCCAATTGGTCAGTGCCGGCGCCGCAGGCAATGAGATCCCTGACGGTTTTTCCGGCTGTGGCCGGATTGCCGCTGGCCACTACGGCAGCGGCCTCAGCGCCGGAACGCCTGATCAGCTCCTGGGTGGCTACCCAGTCCAAACCCATACCGCGCTGTGCGGTGTCCATTGCGTCAGCCACACCTAGGCCGTAGGACCACAGCTCATGCCGGTAAGCCAGTGTGCTATCCCAATCCAACTGTGCAGGGGCACCGGGAGTATTGTCCGCCGTAATACGGGGGATAACGTGGGCTGCGGCGTAGGCCCGGCGTGCAGTTAGAGGGGAGGTTGGTTTGTTCCACACGGTGGCGGGCTGCAAGCTGTACTCGTGGATGCCGCCGTCGTTATTTGGAAGAATTAGGGAGCTCATTAGAGGGTGATCTCCGGGATATCGATGGTGCGGCGCTCCTCGGAGGACTGGAGGCCGAGTTCGGCCAGCTGGACTCCGCGGGCGGCTGAAAGCAAGCCAAAACGGTGTTCGCGTCCGGCCACAACATCGCGCAAGAATTCTTCCCATTGGAGCTTGAAGCCGTTGTCCAGATCGGCGTTAGCCGGGACTTCTTGCCATTGGCTGCGGAAGGATTCCGTGACGGGCAAGTCAGGATTCCATACCGGCTTGGGTGTGTGCGCGCGCTGCTGAGCCACACATTTGTTCAAGCCCGCCACGGCGGAACCGTGGGTGCCATCGACTTGGAACTCCACTAGTTCGTCACGGTAAACACGGACGGCCCAGGAAGAGTTGATTTGGCCGATGACCGGGTCGCCGCCGGGTGTTTCGAGTTCAAAGATGCCGTATGAGGCGTCGTCAGCCGTTGCCTTATATTCTTTGCCAGCTTCATCCCAGCGCGTGGGGATGTGGGTGGCAGTCTTGGCGTTGACGCTCTTGACCTGCCCAATGATGCCCTCAAGCACGTAGTTCCAGTGGCAGAACATGTCGGTTGTCATTCCACCGCCGTCCTCCTTGCGGTAGTTCCAGGAGGGGCGCTGTGCAGTTTGGACGTCGCCTTCAAAGACCCAGTATCCGAATTCTCCGCGGATGGAGAGGATACGGCCAAAGAAGCCCTCGTCTACCAACCGGCGCAGTTTTACCAGGCCCGGGAGGTAAAGCTTGTCGTGAACAACGCCAGCGGTGACGCCAGCGTCTTTGCCGATCTGGGCAAGTTCGATTGCTTCTTCGAGGGTCTCGGCAGTGGGCTTTTCGGTAAAGATGTGTTTACCGGCGCGCATAGCCTTCTTCAGCGTGGCTGCACGCAGACTGGTCATGGACGCGTCAAAAACAACGTCCACGGTGGGGTCATTAATTACGGCATCTAGGTCAGTGGACCATTCGCCCACTTTGTGAAGTTCAGCAAGCTCGCGGACCTTGGCTTCATTGCGGCCAACCAGAATGGGTTCGATCTGAACCTTGGTGCCGTCTTCAAGGGTGAATCCGCCAGCATCCCGGATGGGGAGGATGGACCGCAGTAAGTGTTGACGGTAACCCATCCGGCCAGTAATGCCATTCATGGCAATTCGGATTGTTCGTTGTTCGGCACCCATGGTGTCCTCCATCGTCGTTGACTAGAGATTGTGGAAAGCGCTTTCCGCTTGTGACTATTGTGCAGTGTGGCGCGGGCGATGGCAAGCGTTGACGTGCAAGCGCCGGAAATTCCCCTAGCATGGGAGCATTCAGTGACCAGGAACCGGTCACTGTGTACAAAAACTTACGTGCAAACTATGGAGGTCTTGTGGCAGCCAGTACCCTGGCCGACGTCGCTAAGCTGGCCGGTGTTTCACTAGCCACTGCTTCCCGTGTGCTTAATGGTTCAACGCGTACCCCAGGTGCCGCCGTCACCAAGCGGGTTCAAGGCGCAGCCCTTGAACTTGGATATGTAGCCAACGCTCAGGCGCAGTCTTTGGCGCGATCTAGCACGGGTCTGATTGGCCTAGTGGTTCACGACATCGCTGACCCATACTTTTCTACCTTGGCTCGCGGCGTTCAAAAGCAGGCAAAAAGCGCTGGAAAAATGGTTTTGTTGGCCAGCACCGATGGCAGCCCGTCAGATGAACGCGAGGCAGTTGCTGCTTTTGCGGCCCGGCGGGCTGAGGCCATTGTTATTGCTGGTTCACGTTCGCATTTGCCTGGCGCCGAAAAAGACAACAGCTTGCTTGCTGCAGAAATTGAGCGCTACTGCAACTATGGCGGCTCGGTGTCGATGGTAGGTGCGGCCCTGCCTGCGCTGCTGGACGTTGCCGGAGTGCGCGTGTTGAAAGTCCCCAATGTTGAACAGGCGTATGCCCTGGGTCAGGCTTTACTCGGTCTTGGCTATAAAAGATTCCTGGTTGTTGCTGGTCCGGATGGTCTTGTGACCTCGGACGTGCGGCTAGCGGGTTTTCAAAGCGCGCTGGCTGATGCTGGCCGCGCCGCGGCAGAAGTTGTTCGTGTTGAATTCTCCCGAGCGGGCGGGTATGCGGCGGGGCTGAGCATTGCGGCGCAGTTGGGTGAGCGTTCCGCCGCCGAGGCGATTTCTGAGAAGTGCATTTTTGCTGTTAATGACGTGATGGCCATGGGGGTCATTGCAGGGCTTTTGGAGCGCGGACTGCAAGTGCCCCATCACATTGGTGTGGCCGGGTTTGACGATGTTGAGACCCTGCGTGACTTTAGGCCCAGCTTGACCACTGCACAATTGCCGGTAGAAGAAATAGGTTTGCGCGCTTCCGCATTGGCACTGGGGATGGACGACGACGATCCACTCGCCGATGTGGTGGGCCGGGTTATGTTGCGAGGTAGTACCAGGGGAGTGGATTCTGCTCACGTTGGCTGAGGCCGATTGTAGCGAGCTGCGCCCACTTAAAGCTAGCTGCGTAAGGTGCTCTGCCTGATAACCAGTTCCGGAGTGAAAACCACCTGACTGTGTACGTGGGGTGAATCGGCGTTTATCTCGTCAAAAAGGAGCTGTGCGGCGCGTTCGCCAATCAAGTGCCGGGGCTGGTGGATGGAGCTCAGGGGGATGCTGGATTGGGAGGCGAAGTCGATGTCGTCGAACCCGATGATGGCCACGTCGTTGGGCACCTTCAGGCCGTTGGCTGTGAAGGACTGCAGGAGCCCCAGTGCCAGTTGATCGTTAGCTGCAAAAAGCGAGTCTGGACGTTTGGATGGTTGCATCCTTGCTATCTGATCACCAATTTGGCGGCCGCGCTCAAAATTCAGATCACGCGTTTCAAAAAGCTGCAGCGGCACACCTGCGGCAGCGGCGGCGTCCGTGGCGCCACGGTAACGGTCTTGGACCTGTTTCAAGGTGAAGGGTCCGCCTACAAAGGCCGGGCGCACCGAGCCGGTTTCTATAAGGTGCTGCATGGCGCTGTGGCCACCGGCAACGTCATCAACGGAAACTGAACAGAAATCGCCGGTGCCAGCCAGCCGGTCAACCAGAACCGATGGAATTCCCCGCGCACGCATGGTTTCTAGACGTTCAAGAACCTCGCCCAACGGTGTCACAAGGATGCCTTGGACGCGTTGTTGTTCAAAGAGATCTAGGTACGCCAACTCTCGTGCTGCATCTTCTGCTGTGTTAGCCAGGATGAGGGAGTGTTTGCGCTCTTCAGCTACGTTCTCAGCGCCAAGAGCAACGTCAGTGAAGAAGGGGTTTCTGATGTCCAGTACCAGCATGCCTAAGCTCCTGGTAGATCCGGACCGGAGTGAGCGAGCGGATTCGTTGCGGATGAATCCCAATTGCTCGATGGCCGCTAGCACTAGGTCCCGCTTGTTTTGTGAAACTTGATCCGGCCGGTTCAACACATTGGAGACGGTGCCAACCGAAACTCCTGCCAGTGCAGCGACGTCCTTCAGTTTGGCACCGGCCCCGCTGGACATCTGGCAACTCCATTCCTGAATCGACTCAACTAGCTGCCCCCATGCTACGTGCTGCACTTCGGCACCAGAATTTCCCAACTGTTGACACGCCGCGCCCAAACACCATAACGTGTGATGTGGTTTACATTTGAATCGATTCATTCAGTCTGTTTTCAGGAGATTTTCGCATGAGGGTGTGCTTTCGCTCGTCGATCCAGCCACGTCAGATCGAGGAGTACAAAAGACGCCATGCTGCTGTCTGGCCAGAGATGCTCAGAGAGTTGAAGGCGGCCGGGTGGAACAACTATTCGCTGTTTTTAGCAGATGACGGCTTGTTGGTGGGCTATGTGGAATGCGATGACTTTGACGCCGTCCGGGCGCGTATGGCTTTAACCGAGGTCAATGCCCGCTGGCAGGCCGAAATGGCACTCCTCTTTCAAGACGATAAACAAGCCCCGGATCAGGGCTTTGTTCAGCTGGAAGAAATTTTCAATCTTGACGATCAACTGTCCGCGGCCAATGACGCCCCGGGCAGCAACTAAACGCAAAGGGAAAAACAATGACTACCATCCCATCGGCCTGGAGCCGCCTCGGGGAACTTGCTATTGAGGTCCCTTCGTGGGCTTATGGAAATTCGGGGACTAGGTTCAAGGTTTTTGGAACTGCTGGGACTCCCCGTACGGTTCAGGAGAAAATCGCTGATGCCGCTAAGGTTCACGAGCTCACGGGTTTGGCGCCTACGGTTGCGTTGCACATCCCGTGGGACAAGGTGGATGATTATTCGGCTCTGAAGGATTACGCGGCCGGTCTTGGTGTTGGTTTGGGTACTATCAACTCCAACACTTTCCAGGATGATGAGTACAAGTTTGGTTCTTTGACCTCCTCGAATGAGTCGGTTCGCCGCCGTGCCATTGATCACCACCTCGAGTGCTTGGAGATCATGCACGCCACGGGCTCGCGTGATCTGAAGATTTGGCTTGCGGACGGTACTAACTACCCGGGCCAGGATGACATGCGTGGCCGGCAGGATCGTCTGGCCGAATCCTTGCAGGAGATTTACGCCGGCCTGGGTGCGGAGCAGCGCCTGGTGCTGGAGTACAAGTTCTTCGAGCCGGCTTTCTACCACACCGATGTTCCGGACTGGGGGACTTCTTATGCCCAGACGCTTGCTCTGGGGGAGAAGGCGTTTGTTTGCTTGGACACTGGTCATCACGCTCCGGGCACGAATATCGAATTCATCGTGATGCAGTTGCTGCGGTTGGGCAAACTGGGTTCGTTCGATTTCAACTCACGCTTCTACGCGGATGATGACTTGATTGTGGGCGCGGCTGATCCGTTCCAGTTGTTCCGGATTATGCATGAGGTGATCCGTGGTGGCGGTTTTGGGGCGGAGTCCGGTGTGGCGCTGATGTTGGACCAGTGCCACAACTTGGAGGAAAAGATTCCGGGTCAGATTCGCTCGGTGCTCAACGTTCAGGAAATGACGGCTCGTGCACTGTTGATAGATACCGCGGCGTTGGAAGATGCTCAGAAGAGCGGGGACGTGTTGGCCGCCAACGGCATCTTCAACGATGCCTTCTACACGGACGTACGGCCCATGCTGGCGCGGTGGCGTGAAGAGCGGGGACTGCCTGCGGACCCGATGGCCGCGTACAAGGCCAGTGGTTACCAAAAGAAAATTAACGAGGACCGCGCAGGCGG
The DNA here is from genome assembly GCF_050490315.1 of Pseudarthrobacter sp. J1738. NCBI lineage: Bacteria > Bacillati > Actinomycetota > Actinomycetes > Micrococcales > Micrococcaceae > Pseudarthrobacter > Pseudarthrobacter sp. J1738. The sequence continues at coordinate 29,525 of NZ_JBNPEO010000012.1, read as the reverse complement.
CCAGCAAGCTGGATGGGGTGCCTAAGAGCTATGACTGAGAACAAGGCTGTTCAAGAACTGATTTCCCGTTCCAACCGGCTCGGTGCGGACAAACGCAATACCAACTTTGCCGGTGGTAACACCTCGGCCAAAGGCACCGAGAAAGATCCGGTGACTGGAGAAGACGTGGAGTTGATGTGGGTCAAGGGCTCCGGCGGTGACCTCGGCACGTTGAAGGCTGAGAACCTCGCGGTCCTGCGCCTAGACCGGTTGAAGGCACTGAAGTCCGTTTACCCTGGTGTGGAGCGTGAGGACGAGATGGTGGCGGCGTTTGACTACTGCCTTCACGGTAAAGGTGGCGCCGCGCCTTCCATTGATACGGCGATGCACGGGCTGGTTGACGCGGCTCACGTAGATCACTTGCACCCGGATTCTGGCATTGCAATCGCTACAGCTGTGGACGGCGAAGCGCTCACGGCCAAGATCTTTGGCGAGAAAGTGGTGTGGGTGCCGTGGCGTCGCCCCGGTTTCCAGCTGGGCGTAGATATTGCGGCGATCAAGGAAGCAAACCCCCAGGCCATCGGTACTATTTTGGGTGGTCATGGCATCACAGCGTGGGGCGCCACTAGCGATGAGGCCGAAGCCAATTCGCTGTGGATCATTGATCAGGCTGAGAAGTTCATCAAGGAGAACGGTAAAGAGGAGCCTTTTGGAGCTAAGCTTCCGGGCTTTGGTGCGCTTCCTGAGGCTGAACGCCGGGCCAAGGCCGCCGCTTTGGCGCCGGTCATCCGGGGCCTCGCGTCCACTGACAAGCCGCAGCTGGGCCATTTTAGTGATGATGCTGCTGTTCTAGAGTTCCTCGAGGCCGCTGAGCACCCGCGGCTCGGGGCCCTGGGCACTTCCTGCCCGGACCACTTCCTGCGCACCAAGGTCAAGCCCTTGATTGTGGACCTGCCTGCGGATGCGCCGGTAGAGGATGTGGTGAGCCGGCTTAAGGAGCTTCACGCGGCGTACCGTGACGATTACCAGGGGTACTACGACCGCCACGCTACCGCCGATAGCCCGGCGTTGCGTGGCGCGGATCCGGCCATTGTGCTGGTCCCAGGCGTGGGTATGTTCTCCTTCGGCGCGAACAAGCAGACCGCCCGGGTGGCGGGGGAGTTCTACCTGAACGCTATCAATGTGATGCGTGGTGCGGAGGCCATTTCTACGTATGCGCCCATTGAGGAATCGGAGAAGTTCCGCATTGAGTACTGGGCCCTTGAAGAGGCCAAGTTGGCTCGGATGCCTCAGCCGAAGTCTCACGCGAGCCGTATCGCTTTGGTGACCGGTGCGGCGTCGGGTATTGGTAAGGCGATCGCCACCCGTTTAGCGTCCGACGGCGCGTGCGTAGTGATCGCGGACCTGAACCTTGAGAACGCACAGGCCGTCGCTGCGGAATTGGGCGGCGCGGACGTGGCCATCGGTGTCCAAGCCGACGTCACTGACGAGGCACAGATCAACACCGCTATCCAGGCGGCAGTTCTGGCTTTCGGTGGCCTGGACCTGGTGGTCAACAACGCAGGGTTGTCCATCTCCAAGCCGCTTTTGGAGACCACGGAAAAGGATTGGGACCTGCAGCACAACGTCATGGCTAAGGGTTCATTCCTGGTGTCCAAGGCTGCCGCGAAGGTCATGATTGATCAGGAAATGGGCGGGGACATCGTCTACATCTCCTCGAAGAACTCCGTCTTTGCCGGGCCCAACAACATTGCCTACTCCGCCACCAAGGCTGATCAGGCCCACCAGGTTCGCCTGCTCGCAGCCGAACTGGGTGAGCACGGCATCCGCGTCAACGGCATCAACCCCGACGGCGTGGTCCGCGGCTCCGGAATCTTCGCCGGCGGCTGGGGTGCCAAGCGCGCGGCCGTATATGGCGTGGACGAGCAGGATCTTGGCAAGTACTACGCCCAGCGCACACTGCTCAAGCGCGAAGTGCTCCCAGAAAACGTGGCCAACGCGGCAGCGGTTCTGACCGGGAGCGAACTCTCCCACACCACGGGCCTGCACATTCCGGTAGACGCCGGTGTGGCAGCAGCCTTCCTACGATGAGCACAGTGCTACCCAGCGATGTCGACGGCGGCCTGTTCGCCGCCGTCGACATCGGCGCTTCCTCAGGCCGGGTGATTCTGGGCCGTGTCGCTGGTACTGCCGGTGTCGCTGGTACTGCCGTTGGGGGAAGGGTGGAGCTGGAGACAGTTCATCGTTTCCCTAACGGCGTCAAAGAGCTGGGCGGCGGCCTGCGCTGGGACTTTGAGGCCTTGTTCAATGAGGTGTTCACCGGGCTTGCGGCTGCGCAGCGCACTGCCCAGGCGAGCGGTGAAGTTATTGCAAGCGTGGGGATCGATACGTGGGCTGTTGATTACGGGTTGGTCAACGAGCCCGGTGATTTGCTCGGGCCCCCGTTTAGTTACCGTGATGACCGCAGCCGTGATGCGGTGGCCGGGGTTCACCAGAAACTGGATCCGTCCCGGCTCTACGCCACCACCGGGCTGCAGTTTCTGCCGTTCAACACCATCTACCAGCTGGCCACGGAGACCGATTTGGGAGGACTGCAGGCACTGCTTATCCCGGATTTGATCGGCTTTTTGCTGACCGGCCAGCGCCGCACCGAGGCCACCAACGCCTCCACCACCGGGCTCTTCGACGCAGTGGCCGGGGAGTGGGCTACGGAGTTGTTTGATTCTTTGGGTTTGCCCGCGGGTTTGTTCCCGCCGCTCATCCAGCCCGGCGAGATCCTGGGTACCCTCACCAAGGACATCGCGGCACGCACGGGCCTGCCCATAACCACCAAGGTGGTAGCGGTGGGTTCACACGACACCGCCTCTGCGGTGGCTGCCGTTCCCGCCCAAGTGCGCAGCACTCAGGGGAGTTTCGCGTACGTCTCCTCGGGCACATGGTCCCTGGTCGGCGTCGAACTCTCACATCCGGTCCTGACTGAGGCCAGCCGGGCAGCGAACTTCACCAACGAACGCGGCGTGGATGGAACCATCAGATACTTGCGTAACGTTGGTGGGCTCTGGTTACTCAGCGAGTGCCAGCGGACGTGGGCGGCCCAGGGGTCCACCACAACGCTTGAGGAGTTATTGGAAGCTGCCGCGCAGCTACCTGCTGGTGGGCCATTGGTGGACGCCGATGACGCGCTCTTTATTGCCCCTGACAACATGCCCCAGCGGATTCGAGCCGCCGTGCGCACTGCTGGCGGCGAGCTTCCTGAGTCTCACCCGCACATTGTTCGATGCATTCTGGACAGCTTGGCCGCGGGGTATGCCCGGACCATCCTCGATGCCGAACGACTCGCCGATGTACGGGTGGGTGTGGTTCATATTGTTGGCGGCGGTTCGCAGAATGCGTTGTTGTGTCAACTCACCGCCCAGGCCACGGGAAAACGCGTCATTGCCGGACCGGTCGAGGCCACAGCACTGGGAAATGTCCTAGTTCAGGCCCGCGCAGCTGGTGCGCTTTCTGGAGGACTAAGCCAACTGCGAGCCATAGTTCAAAACTCAGAAACCACGGCGGAATACATGCCTAGCGTTACTGTTTAGGACCGGCACGGCTCCGCGTTCGGGCGGTGTTCAGCACCGCCCGAACACTAGTGTTGGCCCTGCTACCTGACTTCTGCGGGTACCTCGTCTGTGTGGATCGGCATCGGCCCAATTGGCTGCGGGATTGTTTTGTTGGAGTGCATTTCAGGTTGCGTGGAGTGGACTTCCGGGCCACGTAGTGCCCAGGCGCCGCAGCCTTGGCTGACGGCGCACAACGCGCCTGCCGCTGTAGCATCGATGGTGGCAACTGCCGGACTTTTTATGACGCTTTGGGCCATGATGTTGCGTCTTTCCAGTCAGAGCGTCATCGTGAAATCTTGCGGCGCGCCATCAGCTGGCTTACCGCGACTTCAAAATCGGCGTAAGCAAAAACCGACGGCGCATGGTCACCTATGCGCCTAGCGTGCGGCCCGGGGTCATAGCCTTTTCACCGGTGTTGGCGTTCTCCCCGGCATCGACGCCATCGTAATAGGTGTAGTCGAGTTTGAGCCGTCGAGGCCGGGACTCCGGCAGGTTCTTTGCTTCCATAAATTCGTCTACGCGTTCTTTGCGGGAGCGAAGGACTAGCTCGGTTCCGGTCCCTGATTCCGCAACGGCTTGGTTTCGGTTGGATTTGATGCGAGCCGAGACGGCCGCGGTGAAGCCGTGGATGAAGCTCACCCGCATTCGACGTTTCTCGGTTTCAGAGAGGTACTGCCAAACGACTCCGCCATCTTCCTGCAGTTCTTTGCGTTTGCTAGCCCAAAATGTTCGCAAGGCGACCATGGCTTGCAGCTCGAGGCTGGCAACGAGTGTGAGAGCTTGGTTCACGTCTGATTCGAAGCCCACAATCATGAGGCCTTCTTGGCGGGTTCTTTTGTAGCTGCGCCGGAATGCGTTGAGGGAGCCTAAGGACCGCACCACGCTTGAGCCCATCATGTGCAGGTCCAGGGCGTAGGTGCCGGAGAAGATGATTTCTTTCTCGATGATTTGCTCGTGCGCGTTGCCTTCTTTGGCACGACGTTCGTCAATGAGCGCCTGCTCAATGCCGTAGCGAATCATCAGTCGCTCAGCGTGCTCGGTGAGGGCTTCAGCTTCTTCAGGGGTGGTGCTCTCGGCTTTGGCTAGTAGCTGGGCGATGAGTTCCAGCTTCTTCTCTATCTTGCTCATAACCACCATGTCTGCCGAAGGGACGGTATCGATGTTCGTCGGAACCACCATAGACGCGTTCGCCTGAGTTCTGCCGGATAGAGTTTAGTGCTTGAGGTATGACTTTTTTGTTCCTACGGCCCAGGCCGTTTTGGGCATCCCTGCTGGAAGACTGGACTCATGACTGAAACCATGCGCGCGATTGTTCTTGATGGTCCCGGTGCGCCGGATGCGTTGAAGATTCGTGAGGTGCCGCGGCCGGTTCCGGAGCCGGGCTGGGTGCTGATCCAGGTCAAGGCTTTTGGGCTGAATCGTTCAGAGTTTCATTTCCGTACGGGCATGGGTTCTTTTGGCTCGTTCCCGCGCATTCCTGGGATTGAGGCTACGGGGGTTGTGTTGGAAGCGCCGGGCGGCGAATTCGCTCCGGGTACCCAGGTGGCCGCTTTGATGGGCGGTATGGGCAGAACGTTCGACGGCGGTTACGCCGAGTACGTGGTGGTTCCGGCAAGCAGCGTTATCCCGTTCAAGAGCGAGCTGGATTGGGCCACGCTCGGTGCAGTGCCGGAGATGCTGCAAACCGCTAACGGGTCATTGACCGTTGGTGTTGACGCACAGCCGGGGAGTAGTCTGCTGATCCGCGGTGGGACGTCGTCGATCGGTTTGGCGTTGGCGGTGCTGGCCAAACGGAAGGGGATTACGGTGGTTTCCACCACGCGTAACCCGGCCAAAACGCAAACATTGTTCGACGCCGGAGCGGACCATGTGGTGATCGACGCCGGTTCTATCGCTGAGGAAGTTCGGCGAATTTTCTCTGAGGGTGTTGGGGGAGCGGTGGAGCTGGTGGGAACGAATACGCTGGCCGATACCCTCAAAGCCACAGCTGTTCACGGGACTGTGTGTTTTACCGGGATGCTCTCTGACCAGTGGACGGTCAAGGATTTTTACCCGATGGACTTTATCCCCAACGGGGTTCGCCTCACCGCGTATTCGGGTGAGGCGAACGATCTGCCCGCCGAGGTTCTGCAGGAATTCTTGGACGCCATCGCAGACGGCCAGGTGAGTGTCCCTATCGCTAAGGTGTACGCCTTCGATGAGATTGTCCAAGCGCATCAGGACATGGAGGACGGTGCCGTGGCGGGCAAGCTCGTCGTCGTTGTCTAAAACCGCAGCTAGTAGGCGATGTTTTGCATCGAGTTGAAGCCGTACCCAATGGTGCGTGCGTCGCCCCAGTAGCTGTTGCCAAGCGGGTAGTAAACCACTTGGCCCTTGGTGTTGGTCATGGTCACGCCGCGGCTTCCCCGGCCGTCTAGGCCGTAGCTTGCGCGGATGCTGCGAATGCCCACCCAGCCGCGGCCGATGATGGGCCGGGCTTGGTTCAGGAAATTACCGCGTCCGTCTTGGCGGTATAGCCGCATCACACCGCTGGTGTCTGTGGACAGCAGCTCAGGGGTGCCGTTGTTGTCCCAGTCGGCGATGGTCAGCGTGGTGCTGGACTGCCAAGCGTTGCCGATGAGCCTGCGGGTGCTCAAAGCACTGCCGGAGGGGTTGCTGTAGAGCCACAATTTCCCGGAAGTGTCCTTGGCAATCACGCCAGGAAACTTCCTGGACTTATCCCACACGCCAGCCACAATCTTCATTGAGCCCCAGCCGCCGCTACCTACCAGAATGGGTGCGTTGAATCCGCCAGATGCCTTGCCGGTGTAGACGGTCATGGTGCCGTTTTTCCACTGGGCCAGTAGGTCAAAGATGCCGTCACTGTTCCAATCGACTGGGCGGACGGTGAGAAGGTTCCACCAGCCAGCGCCGATTTGGTAGCGCATGGTGAGTCCACCGTTGCCAGCTGCCGGGTAGTTCCATAACCGGCCGGAAGCATCGGCCGCCGTAACGTCTGACCCTGAGCGGATGGACGCCAGGGTTTTGCCTAAGGTGGTGTCCGTGCCGTAGGCGGAGCCTTTGAAAACATCGCTTACTGCGCCCATCACAATCCGGTCCCCGGGCCGGTTGGTTTGGAGCAGACGGGTGACGGTCCCCAAGTGGGTGGAGATGCAAGCGGCGGAGGGCACGTTGCCGGCGTGGAAAAAGATGGCAAAGGAGGCGTGCTGGGTGACTTCCATGTCTGGTTGGCGGTTCCAGTTGATGACGGCGGCTTGTTCGTAGTAGCCGGCGTTCATGTTGGTGTAGAGGTTCTCGTCTGATTCGCCGCCGCGGCCCTCAAAGTACTGGTTGTACTTTGGGCCAGGTTCCCCGCCCCAACGCGAGGTGGGTTTGATCGTGTGATAGCTCAGTGCTGTGCCGGGGTTCTTGCGGCCCAGCGCTTCAGTGAAGGTGAAGGAACCTGTGGGGGAGCGGTACGTGTCTTCCCACTCATTATTGAATGTGGCAAAACCGTTGCTGCCTGCATAGCCGGTGGTTTGCCACTCTTGCTTGTAGCGGACTTCACGCAGCCGGTGATCAGGACGTTGCTGGTGTTCCTGTTTACCGCTGTTGCGAAGGTGACACGGTTGGCGCCGTAGGTGTTGTAGGAGACTTGACCGGCGGTCAGCCGGGCGCACGGGTTGGTGACTTGAGCTGCGGCCTCAGCAGCCGGTGCAGTTACGACGCCGATACCCACCAAAGCGGGTACGGCAAGGGCCACTGCGGTGAGGACAGAGGCGAGTGACTTGCGCTTCAGCACAGGATAAAACCTTTCCGAAAGTGCCAGATGAGGAGATCAGCCTATGGGGTGGTGCGGGGTCTCGGAGCGGTGTGGAGGCAAGTTTGTTCGTGTTGCGTATTGAGTCTTGTTTTACAGTCGGATTCGATGCGTTGAGCGTTTACCGGGGCTGCCAGCATGCACAGACGTTGATGCTGTTCGACGGCGGCTATGCCGACTATTTTGTGGCTCTGGCAAGCAATGTCGTCCCGTTCAAGATTGCAGTGGATGCGGCGGTTCCGGAGATGCTGCAAACTTCTACCGGTTCGCTGGCCGTTGCTGTTGTTAGAGGCTGGCTACTTGCTGGCGATGCCAGCCATGAAATTGAAGCCAAGACGAAGAAAGCGGCGTCTGCCTTGGATGGCGGAAAGTTGCATGTCGGACTATTGCCCAACGGATGGACATGGCCCTTCGCCCAGTCGACCTATCTCAAATTTCTTCTGATCCTTGTTACCGTGCGTACAAGAGCTGCAAACTTGTACTGTTGCGTCGTTTTGGGGCAAAAGGAAACTCCGGCATAGATTCAGGGCATGAATGCCGTGAATCAATGGGCAATATCATCGTCAACGTCCCAGTACGGTATTGTTCGGCTCAACAGTGACTCAGTGAACGTCCGTTAGGACTTCGCAGCATACTTGATGACATCACGCAATAGTTTTTTGTTCACTACTTGGCAACAGCTCGACTAGGAGAATTTCCATCATGAAAAGGCTTGCTCTCAGCCTGGCTCTAACCTTAATTATTTCTGGCTGTGCGGGTATTGGAGAAGAGTCTCCAACGAAAAAAGGCGAAGGGAAAAACTCAACACCTGTTACTAGTTCTATAAAACCGGAATCCGAAGTTGATGGATCGCTTTGCAATATTGAAGAGAATTTCGGGAAATGTTTATTTGACCAAACTGCTGTGTATGAAGATTCGCGACGAAATGGCGATGAAGTTAAGCTTGAAATTACAGTAAAGAATCCTCGCCGATTTACCCCTAGCACGAACGCTGACTTCGCAATCAAAACACTTGGCGGTACACCAGGCAGGGGTCCGGATAATCTTTATTTTGAAATCACAATAAAGAACACATCGCAGGTTGCAGTCTTGGCCCATAATGATGTTGAATTATCTGCCAACAGTGCAACGGATGGCAATGGGGATGTCCGAACTGTGCAGGACGACAACGTAAGGCAATTCTGGGAAGCGACTCTCAAACCTGGGCAAAGTTCTACCATGAAGAGTGGTTGGAATTTCAATAACTCAGCTTCCCCGACCTTTGAGGTCAGCGTTGACGGACTTGGCGGTAATAGTGTCACCTTTTCGCAGAAGTGACGATAGCCAAAGCGGAAGTTCCACTTGGACAGAGCCCGTCGTGTCAAGCGTCCGGAGGGCATGCATTGGAGCGCTCGCTACGAGAGGTCCCCCGAAGGCGGCTTTCGACATCACGGCCTGGATCTTCTGCTTGGCGAATCCAGCTTGGCGCAAAGTATCGTGTTTCAGCGTGAAGGAAAGGCGCTCATGGAGAGACTTGCCTGCCCCGCTATTGCGACGACAGAGAAGGAAGAAGTGACGATGGGCGGGACTGCACGAACAATTTCGAAGATCGTATGGATTTCCATGTCCGCTCCTCGTCCGGCAATTCTAAGGTGCCTATTGTGTTTTGGGGCTTATTAGTGGAGAGGTCTGAGGGCCACGTAGGTCAACTCAGAGCTGTGGAGGCTAAAGAGTGGTGGGTGGATACTTGACGTGAGGATCCACGGAGCGGAACGAGGCTGCCAAGACTACAGTGAATTTCTATCCTGGCCGGTTTGACCCACCGAGAGTCTTTTGAAACTACCGATAGGCCGGCTAGGGCGCGACGACCTCTGGCCTATCCAATCCAGCTGGGTTGGGATCCCCGCGCTTTTCTAGCTCGATGAGAATCAGGCGCCGCAGTACGGCGCGCGCCTGAGCGAATGAAACCACTGACCTTTTCCGCCCCGGCGCCTGGCCAAATATGTCGTCCGACGATGTAACCGGTCGCTTGCCAGAATGCATGAACTGAGAGCGGACTTGATAGGCCTTCTTGAAGGCCTTCTTTGTCAGTTCACGATTAGCACCGAAGCATGGATCACGTGGACGTTCTGGCAGCCAAGCACCCTCTATGATCTTGCCGGTTTCCCCTTGGACTCCCCAGATGTAGTCGCTGACAGGTTCATCCCAAAAACCTTCAGGCAGTGTCTCTGTGGCATATTTAGCAAAGGTTTCTGCCAGTCGCATGAACCTGTCCTGGGTCAGACGGCCCCGGAAAGCACTCGCCTGCTCTTCGGATAGCTTCTGGCTTGCAAAGAACTTGTCCCAATCGGTGGCTTGGTCCCAATCAGCCCAGGTAGTCGGAGGGGTACCGAATGTCATGGCCAATGTTTCGATACCGGCTATTACCAGGGCATACGCTCCAGTCATGTCCCTCGTCAGTAGCAGGCTCGCACAGTAGTGGAGATGAATAGCCGCGCTAATGGCTGAGGCTTCGTTGACTGGGAGGCTGGACAGGCGTGCTAGAGCATCTCTGAAACCTGAGTCAATCTCCTTCCACTTGGGCATTGGTGCCCCCAACTGAGGATCGGTAGCTCCGGCGATAGGCAAGAAGAAGTTCAGGCCAGTTGACCCGCCAGGTGGAATCTCCGGAACGACCTCACACATGCGGTCCGAGACGAGGGTAAGAAGACCGCCGAGTATGTTGTCCGAGACAAAGAGGTCCGTTATTTCGTCCTTGCTGATGGATTCCTCATCAAGATACTGCAAGACAGATAGTGATAAGGCGGTCTGCCCCGCACTCGCCACACTTCCAAGCGGAATTGAGGACACTAACCCGGACCCGGCGGCTGGATCCAACCCTGGATGGATCATGCGTTGTAAAACCACTCGAGAACCTTTAGCAGGATCGAATACACGTAGAAACTGGGCCCAGTGCTGTATGTGCTTTGCACCTGATGGATCTTGTTCGGGATCGAGCATATGCCCAGTCAATCATGAGCATTTGGTGAAAGTAGAGACCGCAGCGATTGATGACAGCTGGCATAGTTGAGTGTGCAACGGATGACTGGTCTCTTCGCTGTGACCCACCCGTCTGGTTGCATTTGAACGTGCCAAGTTTCGAGTCGTCAAATACGAGCGTTAATGCAATAGGTGGCGAATGTGTGGATTTGGGCGCAGCTATGACCAGCCGTTGTACATCAAGACGTCTAGACAAATGCAGCGTTGAGGTGGGCGAGTGTAGCTACCATTGGCAAGTGATCCGTCCCCCTATCTTTGCAACTCCTCATAAAGAGTCCCGATAAGCAAGGCTGCGACGGCTTTCAACTTGTTCTTGTCGCTGAGCACTTGGAGGCTAAGGTTTTGGTGGCTTTCCATGGCGTTAGTAACCGCAGCAATCATTGCTGATTCAAGGTGTGGGCTGGCACTGAAGTGCTGGCGAGAGTTATTACGGGCTTGGACTTGCAAGGTTGGATTCTTGACAAGTTCGCGGCGGATGCCGTCCATGAAGTGTGCCACGGTTGGCATATCTTCTCCTTCGAAAGGCAGGTTCGCTTGCTCGATCACTTCCTGCCACGTCGCAAGGACCGGGTCCTTGACCTGACCGGTGCCCGGGCTAGTCAGGGGTGTGAGCGTCTCTCCGTCACCGCCAAGTTTCAACGATGCTGAGCCGTTGTCCTTGAGGGCGTACTTCGCCAATGTCACCTCTGACAGGTCCAAATCCACGCGGGCGTCATTGGTCCGCAACCCCGGCAGCAGATGCCGGTAGTAGATGGCACGTTTTTCAAGGTCCGTGTCCGCGTAGTTGACGATTTGAGAGAGGAAATCGTAGGCCCGGACAAAGGAGCCCAGGTCTTTCCGGAACAGTTCTAGTTCATCTTGAGCAGCTTTGTCGCCGCCGGCAACAGCCTCGTTGTGCCTCGTGTTGAACCGTGACTTGGCAGGGGAGACCCACTTAGAAAGAGCGTTGTTCCCTTCCTCGCGCACATACGCGTCCACTAGCCCATCAACCTCAGATTCCAAGTAGATCTGGGCCGCGTCGAGTTTGCCCTGAAGGTCGTGGACAACGTTGGGATCGGAAACGCCTTCGAGGGTGGCTTCACGGTAGTACGGCTGGAACGAAGCCAAGATTTCTGCCGGATCGTTCACGAAGTCCAGTACAAATGTCTGGTCTTTACCTATTGCCGTTCGGTTCAGCCTTGAGAGCGTTTGAACGGCTGTGACTCCGGAGAGCTTCTTGTCCACGTACATGGCCACAAGCAACGGCTGATCAAACCCGGTCTGGAACTTATTGGCCACCAGCATGATCTTGTATTCGTCGGTGGAAAACGCCTGGGGGAGTGTGCGCCCCTTCAACCCCGGGTTCATGTTCAGCTCAGTAAACGGCTCCGGACCGGATTCCAGGTCAACTACCTCGCTGGAGAATGCGACCATTGCACCTAAGCCGGTGTATCCGGAGTCGTGAATGTATTTGTCGATGGCGAGCTTGTAGCGGACGGCTTCTTTGCGGGAGCCGGTGACCACCATCGCTTTAGCTTTGCCGTCCAGACGCCAGGCGACGTTTTCGCGGAAGTGTTCCACGATTACCTGCACCTTTTGGCTGATGTTGTACGGGTGCAGTTTCACCCATTTCATGAGGGATTTGAGCGCCTCGGTCTTCTCCACTTTGGAGTCTTCCGAGTCGTAATCGCGGCCGTTGTGTGCCAGCCGGTAGGCCACCTTGTAGCTGGTGTAGTTCTGCAGCACGTCTAGGATGAAGCGCTCTTCGATGGCCTGTTGCATGGAGTAGAGGTGGAATGGCTGCGGCAGCCCGTCCTCACCCTTGCGCCCGAATAGTTCGAGGGTTTTGGACTTGGGTGTGGCGGTGAACGCGAAGTAGCTGATGTTTTTGGCATCGGCGCGTTCGGCCATCTCGGCGGCCAGGAACGCTTCAACGTCGAATTCGCCGCCGTCGTTGACTGCCGCGAGTTCCTCGGAGGAGAGGACCTTTTTGAGTTTGTTCGCTGTGGACCCGGTCTGAGAGGAGTGGGCTTCGTCGGCAATGATTGCGAAGTTGCGGCCACGGAGGGCTTGGGCTTCGGCGATCGCTTTGAGCGCGAACGGGAAGGTTTGGATGGTGACCACAATGATCGGCGTTCGCGCGACGAGGGCGTCGGTGAGTTCGGCGGATTTGGAGCCGCCGTCGCCGCGGATGGGAACTACCACCCCGGACTTGTGTTCGATCTGGTAGATCGCGTCCTGGAGCTGAGTGTCCAAAACCGTCCGGTCAGTCACCACGATCACAGAGTCGAAGATCTTCTGGTCCGCGGCATTGTGAAGCGAACTAAGCTGATGCGCTGTCCACGCGATCGAGTTGGTTTTGCCCGAGCCTGCCGAGTGCTGGATGAGGTAGCGGTGCCCAGGTCCTTCTACGCGTGCGGTGTTGATGAGCTGACTGACGACGTCGAGCTGGTGGTAGCGAGGGAACAACAGGGATTTGCGGATCTTGCGTTCGCCGGTGACTGGGTCGGTTTTGTCGTCGACGTTCAGGTGTAGGAACTTGCCGATGATGTTCAACCACGAGTCGCGCTGCAGGACCTGTTCCCAGAGGTAGCTGGTGCGGGACCCGTTGGGGTTGACCGGGTTGCCAGCGCTGCCGTTGTCGCCGAGGTTGAACGGCAGGAAGTAGGTGTCTTTGCCTTTGAGCTCGGTGGTCATTTGGATTTCGTCGTTGCTGACGGCGAAGTGCACCAGTGCGCGGCGGCCAAAGGACAGGAGGGGTTCGTCGGCGTTCTTTTCGTTGCGGGGGAGCCGGTTCTTTTTGTACTGTTCGACGGCGTCACTGATGTTTTGCGTGAAGTCCGTCTTGAGTTCTATGGTCGCCACCGGGAGGCCGTTGACGAACAGAACTAGGTCGATGCTGTTGGTGTTGGCGGTGGAGTAGTAGACCTGCCGGAGGACACGGAGCCGGACCTTGTTGTAGCGTTCCTCGGTGGCTGGGTTGAGGCCGGTGGCAGGTTTGAACTGACACATGTCGAACTTGGCGCTGACGTCCTTGAAGCCTTGGCGCAGTACCGAAAGCATGCCGGATTCTTTGGTGGCGGGCTTGTCCAGGACCTTGCATAGCCTGTTCAGAACTATGGCCCTGGCCATCTGCTGTTCGCCCAATGAATCGGTCGGCTTGATCACCTTGGCGAGTTCTTCTGGCTGAGTGTCTGCCAACCAGCCGAATACGTCTTCGGGGATCAGTGCGCGCTCAGCATCGTAGAGTTCGCTGGATTTCCGGTGCGGCTCGTAGATCCAACCGGCCGAGGCGAGTGCCTGGCAGATCTCGTCTTCGAGAACCGATTCATTGTGTTGTGCCATGTTTCCCCCTAGAAACTGTCGAAGAAGTCTTGGTCGAGTTTCTTTACGACGACGGTACGGTCCACTTGGACGCCGACGCCGTACTCGAACATCAGCGAGGCCAGTCGTTGCCCGTCGATGAGGATGAGTGTGTAGTGGGCGGTGTCGCGTGCGACGGCGCGGGCGCCACTTGTGAAGGTGGACGTGGTGATGAAAATGCCCTTCGTGGCACGGAATTGGCCTAGCGCACCGCTGAAGGCTTGGACTTCTGGTGCACCGACGGTATTGCCTTCGGAGTATCGCTTCGCCTGAAGGTAGACGCGGTCGAAGCCGAGTGCGTCCTGCCAAACGATGCCGTCGATACCGTTGTCCCCGGAACGCTGAGTTGGTTTGAGGTTATCTTCACGGTCGGTGCCGTAGCCAAGCGCCTTCACAACGAACGGAATGAGACGTTCGAACGCGTCGGGGGAGAGTTCGAGCAGATTCCGATAAATTTCGTCGATGACCACCCGGTTGAGCTGGTCCGCGGACTGTTCGAGTGCCTCCGACGGATCCGCATCGACTGCGATTTCGGAGACTGCACTCATCGTTTCAGCACCGGGCCGTGCCGTCTTCTTCGGCGCCTTGGAGGTATTTTGGTACGCCCGGTACGAGTCGTATTCCATCAACGTCTGGTAGGTGATTTCTGCAGTGGAGGACACACGGCGGAGACCTTCAGCGCTGATCTTGTATTGCCCGCGGGCCTCTCGCACGAGCAACCCGGCCTTGAATGAGTCGAAGACCGCCCAGTTGATCCGGTTGGCCCAGCGCGCCTCACCCGAGGCCATGACTTCGCCCATATCTTCGTCTGAAAGCCGAGTCACTACAGCGACAGCATTTCGAATGTCCGCATTGCGACGAACTTGGCCGTCGGCCATGACCCGAAGGACGGGATCGATGAAACCATGCCACTGAGGTAACGCCATTTCTAGGCTCCTTCGGTCACGTTGATCTTGCCAGTCACTGCAGCGGAAATGAGCGCCGAGCGGCGTTCACGAAGGACAGCGACCGCCGACCCGGCCCTACTGACCAACCGCTCGATTTGGTCATCGACGCTGCGGATCTGCGCGAGAAACTGGCTTTGAGAATCGAGTGAGGGGATTCGAATTCTCATTCCTCCTAAGTCAGTTGTGTTGATTCTTGGGGTGCGTATGACGCCCTGATCAATCGAACCGATTCCTCTCAAACGCGCCTGCATCTGCCCGACGGCCCAGGTGGACCGAAGCACACGGCTCAGCCAATCGGCATCAGCGTACCGACCGGGACGTACGACCAAATAGTCGGGGCTTACGAGACCTGGCTCACGGGCAACCCCAAGGGCGCCTTGGAACGCGCGCATTCGATTGATGACGATGTCGCCTCGGCGGCAGAGTTTGTAGTTACTTAAGTCATCCGCACGTGGCTCGTCAGCTGTAGTTTCACTACGGCGCTGAACACCGTGATGAATTGAGACAGACATGAGAGGGAGATCAGCACCGTTCGCGCGGTCGTCAACCGCGCGCCATGTGTACTTCAAACGCAGTCCGGGATCGTCGGCCAGAGGTTCCACAGTTTCCGCTACGTAGCTGTCGGTTACGGCTTGGCGCTTCTCCGCCAGAAGCTCGATCAGGCGCTCCTGCTTCGCGATGAGGTTGTCGATCTGGGCAGTCTCGCGGTCGAGGAAGTTGGCCACCCTTTGCTGAGCCGACAGAGTGGGGACCAGTATGGGGATTCTGACGAGATCCGATGCATTAATTGCTGGGTAGGAAATCCCCGTGGAACGAGCAATAACCCTATCAACGAAGTCCGGGCTTAGTACAGCAAATTTGAGGTATGCGGGGTGAATTTGTTTCGGGCGAAGCACGCAGAAGCCGGTGGAGGCGATGAATTTATCGTGATGATCTTCGACTGGAGCGATTGCACGGAGGTAGGTACGAACGGTTGAGACCAGTACGTCATTTTCTCGAACGATGCGTCTGGCTCGGGACGGAGCATCGCCAAATTTGACGTGAGTTGCACCGGTGATGCCACGTTGGCTGTCAACGTCTGATATTTCGATGTAGCTAATTTCAGAATCGGAATTGTATGACTCAGGGAGAACTTCGTCGTTATATGTAACGACGTGTTTGAGGGGCACCGATCTGTAGGTTTTGGTCACTTCTCGACCTCGGAAAGGAGCACCGTGATCTCGGAGATCAGCTTGTTGAGGTCGGCGTCGATTTCTTCCAATGAACGTGGCGCGACGTACTTGTAGAAGTGCCGGGTGAATGGAATCTCGTAGCCGACCTTCGTCTTGGACTCGTCGATCCACGCATCAGGGACATGGGGGAGCACTTCACGCTCGAAGTACGCCTGAGTGTCTTCGTTGAGCGGCACATTCTCGGTATCGCGAAGATCCGTATCAGGTTCGGGTGCGCCCTTAGCGCCAGTGCACACATCGGCCGTTTCATCCCGCTCAGAGAGGGCACCGAGCAGGGCTTTGAAAGCCGGGGCAGCCAGCGTGATGCCGGCCAACTTCAGCTCGTTCTTAAGGAGCTTGGTGAACGACTCGCGGTTCTTACAGACTTCGGTGACCGAAGCGCCGTCGTTCGCGGCCTTGGACTCAAGGTGAGCCCGCAAACGATCCTGGGTGTCGGCGTCGAGCTTTTCAATCGGTTTCTGTACAAAGACGCGTTCAACGCGTTCGGCATCGAACGAGAAATTCAGTTTCAGCGGGCGTTCAACTGTGATGGTGGAATAACCGAAATCTCGGTTGTTGAAGATCTTGGAGGTTTCGCCGTTGTCCGCGAACTCGCCGTAAAGGCTCACAATCTGGGCGATGTCCGTGGCCCCAAGTTCCTTGCGCTTAGACCCGAGGCTTTTGCGCATCTTCTGGAACATGTCCACGCCATTGATCAACTGGACTTTGCCAACTCGATCGGCGTGCTTCTGCTTCTTGTTGTTGGACAGGATCCACACATAAGTCGCGATGCCAGTGTTGTAGAACATGTCCGTAGGCAGCGCAATGATTGCCTCTACAAGGTCATTCTCAATAACGTACTTACGGATCTCAGACTCGCCAGAGCCCGCGCCACCCGTAAACAACGGGGAGCCGTTCAAAACTATGCCGATGCGGGAACCACCCTCATGCGCCGGACGCATCTTACGGATCAGATGCAACAAGAACAGCAGCGAACCATCGCTCACACGGGGCAGGCCCGGACCGAACCGGCCCTCAAAACCGTGCAGCTCGTGCTCCTTGACGATCTGCGGCTGAATCTTCTTCCACTCCACACCGAACGGCGGATTGGACAGCATAAAGTCGAACTGCTGGCCGATGTTCTGATCGTTCGCCAAGGTATCGCCCACTGCGATCTTGGAAATGTCCTGCCCCTTGATGAGCAGATCCGACTTGCAGATGGCGTAGGACTCGTCATTGATTTCCTGGCCATAAGCCACCAGGGAAGCGCTCCCGTTTAGTTCGCGCAAGTGCTCCTGCGCGACCGTTAGCATGCCGCCCGTCCCAGCAGTGGGATCATAAATGGACCGGACGATTCCCTCCTTGGTGAGGACTTCGTCGTCGTAATTCAACAACAACTGAACCATCAGTTGAATCACCTCACGCGGGGTGAAATGCTCACCAGCAGTCTCATTAGACGCCTCAGCGAAACGACGGATCAGCTCCTCAAACATCAAGCCCATCTCGATGTTGCTGATCGAATCCGGGTGCAGATCGATCCCCGCGAAATCCTTGGTCACGTGATACAGCAGATCAGCCGCATCCAGCTTCTCGAGCGTCTTGTAAAACTCAAAGCGCTCAAAGATGTCCCGGGTGTTCTCCGAGAACCCCTGCACGTAATTGAGCAGGTTCGCCTTGATGTGGGTGGGGTCATCAAGAAGCCGCTTGAAATCGAAGAGCGAAGTATTGAAGAACTTGTGCCCGGCAGCCTTCTCCAAGAACGTGTCCAACGGGATGTTCAGGTTCTTTTTGGCTTCTTGCTCCGCCAAGACAGCAGGCTTAGTGTCGGCGAGAACGCAGTCCAAACGCCGCAAAATGGTGAACGGGAGAATCACCGAACCGTACTGTGCTGGCTTGTAGGTGCCCCGCAAAATGTTCGCGATGCTCCACACTAAGTTGGCGTTGTTATTGCTGGCCACTATTCCCCATTCACTGCCACAGCCTTCAGCGGCGCGGCGTAGATCACGTACTTGCTTTTGCATTCTATGGGGCGGGGGAGACATTTCTTGAAGGTTGGAGTTTAGGTGTGTTTGATCGTCGGTCTTGCATTCTGACCTGGCCCTATGCGTTCTGCAATGGATTACCTAGACTGACGCAATGAATAGCACCCTGACTGTTGGCGGCCTGAAGATTTCTGTCGACGAAGCCACGGATCTTGCCCGGCCCTACCTCTCTGGCGATGGTTCCGTGTGGGCATATCCGGCCTATGATGCATATCCGGGTCACCCCGGACCGGAAGTAGGGCGAGCCGACTTGCTGGCTGTCGCCTTACTGAATGCTCAGCAGCGCCCGTTGGAGAGCTACTACGGTTTGGAATCATTACTGCCCCTGATCAACGGGCGACTGGCAGATCTGGCACTGCAGGGCACGCTTGCTAAAGCTGAGCCCGCGACTCTCAAAGCGATCGCACGGCTCTACGGGATCCTCGACGAACAGAAGCCCAAATACGTGGGCCTCACGAAGCTGTCCAAAGTGCTCCATCGCAAACGTCCTGAACTATTACCGCTCTACGACAAAAACATCTGGAAGTGCTATGCCGCCGGTGACAGGATTCCTCGGTCCAGCAACCGGAGCTGGTACGAGTACTCCAAGAAGTTGCTGGAAGCCATGCAGAGTGATCTGAACGACGGTTTAGACGCTTGGCACGAGATTGCCAATCTGGCTGCTGGCCCGAAGGTCTCGCCACTGCGGGCGTTGGACATTGTCGGTTGGAACTTGGGAAGACAGATTAAGTAGCTGCCTGTGTCCGGTGGCTACCAGGCTCCGGCGTTGCGTCCGTCAACCACCGCGGCCACTGCCTCAATTTCCACCAACCGCCCATAGCGTAAGGCGAAGATTCCGAACGCGCTGTCGCGCCTGCTCGGCGTAATCGGCCGGCGCCACTGTTGCGCCGTCGTCGTTCAGGGCGCAGACACCGTCTCCTAGCCAGCCGGGCGCAACCGCTGCATCCAGTTCTCTGGAACGTCCACCACGTCAAAACCAAACTTCGAATACAAGCCCTGGGCGGTCGCCGTCGTTAGTAGCATCCGCTTGAGATTCAACGGATCCAGCTCAGCCACCACGCCGTCAATGAGCGCGACACCAACTCCCTCACCACGTGCCTCAGTTGCCACAAAAACATCGCACAACCAAGCGAATGTCACGCCGTCCGTGACCACCCGCGCATAAGCGAGCTGTACCCCCGTTTCAGCGTTATAGACCCCGAAGTTGCGGGACGCGTCCATCGCCGCCTCCTGCGTGGCGCGTTCCCGGCCCAATGCCCAGTACGCTTCCTCGCTGAGCCATCGGTGAACCGTGGCGCGGTCAATCTTGCTCTCATCCGCAGAAAAGTAGAACTGCACACTCATAGCGCTATCCAAACACAAGTGCCTGGCGAGTAGGAGCACTACCGTGGGGCAGAATCGAACCATGGACCCCCTTGAACCCGAGCTCCGTGTGATCAAAGCTGCAGAAGAACTCGCGGCAACCCTTGGCGCCAATGACAACCACACTGTGGCGGCAGCTGCCATGGACGCTCACGGTGTCATTCACAGTGCGGTGAACTTGTACCACTTCACCGGTGGCCCTTGCGCGGAACTGGTGGTGATTGGCCTCGCCGCGAGTCTTGAAGCCGG
The DNA here is from genome assembly GCF_050490315.1 of Pseudarthrobacter sp. J1738. NCBI lineage: Bacteria > Bacillati > Actinomycetota > Actinomycetes > Micrococcales > Micrococcaceae > Pseudarthrobacter > Pseudarthrobacter sp. J1738. Next base: position 9,971 of record NZ_JBNPEO010000012.1, on the reverse strand, counting down.
GCCGCTGGTCACCATGGCGGCCGCGGGTGACCGTGGGCGGGGCCTGATTGCGCCGTGCGGAAGGTGCCGGCAAACCATGTTGGACATGCACCCGGACATTGTTGTTGCCGTGCCTAGCACCAACGGGCCGCACATGGCTCCCATCCAAGAACTGCTCCCGTACTCCTACTACGCACCGGCCTAGACGGCCCGCAGACGTTACCCAAAGCGCACCACATTGCCCCGTGGAATATAGTCGAAAAAGGATTTAGTTTAACCATCAACGAAAGAGCCGATATGACCACCCCCAGCACACCGTCGTCAACCACGGCCGTTCTAGTCATCGACATGCAAAACGACACCGTACATGCTGACGGCGCCTACGCCGCCAGCGGTGCCGTTGAGCACGCGCAGGAACAGAATGTCATCAGCAACGTTGGCTCCGTACTGGACAGCGCAAGGGCCAACGGGGTTCAAGTCTTTTACAGCCGCATTGTTGTTTATCCCGTAGCCGGACTCAGCGGCAACAACGCGCCCATCTTCAACATGCTGGCGCCAGACACGTTTAAGTTGGGCTCATGGGGTGCCCAAATCGTGGACGAACTGACCCCCGAACCCGAGGACATTGTTCTGGACCGCACCCGAATGAGCGTTTTTAACGGAACCAGCATCGACAACATGCTGCGCAACCTCAACGTCCAGAAGCTCATTGTGGTGGGCGCCTGGACCAACATGGCCGTTGAACACACCGTGCGCGATGCTGCAGATCATGGCTACGAAGTCACCATCGTCACCGACGCAACCTCAAGCCTCAGTGCACAATGGCAGGAAGCAGCTGTTGGGTACGCACTGACCAACATTGCCAACATCAGCACCACGGCCGCTGTGATTGAGCAGCTTAAAGGCTGAGAACAGCCCCGAAGGGCTGCGTATAAGCGCTATATTGCCTTCCCAGGGCTAGATATTTAGCCCTGGGAAGGGCCGGCTCAATCGGTGGGACCAATCAATGATGCGGCATACTTTGCGAACAGCCACAGTGCTGTTGCCCGTATGTAGAGTCAAGAGTTTCATTACTTGTTGCGTCCTTCGCTGTAGCTGCGGTGAAGCTCAGACGTTCAAAAATTGGTGCCTAGCTAAGACGAATCAGGTCGACTTCCGTTTGGGGCTGGAAGGCCCATTCCACCCATGAAGGGACCACAAACAGCTCACCCGTGACTAAGGTCATAATCTCGTCGTTGAGCATGACTGTGCCGGTACCTTCGAAGGCTGGCCACTCCCTCGACCTAACCTCGTGCAACGGTTCGGTTGAGGCTCCGACGCAGAAGAATGACGGCGGGTGCGTACCCGCCGTCGTTCTTCTGATGCAGTCTCTCAACCCCGCAGGGCCAGCTGACTTTTTACTTGGTGATCAACAGGCCGGTGTCCCAGTTGAAGTCTGCGAAAGCCGGGTTGGCCTGCATGGTCATCAGGACAAACTGGAAGCCTTCGAGTTCGCGAGCGCGCTTCAGCGGGCCCACCACCAGTGGGCGCATGCCGCTGGCACTGACAAAGTTGCTCACTGCGGAAGTGGCCTCGGCGTTGTCTCCGGCAATGAAGACATCCAAGGGCTGGCCACCGGACTGGCCGGCTACAAGGACGCCAGCGAAGTTGGTGTTGAACGCCTTCACTACGTTCACGCCGGCAGCGGCGAGCTGGGAGATTTCCTCAGCAGCGGAGGAGCCGGGGGCAACAACCAGCGAATCAAAGGTTTCGAAGTTCACCGGGTTGGTGATGTCAATGACGGTCTTGCCTGCGAGCGCGTCACCGTAAGTGGAAACGATGGTCTTGGCTGCGTCAAACGGAACGGCGAGAACAACAATCTCGCCCTGCGGAGCGCTTGCGGTGGTCCCTGACGTCACGCCAGCACCGAGCTCGGTAGCTAGGGCCTGTGCTTTAGCGGCGTCTTGGCCGAGGATCTCCACTGTGAAGCCGCCAGCTAGTGCGCGGGTGGCGATGCCGCGGGCCATGTTTCCGTTTCCGATGATGGTCAGATTTGTCATTACAGTCTTCTTTCCGAATAGGCGGGCAAGGAGCTTTTTCATGGTTTCCTGCTTTGTTGATGTCGATAAGTTGAAGCTACAACCAAAGTTAGACTCATTTAGTTGAACCGTCAAGTAATGGGATCAACTGCCACCCGCCAGTGCTAACGGTTCGGGTAGCTAGCCTTTTTGTTGTGCGTCTAGGGCTAGTAGTTGGGCATTTTGAACCATAAAGCTGCGACGACGCTCTGCGGTTGCGTGGCCGGTGATAACTGCATGGATGTTGGGGGCGGAGACCCAAGCGTGCGCGAGGGTCACGATCGAGAGAAGGAGGTCCTGTGCCTGGGTAACGGATAGCTCTGGGAGGGCTGCGCGCAGTTCCGCGACCTTGTTTGACGCTTTGATGGTGCGAGTTTGAATGCCCACTGGACTGTTGCGCTCTAGGCCTTCCCAGGCCGTGAGGCGGGACCATCCGCGGTTCCTACTTTGTGATCAAAGGCGAATACTGAGGGCCGTTCTACTCAAAGCGGGAGGTGTCGCCCATTCCGCGGCGAACTATTTCAGCGGACCCTGAAGAGAAGTCAATGACCGTGGTGGGCTCAGCACCGCAGTCGCCAGCGTCTATCACAGCGTCCAAGACGTGATCTAGCAGCTCCTTGATTTCCCATCCCTGCACCATCGGCTCGGGCTCATCAGGCAACAACAGAGTGCTGGAAAGCAATGGCTCGCCCAGCTCAGCAAGTAGCGCCTGGACCACAGCGTTGTCCGGGATGCGTACACCCACTGTTTTCTTTTTGGGGTGCATCATTCGGCGCGGCACTTCCTTGGTGGCCGGCAAAATGAAGGTATAGCTGCCAGGCGTCACTGCCTTAATCGCGCGGAAAACATCGTTGTTCATCATCACAAATTGACCCATTTGGGCAAAGTCCTTGCAGATCAAGGTGAAGTGGTGCTTGTCATCGAGCTGGCGAATGCTTTTGATCCGGTCCAGGGCATCCTTGTTGCCAAGTTGTGCACCTAGCGCGTAACAAGAATCGGTGGGGTAAGCCACCAATCCGCCATCGCGCAAAATGTCACCAACTTGGGAGATGGAGCGCGGCTGAGGGTCATCGGGATGAACATCGAAGTATCGGGCCATGGAACGAGCCTACGCCCCAAGACCGTGGTGATCACTCCATTTTTTGGTTGAGCACATCTGTTCCGGCTAGTACGCTTATTGGGGCTCCGGGGCGGTGGTCTGAAACTCGTGGCGGTAAACGGCACAAGGCCTTAGTTCTTAACACTTAGTGAACTATGATTTCCAAGTGCGTCCCGAGCTTACGGATCGCTTTGCCACACACTTTTCTGCAGATTGGGCACCGGGTGGACATCACCTTTATGGTCGCAATGGTCATTGTTTTGGCCTTGTTTTTCGACTTCACCAACGGCTTTCATGACACGGCCAACGCCATGGCCACGCCTATCGCGACGGGGGCTATTAAGCCGAAAACCGCCGTCGCACTGGCAGCTTCCTTAAATCTTGTTGGTGCGTTTCTGTCCACGGAGGTTGCCAAAACAATCTCCGGTGGAATCATTCGAGAAGGCTCCGAAGGCATTCACATCACCCCGGAGATCATTTTTGCGGGTCTTTTGGGCGCAATCTTGTGGAACATGTTTACTTGGCTCAAGGGACTGCCCTCCAGCTCTTCGCACGCCTTGTTCGGTGGTTTGATCGGTGCCGCCCTTGCCGGTATTGGCTTGCACTCCGTGAACTTTGACACCGTCATGCTGAAGGTCATTCTCCCAGCAGTATTCGCTCCGATCGTGGCCGGTAGTGTTGCCTATCTCTGCACCCGCGTAGCCTACGCAATCACGTCCCGTCACGATCCCGAAACAGGGGACAAGCTGACCCAAAAGCGCGGCGGATTCCGCACCGGTCAGATCTTTACCTCGAGCCTTGTGGCCTTGGCGCACGGTACTAACGATGCACAAAAAACCATGGGTATCATCACCCTGGTTCTGATCGCAGCTGGCACACAATCCGCAGGCTCCGGTCCGCAGTTCTGGGTTATTTGTGCTTGTGCCTTGGCTATTGCCATTGGCACCTATTCCGGTGGATGGCGGATCATTCGCACCATGGGAACGGGTCTCACAGAAGTTAAGCCTGCTCAGGGCTTCGCCGCTGAAGCCAGCACCGCCTCTGCCATCTTGGCGTCTTCGCACTTGGGTTTTGCCCTCTCAACGACTCAGGTGGCCTCAGGCTCTGTGATCGGTTCAGGACTGGGCCGCAAAGGCACTTCGGTGCGGTGGGGCACTGCAGGACGGATCGCCGTCGGCTGGTTGTTTACGCTCCCGGCAGCCGGCATTGTTGGCGCCCTCGCTGCCTACCTTGTTGCGATTGGCCCGGTTGGTGTGTTGATCGCCGCTGTTGCCGGCGTTGGAGCAATTGCCTACATGTTCTGGTACTCACGCAAAGACCACGTCAACCACCAAAACACTGTAGAGGTGGAAGAAGCTGGCGAGGTAGTGCGATTCCGGAAAAAGCGCAGAAGCAAGCCCAGCTCGGCTATCACCTCAGCAAAGAAGCCAGCGGGTCCGCCCCAGACGCGAGGGACGTCCAACACTGACGCAACGTCCAAGGAGACCGGCAAATGAAGTGGCTAGAACTCGTTATGGTGGCCGGTGCCACGCTGGTTTCGGCGATGACTGTTGTTGTCCTCTACTCACTGGGGGTGCGCCTCACCGCGATCTCAACCGGCAGTGGGACCGTGCCCGCAGGCCGTCAGCGCCTCGCCAAATTCTTCTCGATCGTTTGCTTCGCGGTATGCGGTTTGGCAGTTCTTTTTGGCATTTACCTGATAGTTCCGTACTTCTCTAAGTAGAGTCAGCTCTATGGCTGACTTTGTGTACTACGTAGCGACGTCCCTCGACGGATTTATTGCCACCGACGATGACTCCCTGGACTGGTTGATGCAGTTCGATTCACCCGAACTGAACCAAAGCATTTCCACCTTTATGGCATCAGTGGGGTCCATCGTTATGGGCGCCAGCACCTTCCAGTGGCTTCGCGAGCACGACGACGGCACTTGGCCGTACGCTGGCACGCCCTGTTGGGTTTTCACACACCATGAGTTCTCCGCACCGCCCGGAGCGGACGTCACTTTTGTGCGGGGCCCGGTGGCCGAATTTGTTCCGGACCTCGCTGCCGAGGCCGGGGACAAAAACGTTTGGCTTATGGGCGGTGGGGACATCGTGGCCCAATTCGCCCAAGCAGGCGCCCTGAATAAAATCATCCAGACAGTAGTGCCCGTAGCCCTAGGTTCCGGACGTCGTATGCTTCCCTTGGTTACTCCGACGCCGGTCTTGGCGCTGGATTCGAGCCGCACAGTGGGCGGGGGAGCCGTAGAGATGTGCTTCAGCTTTCCGGACACCCCCGCAGAGTCTTAGCTGGTTTTTGGGTTAGGCCTTACCAAGTTGGTGATTCGGCACGTCGAGAGGCGGCGTCCCTGCTCGTCCGTCATCACAATTTCATGGGTGGTCAAAGTCCGGCCCAAGTGAACGGCCGTGCATGTGCCCGTGACAGTTCCGGCAGCAATGGAGCGGTGGTGGGTACCGTTGATTTCGATTCCTACTGCGTGGGCGTTAGGTCCAGCGTGAATGCCGGCAGCGAAGGAGCCCAGGGTTTCGGCCAGCACCATGTGGGCGCCACCATGTAGGATCCCCACAACCTGGGTGTTCCCTTCAACCGGCATGGTTGCCACCGCTCGCTCAGCCGAGAGCTCGCTAAAAACTATTCCCATCTTCTCCACCAGCGCGCCAACGCCGTGTCCGCTCAGCCAATCATGCATATGCGCCGGCACTCCGGCGGCTTCAAGCTGGTCTGAGAACTTATTGCGCGTGAAATTGTCCGTCATGGGAACTAGGCTGGCACTTGTGAGTGAAACAACCAAAACGGTCCCGTCCCCGTCCGCCCCTGAAGCCTCAGCAACCCAGGCACCAGTAGTCCCCACCGACGAGGGGCGTAAGCGGTTACTTGTGTTGGATGGACACTCCATGGCGTTCCGGGCGTTCTATGCGCTCCCGGCTGAAAACTTTGCAACCTCCACGGGGCAGCACACCAACGCCGTGCATGGATTCACCTCCATGCTCATCAACCTCATCAAAGAACAGAAACCCACACACGTAGCCGTGGCCTTTGACGTTTCTGACGACACCACGTTCCGCAAAGCCGAGTATGACGGCTACAAGGGTGGACGCAACGCTACCCCGCCCGAGTTCTACGGGCAGATCGATCTGATCGACAAAGTGATGGGTGCGTGGGGCGTAAAAACCATCAAAATGCCCGGTTATGAAGCTGACGACATCTTGGCCACCCTCGCTGCTCAAGCCGGCAACGAAGGCTGGGAAGTTCTTCTAGTCTCAGGTGACCGGGACTCCTTCCAGCTGATCACCGACAACGTTTTTGTGCTTTACCCCAAACAGGGTGTGTCCAACATTCCTCGGATGGACGCTGCAGCTATTCAGGAAAAGTACTTTGTTTCACCGCAGCAGTACTCTGACCTCGCAGCGCTGGTGGGTGAGACGGCGGACAACCTGCCTGGTGTCCCAGGCGTTGGTCCCAAAACAGCAGCTAAATGGATCAACCTTTATGGTGGGCTAGAAGGCATCCTCGAAAACATCGACAAGATCGGTGGAAAAGTCGGGGATTCCCTGCGGGCCCATGTTGACGATGTCAAGCGCAACCGGCGGCTCAACCGTTTGCTCACGGACCTTGAGCTGCCCGTAAGCCTTGATGAGCTTGAAGAGCCGCGGCCAGACCAAGACGCCGTTGAAGAACTCTTCGACACCCTCGAATTCAAAACGCTGCGCACACGCCTCTTCGCCCTGTATGGTGAGGACGCAAAAACCACGTCCGTGCCGGATTTCGAAACCCCCGAATATGTCACTCTGGACACCGCTGATGGCCTTTCGCAGTTCATCGCCGATGGTGGCTCCGAGCGTATTGCCCTTGCCGTAGCTATGGTGCCGCTGAACCTTGGGCTCGACGCTGAAGCCGTGGCTTTGCTGCACTCTCAGGGTGCAGCGTTCCTAAACCTCAGTGATTTGGATGCTTCCACTGAGTCCGTTCTTGCGGCATGGTTGGGCGACACTCAGGCGCCAAAGATTGTGCATGAATTCAAAGAGTCCCTCAAAGCTCTCCATGAGCGCGGGTTGCCGCTGGCCGGGGTAGTTGATGACACCTCAATTTCTGGCTACCTCATCCAACCCGACCGGCGTAATTATGATCTCGCCGAGCTCGCTACACACCACTTGAAGATCCAGCTCGCAACCGCGGCAGCTCCTAGCGGCCAACTTGAGCTCAACCTGGGTGAGGACCGCGGAGCTGCAGCCGCCGCGCTTGTCCAGCGTGCCGCCGTCGTACAGAAACTCAGCGCCTTTTTTGAAGGCGAACTCCGCGACCGGAAGGCGCAGGAGCTCCTCACTACGCTTGAATTGCCCGTGGCGCAGGTGCTGGCGGAGATGGAGATCGCCGGCATTGCTGTCTCGCAGGAGCGGATGAATGACCAGCTAGCTGATCTGGCTAAAGTCGTTGAGCACGCTCAGGAGCAAGCGTTTGCGGCCATTGGGCACGAGGTGAACCTGGGCTCGCCCAAGCAACTGCAAACCGTGCTCTTTGAAGAGCTCGAGTTGCCCAAAACCAAAAAGATTAAATCCGGTTACACCACCGATGCTGCTTCTTTGAAGAATCTTCTGGAAAAGACCGGGCACGAATTTTTGGTCCAATTGATGGCACACCGTGAGTCCTCCAAGCTGCGGCAAATGGTGGAGACGCTCAAGAAGTCTGTTGCTGCTGACGGAAGAATTCACACCACCTACGCGCAGAACGTTGCAGCGACGGGCCGTATCTCGTCCAACAATCCCAACCTTCAAAACATCCCGGTTCGCAGTGAAGAAGGCCGGCGTGTGCGGGGCATTTTTGTGGTCAGCGACGGCTACGAATGCTTGCTCTCCGCGGACTACTCACAAATCGAGATGCGGATTATGGCGCACCTGTCCGGGGACGCGGGACTGATTCAGGCGTACAAAGAAGGTGAAGATCTTCACCGCTACGTTGGTTCCCACATCTTCAAGGTGGAACCGGCTGAGGTCACTAGCGCTATGCGTTCAAAGGTCAAGGCGATGTCCTACGGCCTGGCATACGGGCTTACGTCCTTTGGCTTATCCAAACAACTGGAAATCTCAGTTGATGAAGCCCGGACGCTGATGAAGGAGTACTTCGACCGCTTTGGGGCGGTGCGCGATTACCTGCGTACCGTGGTGGAACAGGCTCGGATTGATGGGTACACCTCAACGATTGAGGGCCGCCGGCGCTACCTACCGGACCTGACCAGCACTGACCGTCAGTTGCGTGAAATTGCCGAACGCGTGGCTCTCAACTCGCCCATCCAAGGCTCGGCCGCAGACATCATCAAGCGCGCCATGCTCGGTGTGGCAGGGGAGCTACAGTCGCAAGGCCTCAAGTCCCGAATGTTGTTGCAGGTCCATGACGAACTTGTGCTTGAAGTGGCGCCGGGGGAGTTGGCCGCAGTGGAGAAGCTCGTGACTGAGCAGATGGGTGCCGCCGCGGATCTATCTGTGCCTCTTGAAGTGCAGATCGGGATTGGTTCAAGCTGGCACGACGCCGGACACTAACCCCTTCACCACCAACACCCGGGCACCAAAAGTTGAATCGGAGCGGCGCGTGAGCGAGCCTAAGTACGATCTCAAGAAAGCCTACCGGGAGCTGTACGCCCCCAAACCGGACAGCTTTAGTGTGGTCACCGTTCCGGAGTTCAGCTATTTAGCGGTGGAAGGGGCGGGGGACCCCAACACCTCAGCCGAGTATGCCGCTGCTGTGACGGCTCTATTTACGGTTGCCTACACGGTGAAGTTTGCTAGCAAAGTGGCCGGACAGAATTACGTGGTGGGTCCGCTTGAGGGATTGTGGAGCGCCGAGGATCCGGGTGCCTTTGCGCGTCGAGAAAAGGACGCCTGGGTGTGGACCATGATGATCGCGCTGCCGGAGTGGATTACGCAGAGCGACGTCGAAGCCGGGGTGGAAAAGGCTGCCTCGAAGTTCGATTCTGGGACGGGGAAAGCTGAAGCGGACGTTCAAGTGGTTAGCCCGTCATTTGACGGCGTGCGCATGGTGAAGTTCGAAGAGGGCCTCGCCGTGCAGGTCCTCCATGTCGGCAGCTACGACGACGAAGGTCCCATCCTCGAGCGCCTGCATCAGGAGTACATGCCCGCGCATGGCTTCGAGTTTGCCGGCCCGCATCATGAGATCTATTTGAGCGATCCGCGCAGGGTCGCCCCGGAGAAGCTACGGACGGTTCTCCGTCAGCCGGTCCGGCGGAGCTAGACATTTGGTACCACCTGGTGTGCGAGTAGCTAGGCACTGAGACTATCTAGCCTCTCGGTCCTAGGTTTTCTCGGTCTTAGGTTCTCGCGACTTGCTGGGTGTCGCCACATGCTGGGTGTCGCCACAGGGGGTCCACGTAGTTTTCGCCGAAAATCGGGCGGATATGGATGGGTAGACTTCTGAGCTGGGGATCTATGGGCTGGCTGGAAGGGTTGTTTTGGCTACGCAGGTGTTTGCTGAAGAGGAACTGGAGCGTCTGCGGCGGTTCCCAGAGATCAGTCGTGTGAGGTGTACTACTGATCTGAGACAGTCTTTGAAAGGATTGTTCTCATGTCTTCTCGACCCACCTATTCTGATGAGTTCAAGGCTGATGCTGTTGCGTTGGCTAGTTCCTCTGGCCGGCCATTAGCTCTGGTAGCCGTTGAGCTTGGCGTTTCCCTGACCGCTCTCAAACGCTGGATCAGGCTCGACCGTGAAGGCGAGACTGGCGGCGCCCGAACACCGGACACCCCGGTTGATGCAGCGAAGTACAAGGCGATGGAAATCCGGTTACGTGAAGTGGAACGGGAGAACGAATTCCTAAAAAAAGTTTC
>NZ_JBNPEO010000011.1:0-93720 GCF_050490315.1 Pseudarthrobacter sp. J1738 | reverse complement strand
GGGGGAAACGCCCGGTCCCATTCCGAACCCGGAAGCTAAGGCCCACAGCGCCGATGGTACTGCACCTGGGAGGGTGTGGGAGAGTAGGACACCGCCGGACAACCATTCATAGTAAAGCCCCGCACCCCACAGGTACGGGGCTTTACTACTTTAACAACCACACACTCGCCCAACCCGGCCCACACGACGCCGGCCCTGGAACCCCAGCGCTCCGCCCGGCCAGGACAAAACCTCTGTTAGTTCATATCCCGAACGGGCAGAAAACGGCCCTTAGAGGTGGTTCTAAACAGCATCACCCACCCACTCGGCAGAGAAGCGGAAGGAACAGGGGTAAGCGAAATGGAGATGGTGATAGATCTCGCGTCCCGGACGGACTATTGCTGAGGTCCTCTCAACTAGAATGAAATGAGCACGGAACCACGAGGCCTAATTCCGCCTCAAGAGGGATCCCCAGAATCATTAAGACGAGCGGTACAACTTTGCTGGTTGATCAGCTCACCGAGAGAGGAACCAGCATGGCAGAAAATCACGGCGGCCGGAACGATCGAAACGACCGAGGCGGGAACAAACGTCCCGATTCACGTCCGCCTTATCGCGGCAACAACAACTCCGAGGGCGGAGAGCGTCGTAGTTTCGGTGGTGACCGTGATCGCAAGCCCTTCGGCGACCGTCCTGCTCGCGACGGCGAACGTCGTAACTTTGGTGATCGTCCCGCTCGTGGTGGGGATCGCGATCGTGGCTTTGGTGAGCGTCCTGCCCGTGATGGTGATCGCCCCGCACGTAGTTTCGGTGGTGACCGTGATCGTAAGCCTTTTGGTGAGCGTCCTGCCCGTGACGGCGAACGTCGTAACTTTGGTGATCGTCCCGCTGGTGGTGGGGATCGCGATCGTGGCTTTGGTGAGCGTTCTGCCCGTGATGGTGATCGCCCCGCACGTAGTTTCGGTGGTGACCGTGATCGCAAGCCCTTCGGCGACCGTCCTGCTCGCGACGGCGAACGTCGCAATTTTGGTGATCGTCCCGCTCGTGGTGGGGATCGCGATCGTGGCTTTGGTGAGCGTCCTGCCCGTGATGGTGATCGCCCCGCACGTAGTTTCGGTGGTGACCGTGATCGTAAGCCCTTCGGCGACCGTCCAGCGCCGGAACGCAATGCTGCCGATCTTCGCAGCGCCAACCGTGCTGACCGCGAGCGTTCGCCCCAGATTGACGAAGACGTTACGGGTAAAGAACTTGACCGAGCTGCCTTGCGCGAGGTTAAGACTCTTGAAGAGAAGAGCGCCGAGTGGGTTGCTCGTCACCTTGTGATGGCCGGCCGTCTGATTGATGACCAGCCTGAGCTCGCTTTCCAGCACGCCCTGGCTGCCAGCCGTCGTGGTGGGCGCTTGTCTGTTGTTCGCGAAGCTGTAGGGCTAACTGCCTATGCAGCCGGTGAATACGGAGAAGCGTTGCGAGAATTCCGTACCTACCGTCGCATCTCTGGGTCCAACGTCCACTTGCCTCTTATGGCTGATTGTGAACGCGGCTTGGGCCGTCCGGACCGCGCTTTGGATGTGGCTCGTTCGGAAGAAGCTAACGACCTAGACGCGCCTGGCAAGGTTGAACTTGCCATCGTGGCTTCCGGTGCCCGCGCAGACATGGGTCAGTTTGATGCTGCGGTGTCCGCATTGGAAATCCCGCAGCTGGACCTCAACCGTGCGTTCTCCTACAGCCCGCGACTTTTCCGGGCCTACGCTGACGCCCTCACGGCAGCTGGCCGTGCCGATGATGCGAAGGTATGGACTAAACAGGCCCTCGTTGCTGAGAATGCTCTGGGCGTTGGCGCCTTCGAAGAGCCTGAGATCATTGACCTTGGCTGGGATGAAGAAGAGGAAGAACGTGCTGCCCGCGCGGCAGCGTTTGCCGCTAAGAACGGAGCAAGTGGCTCTTCTAATGACGACGATTCCAAGTCAGGTTCTTTGGTCCAGTCAGCGCCGTCCTCATCTGCCGCATTGGCCGATGGCACCGCAGCCCAGTCTGTATCCGAAGCAGATGTGGCAGGCGAGTCTGAGACCGAAGAAGACTCTGCCAACTTCAATGTTGACGACGCCGATGCGGACTACTTCGTTTCTGACGATGCTGATTCGGATCAGGACTCGGTTGAAGAAGAGATCCCCATGGAGAATCACGATTCAGTAGAACTGGACGGGGAACAGCAGGAAGAACGTTAAGAACGTGCTGGTCCAAGAATTCGACGCCATCCTCTCTGATCTTGACGGTGTGGTTTACGCCGGTTCCTCGGCGATTGAGCATGCTGTTGAGTCACTCACCAGGCTCGAGGAATTTGGTGTGGGCCTTGCCTACGTCACCAACAACGCCTCACGTTCACCAGCCCAGGTTGCGCAGCACTTGCGCGATCTGGGTGCCCCTGCCTTGGATGAACAAGTCGTCAGCTCTTCTCAAGCCGCAGCAGCTCTGCTCGCTGAACGGCTAGAGCCGAGCTCGTTTGTTCTCATTATCGGCAGCGAAGCACTCGCAGCCGAGATCAACTTAGTTGGTCTGCACCCAATTTGGAGCGCAGAACAAAACGTTCCAGCCGCCGTCGTACAGGGTTTTGACCCAAAGCTTGGCTGGCAGCAATTAGCTGAAGCATCCTATGCGGTAACCGCAGGGGCGCTCTGGGTGGCAACCAACACGGATATGACCATCCCTCAGCAGCGGGGGATCGCTCCCGGCAATGGCACTTTGGTGGGTGCCGTGAAGGCCGCAACAGGGAAAGAACCTGTAGTGGCTGGAAAGCCTGAAGCGCCGTTGTTTTTCACGGCAGCGAAGCGTTTGGGAGCGAAGAAACCACTGGTTGTTGGGGACCGACTGGATACCGACATTCGTGGGGGCAACAATGCCCGGTTTGCCACAGCAGCAGTACTGACGGGAATTGATTCACTTGAATCCATTCTTGCTGCCTGCACTATTGAGCGCCCGAACTTTATTTTGAACAACCTTAGCGAGCTGTACCAGCCATATCCGGAGGTTGTTGCCAAAAATGGCGGCTACACGTGCGGTTCTGCCAGTGCTCAGGTCCACAACGATGAGCTTCACATTGATGGCTCGGTAGACGACTTGGATGCTTGGCGGGCTGCTTGTGCTGCATGGTGGGCGGCAAATCCGGACTGTGAATCTGCCACGGATCCCGTGATCCATTGGTCTGGTCACTAGGCTAGGCACATGCCTGATCCTGAAGTCGAGTCAACGCCAGAGCCTGAGTTCACACAGTATCCGCTGGCCCCCGAGGGAATTGGCGCGCCCAGTGTGGACACACATTTACGGGCTTTGGATGATCTCGCGCAGACAGACCTCGCGGAGCACGCTGGACTCTACGAAGCCTTGCATTCAGCACTTGAAAAACATCTCAATGACGAACCAACACCAAACCCTGGGGAGCACTAGGACGTGACACGACTAGATCAAGAGTTGGTCCGCCGCGCTCTTGCCCGGTCACGCACTGACGCTGCAAGACTTATCGCTGAAGGACTCGTGAGCCGGGCTGGTCAGGTGGTTACCAAAGCCGCCATCCAAGTCTCCGAGACTGATCAGATCGATGTGGATCCCTCTGGTGCAGCAGAATTCGTTTCCCGTGCAGGACACAAACTAGCTGGTGCCCTGGACATATTTCGTGACGTAAAGGTAGCTGGCCGGCGCTGCCTCGATGCAGGTGCCTCCACCGGCGGTTTTACTGATGTGCTGCTCAAACGCGGCGCCGCACACGTGGTGGCTGTCGACGTCGGACATAACCAATTGGTGCCAGAACTGCGTGAGGATCCGCGGGTTGACGTCCATGAGGGCATGAACGTGCGCTTTATGAAGCCCTCCGACATTAACGGTGAGGCCGAGCTGACCGTAGCGGACTTGTCCTTTATTTCCCTCACTTTGGTGGTTGGTCCGCTCAGCGAATGCACTCGGCCGGGCGGCGATCTTGTGCTGATGGTCAAACCACAATTTGAGGTGGGACGCGAGAATCTCAGCAGGACCGGGGTGGTGAGCAGCACGCGTGAACGCCAGCGGGCCGTCACCTCCGTGGCTAATGCAGCGTTCGACGCGGGTCTCCAGCTGTGCGGTTTGGCGCAGAGTCCCTTGCCTGGTCAAGATGGAAACGTTGAATACTTCCTGTGGATGAAGCGCCGAGAGACGCAAAGTCTGCCTAAGATCGAAGCGAGGGATGCTGAAGTGGCGTCTCTCTTGGCCGAAATCTGGCCCACCAACTAGGAAGCGGGTCCCATGAGCAGGCGTGTGCTGGTCCTTGCCCATACCGGGCGTGAGGAGTCCCTCAAGGCTGCGCGTGAAGCTTGCGCTCAATTGCACAATTCGGGTTTGTCTCCCGTGATGTCTCGAGGTGAGCTTGAAGAGCTGCATTCGTTCTACGGCGTTTTAGATCAACCCATCGAAGTGCTCTACGAAGACCTCCAAATGCAGGACCTTGAACTGGTTATGGTTCTTGGCGGAGACGGGACCATCCTGCGCGCAGCAGAAATCGTCCGAGATTCAGATGTTCCCCTACTCGGCGTGAATCTAGGTCACGTGGGTTTTCTGGCCGAGAGTGAGCGGGCTGACCTGAACCAAACCGTCGAATGGATTGCCCGCCGTGACTACACGGTTGAAGAGCGCATGACCATCGACGTCCAGGTTTGGGTTCGAGGCCACAAGATTTGGCACACCTGGGCCCTGAATGAAGCGTCGATTGAAAAGGGCAACCGCGAACGGATGCTCGAGGTGGTCACTGAGGTGGACGAGCGCCCGTTGAGCTCCTTTGGTTGTGACGGAGTGGTGCTGGCTACTCCCACCGGCTCAACTGCGTACGCCTTCTCCGCTGGTGGCCCAGTGATGTGGCCAGACGTGGAGGCTCTTTTGGTGGTGCCGATTAGCGCCCATGCACTCTTTGCTAAGCCGCTGGTTGTTTCGCCGCATTCGAGACTCGCTGTAGAAGTTTTGCCGCGTACGGATGCCCGTGGAGTGCTGTGGTGTGATGGCCGGCGTTCGGTTGATTTGCCGCCAGGTGCCCGCGTTGAGGTCACCAAGTCAGACCGTCCAGTTCGTTTGGCGAGAACGCACCAAACGCCATTTTCGGCGCGTCTGGTCCGCAAATTTGAACTTCCTATTAACGGCTGGCGGGGTCCGGTACCGGAAGCGGCGAAAGTTCATACCGGCCCTATGCCAGTTATTCGCAGCCCCAAACCAATGCCCCCACTCGCCGCACCTGCACACCAAAGGCCGGCTGATTTGCCCTTCGACGGCGCACAGCCTGAGAGAAGTGGTGACTGAACACTGTGATTGATGAACTGCGCATTCGCGATCTTGGCGTCATCACCGAAGCCAACCTTCCCCTAGGTCCTGGCTTGAGTGTGGTTACGGGTGAGACTGGTGCGGGTAAAACCATGGTGGTGACAGCCGTCGGTTTATTGCTGGGGGCGCGCTCCGACGCGGGCGCTGTGCGGAGTGGGGCAAAACGCGCCACAGCAGAGGCCAGCCTGGTTCTACCCGCTGACCATGCGGCCGTTTTACGTTCGCGTGAGGCGGGCGCTGAAGTTGACGAGTTCGACGGCGGAGCGGAGCTAGTTTTGGCTCGAAGCGTCGGCGCCGATGGGCGAAGTAAGGCCTACATTGGCGGGCGGACGGCCCCGGTGGGAGTTCTGGCCGAGGTAGGCGGAACCCTAGTAGTTATTCATGGCCAGTCTGAACAAATTCGCCTCAAGAGCACAAACGCTCAGCGTGAGGCCTTGGACAAATTTGGTGGCGAAAAGGTCCGGACAAGCCTTGCCGCGTATCAGGAGTGCTTTGGGCAATGGCGGTTAGCTCTTAAAGAGCTTGAGCAGTTGCGTGCCGATGCTCGTGAACGGGTCCGTGAAGCAGAGTCGCTCGAGGCCTCGCTTGAAGAAATTGCCGCCATTGACCCGCACCCCGGCGAGGACGAGAACCTCAAAGCAGAAGCTGTGAAGTTAGCGAACGTTGAGGAACTGCGGATCGCGGCGGATGCGGCTCATGCCGTTCTAGCCGCCGAAGATTTCACCGAGCAAGCTGATGCGAGTACTTTGATCGATTCAGCGAAACGGACGCTTGAGCACGTCTCAGAGCACGACGAAGCATTGGGAGCCTTGGCAGCGAGGCTAACCGAACTGGGTATTATGCTCAATGACACCGCGGGGGAGCTGGCGAGCTACTCGGCTAGTTTGGACAGCGAAGGCCCTGAGCGCCTGGCTGAGCTTGAGTCCCGCCGTGCTGACCTGGCCAAGTTAGTGCGTAAGTACGCGCCAAGCATCGATGAAGTTATTGAATGGGCCGAACGTTCACGTGTGCGCTTGTATGAACTGCAAGACGACTCTGCTCGGATTAGTGAACTTGAAGAGCTAGTTCAAACTAGTGCTGCCCAATTGCAGGTGTTGGGGCTAGAGCTGGGGGACCGGCGCCGTACTGCTGCAATGGATCTATCCCAACGTGTAGGGGCCGAACTTGCTGCGCTAGCCATGCCGGATGCTTCCCTTGAGATTGAGGTAGAAGCGGCATCTGATCCTGGTCCTTACGGCCTGGACGAGATCGCTTTCCTCCTGCGGCCCCACGCTGGCGCTCCGGCCCGTCCTTTGGGCAAGGGCGCCTCCGGCGGTGAATTGTCCCGCGTGATGCTGGCCATCGAAGTAGTTCTGGCTGAGGTTGATCCGGTGCCAACCTTTGTTTTTGATGAAGTGGACGCTGGTGTGGGTGGCCGAGCTGCTGTAGAAATCGGCAGACGTTTGGCTATGTTGGCACAACACGTTCAAGTTTTGGTGGTGACGCACCTTCCGCAGGTTGCGGCGTTCGCCAATCAGCACATTCGTGTGACAAAGAACTCCGTGCGCGGCGAGGACGGAAGCGCGGTGACTGGATTCACATCCAGTGATGTCAGCCTTTTGGAGGGCCCAGAACGAGTTAAGGAACTTGCCCGAATGCTGGCCGGCCAAGAGGATTCCGGTTCGGCGCAGGCTCATGCCCAGGAGCTCCTTGATGATGCGAAAGTCCTTCTAGGAGGCTAGTTTTAGCGGTAGATACTTCGGTCATCTGGTGTTCGTCGAGTGCGCCGCAAGGCTTACGGCGGGACAATGGTGCAGTGCGAGTTTGAGCGTAAATGCTTCAGGCTCTTGATCGGATGAGTTCAAGCAGTGAAACTTGAGGCTTGAGATCCACAAATGATCCAGTAAAGGACGGGTGGCAGACACAAAAGATGATAGGCTCGAATTCCGTGGTGCAGCGATCAAATTCCCGTGTAAATTCCCGTTTCCAGGACTCATCTAAGCCGACGAAGCATATTTTCGTCACCGGCGGTGTGGCCTCTTCTCTTGGCAAGGGACTGACGGCTTCAAGCCTCGGCCACCTTCTCCGTGCACGTGGCCTTTCAGTCACCATGCAAAAGCTCGATCCCTACCTCAACGTGGATCCGGGCACAATGAACCCTTTCCAGCACGGTGAAGTTTTTGTCACCGATGATGGCGCTGAAACTGACCTAGACATCGGCCACTATGAGCGTTTCTTGGACGAGAACCTTGATGGTTCCGCCAACGTCACCACTGGTCAGGTCTATTCAACGGTGATCGCTAAAGAACGCCGTGGCGAATACCTTGGTGACACTGTGCAGGTCATCCCGCACATCACCGACGAAATCAAGCGACGTATGCGCTTGCCCGCAGAAGGCAAGAATGCCCCGGACGTCATCATCACCGAAATCGGTGGAACCGTGGGAGACATTGAATCTCAGCCGTTCCTCGAATCGGCCCGTCAAGTTCGCCAGGACGTTGGCCGTGGCAACGTGTTCTTTGTCCACGTGTCATTGGTTCCCTACATCGGTCCTTCACAAGAGCTAAAGACCAAACCGACCCAGCACTCCGTTGCTGCACTGCGGTCTATCGGTATTCAACCGGACGCGATTGTCATTCGATCCGACCGTGAGATTCCTGCAGCCATGAGCGCCAAGATTGGTCGTATGTGCGATGTGGATCTCGAAGCGGTTATCGGTTGCCCGGATGCGCCAAGCATCTACGACATCCCCAAGACTCTTCACGCACAGGGCCTAGATTCGTACATCGTGCGTGCCTTGGACCTGCCGTTTAAGGACGTGGACTGGACCAAGTGGGATCGTCTGCTTGAAGTTGTCCACTATCCGAAGCACGAGGTAGAGGTTGCCCTAGTTGGTAAGTACATCGACCTGCCGGACGCTTACCTCTCCGTCACTGAGGCCTTGCGCGCTGGTGGTTTCGCCAACGACACCAAGGTGAAAATTCGTTGGGTGCCCTCGGATGAGTGCGAGACCGAGGCTGGGGCTCGCAAGACCCTCGCTGGCGTCGATGCGATTTGTGTACCAGGTGGTTTTGGTATTCGCGGGCTCGAAGGCAAGCTTGGAGCTTTGACCTATGCACGCGAGAACAAAGTTCCAGTTCTTGGCCTTTGCCTTGGTCTGCAGTGCATGGTCATTGAGTATGCGCGCAACGTGGTTGGCCTCGAGGGAGCTTCATCGAGCGAGTTTGAGCCCGATTCCAAGTACCCGGTTATTGCCACCATGGAAGAGCAGCTGGACATCGTGGACGGTAAGGGTGACATGGGTGGAACCATGCGTCTTGGCCTGTACGAGGCGTCATTGCTCGAGGGTTCCGTAGTTGCTGAAACTTATGGTGCAACGACCGCGAGCGAACGCCACCGTCACCGCTACGAGGTCAACAACAAGTACCGCGATCAGATTGCCGCAGCAGGTTTGGTCTTCTCCGGAACGTCTCCAGACGGCAAACTCGTGGAGTACGTTGAACTGCCTCGCGAAGTGCACCCGTACTACGTGGCAACCCAAGCGCACCCGGAATTGAGCT
Source organism: Pseudarthrobacter sp. J1738 (assembly GCF_050490315.1). Lineage (NCBI taxonomy): Bacteria > Bacillati > Actinomycetota > Actinomycetes > Micrococcales > Micrococcaceae > Pseudarthrobacter > Pseudarthrobacter sp. J1738. Next base: position 84,871 of record NZ_JBNPEO010000011.1, on the reverse strand, counting down.
CGCGCCCCACGCGCCCTCACCCCTTGTTCGCTGGTTTGGTTGCTGCGGCGCTGGATCGTCAGGGCAGCGCCAAAGTCAACGCCCAGGCAGCTAAGTAAACATCGTGTCTACAAACGGCGCGGAACAGGAAACTATTGTGAACTCCAGCTCAACGCAGGAGATCGCGGATTCCCTGAGTCCGCGCCGTTTGTTGTCCACCGAGACGGTCTACAAAGGCCGGATTTGGGACGTAGTTAGCGATACTTTTGAGCTCTCAGAAGACAAATCCCCTCTGGTCAGGGATTACATTGACCACCCGGGTGCAGTGGCAATCGTGCCGATGAATGAGCTCGGCGAAATTTTGCTTCTCAAGCAATACCGGCATCCCGTCGGCATGGATCTGTGGGAAGTTCCCGCCGGGCTCCTGGATATTGAGGGCGAAGACTTTGTGGTGGGCGCGGCGCGTGAACTAGCCGAAGAGGCCGACCTAGTTGCTGGCTCGTGGCACGTACTCACAGACTTTTTTAACTCACCTGGTTCTTCCTCCGAAGCCATCCGCATCTATCTGGCACGGGACTTGAGCCTAGTGCCGGAGGCGGAGCGGCACGTACGCACCGAAGAGGAAGCCGAGATCGAATTCGCGTGGACTCCGCTGAGCGCCGCGGTGGAGGCTGTACTTTCCGGCGAGCTTCACAACCCCTCAGCAGTCGTGGGGATTCTGGCCGCCGCTGCGGCACAGAAGCAGAACTTTTCGAGCCTGAGGCCAGCGAACTCCCCGTGGTCGGCTCACCCGAGGCATCGTTGAAGCCTGCCAGCACGGTAGATGGGGCTCCCACGAACGCCCTTAATCGCAACGTGGAAAACTACCTCCAGCATCTTGGCATTGAACGTGGCCTGGCACTGAATACAGTCTCGGCTTACCGTCGCGATTTGATGCGCTACGTGGGGTTTTTGGCCGGAAAAGACGTTGATAAACCCACGAACGTAACGCGCCACCACGTTACGGAATTCGTCCAAGTCCTTGCAGACGGATCCGACGGCGGTACGCCTCTTGGTCTCCGATCTGCGGCGAGGACTGTGGTGGCAGTCCGTGGCCTTCACAAGTTCTGGGCTTTGGAAGGCATCACCACCACCGATCCAGCCGCTGACGTGCATCCACCCATGGCCGGTAAACGTTTGCCCAAGGCCATCTCGGTCTCCGAAGTCACACAAATTCTTGAAGCAGCAGGGGCGGACACAGCAGCCGGTTTGCGGGATCGAGCTCTGCTCGAGTTTCTATACTCAACCGGTGCACGTATCAGCGAAGCCATCGGCTTGGACGTTGACGATTTGGCGTTGGCGAGGGACGCTGAAGACTCTGGACCCGCCGTCGTGCGTTTATTTGGTAAGGGTTCCAAAGAACGATTGGTGCCGTTGGGCTCGTACGCTGCCCGAGCGATCGAAGCTTATCTGGTGCGCGGCAGGCCGTTACAAGTAGCCAAAGGTAAAGGTACTCCGGCGCTATTCTTGAATGCTCGGGGTGGCAGATTGAGCCGCCAATCGGCCTGGACCATCCTCAAAGCCGCAGCAGAAAAAGCTAACATCACCAAGGACGTTTCGCCCCATACTTTGCGCCACTCTTTCGCCACTCATTTACTTGAAGGCGGCGCGGACGTCCGTGTGGTTCAAGAACTTTTGGGTCATTCGTCCGTGACAACAACGCAGGTGTACACCTTGGTCACGGCTGACACCATCCGTGAGGTCTACGCCGCCGCACATCCACGCGCACTCGGATAATTTCGTGCCCCACATGTAAGAATCAGCGTACTTGCGGAAACTATAGATGCGTAGGCAAAGTCGCCGCTGAGCATCGGGGGTAATTGTGTGGACAGCTCAAGAAGCTGAGTTCGTAGCGCTTCACTCGGAGTACTACCGGCGGGTGTATCGATTTATTGCCTACCGGACTAATGACTTGGCCCGTGCCGAGGAATTAGCCGGTGACGTCTTTCGTCTTGCGTGGCAAAAGTCAGAACTTCACCCTGGAATCGGTTGGCTACTAGCTACGGCCCGGAACGTTGTAGGCAACGAGTACAAGGCACGCGAACGCAGCCAAATGCTCCAAGAGCGGCTCCAGCAAGAGGCTATGGCGGCAGAATCCGAGCACAACACCAACGAACGTGCACTCGTAGCGCAAGTCCTAGAACAACTCAGTGAGAAAGAACGAGAAGTTCTCATGCTCAGTTACTGGGATGACCTGACCACCATTGAACTTGCAGAGGCGCTGGGTTGTAGCCCAACGGCCGCCGGTGTGCGCTTGCACCGAGCACGAAAATCTTTCGCTAAACACATTCCTGCCCAGCTCGCACAAGAAAGGACGGCCTAGTCATGGACCGCATTGAAGAGCTTATGAAGGCCGCCCGTCCCAACGTTGCGGATCCCAAACTGCCTGCTGCCGGTACAGTCCCCGGCGCCCAGGCTCCGTTGGGAGGTGCGGTAGTGCCTGATGAGGTAGGTTCGAAGTCCCGCTTTGGGACAGAAAGCCCTGACGCAGCCCCCGAGCATCTGGGTGAAGTTTCCACTGGATCGGTAGACGAACTGGAGCTCGCCCGGGCACGGCGCAAGCGTGGCACGCTTCGAGCCATAGCTGCAGTTGTGGCGGTTGCTGCCGCCGCTGCGGCGGTAGTTATAGGACTGAATCTGGCCCCGTTACAGCCGAAGCCAAGTCCTGCAACCAACCCGAACAGCGCCTCGCCAAGCCCTACAGCCTCAAGCTCGCCGTCAACCAGCGCAGCAGCACTGACAACGGGCGGCGTCGCTTGCACGGTAGAGAACATTGACGAGCGGATGAATACCCAGAATCCCCAAAACACTCCCATTGCCCCCGCCAACCAGGGGTATTACAAAGTACTCGGTTGCGCGGACGGCTGGTTGGCCTATGAGATTTCTGATGCGGGAGTTCGAGCCATGAAGCTGGACGGGGGCAACGCTTGGTACATGATCGCAAAGGTCAGCAACGGGCGGTTTTTGCATGACTCTGCCGCTGACTGGTCCACAGTACTGAACTGGGAATTCCAAGCCATGAATAACAGTGTTGGTGCCGACGGAAAGCAATTAACAGCACAAGAAGCGATGGACGCGGAATTCACGGCGAAGGGAATTCCCGTCCAGATTCGCCAGTCGTTGGTGGGTAAAGGACCCGGCGCCGGTGCGTCTGCCACACCTACCGGAACTGCAACTACCAAAAAATACAGCGGCGCTAACGGTGTAGTTAGTTTCCAGTATCCGAGCGATTGGACCGTGGCGCCGTCCACCGGCGCAAATGGTGGTGGCGCCACAGGGGCAGGCGCAGTGAACCTGACGGTCAAAGACGCTGCCGGGAAAGAAATGGCGAAATTGAGCTACGGCGGCGAGGTGGGCGGACTTGGTGGTGCTTGCGGTCCGGAGCGGTACCCCTACTCGGTTCTGGACTTTGAAGAAATGAATCTTCCTTATAACGCGGATGTTCCGGCCTCAGTGACTCCGCGGTTCACATATCGCGCAGTGGAACAAAGCGGCAAGGTGTATGGAACCCTTGGTCTGACCACCACAACGGCTGGAACCGACGGGACCACTTGTATGTTCTACAACGTTGTAAACGGCCCAACTGCAACGTCGAGGATCTACAGTTTCGCTGACGTCTTTGAATATAGCGCCTCAGCACCGGCGGATCCTGCGCTCCATACATTCAACTCGATGAACGAGGCTCAGGCGTACATGCTGACTCCGGAGTACCAGCAACTGCGTGCAATGCTGACCTCATTGAAAATCACCACACCGTAGGCTTGGTCTTATGACACCGGCGCCCGTTACCCTCTGCTTCCTCCTCGACGAAACATCAGGTGACGGGCACCTTGTACTGCTGGGCCTCAAAAAGACAGGCTTCGGTGCCGGGAAAATTGTGGGGATTGGCGGACACGTGGAACCGGGAGAGTCAGTGGCCCAGGCTGCGGCACGCGAGGTCTTTGAAGAATGTTCTGTGATCGTGCGGGAAGAACATCTTCAGCCGGTGGGCAGCATTCTCTTTACGTTCCCCACAAAGCCTGAATGGGACATGGATACCACTCTCTTTACTGCACGTCACTGGGAGGGCACCCCCACCGAAACGCACGAAATATCTCCGCAGTGGTTTGACATCAACGAACTTCCTTTTTCGCAGATGTGGGAGGACGCCAGGCATTGGCTCCCGGCAGCGCTTGACGGAGAAGTAAAGCGTTTGGAAGTCCGCCTCAAGGAAGATCACCAGAGTGTTGACTCCGTCACCAACCTGGGCCCGAGCAATCCGGAACCCGGAGTCCACACGGACATTTAAAAGCACGACGACGGCCAGGTCACCAGTATGGGTGACCTGGCCGCCGTCGTACTTCTTTTGGATGTCTGAATGGCTGAGTTAGCCGAGGTGCCGTTCCTCCACGCCGTTGTAGGCGCTCAACGGACGGATCAGCGAGTTGGAAGCAAGCTGCTCCATGATGTGAGCTGTCCAGCCAACAATTCGGCTGGCTACAAATAGCGGGGTGAACGTGGGGGTATCAAAACCCATCAGGTGGTAGGTGGGGCCGGCAGGGTAGTCGAGGTTAGGTTTGATGGACTTCGCCTCGTCCATGGCCTGCTCTAGACCGTTGTACAGTCCCAAAAGTTCTGGCCGGTTATAGTGCTTGACCATATCGTCCAGGGCAGCCTTCATGGTGGGCACACGGGAGTCACCGTTTTTGTACACACGGTGGCCGAACCCCATCACCTTTTTCTTCGCTGCAAGCGCTTCTTCCATCCAGGTCTTGGCACGGGCAGCAGCCTCAGCCTGAGTTTCTTCAGGGCGAATCCCAATTTCATCGAAGGTGTGCATCACAGCCTCGTTGGCGCCCCCGTGGAGAGATCCCTTCAGGGCACCGATGGCAGCTGTCACTGCCGAGTGAAGGTCAGACAGTGTTGAGGTCACCACCCGTGCGGTGAAAGTGGAAGCGTTGAACGAATGCTCGGCGTAAAGGATCATCGAAACGTTGAAAGCTGACACCACTTCGGGGGCTGCCTCTTCGCCGAACGCCATCCACAAGAAGTTTGATGCGTAATCCAAATCTTCACGGGGCGCCACTGCTTCTTGACCGTGCCGGCGCCGCTGATCGTACGCCACAACGGCCGGCATGGCCGCCAATAGGTCAATGGATTTGCTCAGGTTTGCTTCGGCGGAAGCATCCTCCGCAAGCGGATGGCGCGCGCCCAGTACGGACGCCGCTGTGCGGCACACATCCATGGGGTGGGATTCGAGGGGGAGTGTGTCAATGATCTGTTTGAGCACTGGATCAAGCGCTCTGGACGAGCGCTCGCGGGCAGTGAATTCCGCCAATTGCTCAGCGGTGGGCAGTTCTCCGTGCCACAACAGGTATGCCACTTGCTCAAAGCTGCATTTCGCAGCCAATTCTTGAACTGGATAACCACGGTACAAGAGTGAGTTACTCTCGGGGTTAACCTTTGAAATAGCGGTGAAATCAACCACCACTCCGGCTAGGCCCTTGTGAACCTCCTGGGCCGATGCTTCTTGGTTGCTCATGGGACTCCTTTGTCTGTCTAGTGCTGCTAGCTGCGTTGCGTCCGCTGAGGTTATATTCAGCTTCAGCGGATATTCACTGATTTGGCTAGTGCCGTCCAGGAACGTGGAAGTTGAAAACTCCCGTATCGAATTGGTTGTAGGCCTCGTAGTCCACTAATTCGTAGAGACGTGCTCGTGTCAACATATTGTGCACTTGTTGTTCTTGGGTTCCCTCGGACTTGATGGCGTCCAGAGTTCGCTCGGCTGCACCCATGGCAATTCTCAAAAGTGTCACAGGGTAAATCACCATGTTGATCCCCACGCTGTGGAGTTGTTCAAGAGTAAATAATTCGCTCTTTCCAAACTCTGTCATATTCGCCAAGATCGGCACATCCACAGCATCACGGATAGCTTGGAATTCGCCGAGATCTTTCATCGCTTCCGGGAAAATTGCGTCCGCGCCAGCCTCAACTAGTGCACGGGCACGGTTCTTCGCTGCCTCTAAGCCGTCTACTGCGCGAATGTCGGTGCGGGCCATGATCAGGAAGTTGGGATCCCGGCGGGCATCTGCGGCAGCCCGAATTCGCTTGACGGCAACGTCCTCGTCAACCACGTTTTTTCCGTCAAGGTGTCCACAACGTTTGGGATTGAACTGGTCCTCAATATGGCAACCGGCAAGGCCAGCATTCTCCAGTTCTTGGATGGTGCGAGCAACATTCATGGGCTCGCCAAAACCTGTATCCGCATCAACAATCGAGGGCAGGTTGGTCATTCGAGCAATCTGCCCGGCCCGCTGTGCCACTTCAGTGAGGGTGGTCAGGCCAATATCCGGCAGACCAAGATCGTTGGCCAGGACGGCGCCTGAAATGTAGACACCCTGAAATCCTTTTTCCTCAATCAGCCGTGCCGAGAGCGGGTTAAAGGCGCCCGGAAATTGGACAGTCTCGCCGGAAGCTAGGAGGTTCCGGAAAGCAATACGCTTCTGTTCTGGGGTGGTGGAGGAATACAACATTTAGAACAGTCCCTTCGGCGCTGCTGCAAGGTCAATAACGCCCGGTGCGGCAACAATATTTAGCTGGTCCAGTTCGCCGGCTGCTAGTTCCGGAAGCTTCTGAACAGCTGTGAGGAAGCGATCAATTTCTTCTTCAGTCACTAAGCCTGTGGCCAGGGTGCGGAACTTGTTGATGTACTGCTCACGAGCAAATGGCCGAGCCCCAAGGGGGTGGGCATCGGCGACGGCGATTTCGTCAGTGATAACGGTGCCGTCCGTCAACGTAATTTCTACAGAGCCACCAAAAGCTTTCTCGGCGATGTCCAGGGAGTGGTAGCGGCGCGTCCACTCAGGGTCTTCTTCGGTGGTGACTTTGTTCCAAAGATCCACTGTGTCAGGGCGTCCTGCACGCTCCGGGGAGTACGAATCCACGTGGTGCCATGTGCCGTCTTGCAACGCAACGGTGAAGATATAGGGGATGGAGTGATCCAGAGTTTCGCGGGATGCCTTGGGATCGTATTTTTGTGGATCGTTGGCGCCAGTACCAATCACATAGTGGGTGTGGTGACTGGTCTTGATGCGGACGCTCTTGACCTTGCTGGCGTCAGTGACTTCAGGGTGTTCGCGGTGGAGTTTCCGGGCTAGGTCGATCCACGCTTGAGCTTGATATTCGGCGGAGTGTTCCTTGGTGTAAGTGTCTAAGATGGCGCGCTTTTCCTCGCCGGCCTCCGGCAACGGTACCTCGTAGGCCGCCTCCGGGCCGTCGAGTAGCCAAGCGATAACGCCGTCTTCGCCTTCATAAATTGGTACGGGTGAAGTTTGTCCCCGCATGGCGCGATCCGCAGCTTCAACTGCCATCTTCGCTGCGAAGGCCGGTGCGTGTGCCTTCCACGTGGAAATTTCGCCCTTGCGGGATTGGCGGGTTGCCGTTGTGGTGTGCAGCCCTTGGCCTACAGCTTGGAAAATGGTTTCTACGTCAAGGCCCAAAAGGGTTCCGATTCCGGCAGCTGCTGAGGGGCCCAAATGTGCAACGTGGTCGATCTTGTGTTTGTGCAGGCAGATAGCCTTCACCAAGTTGACCTGAATCTCGTAGCCCGTGGCGATGCCTCGAATCAGCTCTGCGCCACTGGCACCGGTGTGTTGTCCCACGGCAAGGATGGCCGGGATATTGTCACCGGGGTGGGAATACTCGGCCGCTAAAAACGTATCGTGATAGTCCAGTTCCCGCACCGCCACACCGTTTGCCCAAGCACCCCACTCGGGGGAGACCTTCTCGCTGATGCCGAAGACCGAGGCTCCAGTGCCGCCCGTGCTCGGCGCATGGCTGAGGGCTTGGGCGCGTGCCGCAATAATCGGACCTCGGTTCAGGGACGCAATCGCTACCGAGGCGTTGTCGATGATGCGGTTGATGACCATTTGGGTGACGTCTTCGTTCACTGCAACGGGGTCAGCCGCAACTGAAGCAATCTTCCAAGCGAGTTGTTCTTCGCGGGGGAGGTTCTCGTCGCTCTTGTAGACGCGGACGTGATGGGTTTTCACTGGGCCTTCTCGCTCTCTTCGTGTGCTTTTAGTAAGTGTTCAAGACTTTTGTGTAGATGAATGCGTGTGGCGGCGGCAGCTAAGGCGGAGTCTCCAGCAGCAATCGCGGCCGCGATGGTGGCATGCTCGGCGGCGGCTGACTGGAGGCGAGCTGGGTTATCTTTGGCCAAGCGCCGTAGACGGATGAGGTGTACCCGCAATTGTCGCTGTGCTGCTACTAGATAGCTATTGCCACAGGCTGCATCAATTTCCTCATCGAGTCGGCTAGCCAAGGAGTAGTAGGCGGTCCGGTCTGGATCTTCGTCGGTACTTGCACTGATCTGCGATGCTGCGGTTTCTAGTTGGGCCTGAAGTTCCCGGAATAGTTTGGGATTGCCGCGTTGGGCGGCGAGTGCAGCGGCTTGGGAATCCAAGGCCACGCGGAGTTCAAACAGTTCGCGCACTCTCTCGGCCGAAACATCGGTGACTACTACACCGCGCCCGCCAGTCGCCGTCGTAAGTCCTTCTGCGGAGAGCCGGCTCAAGGCCTCGCGTAGGGGAGTGCGCGAAATTCCCAGACGCTGGGACTGCTCCACCTCGGTCAGCACGGTGCCCGGGGGCAGCTGCCACTGAAGAATGTCGTCGTGGAGCGACTGGTACGCGCGCTCACTGGCTCTCATGCCTTCAGTGTATACACTGGAGGCCTTTTTTGGGAGGAAAGTGAATAAAAAACCTTATGTTGTATACAAATCTATGGATTCCATGAATATTCGTTCTCTGGGCGGCCCGGCGTGCCATAGCGCGGCGTCCGCTTGAGAACGCCGGTGTCGGAGAGGTGTTCCAGATACCTGCGTGCCGTGACGCGTGAAACTCCCACGGCGTTGGTCAGCTCAGTCGCCGAGACCGCCCCCGGGTGCTTGCGGACAAAATCGCTGACAGCTTGGAGAGTTGTCTGAGAAAGTCCCTTGGGCAAGGGGGAATCAAGCGGCGTCCGGAGGCTAGCGAACGCCTGGTCAACATCGCTTTGCGAAGCCATACTCGCGCTTGATTGCGCCAACTTGCTGCGGAAGTCGCGGTAATTGGACAGCTTCTCGGCAAAGCTCGCATAAGTGAATGGCTTGATGAGGTACTGGACCACTCCGGCGGAGATAGCGTTGCGGACCACATGTAATTCGCGGACAGCTGTAATGGCAATGATGTCAGCTGCCATCCCTGCCGCACGGATCCGGCGTGCAACGTCTAACCCGTGCATGTCCGGCAGATTCATGTCCAGTAGGACAAGATCTACGCTTTGCCCGGCGGCATGTAGCTCGTTGAGAATTCTTAGTGCAGATTGGCCGTCCGGAGCAGCGCCCGCCACCACAAAACCATCAAGCCGGTTCAGATACGCGCAGTGCGCGTCGGAGGCAACCGACTCATCTTCCACCACAAGAACTCGGATAGCTCCTGAAGGGTCAACTGCTGGGTGAAGAGTGCTACTCACAGTCCTGATTCCTTGCTGTGTTCAAGAAGCGGAATTTCCACTTCGATAAAGGCCCCTTTGGGTATGTCCGTGACATGGGTCCTTTCAATGGTCATGGTGCCGCCAAGACGGTGCACTGATTGCCGGACTAGAGCCAAGCCTAGGCCTCGACCAAATCCCTGATGAGTTTTGGACGAGTAGCCATAGGAAGCCACCTTCTCCAAGGCATCAGGGGGAATCCCAGGGCCGGTATCTTGAACGCTGATTCGCAAACAATGCTCTTCAGCCTCAAGGCTGAGCCAAATCCGGCGCTCGCCGTCTACTTGGGCCACTGCGTCCATGGCGTTGTCCAAGAGATTGCCCATAATCGTGACGAGTTCGTGCACACTGACGCCAGAACCGCTGAGTTCCCCGGAAGCGTCCACCATGAGTTCAATTCCAAGCTCATTGGCCTGGGCTGACTTGCCCATAATCAATGCGCTGATCACCGGCTCGTCCACGGAATTAAGCATGTCGTCGGTGAGTTGCTGACTCAGGTTGAGGTCTCGGGTGGCGTAATCCAAGGCTTCAGTACTTCTGCCTAATTCCATCAGGGAAACCATGGTGTGCAGACGGTTAGCGTGTTCATGAGTTTGAGCGCGCAGAGCTGTGGAAAGTGTCTTGACGCTCTGCAGCTCGCTACCTAAGGATTCGAGCTCCGTTTGATCTCGCAGGGTTGCAACAGTGCCCATAACCGGCGCGGGACCTGGCGGTGTGGCTGAAGGGCGGGCCTCTTCTTGGTTGAGTACCAGAACACGTTTTTGGGTCAGATGAATCTCATCCCGCGCGCTGCGGCCGGACCCAAAGAGTTCTTTGAGGCTGGGCGCTAGCGGCAGGGAAGCGACGCTCTGGCTTGGAGTGGGTGTGCCTGCCTTTAGGGGAGGGAGGCCCAGTAGCTCAGCAGCTTGATCGTTGTACATCACCACGCGCCGGTTGTTATCAATCAGGACCACGCCTTCGCGCACGGAGTGCAGGACTGATTCGTAATAGGCAAATAAGTGGCCCAGTTCCTCTGGGCCCCACCCTCTGGTCACGAGGCGCAAGTATCGTCCCAAGAACCATGAAGCCAAAGAGCCTGCAAGGAGTAGGGCAGTGGCAATGAACAGAAGTGCGGGAATGCGGCCGCCGATCAGAATGTCCACAGTGCGTACCGTGACACCCGAAGCCACCATGGCTCGGACAACACCGGCGGAGTCCTTGATGGGCACAATGGTGCGCACACTCGGGCCCAAGGTGCCGGCCATTACTTCAGTTTGGCTCTCGCCGGCGAGTGCCTTGTCCACAGAGCCGATGTACGGCTTGCCAATTTCAGCTGGATTGGGGTGGGTCCATCGCGTTCGGTCTGGCGCCATGATGGTGATGAAGTCAGCGTCTGCGTCACGCATAAGGGCTTTGGCGTAGGGCTGCAGCTCAGCCGTTGGATTCGCCGACTGAACGGCCTTGAGCACCGAGGGATTGTCTGCGATGGAAGCAGAAATGGTGTGCATCCGCAATCCGGCTTGGTTGTAGGCGTGGTCCCGCGCATCCACAAAAAATGCTGTTCCCACCAAAAAAGTCATGGACACCACAAAGAGTAAATGAGCCAGGAAGAGCCGGCGGGCAAGGCTCCAATGGTGATGCATTCACGCTCCTTCGCAGTGACGGTGGCGGCCTAAGTCTGTTGAGTGTGAACAATATGACCGCAACAGTGACGGCGATCACAAGCTAGGCCATGCTGATACATAACCGGGGCCCGCAATGACTATCACCTACGGTAGTCCGAGCTCCCAACTACATGCCGCATGGTATGCCCACCTGGAACCATTGATCTCAAGGAGTGCCCATGGCGACGACGCCATCGACCCCGATTGTACCGAGCACTAAACGCAAAGGACTCGACAAGTCCCATTACCTATACATCGCCGTCATCCTCGCTGTAGTTCTCGGCGCAGCAGTCGGCCTGCTCTTCCCAGATTTTGCAAAGTCGTTGAAACCTCTGGGCGACGGATTTATCAAGCTCATCAAGATGATGATTGGCCCGGTCATTTTCTGCACCATTGTGTTGGGCATCGGCTCCATCGCTAAAGCGGCAACAGTCGGCAAGGTCGGCGGCCTGGCACTGGGCTACTTTATTGTGATGTCCACCTTTGCTCTGGCTATCGGTTTGGTTGTTGGCAACCTCATCCACCCGGGTGAGGGCCTCAAGCTGGCACCATATGGCCCCAACAAGAAGGCGGCAACGGACAGCACCGTTGACTTCCTCTTAGGCATTATCCCCGGCGACATTCCAGTCCTACCCACGCTGCTTGCAGCCATCCTGGTTGGTTTTGCTCTCCAGCGGATGGGTGCTGCTGGTGCTCCGATCCTCAAGGCAATCTCTCACGCACAGGCGCTCGTTTTCCGCATTCTGATTATGGTTATGTGGGTTGCCCCGATTGGTGCATTTGGTGCCATTGCTTCAGTAGTTGGCAACACCGGATTCAAAGCCATCGTCTCGATGTTCACCCTTATGGTGGCCTTTTACATCACCTGTGCGCTGTTTATCATCGTGATTCTCGGCGGCATTCTGCAGCTGGTTGCTGGCGTAAACATCTTCAAGCTGATGAAGTACCTAGCCCGCGAATACCTGCTCATCTTCTCCACCTCTTCCTCAGAGGCAGCCTTGCCGCGATTGATCGCCAAGATGGAGCACTTGGGTGTCTCCAAGCCCGTTGTTGGTGTCACGGTGCCCACCGGTTACTCGTTCAACTTGGACGGCACTGCCATCTACCTGACCATGGCGTCCTTGTTCGTTGCTAACGCCATGGGAACCCCGCTGGATTTGGGTGCACAGATTTCCCTCTTGATCTTTATGATCATCGCCTCCAAGGGCGCTGCCGGTGTTAGCGGTGCGGGTCTTGCAACGCTCGCCGCTGGATTGCAGGCGCACCAGCCGGCACTCCTTGGTGGTGTTGGCATGATCGTGGGTATTGACCGCTTTATGTCCGAGGCCCGCGCCTTGACCAACTTCACTGGCAACGCAGTGGCTACCGTACTGGTGGGTACCTGGACTAAAGAAATCAACAAGAGCCAGGTGGACCAAGTCCTTGCCGGCAACGCACCGTTTGATGAGGCCACCATGATTGTTGGCCACGAGGTGAGCGTTCCGCAGGAATCTTTGAAGGTTCCGGCCACGGCGTAATTCCCTCAGGCCACGCGGAGTGGCTGGTAAATGTTCGACGGCGGTGGCTCACCTAAGAATTCTTGGGTGAGCCACCGCTGGCTTGCTTTAGCGGGCGCTGATGAGGGGCCTTCAATCTCAACCTTCGACTTCAGGTAGAAGGTAAGGCTCAAAACTCAAGAAAAGTCAAGGTCCGTGGATTACCGTGTCGTTAGCTGTAGCCTTGAAAGAAGACCAGTCAGAAGCTGACAACAAGATTCTCGAAAGTGTGGATAGATACGTGAGCAGCGAACAGGGTTCTGTAACTCTGGAAGGCACGGACTTGGACCCCGAAGACACCGTGATGGGGCCTACTGGGCGCCCACTGCGTGAATTCCCCGAACCCGCACCCTTGTCCTCTCATGGGCCGGCGCGAGTGATCGCCATGGTCAATCAAAAAGGTGGTGTTGGTAAAACCACGTCCACCATCAACCTTGCGGCCGCGCTCGCCGAACAAGGCCGGCGTGTATTACTCGTGGACTTTGACCCGCAGGGTGCCCTCTCCGCAGGCTTTGGCGCTAACCCGCATGAGCTGGACGTCACCGTTTACAACGTGTTGATGGACCGCAAAGTGGACATTCGTGACGCGATCCAAGCCACAGGTGTCGAAGGCTTGGACTTGCTGCCAGCCAACATCGATCTCTCTGCAGCCGAAGTTCAGCTGGTCAATGAAGTAGCACGTGAACAGGTTTTGGATCGTGCACTGAAAAAGGTTGAGGACGATTACGACGTTGTTCTCATTGACTGCCAGCCCTCTCTTGGTCTGCTGACCGTGAACGCTTTGACCGCGGCACACGGTGTGATCATCCCGCTGATTTGTGAGTTCTTTGCTCTTCGCGCTGTGGCACTCCTTGTGGAAACCATCGAGAAGGTACAGGACCGCTTGAACCCGGCACTGCAGATCGACGGTGTTTTGGCCACCATGTACGACGCTCGTACTTTGCACAGTCGCGAAGTTATTGGCCGGCTGGTTGAGGCGTTTGGTGACAAGGTCTTCGAGACGGTTATCAAGCGTTCCATCAAATTTGCTGACGCAACCGTTGCTGCTGAGCCGATCACAAGCTACGCCGGCAATCACCAGGGTGCTGACGCCTACCGTCGCCTAGCCAAAGAGCTGATCGCACGCGGTGGCGCTCCCTAAGTCCTCAAGCAGCTCTGTGCCTCAAGTTGGCGCCGCGAATCAAGCCAGTGCGGGAGGGCAAACCCGCACTGGCTTTGAAGTAAGACTCGGCAATTTCACCGGTCCCTTCGACTTGCTTTTGTCCCTGATTTCTAAACATGAGTTGGACATCACAGAGGTGGCTTTGGCCACAGTTACTGATGAATTTATTGCCTACATTCGTGCGCTTCAAGCCGCAGGTTCCGAATGGAAATTGGACGAGGCCAGCGAATTTTTAGTTATCGCTGCAACACTTCTGGACATCAAAGCTGCCCGTCTTTTGCCTGCCGGTGAGGTAGCGGATGATGAAGACGTTGCGCTCCTCGAAGCTCGCGACCTGCTCTTTGCTCGGCTGCTTCAATACCGGGCCTACAAGCATGCCGCCCAAGTAATAGGGGAGGCTCTTGCCGTTGAAGGGCTGCGGTTCCCTCGTCAGGCTGGACTCGAAGAGCGGTTTGCATCCCTTTTACCGGAATTGGTGTGGCGGCATTCACCGGAACAATTTGCTGCACTGGCCCAAGCGGCACTTGCTCCCAAGGAGCCGGAACCCACCGTGGTGGGCCTAGAACACCTACATTCCGCACCCGTGAGTGTTGCCGAGCAGGCGGAATACGTGCTGGATCGCTTGCGGCAACAACAACGCATCAGCTTCGCGGACTTAGCGCAGAACGCAGTTAGTGGCGCCACGGTGGTGGCACGTTTCTTGGCGTTGCTGGAGTTGTTTCGGCAAAAGCTTGTGGCCTTTGACCAAAGTTCCCCGTTGGGCGAATTGACCATCAGCCTAGCTGCGGACGCTGAGGCAACTTCAGTGGGTGTGGATCATACGGAATTACAGGAGGTCGGCTGGTGAGTGTGGAACAAGCCGAGCTAGTGCGCGGCGGTGTTGAAGCGGTACTTATGGTGGTTGACCAGCCGGTCACCGCCGCAGAGCTCGCTGCAGCCCTCGAGGTGCCGGTCACCGAGGTTGAAATGGCCTTGGAGCAATTGCGTGAAGACTATAACGGGTATACTGAAAGTTCCTCGAATAACGCGGCCGGAATCGGTGGTGTGCGTCGAGGATTTGAATTGCGAAATCTTGCTGGCGGATGGCGAATCTATTCCCGTCCCGAGCATGCGGAAGTGGTATCTCGTTTTGTCCTAGACGGGCAAAGCACGCGACTCACTCGGGCTGCACTAGAAACTCTCGCTGTGATTGCCTACCGGCAACCAGTAGCACGTGCAAGCGTCTCAGCAATTCGCGGAGTCAACGTTGACTCAGTCGTAAAGACCTTGCTGCAACGAGCACTGATTGAGGAATCCGGGGTTGATCCAGAGAGTGGTGCGCTTCTCTACCGGACTACCAGCTACTTCCTTGAACGCCTTGGCATCTCAGATGTTCAGGAGCTTCCGCAGCTCTCACCTCACCTTCCAGGATTGGAATCTTTAGGTGAGTTTTACGATTCCAGCCGGATCTGAGCATCAGATCAGGCTAAACACTACGAATTAACCATGCCGGAAACTAGGCTGTCGTTGGACAGTCTATAAACGGCGAAAAGAATATAGGACGGGTCATGACACAGTCGGGACGACAGGGTTCACCACGTAGCAACTCTGGATCAGGCAACCACTCAGCAGGCCGCTCAGGAGCTCCCCGCTCCGCTGGCGGCGCAGGCCGATCTGGAAATGCTGGCGGCGCAGGCCGCTCAGGTAATACAGGCGGCGCAGGCCGCTCAGGAGGAGCGCCCCAGCGCGGTTCCTTCTCCAAGCCCACTCAGGGTTGGAACAATTCTCGAGGCGCAGCTGCTGGTGCCGGTAGCTCACGCGATGAAAACTTTGAAGCCCCTAAGGCTCGCCGGCCCAAGCCGGGTGTAGGCAAGCCAGGTTTCGCCAAGGATGGCCGGCCCAAGGCTGGCACCGGTCGCGGTGGCGCAGGACGCAACACTCCCATTCACAAGAATGCTTCAGGCCGGGGCCCCGCCCGTAGCGAAAGCGCCCAGGCTTTTGGTGACGAGCGCTTTGGACGGAACTTGGGTCCGGTAAAGCGCCCGCAGCGTTCTCGCCGCCCGCAGGTGGATGCCATTCACCCGGACATCCATGATGCTGACGGAATGCGCTTGCAAAAAATTATGGCTTCCGCTGGTGTGGCTTCACGGCGTGTGTGTGAAGAAATGATCGAAGACGGCCGCGTTGAGGTTGACGGTCAGATCGTCACAGAGTTGGGTCTCCGCGTAGATCCCAAGACCGCAGTGATCCACGTAGATGGCATCCGCATCCAGCTGGACGAGTCCATGATTTACATGGTGTTCAACAAGCCCAAGGGCGTTGTCTCCACCATGGAGGATCCTGAAGGCCGCCCTTGTGTGAGCGACTTCTTGAAGAACAGCAAGTCCCGCACGGAGCGTCTGTTCCATGTTGGGCGTTTGGACGTCGCCACCGAAGGTTTGCTGTTGCTGACCAACGACGGCGAACTCGCCAACCGCTTGACGCACCCTTCCTACGAGGTACCTAAAACCTATTTGGTTCAGGTCCGTGGCCCGTTCCCCCAGGGTGTGGGTGCACAGTTGCGCGATGGTGTGGAACTTGAGGATGGCTTTGCCCGTGTTGACTCGTTCAAATTGGTGGACTCCACCCCGGGACACGTGTTGATTGAAGTTGTTCTGCACTCGGGCAAAAACCGTATTGTGCGCCGTTTGTTTGACGCAGTTGGTTTCCCGGTCCAGCGATTGGTCCGCGTTAAGGTTGGTCCTATCGGTTTGGGCGATCAGCGTCAGGGCAGCATCCGCGTTATGGGTAAGCAGGAAGTTGGACACCTTCTGGCCTCTGTGGGGCTGTAAGGAATGGCGGGTGCATCGGCGCAACAGCGCGCGCATCTTGCTGGCCCCGTAGTTGTTCTGGGAACAGGACTGCTCGGCGCCAGTATTGGCCTTGGCCTTCGTAGCCGGGGTGTACCAGTTTTCCTTTTTGATCCCTCACCCACCCATCAAGCGGTTGCGGTTGACATTGGTGCGGGCAGACCGATCTCTGAGTTGGACTCTGCCCCCGAGCTAGTAGTGGTGGCTGCTCCGCCGGATGTCACGGTGGACGTTGTCCAGAAGGCGCTAGGGGACTACCCCGAGGCCATTGTTGTGGACATCGCCAGTGTTAAAGCTGGGATTGCCGCGGAGCTAGCTGATCGTGGGGTGGACTTGAGCCGCTATGTGGGCACCCACCCCATGGCTGGCCGCGAAAAGTCTGGCCCGGTAGCCGCACGTGGTGAGCTTTTCACCTCGATGCCGTGGGTTTTGTGCCCTGGTGAGCTGAGCTCTACTAAGGCGCTTGATACCGCACAGGCCCTCGCGACTGACCTTGGTGCCGTCGTGTCTGTTTTTGATCCTCAAGAACACGATGCTGCGGTGGCCTTGGTTTCCCACCTTCCTCAAGTGATGTCCTCTTTGGTGGCTAGCCGCCTGCAGGGGACGCCTGAGCATGCTTTGTCGCTGGCAGGGAATGGATTGCGGGACGTCACTCGAATTGCTGCAAGCGATCCAACTCTTTGGGTGCAAATTCTTGGCGGGAATTCCGGGCCGATGGGGGAGCTGCTCCGTGGTGTCCGGGAAGATTTGAACCGCCTCATTAACACCTTGGACGCTCCGAATGCGCCAGGTGCCAGACTCGATTTGGCACAGCTGATCAGCGAGGGAAACGCAGGTCAGGCAAGAATTCCTGGTAAGCACGGTGGCCCGGCCAAGTCTTATTCGTGGCTGACCATCCTTGTTGATGACAAGCCTGGGCAGATTGCGCAATTACTGACTGAGATTGGCCACATTGGGGTCAACGTCGAAGACTTGCGCTTGGATCATTCTTCTGGCCACAACGTGGGCATGGTTGAACTTTCGGTACTGCCGGGCAAAGTGGAGCTTTTGAGCGAAGCGCTCGGTGACCGTGGATGGAGAGTATTGCAATGAGTAGCGTTGAGCAGAACACCGTGGAACCGCTCCGTCCGGGGCGGTCACTTTTGGTGGCGATTGATGGACCATCTGGTTCGGGCAAGTCCAGCGTCAGCAAGGAAATCGCTCGTCGACTGCATGTGGCCTATCTAGATACCGGTGCAATGTACCGTGCCTTGACTTGGTATTGCCTAGATCAGGGGCTTGACCTTGAAGACGCTGTGGCCGTGGAAGCTGCAGCCAAGGAATTGCCGTTGGACATCAGTACCAGCGCAGATGCCGAGTTTGTCCGCGTTGGCGGGATCGGTGTTGCTGAGGCAATCCGAGAGCCTCGAATTTCTGACGCAGTCAGTGCTGTGGCTACCACGCTGGGTGCCAGGACTGAGCTCATTCGCCGTCAGCGCGAGCTGATTACCGCGCACCACAACCGTATGGTTGTAGAAGGCCGGGACATCACTACCGTTGTGGCGCCTCAGGCAGATGTTCGGATGCTGCTCACCGCCTCGGAAGAAGCGCGGCTTCGCCGTCGCGGATTGCAGCTAGGCGGTCAGCAGGGTGCTGAAGAACTGGCTCGTCAAGTTACGGGCAGGGACGCCAAAGATTCAACGGTCGTCAATTTCACACTCGCCGCAGATGGTGTGGTGACCCTTGATTCTTCTGATCTGGACTTCGAGCAGACGGTGACGGCAGCCCTGGGCATTGTCAGTGAGGTCTTAGACCTTGACTAGCGTTGCGAGTGAAGCCGTTGTGCCACAGGCTTGGCGGCCGCGCTTAGCCCGGCCACTGGGCTGGTTTATCAATAATGTTCTCTACCGGACAGTGGTTTTGGGCAAGGAAAACATTCCTCAAGCCGGTCCAGTCGTTTTTGCTGCAAACCACATCAGCTTCCTTGACGGACCAGTTCTCTTTGCCGCAGCCTCACGCCCCATGCACGTGTTGATTAAGCAAGAAATGTTCAAGGGTGCGCTGGGTAGTTTCCTGCACGGCATCGGACAGCTGCCAGTTAATCGCAGCGGCGACCGGAAAGCACTACAGCGGGCCAAAAGCATCCTCGATCAGGGACGTAGCATCGGAATCTTGCCTGAAGGGACCCGCGGCGACGGAACCGCAGCGTCGGTGAGCGGGGGAGTGGCGTGGTTAGCGCTGAACTCTGATGCCGTCGTCGTTCCCGTAGCTATTTTGGGAACTCGCCACAGCGGTGAGGGCGTGAACCATGTACCGCGTTTTGGCCGGCGTGTGGTTGCTTCCTTTGGCGAGGGGCTGCGTGTTCAGCGCCAGCCGGGGGAGAGCGGCCGTGCTTCAATGGACAGGGCTGCGGAGAGTATCAGAGCGGCATTGGCTAACCACGTCAGTACGACGGCGATGCGCACCGGGGTGCCGCTGCCGGAAGTTCCGTTACGGGAACTTCAAAACAATATTTTGAATTCAACAACCAGCCGCTCCGCGGCGGACCACCACTAAGGACAGTGCAATGAGCGAATCCACTTCAAGCCGCGGAACGAACCGCGACGAGGACGAATACACGCCCACCGGTACCGACCAGGTGGCGGAAAACCTGGCCGCCCTGGACGACGAGGAAGCCGAAACGCGAGCTGCCTCGCTGCGCGCTGGATTGGCCGACTACGATCTCGACGACGAAGACGCGGCAATACTTGCCGGTATGGACGACGACGACTGGGAAGACGGACCGGCGAAACTGGATCCCGTGCTGGCTATCATCGGCCGACCGAACGTGGGCAAGTCCACCTTGGTCAACCGTATTCTTGGCCGACGCGAAGCCGTCGTTGAAGACGTTCCCGGTGTGACCCGGGACCGCGTGATGTACGCCGCCAACTGGAACGGCCGCAACTTTACAATTGTGGACACCGGTGGATGGGAACACGACGCTAAGGGTATCCATGCCCGCGTTGCCGAGCAGGCCGAAATGGCTGTAGAGCTCGCAGACGCTGTGCTCTTTGTAGTGGACTCCGCCGTTGGCGCCACGGCCACTGACGAGGGCGTAATGCGCATGCTGCGCAAGTCTAAAAAGCCGGTCATTTTGGTAGCCAACAAGGTAGACGACTTTGTGCAAGAAGCAGATTCGGCAGTCTTGTGGGGCTTGGGATTCGGTGAACCGCACCCCGTTTCTGCTTTGCACGGCCGTGGTGTTGCTGACCTTCTGGACAAGGTGATGGAAACTCTTCCCGAGTTCTCCGCCATTGACGGACCAGAACGTTCCGGCGGCCCGCGTCGTATCGCATTGATCGGCCGGCCAAACGTTGGCAAGTCTTCTTTGCTGAACAAGCTCGCAGGCTCTGAACGCGTTGTTGTTGATAACACCGCAGGCACCACACGTGACCCGGTTGATGAGTTTATTGAATTGGGCGGTAGGACCTGGAAGTTTGTGGACACCGCCGGTATCCGTCGTCGCCAGCACATGGCTCACGGCTCCGATTTCTACGCCTCCCTGCGCACGCAGTCAGCGTTGGAAAAAGCCGAGGTTGCTGTAGTGCTATTGGCAGTGGATGAAGTGCTCAGCGAGCAGGACGTACGTATTCTGCAGCTGACCATCGAATCCGGCCGTGCCTTGGTCTTGGCCTTCAATAAGTGGGATCTGCTCGACGATGAACGACGCATCTACCTTGAGCGCGAAATCGAACAGGACTTGGCGCACGTTGCCTGGGCTCCGCGCGTGAACATTTCTGCCATGACTGGCTGGCACAAGGACCGTTTGGTGCCTGCCTTGGATCTAGCACTTGAGAGTTGGGACAAGCGCATCCCCACCGGACGATTAAATGCCTTCCTCGGTGAACTTGTAGCAGCCCACCCGCACCCGGTACGTGGTGGAAAGCAGCCGCGAATTCTCTTCGGCACGCAAGCCTCGAGCCGTCCGCCGAAGTTCGTGCTGTTCACCACTGGCTTCTTGGACCCGGGCTACCGTCGCTTTATTACTCGCCGATTGCGCGAGACATTTGGCTTCGATGGCACACCGATCGAAGTCAGCATGCGCGTTCGTGAAAAGCGCAGCCGCAAGAAGTAGTTTTAGCTCGGTAAATAGGCTGGTTGAACGGCTGGTTTGAGGCCTACGGCCCGGCGTCATTTTTTGATGCTGGGCCGTAGGAACCGAGGGGGGTTTCGATTTCTCATTAGACCTGCATTCGTATAAGCTAGTACGCGTTGCTTGAACGGCCGCGAACAGCGATAACGGTCAGGTAAGGCGGGCTGTAGCGCAGCTTGGTAGCGCACTTGACTGGGGGTCAAGGGGTCGCAGGTTCAAATCCTGTCAGCCCGACCAGCAAAAAGGTCCCGGAAACTTTTCAGTTTCCGGGACCTTTTGTTTTGGTTGTATGGGTCACTTAGTTTGGAATGCTCGTCCCGGATGTCTTAGGGCCGAGCATTCCGTGACCTAACGGACGTCGCCTTGGTCTTCCACAGTGCTCTGAGGTTGGCGGAGCGAATCGCGTTCTGACTCAGCCGCGCGTCGGCGTTCGGTTTCCGAAGCGATGTTGCGCTGGGCAATAACTTGCTGGCGCTCAGCTTCTTTGGCCTCTTCTGCTCTGCGCTTCTCAGAATCACGAACGTTTAGTTCTTGTGCGCGCTGTTCCGTTTTGAGGCGCTTAACGGTTCGGCGATTGCGGCGCCACGCGGTCCACAGAATCAACAGGATGACAAAGATGACCGCTGCAGCGATTGCAGAGATGGTGGTCCAGGTTGAGAAGAATCCGGCGTCAATGCTAAGTGTGCGTTGACCAGCGTGCGCTGATTCGGAAGAACCAATAAGAATCCCGGCGGTTAGGAGATTTGGAGTGGCAATGGCTACAGCAATTAGGACAATCACAAACTTCCATGGCCAAGACACCCGCTTGTTGGTTGCTTGCCAAGCAACCAACAGCGGCACAAAGGTAAAAACAAATCCATAGAATACGCCTACCAGGATGCTGGCTCCTAGATCACGCTTGATCTGGCCCGCGATCGTGTCCGCCCACCAGCGAGGCAAAATGGCGGCGAGGATGAAGTAGGCAACCACGGCGATGGCTATGGCCACCACAATGAGGACAAGTTTGGCAACCCAGTTGCCTCTTTTTCGTTCGGTGGCAGTAGTTTGCACTGTTGCTTCTTTGCTCATGACCACATCATCTCAGAGGACCGCCCTTTACCCGGTCAATTGTGCCTATACTTTGTGCGATGGTGACTACGCCATTAATGCTGCTGACATCCTGACGAAAGGCATCCGATGAGCAACATCCCCGCAGATCTTTCCTACACCGCTGAGCACGAATGGGTCTCCGCTGCTGACGAGAATGGTGTTGTTCGCGTTGGTATCACCGATTTCGCACAAGATGCCTTGGGTGACGTTGTGTACGCGCAGATGCCTGAGGTCGGCGCCACGCTCACCGCAAACGACGTTGTGGGTGAAGTGGAATCCACGAAGAGTGTCAGCGACATCTACGCACCAGTGGCCGGTGAAGTGGTTGCTCGTAACGAGTCTCTGGACACTGATCCTGCCCTGATCAACTCGGACCCTTATGGTGAGGGATGGTTGTTCGAAGTCAAGGTCACTGATGCGGACGTAGCATCGTCCCTGCTCAGTGCTTCGGAGTACGAACAACAGGTAGGCTAGTTTCTAGGCGGGGAGCCCGCCTAGAAATACAGCACTCATGCTGGATAACTCCAGTCAAGCGATAGAGGAGATACCCATGGCCGGGGATGAGCGGAACCACACCCAGAACGGACTGAGTGCCGACCGTGAGAAGTTGAACGCCTCCGAGACCACCTCGATTCAATTGGCACCTCTTCTTGGCGCACCCAGTGCAGCTCCTAAACTCAGCGCCGAGGAAGTTTCTTCCGTTGACGCGCTTCCGGCGGGTTCGGCTCTCCTGATCGCACACTCGGGCCCGAATGCTGGTGCGCGGTTCCTTCTAGACACTGACGTCACTACGGCGGGCCGTCACCCAGAGGCAGACATCTTTCTCGACGACGTCACAGTTTCGCGTCGGCATGTTGAGTTTCGCCGCACCGCTAACAGCTTTGAGGTGGTTGACACCGGAAGCCTCAACGGAACCTACGTCAACCATGACCGCGTTGACCGTTTGGTGCTCAAAAGCGGCAACGAGGTCCAGATCGGCAAGTTCCGCCTGACGTTCTACCTGAGCCAGGCGCCAGCGCCTGGCAATGTTTAGTCCGAAGAGTCGGTAGTTAGGCATAAGTGGTACTTGCACACGCTGAACGCTCAGGACCGCGTGTCCTGAACATTGGTGAAGTTTTGGCTCAGTTGAGCGACGACTTCCCAACTATGACCGCGTCCAAAATTCGATTCCTCGAGGAAAAAGGGTTAATTACCCCGAATCGGACGCCGGCTGGCTACAGACAGTATTCGGAGAATGACGTTGAGCGATTGCGTTTTGTGCTTTCGCTTCAGCGCGACCAATATCTGCCTTTGAAGGTCATCAAGGACTACCTTGACGCCATTGACAGAGGCGAACGCCCAGAGAATCTTCCACCTGGCGTGAAGGTCTCACCTCGGATTGTCTCGGACGAATTCGCTGCCGAGATGACAGGTAGGGTGCGCGCCCTGACTGAGGAGCAACTCCGGACCGAATCCGGGGCCAGTGTTCCGCTCTTGCAGTCCTTGTTAAGTTTCGGACTCATTCAGCACAGCAACGGCCGCTTTGATGAGCATGCGCTCCAGGTGGCCAAAGCCTGTGTGCAATTAGAGAGCCATGGCTTGGAACCGCGCCACTTGCGTCCCTTCCAGGCCGCAGCGGAGCGTGAATTCGGCTTGGTAGAGCGTGCCGTCTCTCCGCTCTCCTCGCGCCGAGATGCAGCCTCCCAGGCTCGCGCCGCTGAGGCTGCGCGTGAGATCAGCGAACTCTGCTTGACCTTGCACCGTGCTCTTGTGCAGGATCGCATCGCCCGCATGGACTCCTGATGATTGAAGTGGAGCTTGTGGGAGTTCGCATTGAACTGCCATCCAATCAACCGCTAGTCCTTTTGCGGGAGATCGGGGGAGACCGCCACATTCCGATTTGGATTGGAACACCAGAGGCGAGTGCCATTGCCCTTGCACAGCAGGGAATCATCCCGCCGCGTCCCATGACACATGACCTGATGGTGGACGCTATCCACGCACTCGGACATTCGATAGCGCTCGTCAATATTGTGGCCGTTGAAGACAACGTCTTTTTTGGGCAAATACAGTTCGACGACGGCACAACAGTTAACTCGCGGGCGTCAGACGCCTTGGCATTGGCACTTCGGGCGCATTGCCGTATTTGGTGCGCGGAGCAAGTTGTTGACGAAGCTGGGGTCCGAATTGCGGACAATGGCGACAGCGAAGACGGTAGCGACGCTGTGGAAGCCACGACCGTGGACGAAGAGCGTGAATTGCGGCGGTTCAGGGAGTTCCTAGACGACGTAGAACCGGAAGATTTCCAAGGCTAATGTCACGTTAAGGTTAAAGTTGAGGCTGAAAGTTCCGACACGGCGCGAAATTGCCTCGAACGTCTTTGACCTAAGGGCTGCACGGCTCTAACGTCGAAGTATCAAGTTCCCATTGCATCCTGCGGCCCACCGGTTCACACTGGAGGGTAGACGGTCGTTGAAATTACACGACTGAGTTTTTGTAGCACCAGCTATAGAACCGTTCAGCAGGGATGCAACTCCCCCTGGGAGCTTTAGTCGAGGAGGGTTTACGTGAGTCCAATGGGCGAAGCTGGCGAGCTAAAGCGCGCCACAACGGGCAGCAATGCCCTTCCTGCCGGAGCGCAGGGCCTGCTGTTCACCGAGGACCTTCCCGTGTTGGACGAGGACGCTGGCTACCGTGGCCCGACGGCGTGCAAAGCCGCAGGTATTACCTACCGTCAGCTGGACTACTGGGCTCGCACCGGATTGGTAGAACCTGCCGTTCGCGGCGCAGCCGGCTCGGGCTCGCAAAGACTCTATAGCTTCCGTGACATTTTGGTCCTGAAGGTGGTTAAGCGCCTTTTGGACACTGGGGTATCCCTGCAGCAAATCCGCACTGCCGTGGAGCATTTGCGTGAACGCGGCGTTGAAGACCTCGCTCAAATTACGTTGATGAGTGACGGCGCGAGCGTCTATGAGTGCACTTCCGCAGACGAGGTTATTGACTTGGTTCAGGGTGGCCAGGGCGTATTTGGTATCGCCGTTGGGCGCGTTTGGCGTGAGGTTGAAGGCAGCTTGGCACTTCTGCCTAGCGAGCACGCTATTGACCAGTCGTTCCCGGATGACGAGCTCAGCAAGCGCCGCGCAGCACGTAAAGTCAGTTAGTCTCAGCAACATTTCAGGCCACCCTCTAGTGGCTCAGGATTCCCGTTTTATACCTTGGGTTTGAGGGCACAGAAGGTAGAAACGGGAATTTTTTTGCGTCCACAGAGGCGCCAAGAAGGCACGTCCAAAACCTAGCGTCGAGCCAAGACTGCTTCAGGAAACAGGTCCAAGTCCAGCTGGTCTAGTTATTAGCGGCGTGTTTGTTTGCCCTGTTTGCGGACAGCAGCCAGCAGCTCGTCGAAGAGGGCAGCGCTGCTGCGGGCGGATTCGCCGGGCCAGTGGTGCACGGAGTGTGCGGCGCCTTGGATCTGTTGCCAGTTAGCTTGCTCCGGGATGTAGGGCTCCAGCAGCAGCGGTCCGAACATGGAACGCATTTCATCAAGCCGGTAGGCGTGTTCGCTCGAGGTGCTCCGGACGCGGTTGGCAACAATTCCGGCAGCAGTGAGCGAGGGGGCAAACTCGCGCTTGAACAATTCAATGGCGCGTATGGTGCGCTCAGTGCCGGCTACCGAGAACAATCCCGGTTCGGCCACCAGAACCACGTTGTCGCTTGCGGTCCACGCCATCCGGGTGAGCCCGTTCAGTGACGGTGGGCAGTCGATCAGGACCAATTGGTACTGATCCA
The DNA here is from genome assembly GCF_050490315.1 of Pseudarthrobacter sp. J1738. Taxonomy (NCBI): domain Bacteria; kingdom Bacillati; phylum Actinomycetota; class Actinomycetes; order Micrococcales; family Micrococcaceae; genus Pseudarthrobacter; species Pseudarthrobacter sp. J1738. Next base: position 59,210 of record NZ_JBNPEO010000011.1, on the reverse strand, counting down.
CCCCGGCAAGGACGTTGGCGAGCCGGCGAAGGTTCCTCTTGCCCAAGTCCGGCCGATCGTAAATGCCGGTAAATGCTGAACCAACGGCTACGTCTAATGTTCCGCCGGCAGTGTTTCTTTGGTGTGTTGTCCAAGCGCTCGGGACTACATTTTCAGACAAGTGCGCACGCCGGGGTGCCTTGAGCATTCGGCCGATGTCTAATGAGCCGGTGGGAGCGCCGAGAGCCGTTGAGGAATCGCCATGGGGATCCAAATCAATCACCAGAGTGCGTACACCGGCGGCGAGGGCGGAGGAAGCGAGCCCTGTGGTGACCGACGTCTTACCGACGCCGCCCTTGAGACTGCTGATACTTACAACTTGCACTGGTAGATCAAAACCTCACGCTGTTGCTGAATTTCCGCCGAGGGACGCAGACTGACTAGTCAGTGTCCCCATCCATCATATGTTGTGCTGCTAGGGGATTTGGTCCACTTTTCTGGCACGCGGCCAGACTCGCCCAAGAACTAGGCGCCATTGCGGCCACGGTTGGCGCAGCCGATGAACTAGGGTCAGGACACCAAAATCGCATAAACTGTAATACCGATCACACTAGCTTGTGTTCGCTATTGGGCGTGAAACAAACTGTGAGCAACCGTCTCACTACCCGCGAGGATGCAGGAGCAGCATGTTTTCCAAAATTTTGGTGGCCAACCGTGGCGAGATTGCTATCCGTGCCTTCAGGGCTGGATATGAACTCGGTGCTAAAACCGTTGCTGTTTTCCCTCAAGAAGATCGCAACTCGATCCACCGTCAAAAGGCTGACGAAGCGTACTTGATTGGTGAAGAAGGCCATCCGGTGAGGGCTTACCTGGACGTGGATGAGATTGTCCGGGTTGCCAAGGAAGCCGGAGCAGACGCCATTTACCCCGGCTACGGCTTTTTGTCTGAAAATCCTGATCTGGCCCGTGCTGCCAAAGCCGCGGGGATCACTTTTGTGGGTCCGCCAGCAGAGGTATTAGAACTTGCTGGCAACAAGGTTGCTGCCCTCGCTGCGGCGCGCAAGGCCGGTGTGCCGGTGCTCAATTCAAGCAAGCCGTCCAAAGACGTGGATGAGTTGATTGCTGCAGCGGACGAGATTGGGTTCCCCATTTTCGCCAAGGCCGTTGCCGGCGGCGGTGGACGTGGCATGCGTCGCGTGGACACTCGTGAGGAATTGCCTGAGGCACTTCATGCGGCCATGCGTGAAGCTGATTCGGCTTTCGGTGACCCCACCATGTTTTTGGAGCAGGCGGTTCTGCGGCCACGCCATATTGAGGTTCAGATTTTGGCCGACGGTGACGGCAACGTTATTCACCTCTTTGAACGTGATTGTTCACTCCAGCGCCGTCACCAAAAAGTGGTTGAGATTGCTCCGGCCCCCAACCTCGATGAAAACATCCGCCAGGCGTTGTACCGGGACGCAATCAAGTTTGCGAAGGCCCTGAACTATGTAAACGCGGGAACCGTTGAGTTCCTTGTGGACACTGTTGGCGAGCGCGCTGGACAGCACGTATTTATCGAAATGAACCCTCGAATCCAGGTAGAGCACACCGTCACTGAGGAAGTGACGGACGTGGACCTGGTACAGGCTCAGATGCGCATCGCCTCGGGACAGACCTTGGCTGATCTTGGTTTGTCTCAAGACACGGTCCAGCTCAAGGGAGCAGCGCTTCAGTGCCGTATCACCACTGAGGATCCGGCTAATGGATTCCGTCCTGACGTGGGAAAGATTACCGGCTACCGTTCAGCAGGTGGCGCTGGTGTAAGGCTCGACGGCGGAACTGTCTACTCTGGTGCCGAGATCAGTCCGCACTTTGATTCAATGTTGGTCAAACTAACGTGCCGTGGCCGTGATTACCCCGCAGCCGTGGCTCGCGCCCGGCGAGCCTTGGCTGAGTTCCGTATTCGTGGGGTCTCCACAAACATCGCTTTCCTCCAGGCGGTGCTCGAAGATCCAGAGTTTATTGCCGGCAACGTGGCCACTTCCTTTATTGACGAGCGTCCTGAACTGCTCAAAGCCCGTGGCTCAGCAGATCGAGGCACCAAACTATTAACCTGGCTCGCCGAAGTTACTGTTAATAAACCCAATGGCGAACCGACTGTGACTCACGGTCCAGCCCGCAAGTTACCTGAGCGTGGAAACACCAGCGGGGAACTTCCCTCAGGTTCACGCCAGCGTCTCGCCGAGCTAGGGCCGGAAGGATTCGCCAAGGCGCTACGCGAGCAACAGGCCGTGGCCGTCACCGACACAACGTTCCGGGATGCCCACCAGTCACTTCTCGCTACTCGGGTACGTACCAAGGACCTGGTTGCTGCAGGGCCGGCAGTTTCCCAATTGCTTCCTGAACTATTTTCAGTTGAAGCGTGGGGTGGTGCCACTTACGACGTCGCCCTGAGGTTCTTGGGTGAAGACCCCTGGGATCGGTTGGCCGCGCTGCGGAAGGCCATGCCCAACATTTGTCTTCAAATGCTCCTGCGTGGACGTAACACCGTCGGCTACACTCCCTATCCCACTGAAGTTACTGAAGCCTTTGTGGCGGAAGCCGCAGCTACCGGCATTGACGTTTTCCGTATTTTCGATGCGCTCAATGACGTGAATCAGATGGCCCCCGCTATCAGCGCTGTTCGCGCAACGGGCACAGCAGTCGCCGAAGTGGCGTTGTGCTACACAGGCGACCTTCTGGACCCGGCCGAGGACCTCTACACCTTGGATTACTATCTTGATTTGGCGCAGCGGATTGTTGATGCTGGTGCTCACATCTTGGCGATCAAGGACATGGCGGGGCTCCTCCGTCCGGCGGCGGCAGCCAAGCTGGTCACGGCTCTACGTGAGCGTTTTGACCTCCCGGTTCATTTGCACACGCACGATACCGCTGGCGGTCAGCTAGCTACGTTGATGGCAGCCATTAACGCTGGCGTAGATGCGGTTGACGTTGCCTCGGCCGCGTTGGCCGGGACAACGAGCCAGCCGGCCATGTCTGCACTCGTGGCCGCCTTGGCGCACACTGAGCGCGATACCGGCTTGAGCTTAAGCAACGTTGGCGCACTTGAACCCTATTGGGAAGCGGTTCGCAAGGTTTATGCTCCGTTTGAATCCGGGCTGGCGGCACCAACTGGGCGGGTGTACCAGCATGAAATTCCTGGCGGCCAGCTCTCTAACCTTCGCCAGCAAGCAATTGCCTTAGGACTGGGTGAACGCTTCGAAGCAATCGAGGACATGTACACGGCTGCAGACCGTATTCTGGGCCGTCTTGTGAAGGTCACACCGTCCTCGAAAGTAGTGGGAGACCTGGCCCTGCACTTGGTCGGTCTCAACGCTGACCCGGCTGACTTTGAAGAGAACCCGCAGAAATTTGATATTCCTGACTCGGTCATTGGCTTTCTCTCTGGCGAATTGGGCGATCCGCCAGGCGGCTGGCCGGAACCATTCCGCACCAAGGCTCTGCAGGGCAGAAGTATCAAGGTACGGGACGTTGAGCTCAGTACCGAGGACAGCGAATCGTTGAGCAAAGATTCGGCAACTCGACGCAGTACGCTGAACCGGTTGCTCTTCGCTGGACCCACTCAGGACTACAACAAGAGCCGCGAACAGTACGGCAACTTGTCAGTGCTGGACACTCGTGATTACTTGTACGGGTTGCAGCACGGCGAAGAGCACGTGATCGAGCTCGAGAAAGGCGTTCGGCTGATCGCCTCCCTAGAGGCCGTCTCCGAGCCGGATGAGAAGGGAATGCGCACCGTCATGACCACGCTCAATGGTCAATCGCGCCCAGTTGTAGTGAGGGATAAATCAGTGGTCAGCAACGTCAAGACGGCCGAGAAAGCCGATACCTCCATTGCAGGTCATTTGGCAGCGCCGTTTGCTGGTGCTGTCACTCTGGCCGTCAAGGTAGGCGATGAGCTCAAGGCCGGCGATACGGTTGCCACTATTGAAGCCATGAAGATGGAAGCATCCATCACCACGCCGATTGCCGGTACCGTGAGCCGTCTTGCAGTGGGGCCAGTGGAACAAGTTCAAGGCGGTGACCTACTTCTCGTTGTGGAGTAGGGCTGGTTCGGCCGCTATGGGGCATTGGGGCGATAAGCTGAATCTGAATGAAAGCTGTGGATACGCCATGCCATTTGCAGCAGTCAACACCAGGTTGGAGACATGACTCAGAAAAGCACGCCCACCCAGGGCAACGATCCTTCGGCGCAGGATGTATCGGCAGAGGATGGTTCTGGAGAGCTCGTCGCTGAATTCGACGGCTCTGAAGCGGCAGAAGCCGAGGACTCCTTCGCAGCAGAAAACGGCGTTGAAGAGGCCGAGCCAGAAGCTACAGCGGAAATCAGTGCCGCTACGGTTGTTGACCCGGCCACTATCCCGGGTATCCCCGCTGTTCCTCCTGCGGGGATGGTGACTGCCGGTGTCGGCATAGTTGGCGCCCAGACTCAGTGGAAGCCCAACGGTGCGCCACTGAGCACGGAACCAGCGCGTGAAAAGGTCGAGGTCGAAGAGGAGCTCAGCAATGAGCGCAACGCCGTGGACATTGGGGCCCCGGGCGTCAGCGAGCGTCGCACCAAGGCCGCTGGTCCTGAAGCTGCCTCGTCGCTAACGGCAGACCGGCTATTGGAGAAAACAGCTGCTGCACCAGTATCTGGTTGGCGCCGGTGGCTCTACCAAGCGACCTTTGGCTTCGTAAATTTGGGAGACTCGGACAGGGTTCGAATCCAGCGTGTTCTTGAGCACCGCATCGCAGTGCGGTTAGGCGAGCAAACTCGATATGTTCCTGTGCTCTCACGCAAGGGTGGTGTTGGTAAAACAACCGTAACCACACTCTTGGGTATGGTGCTGGCAGATCTACGTGAAGACCGTGTGATCGCCATGGACGCTAACCCGGACCGCGGTACTCTATCAGACCGCTCACCAGGCCGTGCGGACTTCACGGCTCGTCACTTGGTAAAAGAGCGCTTCAACGTAAATTCTTTTACTCAGCTCTCCAACTACACCGCGCGCGAAGGCTCACGTTTGGACGTGCTCGCCTCTGACACGGATCCCACCGTGGCACACGCCTTCGACGACGCCGACTACCGTGCCGTTACTGACATCTTGGGCCGCTACTACTCTATTGTTCTCACCGATTCTGGTACCGGAATGGTTCACTCGGTGATGAAAGGCACGCTAGAAAAGGCCGACGCCGTTGTGTTGGTTTCCGGTGGCAGCGTTGACGAAGCACGGCTCGCCTCGGAGACGCTGTCGTGGCTAGAAGCACACGGCAGGGAAGACCTGGTCCGCAAGGCGACAGTGGTGATCAACATGTCCGCAGGCGTTGGCACCCGGGTGAATGTCAACGAGATTGAGGATCACTTCCGCTCCCGTGTGAAGAACGTAGTGCGCATTCCCTACGACAAACATTTGGCGGAAGGCTCGCGTATTGAGTTGGCTAAGCTTGCGCCAGCTACCCGAAGCGCAGCTGTTGAGCTTGCGGCTCTTGTGGTTGACGAACTCGTCGACGACTAGAAAGTCCGTCTGATAGGAGCTCATACGTAGAAGGGGCGGACCAAGCAAATGCTTGGTCCGCCCCTTCTGGCTTAGCTGCTAGTAAAAGAGCTAAGACGGCTTTTTAGCTGAATACATTTCTTCAATAACGGCGTCATAGTCCTTGATGACCTGAGCTCGTTTGACCTTCAAAGAGGGAGTCAGGTGACCCGATGCTTCAGTGAAATCACTGGTGACGATCCGGAATGATTTGATGGCCTCCGCGTGGCTGACCGACTGGTTGGCGCGGTCAATCAGCTTCTGGACCTGAGCATGAATCTGAGGATCCTTGACGGCGTCATCGATGCTCATTTTGCCGGAAAGGTTGTGACGTTCCAGCCAGCCCGGAAGTGCTTCCTCATCGAGGGTAACCAGGGCTCCGATAAAGGGGCGGTTGTCACCAACCACAAGGACCTGGGACACCAAAGCATCGGCGCGAATCTGGTCCTCAAGGAGGGCCGGAACAACGTTCTTTCCACTGGCGGTAACGATGATTTCCTTTTTGCGGCCAGTAATCTTCAAAAAGCCGTCGGTATCGAGCTCGCCAATGTCTCCGGTGTGGAACCAGCCATCGGTAAAGGCCTGCTCGGTGAGTTCGGCGCGCTTGTAGTAACCGCGCATGACACAGAAACCCTTGGCGAGAATTTCGCCGTCGTCTGCAATCTTGACTGCGTTACCTGGAAGTGGGCGGCCTACTGTCCCAATCTTGATGCGGGCCGGAGTGTTAACTGTGATGGGCGCAGTGGTTTCAGTGAGCCCGTAGCCTTCGAGGATCTGCATTCCAATCCCTTGGAAGAAGTAGCCTAGGCGTTCACCCAGCGGGCCACCACCAGAGACAGCATGCGCAACGTGGCCACCCATGGCCGTGCGCAGTTTGGCGTAGACGAGCTTGTCGAACACGGCGTGCTTGATCTTAAGACCCAAGCCGGCTTTGCCGTTCTGCTGCGCGCGGGCGTAGGCGATAGCGGTCTCGGCGGCCTTGTGGAAGATGGCGCCCTTGCCGCCGTCCTCGGCCTTGGTCAGTGCTGAGTTGTAAACCTTCTCGAAAACGCGGGGAACGGCCAAAATGAAGGTTGGCTGGTAGCTCTGCAGATCCGCCAAAAGGTTCTTGATATCTGGCGTATGGGCAACCGTGGCTCCCGCTGCAACACTGAGCACTGAGATGAATCGAGCGAAGACGTGGGCCAAGGGCAAAAACATAATGGTCTTGGCGTTCTGATTCACGATTTCGCCCAAGCTCGCAAGAGCATTGTCCGAAAGCTCCACAAAGTTGCCATGTGTCAGTTCGCAGCCTTTGGGGCGTCCGGTGGTTCCGGAGGTGTAGATAATCGTGGCAACGTCAGCAAGGTTTGCGGTGGAACGGCGGGTTTCCAGTTCTTCATCGCTGACATTAACGCCCGCCTTACGAAGCGCATCGAGTCCACGGCCCTCCAACTGCCAAACGTTTTTTAGCGCTGCCAGGTTCTCTGAGGCGGCTGCTGCACGGATGATGTTCTCGTGGTTACTAGATTCGGCAAAAGCGGCGACGGCACCCGAATCGCCCAGGTTCCATGCGACTTGCGAGGGGGAGGAGGTTTCGTAGATTGGTACAGAAACGGCGCCGGAGAACCAAATAGCGAAGTCCACAAGGGCCCATTCGTAACGAGTGCGGGCCATAATTCCCACACGGTCACCGGCGGCCACACCGCTTGCCATCAAGCCTTTTGCAATGCGCACCACATCGGCGTGGAAGTCTTTGGCCGAAATATCATTCCATGTTCCTGCAGCGTCACGGACCGAAAATAGTGCAGGATTCGCGGCAGAATTGCTTTGCCGCAGTACTAGATCGGTGATGTTGATCTCCGGGGCCACATTGACCAGGGGAGGGACGCTGAGTTCGCGCACGATAGCTCCTTCGATATCCGTTCCCCAAGGGGGCTTGATCTAACTCTAGTCGCCCGGGGATTGCTGTGATTTAGATTATACCTACTCGCCAGTAACATTGGGCATTCCGCCGTAGGATGGTTGCTTATGGCACCCTTTTCCGCGCATCATCAAGGCCCCCGCAGCTCGCGCCGACAAGCGTTTCGTTCAGTACCGCGCCCTAGAGCAGCCAGTCTGCGGCTGCGCCGACGAGGGCACGCCATTGGTATAGACATCGGTGGGACCAAAGTTGCGGCCGGCGTTGTGGACGCTGACGGGAACATTCTAGCCAGCGCCCGGCGCGAGACCCCGGGAAGTGATCCTCGCGCCGTCGAAAGCGTGATCGTTGAACTTGTTAAGGAACTTAGTGAGGGGCACCGCGTATCAAGCGTTGGCATCGGTGCAGCTGGCTGGATGGATCTGGCCGGTGCCACAGTCCTCTTTAGCCCGCACCTCGCTTGGCGCAATGAGCCCGTTCGGGAAAATCTGGAACGGCTTTTGCAGCGCAAAGTCCTTTTAGTGAACGACGCCGATGCCGCCGGCTGGGGCGAGTGGCGCTTCGGAGCGGGGCGGGGCGAAGACCGCTTGGTGTGCATCACTTTGGGAACCGGAATCGGCGGCAGTATGGTTTACGACGGCAAACTCGAACGTGGCCGGTTCGGTGTGGCAGGGGAGTTTGGGCATCAGATTATGGTCCCGGGCGGGCACCGCTGTGAATGCGGCAACCGTGGCTGTTGGGAGCAATACGCCTCAGGGAACGCCTTGGGCAGGGAAGCGCGGGGGCTCGCTGAGGCTAATTCGCCAGTGGCCCAAGAACTTCTACGAGCCGTGGGTGGTGTCAGTTCAAAGATCACGGGAGTGACAGTCACCGAAGCAGCCCAAGCTGGCGACGCTGCCTCGATGGAACTCATCCAAGACGTGGGGGAATGGCTGGGCCTAGGCCTTGCCAATCTCGCCGCGGCATTGGACCCCGGAACCTTTGTGATCGGCGGGGGGCTTTCCACAGCCGGTGCACTGTTATTGGAACCCGCTGAAAGATCCTTTAAACGGCACTTGACCGGCCGTGGCTTCCGCCCGCCCGCAACAATCACCCTCGCCGCACTGGGTGAGCATGCCGGACTGATCGGCGCGGCAGATCTTTCGCGGGTTAGTGGGCGGACGGCGGGCCGCTAAAGGCGCGTTGGCTGCTAAAGCCTTGCTCCGTCGTCGTGGTCATCTTTTTCTTGCGGAAGTCGCCACATCAAAAAAACCACCGAGGCAACAAAAATGGCGATGAGGGCCCACACGCCCACCGCGGGAACGTTTCGGAAGAAGATCACACACAAGACCAAAGCAAGCGGGGCTCCCACTGCGCCCAGCCAAGCGAGCACCGATTGTGGCGCGGCCCCAGCTAACGACGGCGGTTCTTCGGGAACGAATTCCTCCGGTTCCTCCTCTGCGATGTAGTCACGCGGACCGTAAGCAGGGGTGACTAAGTCTTTGACGCTCCGCTCTGGTTTGGCTTCCGGCAAGGGCTCCTGCCGTGACTGAGTTTCAGGCTCCTGCTTAGACTCGGGAAGCGCAGTTGGCATGGACTCTAGGCGCGCCACAAGATCCAGCCACGTGGCTTGATCATTCTGGTTGGCTCCGGTGCCGGAACCCTCCGCCTCAGACCTTGTCATCAGCGCTCTCCGCAGTAGTGGAGGAGCCCATGGTGGACCGAGAAACTCGTCTGATGAACTCCACTGAGCCGTTAAAAATGACCGGCGCGTCGTTGTCCATGGTGGCCACGTGATAGCTGTTGAGCAGCGGAATGACTTCTAGCGGTGCACCAGTCAGACCGCTGCGCAAAGCGACCATGCTGCTCTCGGAAACCACATGGTCTGTGGTCGACCGGTAAACCTGTACCGGCGCCGTAATCTGCGGCAGCAAATCGCGGGTGTTGGCGAAAAGTTTTCCAAGTTCGTGGGCGGCGGCTACCGGGGTGCGTGAATAAGCGCGCTCGTCCACTCCCGACTTGACGATGTCATTAGAGATCGGAGGTGTGGATTTCACAATGTGTTTGAGGAAGCCAGTGAGCGGCGCGCGCCAATCATCAATCACCAACCCTGGGTTGACCAGAACCACACCAGAGACCGGCCGGAGAGCCGCGGCACGTAGAGCCAGGCAGCCGCCCATGGAAAGACCCACCACAAAAACGTAGTCGCAACGGGAAGCGAGATCTTGGTAGGCCGCGTCAAAAGCCTGGTACCACTCTTGCCAGCGACGCGTTGCTAGGTCTTGCCATGAGGTGCCGTGACCGGGCAACAAGGGGAGCTCCACACTGAAGCCCGCGTCAGCAAGGTGCTGGGCCCATTCACGCATTGAGGCGGGGCTACCGGTGAATCCGTGGCACACTGCAACACCAATCCGGCATAGCTCGCCCGAACCTGTGTGACTAAACGGGTTATGGGCGGGATCTGAAACGGCTGGCAATGACGTCATATAAATTATCTTCCCCTACAGCTGCCTGATGCCCAAGGCCCAGCGTGATGTGCGCGGCGAATCAGCGAGTCATGCGGGAAATGAAGTCCACACTGTGTTGGGCAATGAGACCGGCTTCAACATCCAAAGTAGCCACGTGCGAACTACGAACCAGGGTCACCACTTCAAGTCTTTGTGCCGCTACCGATGTTCGAATAAATTCCAGTGAGTTCGCCGGAACCACCGAGTCCTGCTCTGACTTAAAGACCAGCACGGGTACATCGAGTCCCCGAATTTTGCGCCGTGTATTGCTAAAAAGACGCTTTAGCTGATGGACAGCGGCCAAAGGTGTCACGGAGTAGTCGCCGCCAGTGTCCGGGAGCCCCTGGGTGGAAGTTGTTGTCTCGCCCTCTTCGATTGGCGACGTGGTAGGCATCAGGTACTTCAGCAACGCCACAGCTTTGACGCGGCGATCGTAAAAAGACAGCGCAGGATTAACGGCTAATACTCCACAAGCTCCGTGCGTCGATGCCGTGCGAAGGGCAAGAGTGCCGCCCATTGAGAGGCCAGCGGTGAAGGTGAGACGAGTTTGTCCTCGAAGTTCTAGGTAGGCAGCTTCATAGCAGGTGGCCCACTGCCGCCAGCGGGATATCTGCAAATCCCGCCATGAAGTGCCGTGCCCTGGCAGCAAGGGAACACGTACTGCGTAGCCTTGTGCTGCCAAAGCTTGTGCCCACGGTAGGACGTCTTGTGTGCTGCCGGTAAACCCATGGCTCACAGCTACCCCAATTTCGGCGTTCTGGCCGTGACCCGGGTACTGATATCCGCCAGCACTATCAGCTTTCAGCAGCCCAGATGTAGCAAGCGGAACCACGGGTTTTTCGAGTGAATCCATAGTTCCATCGTGTCACTGTTCACTGGATTTCTCACTAGAGTAGGCTTGCACCGGTACGCCTGAGGTGGGGAAATAGTCGCCGGTGCAAGCCTGCCGAAAGAGGTCTGAACGTGTTCTATTGGGTGATGAAGGTCATTTTTTTGGGCCCGATTGTGAGATTGCTGTTCCGGCCATGGGTTAAGGGCTTGGACAACATTCCGCGCGAGGGTTCTGCCATCTTGGCTTCCAACCACTTGTCTTTTTCTGACTCCATTTTTATGCCTCTGATGGTGCCACGGCCTGTGGTCTTTTTGGCCAAATCGGAGTACTTCACTGGTAAAGGGATAAAGGGCCGTTTGACCGCTGCCTTCTTCCGCCTGACCAACCAGCTGCCGATGGACCGCTCCGGTGGCGCGGCCTCCGCATTGTCTTTGAATGCTGGCGGGGATGTTCTGAACCGCGGGGAGCTCTTAGGCATCTATCCCGAAGGAACGCGCAGCCCCGATGGTCGTTTGTACCGCGGCAAAGTTGGTGTGGCCAAGCTTGCCCTCGAATCCGGTGTTCCAGTGATTCCCGTGGCCATGATTGGCACGGATAAGGTTCAGCCCATTGGCAAACGAATGCCCAACATCCGCCGGATTGGCGTGATCTTTGGCGAACCAATGGACTTCAGCCGCTACGCCGACCAAGCTGATGACCGAAACGTTCAACGGATAGTGGTGGATGAGATCATGGCTGAATTGATGCGACTTTCCGGCCAGGAATACGTTGATGTCTACGCAGCCACCGTCAAGCAGCAATTGGCCGCAACAGAAGCCACCACCACGGATCCACCGCAAAACGTATGACGGTACAACGCCCATGGTTACGTCCTTGTGAGCAATTCCTCCCCAAGGGCTCTAATCTGGAGTGGTGACTGAGACTTCCATTACCCCAGCATCTTCCCCGTCCACGCCGGCATACCTAGGCTCGTCTGATCAGCTGTCCAGCACCGCCCAGAGCGGTGCGGCTAGCTATCCGGGCCTCGACGACTGGCGGCAGCTGCCGATTTCGCAGCAACCCACGTGGTCTGATCGCGATGTATTTGATGCGTCCGTTAAAGAGCTTTCCATCGTCCCGCCCCTAGTATTTGCCGGGGAAGTCGACGTTCTTCGGGCCCGCTTGGCCGAGGCCGCGAAAGGCAAAGCGTTTTTGCTGCAGGGTGGTGACTGCGCTGAAACGTTTGACGGTGCAACGGCAGATAAGATCAGCGCGCGTGTGCGCACTATCCTTCAAATGTCAGTGGTTTTGACCTACGGTGCATCAATGCCCGTGATCAAAATGGGCCGAATGGCTGGCCAGTTCGCCAAGCCCCGTTCCTCAAACGATGAAACGCGCGACGGCGTCACTCTCCCCGCCTTCCGCGGCGACATTGTGAATGGTTACGAATTTACGCCAGAGAGCCGCAAACACGATGCGTCTCGGATGCTCAAGGCGTACCACACGAGCGCTTCTACGCTTAACCTGATCCGGGCTTTCACCCAGGGTGGGTTTGCCGATCTGCGTTTGGTTCATCAGTGGAACAAGGGCTTCACCTCCAACCCGGCACACGCACGCTATGAGTCTTTGGCCCGCGACATTGACCGGGCCATTAAGTTCATGGGTTCTTGCGGTGCAGATTTTGAAGCACTCAAGCGGGTGGAATTCTTTGCCAGCCACGAAGCACTGCTCTTGGACTACGAGCGCGCGCTAACTCGCATCGATTCACGGACCGGTTTGCCGTATGACACCTCCGGCCACTTCTTGTGGATCGGTGAGCGGACACGCGGCCTCGAGGACGCTCACGTGGACTTCTTGTCCCGTGTCCGGAACCCCATCGGTGTGAAACTGGGCCCCGGTACCAGCGGAGATGATGCGCTGGCATTGATCGACAAGCTGGACCCCAACCGCGAACCCGGCCGTCTCACTTTTATTACCCGGATGGGCGCCAAGAATATTCGCGAGAAGCTGCCTTCTCTGGTGGAGCGGGTTACGGCCAGCGGTGCCCAGGTTCTTTGGGTTACTGACCCCATGCACGGCAACACCGTGACCTCACCGAACGGTTACAAAACTCGCAACTTTGACGATGTCATTGACGAAGTTCGTGGATTCTTTGAAGTGCACGAAGCCCTCGGCACCTTCCCCGGCGGTTTGCATGTAGAGATGACCGGCGATGACGTTGCCGAGTGCTTGGGCGGTGCTGACCCAATTGATCAGGAAGCGTTCCTTGACCGCTACGAGTCAGTATGTGATCCGCGACTGAACCACATGCAATCCCTCGAGATGGCCTTTTTGGTGGCTGGAGCCCTGGCTAAGCGCTAGACGTAGCTCAGGTGAATGGTGGAGCCCTCCGGGGCTTCACCATTCCCCGGCTCTTGGAATCGCACGGATCCGAAGAAGCCTCCGAGTAGTTCTTCGACCGTGACCTTGAATCCCAGGTCCTCAAGGATCTGGCGTGCATCGTCAATTTGTTTGCCAATGACGTTGGGGACCTTGATCATTTTGGGCCCCTTGGAAATCGTCAAGGTAACGCTCTCGCCCTTGACGAGTGTGCCGTTTGCCGGTTCCTGAGAAATCACATGGCCCTCTGGCACGGTTTTGCTGAATTCCCGCTCCGGCGCAACCACTGCCTTCAAACCAGCATCAGTGATGGCTCCAACAGCTGCCTCTTGCTCTTGACCCGTTACATCCGGGACGTTGATGGGCTGAGGGCCCTTAGAAACCGTGAGAGCCACGGGAGTGCCGTGGCGAACTGCTTTGCCCGCAGCAGGGGATTGTTTAAGCACAAAGCCGGCGGCAGCAACGTCGTCGTACACCTCGCTGATGGTGCCCAAGGCCATCTCTGCCTTGTTCAATTCATCCTTGGCGACGTCTAACTGCTTGGACGTCAAAGTGGGCAGAGCAAAAAGCTGCGGGCCTTTGGAGACCAACAGCGAAATGTTTTGAAACTTGCGGATGCGGGTCCCCGTGGGAGGGTCACTCGCCACCACCATGCCTGCTAAAACGTTGTCATCAAATACTTCTTGGGTGGTGTTGTGCATTCCCGCTGCGCTGATTTGTTGCTGCGCCGTGGAGACCGTTTTGTTCCGAACGTCCGGAATGGTGCCCTCAGCGCCCGGACCCAAACCAAAAAACCACCCGGCACTTGAGGCAAGAAGTGCCAAGAGCACAATTACCACAATCCAAATAGCACCCCGACGGCGGGAGTTCCCGTGGCGGAGAGAGGCGACCGGGGTGGCTGCAGCTTTGACCCGGTCACGCTCTTGGGCTTTGGCAGCCTTTTTCAACTCGCGTTTACTCGGCCGAGGTTCTCCACTGCCATTACCGGGACGATCGTGAACCTCGGGCACCATGGGTGAATAAGGTTGCTGCCACCGGACGCCTTGGCCCAGCACGGTAGTGGGGGACTGGCCCCCAGAAATGACCTGCGTTGCCTCGCTGTTGTAGCCGGGGCCCAAACCACCACCGTTGCCCAATACTTGGGTCCGTGTTTCGAGTACTTCGGTTCGATGGTTGTTGGGCCTCAACACCTCTGTGTTGGACGTACCTTGGCTTCCCAAGTCCAGCTCGGAGTTACTGAGAGTCGCACGCACATGACGCAGTTCACCCAGTAGCGCATCGGCATCCACTGGACGATTTTCAGGGTCCTTGGCAGTGCACCACAGCACTAACTCATCAAGGTCCTGAGCTAGGCCCGGGACGAGGGTGGAAGGTGCTGGGACGGTGGAGTTGGCGTGCTGGTAGGCCACCTGAAGGGGAATCTCGCCCGTAAATGGTTGTTGCCCGGTGAGCATTTCGAAGAGCATAATGCCCACCGAATAAATATCACTCCTTGCGTCGGCAGCACGTCCCAACACTAGTTCGGGAGAAAGGTAAGCAACTGTGCCAATAAGGGCGCCAGTGCTTGTAGTGGTGGTGACTGCTCGGGAGAGACCAAAATCGCCAATTTTGATGTGACCGGTATCTGAGAGCAACACATTCTCAGGTTTGACGTCACGGTGGATCAGCCCCGCACGATGTGCAGCGGCTAGACCCTCTACGATCGCATCCAAATACGCCAAGGCGAGGCGCGGTGTCAGCGCACCCTTATCTTTCATCACGTCCCTGAGCGTGTGGCCCTTGATGTACTCCATCACCAGGTACGCAGTGTGCTGATCTTGCCCCTGATCCAGAACGGCCACTACGTGCGGGTGTGAGAGCCTGGCAGCCGCTTTGGCTTCGCTGCCCAAACGGTCGAGGAATTGCGGGTCGCCAGAGAGGTGTGGGTGCAAAACTTTCAGGGCAACTTCCCGGTCCAAACGCTGGTCAATTGCCAAATACACAGTGGACATACCTCCGCGTGCCAGCTTGGCGCTGACGCGGTACCGCATATCTACTAGGGTGCCAATCAAGGCATCGCTCACGTGTTCCTGCACCCTTCGATCCTAAATGCTTGCGAAAAGGGGTCCCGAAGCGACATGCTCGGGACCCCTTTTCGTTATGTAGTGCTTTTGAGCTCTACCGAACCACCTTGCGTGCGTTTAGAAGGTAGCGCGGTGTGCTTTGATCGCGGCTACGTACGCCTTGGTATCGGAATACATGCCGTAAAGCTCTACCGAATACTGCCCCTGATAGTAACCGGCAATAGCGTAGTCAGTGTTTTTGCTGGTTCTAAGCAAAGAACGGATGAGCGCCACGCCGGCGGTGACGTTGTCATAGGGGTCCAAGAGATTGAGCTTGCGGCCCACCATCGAGGAAGCCCACTCACCCGAGCTCGGAATAACCTGCATGGTGCCAATGGCATTGGCGGGGGAGACTGCACGCTGATTGAAGCCCGACTCTTGGTAGGCAAAAGCCATAGCCAACTTGGGATCCACTCCCATACGAACTGCCGTGCTGCGAACAATCTCTTTCATCTGTGCCTGGCTCGGAACAGGAGCCGCGTTGAGCAGGGCCTTGTTAGCGTTAGCTGAGCTGACCACAGCTGCGGGGTAGTGGTAGCCCAAGAAGCTGCTGGGAACCAACGGCGTAGTAGTTCCGCCGGCGGGCTGAACAGCAGTGGGTGTGCTGGCTACTGAGCCGCTAAGCCGGATTTTCTGGCCCGGGTAGATGATCGAGCTCATTGAGAGTCCGTTGGCGCTGAGCAGCGAGGACAGCGAAACGCCGTGCCGTCCTGCAATACCGCCGAGGGTGTCGCCGGACTTGACTGTGTAGGTACCGGTGGTGGTTGCGGGTTTGCTGGCCGCTGGCTTGCTAGCGGCAGGCTTGACGGCCGCCGGTGTGCTGGCTGCCGAGCCGCTAAGCCGGATTTTCTGGCCCGGGTAGATGATCGAGCTCATTGAGAGTCCGTTGGCGCTGAACAGGGAGGAGAGCGAAACGCCGTGCCGTCCAGCAATACCGCCGAGGGTGTCGCCGGACTTGACTGTGTAGGTACCGGACGTGCTGGCAATTGCCGTCGGCTTAGGTGCGGTGGTCTTGACCGGTGCTGCTGCCGTGGCGGTGCCACTGAGCTTGATCTTTTGACCAGGGTAAATGATCTGGGTTGCACGGAGGTTATTGATGCGCAGGACTTCAGAGGTCTTCAGACCATAACGAGCTGCGATTCCGCTGATCGTATCGCCGGACTTGATGGTGTAAGTGCCGGGAACGGAAGCCATGGGGCGCAATGCCGAAGGGACGGTGCTGGCAACTTTGGCGGAAGGGATTTGGACCTTGGCCGCGGCTGCTTGGGCTTCCATAGCCGCCTTGAGCGTAGCCGGAATTTTTTGGTAGGGCTGAGAGGGCGCTTGGGCTTCTGCCGGCTGCGCGAGTGCCAGCGAGGACAGTACGACGACGGGCAGTGCCGCCGTTGTAACGGCCACTTTAGCCCTTGACTGCAGCGGACGGAACTTCGGCGATGGGGGGGTCGTCATAAAGAAGATCCTCATTCTGGGTGTAGGCGCCATCCGATCGGACGGTCTGTTGCCAGTGTGACTGATGTTATTCAAGTATGGTCATGTTACAAATGTGACCCATGTGAATCTCTCACGAATTTCGATCTAGCACAAGATTTGAACTACAGCCGACAAGACAAATTCCCGGAGTGTCGACATTTCTTCATCACAAATTCACTACCAGCGGCCTCAAAATGGCTCCGCCTTTAGGCTCCAAGCCTTGTGCCGTGGCAACCTTTAAGCGTGAGTAATGCAGAGACCCTTGTGGGTGAGTGGCTACCGTTCCCGGACGTAGCCCAAATGTTGGATGTAACAGTTACCAAGGTGCACGGACTTGTTGACGAAGGTGCTCTTGTAGCCCTGCGTGTAGGCGACCGCGGAATCCGCAAGATTCCGGCCGCGTTCTTGAACGACGGCGTGATTTTGGACAGTCTAAAAGGCACCGTCGCTGTCTTGCGCGATGCAGGCTACAACGACGAGGACATGCTCGTGTGGTTGTTTACCGAGGATGAGTCACTGCCTGGACGTCCGATCGATGCCCTTATTGAAGGTCGTAAAACGGAAATTCGTCGTCGGGCCCAATCGCTCGCCTGGTGAGTTGTCGCTCGCCTGGTAGGTAGTCGCCCGCGTAGTAGTCAGAACTGCCTGGTAGGCAAGCTGGTTTTCAGACTACGCTGCGCGACGAACTGCGCCGTGCGCCAAACGGTCCAGGGCCTCTCTGACCTCCACCGCGAGGCCCAAAGAATCCAGCGCGGCCAAGGCGTCCCCGCTGAGCTCTTCGATCAGGGCTTCTGTAGCAGTGAGTGCTCCACTATTGGTGATGACTTCGCGAATGCGAGCCAAGTGTCCGTCGCTGAGTTCGGGCTTGCCCAAGTGCTCTTCGATCAGGGCAGCTTCCTCGGTAGAGGCGTGTTCCAAGGCAAGCGCCATCAAGACGGTGCGCTTACCTTCTCTAATGTCGTCACCAGCGGGTTTGCCAGTGACTGCCGGGTCGCCGAAAACTCCTAGTACGTCGTCGCGCAGTTGAAATGCTTCTCCCAGTGGAAGCGAAAAACGCGAGTATCCGGCGGTGAGTGATGTCGGCGCTCCAGCGAGTGCACCGCCCAAAGCAAAGGGATGCTCTGTGGTGTACTTTGCGGATTTAAAACGAATGATGGACCGGGCACGCTTGACGGCTGTGGCGGGATCGCGCAGCGGACCAGCCACTTCCTCGAGGATGTCTAAATATTGTCCGGCCATTACTTCGGCGCGCATCTGGTTGAAAATCTCTCGAGCCCCCGTGCCATGAGCCGAGAGTGGACCAATCGCGGAGAACACTTCCTCGCTCAAAGACAAACAAAGATCCCCAGTCAGAATGGCGGCTGCATGGCCGAAGCGCTCTTCGTCCAAGGCCCAACCTTCAGCACGGTGGAGGAGGGAAAAACGGCGGTGGACGCTGGGGCCGCCGCGGCGAGTATCAGAACGGTCAATGATGTCGTCGTGAATCAACGCAGCGGCTTGGAACAACTCCAAGGCTGCACCGGCGATCACAATTTCTGGCGCTAGGGCTGCACCACCTGCACCGCGCCATCCCCAATAGCAGAGAGTAGCCCGCAAGCGCTTCCCGCCAGTGACTAGCGCGGAGATTGAATCCAGGAGCGGCTGAACATCGGGGGAGATGTCATCAACCAGTTTCTGGCGAGAAGCCAAGAATTTTTGGAGATGATCGGCAACAGCGGCGACAAACTGCTCTTGTTCTTGGGCACTTGCTGCGTCCGAACTCACTACTTGGCTCCTTGGTTGATACTTCTACGGCTCATCGCTCATAGACCCCCACTCAGTTTAGTCAGTGCTGGCGCCTAAGATTGAAGCCGTGAACCAGGAACAGCTGCGCGAATTGCGAAAATGCAGCATCCTGCACGTGGACATGGATGCGTTCTTTGTCTCGGTAGAGCTGCGTGAACGTCCAGAACTCGTGGGCAAACCCGTGATTGTGGGTTTTCCCACGGGCCGCTCCGTGGTGCTCTCAGCTTCTTATTCAGCTCGCAAACTCGGTGTGAAGTCTGCCATGCCCATGGCGGTTGCCATGCGAATGGCTCCTACGGCGGTGGTTATTGAGCCACGGCATTCCTTGTACTACGAGGTATCAAAACAGATCATGGAGATCTTTCACTCGGTTACCGATCAAGTGGAGCAGCTAAGTGTTGACGAAGCATTTTTGGACGTGGCAGGTGCCATCCGTCGTTTGGGAACACCGGAAGAGATCGGACAGATGATCCGACGCCGGGTGGCAACAGAGTTGGGAATTACGGCTTCTGTGGGAATCGCCGCGAGCAAGTTCGTGGCAAAGATCGCCTCCACACGATGCAAGCCCGATGCTCTGCTGAAGATTGAGCCGGATCAGACCATTACTTATTTGCATTCGCTGCCCGTCAGCGCGCTCTGGGGTGTTGGGGCAAAATCCGTCGAAACCCTGGCGCGGATTGGAATCCGAACCGTGGCAGACGTAGCCGCCACACCGCCGTCGTCCTTAAAGAAGCTGCTTGGCGCTAGTGGTGAGCATGTCTACGAGCTCGCTTGGGGACGCGATGGTCGAAAGGTCACCCCTGAACGCACGGAGAAAAGCATTGGGGCCGAAGAGACGTTCTCGATCGATGTTCATGATGTTGGCCGGCTCAAACAAGAACTCCTTCGGCTCTCGCATCGAGTAGGCGAGCGGCTGCGCTCCGGTGGAGTCGCTGGACGAACCGTGGCGCTGAAGCTCCGCTACGAGGATTTCAGTTTGGTGAGCCGGAGCCGGTCACTCACGGTACCAGCGGACAATGCAACGCAGATTTACCAGACTGTGTGTGGACTCTTGGATGCTTTGACGCCGTTGCCGCAGTCCGTGCGTTTGATTGGGGTTCGCGTTGAATCTCTGGAATCGGCCGGCAACGGAGCTCTGCAGTTGAGCCTTGATCGGCGGGAAAATAATTGGCGCGCAGCTGAAGCCGCTTTGGACCAAGCTGCGGCTCGTTTTGGTTCCGCAGCCGTCACGCCAGCGAAGTTGATGCCTAAACGCAACAACAAGGGCCAGCTGTGATCTGCACGTCTTTCAGTTAGCCCCGCAACAACCTATTCTAGATAGACACAGTAATTGTGAATTGATTGATGCCAACGGCACAACGCAGTGACACCTAGGAGGTCGTGATGCCGCTTTCGGAGCACGAACAGAGGCTACTCGAGCAGTTAGAGAAACAACTGCATGAGGACGATCCCCGTTTTGCTAGCTCGATGGAGACTGGCGCCGCACGTCGCTGGTCTACGCGCCATCTCATTTTGGGAGTGCTGGCAGCGATAGTAGGCATCCTGGTCCTGTTGGTTGGAGTCTCAACTCAGCTGATCATTGTGGGTGTGCTCGGCTTTCTGGTGATGGGCGCTGGCGTTTACTTTGCAACCTTGCGCCCCCGCGGCGCGGGGAAGGTGAATAATCCGTCCAGTACAGGGACCAAGCCCCGTAGTTCTTTTATGAACAACCTCGAAGAACGTTGGGATGCCCGGCGCCGTGAAGAGCCGTAATTTCGGTTCTTCAAGCACCCTGTAGCTCCTCCACTTTGCACCACTTGAGCGCTGCAACGTCACAATAAGCTCCAAAAACCCTTCATAGGCTCGCTTCGGCGGGCCTTTGACGTTTAAATCCCTCCACATTCCACCACTTGCTATTTCCTTGCAGTGACGCGGAATTTATTCCCAACACATCCTGCGGAAGTGCTTTTTTGTCTTGACCGTGGTGCGAAGTGGAGTAAAGTGGAGCATGTAAGAGGGTAGTGGCAGCGCGGGGTACGTGTAGCCCCCTTTTGAACAGATCGGCGGTGGGTACGTGTTTCTTGGCACGCATTCTCCACGTCTGGATGAAAAGGGACGCATCATCCTGCCAGCCAAGTTTCGCGAGGAACTGTCCAACGGTTTGGTTCTCACTAGAGGCCAGGAGCGTTGTATCTACGTCTTCAGTCAGCGGGAATTTGAAAAAGTTCACGAGCAAATGCGGGAGGCTCCGATCTCCTCCAAGCAAGCCCGTGACTATATTCGAGTTTTTCTCTCTGGAGCCTCTGACGAGGTACCTGACAAGCAAGGGCGCATCACCATTCCGCCGGCATTGCGTGCATACGCCGGGCTGGGCAGGGAACTGGCTGTCATTGGAGCCGGATCCAGGGCCGAGATTTGGGATATGCAGGCTTGGACTGACTACCTCGAGGAGAAGGAAAGCGTCTTCTCCGAAACGGACGACAACGGGATTCCCGGAATCTTCTAAGTTGTGGCCGGGCCACAACACAGTGGAAACCGGTTCAGGAACCAAGGTTCCTGGATGAGATCTCCAGCCGCCCAGACTGCACCAACCTGGCTTCACTTCCCCGGAGCCAGGCGGGACGCACTCTAGGCGCGGATGGGGACCTGATCTAGGAAACATCAGCAGGGATCATCAACACCACGCCAGTAACGAACAAGTACGGGAAGGGGAAACTTCATGGTCGAAGGCGATGGCACTAAGCCCACCTCCGAGCGTCACGTTCCCGTACTCAAAGACCGTTGCATCAAACTTCTTGAACCAGGTTTCGAAGCTGCCCGCCAGCGTGGTGAAGTCCCTGTTGTTATTGATGCCACTCTGGGCATGGGTGGTCACTCCGAAGCACTTTTGCAGCGGCACCCTGATCTGCAGCTCATTGGTATTGATAGGGATGAAGAAGCGCTTGCTTTGGCCGGCGAACGTCTTGCTCCGTTTCAAGACCGCATTGACTTGGTTCACGCGGTGTATGACGAAATTGGAGACGTGATCGAAGATCTCGGACTTCACCAAGTGCACGGAGTCCTGATGGACTTAGGTGTTTCCTCCCTGCAGCTGGATGAGCGTACCCGAGGATTTGCCTATTCCTACGATGCCCCGCTGGACATGCGAATGGACACCAGTCGCGGGCAAACAGCGGCTGACGTGGTCAATAACTACAGCGAAGAAGAGCTCGTTCGGATTATTCGTAAGTGGGGCGAAGAGAAGTTCGCTGGCCGGATCGCCAACCGCATTGTTGCCGCTCGGGAGATCAAACCGTTCCAAGGCACAGGCGAACTCGTTGACGTGATTCGGGCGGTTGTTCCCGCATCGGCCGCACGCACCGGGGGCCACCCTGCCAAGCGAACATTCCAAGCCTTGCGTATCGAAGTCAACGAAGAGCTCGACGTTCTTGAGCGTGCTGTCCCGGCTGCAGTTGCCTCGATCGCCTTGGGTGCACGCGTGGTGGTGATGTCCTATCACTCGCTCGAAGACAAGATCGTCAAGAGCGTCTTCGCGGCAGGGTCCAAGTCCTCGGCGCCCCTTGGGTTTCCAGTGGAACTCGAAGAGCACAAAGCACAACTCAAGACCATCACTAAAGGCACCGAGGTGCCCACCGCGGCAGAAATTGCTGAGAATCCCCGTGCCGCGTCAGCTCGTCTGCGCGCCGTAGAACGTATCAAAGCCAGGAGGGCCAAATGAGCGCCGGAGCAAACTACAGCTTCCAGTCTGTTGTGGGTAACACCGCACGATCATTGGTTGGCGCTGCGCAAGCGCCTTCCCGGCGTCAGCGCACTCCGCTGTCCCTGGTGCAGAGCACACCGCGCCGCAAACGCGCCCCGTTTGTGGTCTTCTGCTTCGCAGTGCTCGCTGTGGCTCTTCTAGGAGTACTGGTTCTCAACATTCAGGTTTCCAAAGGTCAGTACCAACTCGTTGAGCTGAAGGCCGAGCAGTCCTCGCTCAACAAACAGAACCAAGAGCTGACACAGCAAGTCCAAAACTTCGAAGCTCCCCAGAATTTGGCGGCCAAGGCTTCACAATTGGGAATGGTTGCTTCGACAGTCCAGGGTCAGATTGATCTTAAAACCTTGGCTGTAAGCGGTAAGGCAGCTCCGGCGGTCAAGGATGACAACAACAAGGGCGCCATCATCGCTGCTCCGGCAGTGGCTGGCCAACTTGCTGTGGTTCCCCCGGCTCCGGCTCAGGAGGCCATCGAGAACCGGGCCGCTGCCGCTGAGCAGACGGCCGCAACTCCTGAAGCTGTGGCAACGCCAGCAGCTAAGGCTCCGGAAGCTAAAGCACCCGTGGTGCTGAACGGCGGCACCATTCCGGCTCCGGCGCAGAAAACGCCAGGTCAGTGAGTAAGTGAACTGCCCGGGTAAACCGGTCAACGATCAATGAGGTAAGTACGTGGCGCAGAGCAGCAAAAAGGCAAAAGCTCAGAGGAACACAGGCGCCACTCGCCGCCTCCGGGTGGGCTTGGCAATTATGCTCACCCTCTTGCTGGTCGTAGCTGGCAAGCTTTTTTTGGTTCAAGGCCTTGACGTTGGCGGATTAGCCGAAGCGGCGCAGAACAACCGGGCGCGAAGCATGATTCTTCCGGCCGCTCGTGGACAGATTGTTGACGAAAAGGGCACTGTTCTGGCCACATCAGTGATCCGTTATGACATCTCCATCGATCAGGCGCTCAACACCAAAACCACCGAGTTCCCGCACAAGGATGACAAATCTGGTGAGGTGCTTGAGGTTAGCCGTGATCAAGGCTTGAGCGATTTGGCCAAATTGCTGGGTATGGAAACAGCCCAAGTGAAAGAGCTAGCTACTGGCGAATCCGCTTACAAACTTATGGCCCGCAATGTCAAGCCGGATGTGGCAGATGCCATCATGGCACTCCACGTGCCAGGTGTTGTAGCCAGCGGCGTGAGCCAGCGTGTTTACCCGAACGGTGCTGTTGCTGGCGGCGTGGTTGGATTCCTGCAGGATGGCACCACGGGTCAAGCAGGCATTGAGCAGACTCAGGACTCGGTGCTCAAAGGCAAAGCCGGTGAGCGGAGCTATGAGATCGGCGCAGACGGTTTGGTCATCCCGGTAGCCCCGGACAAGTTGACCCCAGCCGAAAATGGCAAGACGGTGAAGCTTACGCTCAACAGCGACATTCAATACTTTGCTCAACAAGCTATTCAGACTCAGGTAGACAAGCTGAACGCTGAATGGGGCAGCATCGTGATTATGGACAGCAAAACCGGCAATTTGATAGCCCTTGCTGATACCAACTCACCGGACCCTAACGATCCTGGCAAAGTGGCGGCTGAAGACCGCGGTGTGCGTTCCGTGACGGCAGCCTATGAGCCCGGCTCGGTGGAGAAAGTTCTCACCGCTTCCGCGTTGATCGAAGAAGGCAAAGCTACCCCGCTGTCCACCTACACTATTCCTCCCACGTACACCGTGGATGGCCAGACCTTCAGCGATGCCTTCGAGCACGGTACTGAAAAGCGGACATTGGCCGGCATCTTAGGGTTCTCCATGAACACCGGAACCGTCATGGCTGGCCAAGCGCTGAGCCGTCAACAGCGTTACGACTGGCTCAGCAAGTTTGGCATCGGTAAAACACCAGACATTCCCTTGCCGGGTGTTGGTCAAGGCATCTTGTCCAAGCCAGACAAATGGGATGACCGCCAGCAGTACACAGTGCTGTTTGGCCAGGGTGTTTCACAGACAACCTTGCAGACCGTCCGTGCGTACCAAAGCATCGCAAACAACGGTGTGATGCTTCAGCCCCGCCTCATTGATTCATACATCAACCCAGATGGCACCGAAGAGAAGGTTCCAGCGGCTGACCCGCAAACCATCGTCTCCGATTCCACGGCCAAGCAGGTTCGCTCGATTTTGGAAAGTAACGTGACCGAGGGCGAGATCAAGGAAGCCGCAATCGACGGCTACCGGATCGGTGCAAAAACCGGAACCTCGGAATCGCCGTGCGACAACGGGCAGCCAGGCTTCTGTGGATACACCGCTTCGATGGTGGGTATGGCTCCAATGGACGACCCGAGGTTTATTGTAGAAATCGTGGTTCAGCGTCCCAAGGGCGACATTTATGGCATCAGCAACGGCCCAACGTTCCGTTCAGTTATGAGCCAAGTCCTCCGCACCTACAACGTTGCACCTTCCACCGGCAAGGCAGCGCACTTGCCGCAGTACGCAAAGTAATCTGAAAGCATTGGGGTTGGCCGTCAAACCTGCGGCGGCAGAACACCGTTGGTATTGCCAGCGGCCTAGAAACTAGTACTACGGAGTGTCATTTGTCTGATCAATCGTCCGGGGAGTCCGGCCAGAGCGGACGCTCACCGTTCCGTCCTTCCAACAGGACCGAAGTTTCTCTTGAACAGATCGCCCAGCAGCTCAGTGTCCCTGCACCGGGTGCGGCCGAAGTTACGGGGATCACGAGCGATTCGCGTGGTGTTGAACCGGGTGACTTGTACGTTGCGCTGCCGGGCGCCAACCGGCACGGTGCAGACTTCGCTGCTCAGGCGGCCGAGCGGGGGGCAGCGGCTGTGCTCACCGACCAAGCAGGTGCTCGTGCGCTGGCTCTTGATACTGATTTTGCCCTGCCGGTTCTTGTGACCGAGGACGTACGTGCCGTCGTCGGACCGTTGGCCGGTCTTATCTACGGCAGCCAGCCAGAAGGCGTCCTCCGTCCAGATCTTTTTGCTGTGACAGGTACCAACGGTAAAACCACCACTAGCTATTTTGTGAACTCTCTTTTGCGTTCACTGGGCAAAACCACCGGTTTGATCGGCACCATTGAGATCGTTGCCGGGGGCGAACCGATTCCCAGCAAGTTGACCACTCCAGAGTCCACTGATGTCCATGCCTTGCTGGCGTTGATGCGAGAGCGCGGTATTGACGGGGCCTCCATGGAGGTTTCCTCGCACGCTTTGTCCTACCACCGTGTGGATGGAGTGCACTTCGATGTTGCGGGTTTCACCAATCTGACCCAAGACCATTTGGATCTCCACGGCACCATGGATGAGTACTTCGCCACCAAGGCCGAGCTATTTACCCCGGAACATACCGGCAGGGCAGTGATTCTTGTCGACGACGAATGGGGACAGCGCCTTGCAACGCAGGCTAGTGTTCCGGTCACTACCGTTTCGGTAGCGTCAGAAAACACTTACGACGCCGACTGGAAGTTGAGCAGCCAACAAGCCGCTGGCTTGGGTACAGACTTTGTTCTGACAAAACGTGACGGTCAAAGCCTTGCGGTCCACAGTGGCCTGCCCGGCAATTTCAACGTGGCCAATGCGGCACTGGCTGTCCAGATGGTTCTCGAATCGGGTGTACCCCTTCAGGCTCTCCAAACAGCTTTGGACACTCACGATCCACTGACTGTGGAGGTTCCTGGCCGGATGCAAATGGTGGGTACTTCGCCCGCGGCCATTGTTGATTTTGCTCACAACCCGGACGCCTTGGCACGCGCTCTTGGCGCTGTTCGATCCGGCGAAGAAGGCTCAAGGGTCATCGTCGTATTTGGGGCAACAGGACAACGCGATCAAGGTAAGCGACCCACAATGGGTGCAATCGCCGTCGAACTCGCAGACGTGGTCATCATCACCGATGATGACCCGCACGAGGAAGACGAGGCCAGTATCCGTGCAGATGTGATGGCCGGCGCCATTGCGGCGAATGAAAAGCTGACTGTGCCCCGCGTTGTGGAGGAAGTTTCACCACGTAAGGATGCCATCCGCCGTGCCGTTGAACTTGCCACCGCCAAGGACACCATTTTGGTTGCCGGACGTGGCCATGAGGTGTGGCAAGAGGTCAAAGGTGTGAACCTTCCCCTTGATGACCGCGCCGAACTTCGTAATGCCTTGACAGCATTTGGATTCAACGCTTCCTCCGCCGAGACGTTAGGCTCCTAAACCGAGATGATTCAATTTACAGCGCAAGAAATCGCCCACATTACCGGTGGAACGCTCAGCCCTGTTGAGGGTATCGAGCTCCTCACGCCCCAAAACGTGGTCACAGACTCACGCGAAGCTACCAATGGCAGCCTCTACGTTGCTAAGCCGGGCGAACACGCTGACGGACACGACTTTATTGGCGCAGCGATGACCAACGGTGCCACTCTGGTCCTGGGCGAACGCCAAGTTCTCGATCCCTCAGGTGCTCCGTATCCGACTGTTATTGTTCCGGATGCTGTGTTGGCGATGGGCGCCCTCGCCAGTGCATCGGTCCAACGGATCCGCACCGCTCGTTCTGCTCAGGGGCATGATTTTACGGTGGTGGGAATTACCGGATCAGCCGGTAAGACCACCACGAAGGATTTACTAGCTGGCATTTTTGGTTCAGTAGCCAAGACGGTGGCACCGCAGGGCTCATACAACGGCGAGGTGGGTGTACCCCTCACAGTTTTTATGGCTGATGAATCCACACGATTCTTGGTCATCGAGATGGGCGCCACCTCCATTGGTCATATTTCTTATCTAGCCGCCATGGTCAAGCCCGATATTGGTGTTGTGCTGGGCGTTGGCACAGCTCACGCTGGAGAATTTGGCGGCGTGGAAAACATTGCCAAAGCTAAAGGCGAGCTCGCAGAAGCGATTGCTCCAGAAGGAACTGTGGTCCTGAACCTGGACGACGCGCGGGTAGCGGCCATGCGATCACGTGCTGTTGGGCGCGTGCTTGGGTTTACTGCACTTGGGAGTCCGGAAGCTACTGCAGACACCGTGCGGGCCATTGATCCGGCGACGAATGCTGAGGGTTATCCCGAGTTTGAGCTGCAGTTCGCCATGGGAGAACGATTCCCGGTTTCCGCCAGACTTATTGGTGCCCATCACGTCACCAACTTGTTGGCCGCTGCTAGTGCCGCAAGTGCAGCTGGGGTGGAGCACAGCGTTATTGTGGCTGCGTTGAACACTCAAAGCGCTGCGAGCCGCTGGCGGATGGAGAGAACTGAACGTGGCGACGGCGTGACGATCATCAACGACGCGTACAACGCCAACCCTGAGTCTATGCGGGCGGCGCTACGGACTTTGGCTGATCTAGGTAGAGGACGGCGCACTTGGGCTGTTCTGGGCGCCATGCTGGAACTGGGCGAAGAGTCAATCCGCGAACACGCCGCAGTGGGTACCCAGGTTGTCAGGCTCAACATCTCAAAACTTTTGGTGGTCGGGCAGGCGGCAAGACCCCTGTACATTTCCGCTATTCAAGAAGGATCGTGGGGCAGCGAAGCGCTTTTCGCCGCCACGGTTGAAGAGGCTAAAGAAATCCTCGACGAACAACTCGAAAGCGGAGATTTGGTTCTTTTTAAGTCCTCCAACGGTGTTGGGGTGCGGTTCCTAGGTGATCAGATAGCATTACCAAAACAGGCTCTGTCAGGACAGAGCATCGACCAGCAACCCGGTGTTGAAGCACCCGCCAACGAAGGGAATGATCAACTGTGATTGCACTCTTGACCGGCGCAGCGCTGGCACTGCTATTTGGGTTGGTGGGGACACCACTTTTTATCAAGCTTCTGGTCCGCAAGGGCTATGGGCAGTTCATTCGTGATGACGGACCGACGTCACACCACACCAAACGCGGAACTCCCACCATGGGTGGGGCCGTATGGGTACTCTCGGTGGTGGCGGCATACTTCCTGACCCACTTGATTATGTGGCTCATTAACCCCCGGCTTGAAGGTCCCACGGCCTCTGCAGGGCTCTTGTTGTTCCTGATGGTGGGGATGGGGCTGGTTGGTTTCCTCGATGACTTCATCAAGATTTCCAAGCAGCGCTCACTTGGGCTCAACGCCAAAGCCAAGCTTATTTTGCAGGCAGCAGTCGGAATCATTTTTGCCCTCTTAGCCTTGGGATTCCCGGACGACCGTGGAATCACACCGGCTTCAACACACGTTTCATTAGTGCGCGACATCCCTTGGCTGGATTTGGCCTTCGGCGGATCCGTGCTTGGAGCAGTGCTCTTTGTGATCTGGTCCAACTTGATCATTACAGCGGCCTCTAATGGAGTGAACCTCACTGACGGTTTGGACGGCTTGGCTGCCGGTGCTGCCATCATGGTTTTTGCCGCCTACACGATCATGGGAATCTGGCAGAACAACCAAGCATGTGGATCCCCCCGGCAAGCGGGCGGCGCATGCTACGCAGTTCGTGACCCCTTGGATCTGGCCTTGCTCGCAGCAATTATGAGTGCAGCTCTGGTGGGTTTCCTTTGGTGGAACACCTCTCCCGCGAAAATCTTTATGGGGGATACGGGATCGCTCGCAATTGGGGCCGCTGTGGCTGGTTTCGCCATCCTGAGCCGTACCGAAATCTTGTTGTTTGTTATCGGTGGCCTTTTTGTTCTCATCACTCTCTCGGTCATCATCCAAGTCGGTTGGTTCAAGATCTCCGGCGGCAAGCGAGTGTTCAAGATGGCGCCACTACAGCACCACTTTGAGCTCAAAGGCTGGGCTGAGGTTACGGTTGTGGTCCGATTCTGGATCCTGTGTGGGCTCTTTGTTGCCGTTGGTTTGGGAATCTTCTACGCCGAATGGGTTGTTGGACTGTGACACAGAGAGATTTGGAAGCCCAAGAAGCGCTCGATACGCGCCTAGCCTCATTGACGTCTTGGGACGCTGATTGGGCAGGGCTACGAGTAGTTGTAACGGGCATCGGTATTTCCGGGTTTGCCGCAGCGGACACCCTGATTGAGCTTGGTGCCCATGTTGTTGTGGTGGACTCTGCCACCACAGAAAAGGCAATGGCTCACGCTGACACTCTCCGCATTGTGGGCGCGCAAGACGTTCTGCTTGGCGAAGAAGCCGTGGCTTCCTTGCCAGAGGTGGATTCCCAAGCACCGGACCTTGTGGTCACCTCACCAGGCTGGCACCCTGATCAAGCGCTCCTTGCAGAAGCTGCCAGGCGTCACATTGCTGTTTGGGGCGATGTTGAGTTGGCCTGGCGTTTGCGTATTCGCGAGGGGCGCAAAACGGCCGAATGGCTCACGATCACTGGTACCAACGGCAAAACCACAACGGTTGGCCTCACAGAGTCAATGCTTCAAGCAGCCGGGTTGAAGGCCATCGCCGTGGGGAACGTGGGAACCCCCATTCTCGACGCGCTACGCGATCCGGTGGAGTACGACGCGTTCGCTGTGGAGCTTTCGAGCTTCCAACTCCACTGGAGTCATTCTTTGGCCCCGTTGGCCAGTGTGTGCCTGAACGTAGCTGAAGACCACGTGGATTGGCACGGAAGCTATGAAGCGTATCTGCAGGATAAAGCCAGTGTCTATGCCAATACCAAGGTTGCCTGCATCTACAACGCAGAGTCGCCTGAGACTGAACACATGGTGATGGAAGCTGACGTTCAGGAAGGTTGCCGTGCTGTAGCGTTCACCACCAACACTCCCGCCATCAGTATGGTGGGCGTGGTTGAGGACCTACTGGTAGACCGAGCCTTTATTGCTGAGCGCAAAGACTCCGCAAAGGAACTAGCCGCCATTGCCGATTTGGGTGCCATTGCCCCGCGCCACATGGTGGCAAACGCTCTCGCGGCCGCAGCGCTGGTTCGCGCCTATGGCGTTGATGCAACAGCCGTTCGTGAGGGCATCAAAAACTATGTGCCAGGGGACCACCGAATTCAGGCGGTAGCAAAGTCCAAGGGTATTTTGTGGGTCAACGACTCCAAAGCCACCAACCCGCATGCAGCAGCTGCCTCCCTAGCCGCTTTTAGCTCAGTAGTGTGGATCGCTGGCGGTTTGCCAAAGGGTGTCAGTTACGATCAGCTGGTTATTGATCATGTGAGCCGGCTCAAAGCAGTTGTTCTGATCGGTGAAGACAGCAGCACTTTGCGCTCGGCCCTTGAACGACACGCTCCCAACGTCCCGGTGATTGAGCCCGGAACCGGGGAAACTGAAGATGCGCAGAGTGAACGGCCAGTCTCTGAAACGCACATCACCAGCAAGTCGGGTGAGCGCGTAATGTCTATGGCCGTCAATGCGGCCGCACAAGTGGCCGTTGACGGTGACACGGTCTTGATGGCACCGGCCTCTGCTTCCATGGATCAGTTCTCTTCCTATGCTCACCGTGGCGAAGCCTTTATCCAGGCCGTTCGGGAGCTCGTGGAAGGGCAGGCTCAGACCAGCGAGGAGTAGGCAATGGTCAGCACGCCCACACGGCCCACCAAACGGACGCCTTCAAAACCAACAGCACACCCCCTAACACCTTTGGGACGCGTACGCACATGGTTTTCCTCTTTTTGGGAGGGAGTAGAAGGTCACGATGCAGCGAAAAATGGCTCCACGTACTACCTGATTTTGGGTTCGACCATTGCCTTGACCGCAATCGGCATCATGATGGTGCTGTCCGCCTCAAGTGTTGAAGCTATTGCGCAGGGGCAATCACCTTTTGCTGCTGCGATGAAGCAAGGTGTTATTGCCATCGCTGGTTTTGCGGTGATGTTTATCCTCTCGCGTGTCAACGTTATGTGGCTCAAGCGCTTGGCATGGCCCGGCATCATTGGCAGCTATGTCCTTTTGGCTCTGGTGTTGGTGATCGGAAACTCGGTCAACGGTAACCGCAACTGGATCGACATCGCTGGGTTCTCACTGCAACCCTCGGAGGCTGCAAAGCTGGCCTTGGCATTGTGGATGGCCACCGTGTTGGCAACAAAGGCAAAGCTTTTGGACCGTTGGATGCACGTGGTGATCCCGGTAATTCCCGTAGCAGGCGGCATCATTGGCTTAGTCCTCATTGGCAATGACCTAGGTACCGGCATGATCATTATGATGATCATGGCCGCAGCGTTGTTCTTTGCTGGAGTACCTATGCGAATGTTCGCCTTAGCTGGCGTTGTCCTGATCATCGGCACCTTGGCCATGGCACTCACCAGCTCCAACCGTATGTGCCGCATCACCTCGTGGTGGACAGGCGCTGCGTGCGGGGATGGATCTGACACCAACTATCAGTCCACGAACGGCCTAGGTGGTTTGGCATCTGGCGGATGGTTTGGCGTGGGTCTGGGCCAAAGCCGGCAAAAATATAGCTGGATTCCGGAAGCCCACAATGACTTCATCTTCGCCATTATTGGTGAAGAGCTTGGCCTGATCGGGGCTCTAGTAGTGGTGGCCTTGTTCGCGATCTTGGGCATCTCCATCTACCGAGTGGTCATTCGTCAGGAAGACTTATTTCACCGGGTTTTGGCCGGAACCATCATGGTTTGGATCTTGGGCCAAGGGACCATCAACATGGCAGTTGTGACCTCGTTGATTCCCGTCATCGGTGTTCCGCTTCCTTTCATTTCCTATGGCGGTTCAGCCTTGTTGATGTCCCTGGCAGCCATTGGGGTGGTACTTTCCTTGGCCCGGGAACAAATGGGTGCGAGCAATAAGCTCAAAAGTCCAAAGTTCCTCAAATCAGCTCAGACCGGTTCAAAGAATGCTCGACCAGGCACCACCAAGAGGGTGGGCATTGGCTCGAACAAGCCCAATATGGTTTCCCGTCCCTCGCCACGAAAGCGCAGTTAGAACTCTATGAGCTCACCATCCTTGTCCGTTGTTTTAGCAGGCGGCGGGACTGCAGGCCACATCAGCCCCATGCTTGCCATTGCCGATGCCCTGCGTGCCCGTGTCCCCGATGCCACGTTCCTAACGGTTGGGACGGCCGAAGGAATGGAGACACGTATTGTGCCGCAAGCTGGCTACGAATTAGCCACTATTGCTAGGGTTCCGTTGCCGCGCAAACCGTCTCCGGATTTGCTCAAATTGCCTTTTCGTATGGTGGCCGCCGTACGTAGCGCGGGGCGAATCTTGGACGAGTCCCATGCGGATGTTCTGGTCGGCGTCGGCGGTTACGTCTGCACGCCGATGTATCTAGCCGCTAAATTCCGGAAAATCCCCACGGTGATTCACGAGGCCAACGTCCGTCCGGGATTAGCCAACCGGGTAGGTGTGGCTCTGGGAGCCAGCGTTGCCACAGCATTTGCTCGCACTAGACTCGGCAAGTCCGTCCACGTGGGAATGCCAATGCGAAAGGGTATCTCTAGGCTTGACCGCGAAACTGCCCGAGCCGCAGCACTCGAAAAGCTGGGGCTCAACCCGGCTCGCCCGGTCCTGGTAGTAACCGGCGGATCCTCGGGAGCATTGAGCATCAACACGGCTCTCAAAGCAGCGTTGCCGGATCTTGCTGCTGCAGGTATTCAGACAGTCCACATCACGGGCCGCGGGAAACAAGTTATGGACGGTGACGTTGCACTCGCAGCAGCAGGCTATACACAGCTTGAATATGTTGATGCCATGGAGACTGTTTATGCGGCAGCGGATTTGCTCCTGGCTCGCGCTGGTGCTGGCACTGTCTGCGAGGTTGCTGCTGTAGGGCTGCCGGCCGTTTTTGTCCCCTTGCCAATTGGTAATGGCGAACAAGCGCGCAACGCTGAAGAGTTAGTGGAGGCCGGGGGAGCGCTCCTGATAGCGGACAAAGATTTGAGCGCGGATTTTATTGCTTCCACGATTGTGAAACTTTTGTTGGACCCAGTGGCACTAAAAACGATGCACCAAGCCTCGGTGCGGCACGGCATCCGAGACGCGGATCAGCGAATGGCTGATCTTGTACTGAAAGCAGCAGCTAAATGATTGAGCAAAACGGCGCAGCCACCCAGAACCATGGAACCCGGACGCACTTTATTGGTGTTGGTGGGGTTGGAATGTCCGCGGTTGCCCGGATTATGGTGGCGAGGAATCAGGCTGTGAGCGGCTCGGATGCTAAAGACTTACCGGTCATGCAGGAACTGAGCGCGGCGGGGGCGCGGATCGCAGTGGGATACGCGCGAGAAAATCTTGGAGATGCCACGGTGGTTGTGGCCGGCTCGGCAATTCGAGCAGATAATCCAGAACTGCTAGCAGCCAAGGCCGCCGGGCTTCCGGTATTGCACCGCTCTGAGGCGCTGGCGAATGTAATGGGCAGCGATCGCACCGTTGCTGTTGCCGGCACACACGGAAAATCCACTACAACGTCAATGATTACCGTGTTGCTGCGATCCGCCGGTCTAGATCCCTCTTTCGCTATCGGCGCCAACGTACCGGCGCTGGGGGTCAATGCTGCTAGTGGTGAATCGGATGTGTTTGTGGCCGAAGCCGATGAATCCGACGGATCCTTTTTGAACTACCGCCCACTGATCTCGGTAGTAACAAATGTTGAAGCTGATCACTTGGACCATTACGGCACAGCCGAGGCAGTGGACGCATCTTTCGATGCATTTACTGCGTTGCTTCCGGCCGAGGGTGTACTGATCGCTTGCGCGGATGATGCGGGAGCTCTCGCGCTGGCTCACCGCACACAAGAACGCGGAAACACCCGAGTAATTTTGTACGGTACACATCCTGAGGCACAGATTAAGGTTTTGGATACCAGTGCCGGAGCGCTTGCCTTGGAGATTGGGGACCGCCACTATACGGCGCACTTGCACGTACCTGGTGTGCACAATGCTCTGAACGCGGCAGCCGCGTTTGCCGTGGCGCTAGAGCTTGGCGTGGATCCAAGTGCCGCAATTGCTGGCCTAGAGGCGTTCACTGGTACCTCGCGCCGATTTGAACTCAAGGGATTGAAGCGGGGTGTCCGAGTATATGACGATTACGCCCACCATCCCACTGAGGTGGCAGCAGCTCTTCGCGCGGCGCGCTCAGTGGCGGGGGAGCACCGAGTCCACGTGTTGTTCCAGCCGCATTTGTTTTCCCGGACTCGTGAGTTCGCGGCGGAATTCGCCTCGAGCCTAGATCTTGCCGATAGCGTTTATGTATTGGACATCTACCCGGCACGCGAAGACCCCATCGAAGGGGTTACTAGCGAACTGATTACCGCCAAGTTGCGAACTGCTGCCCACCCGGTTGCCAATCCTTCTGAGGCTGTGCGCCTTTTGGCTGCGAACGCCCAAGACGGAGACATTATTCTCACCGTTGGTGCTGGCGATGTTACGGCCTACGGTCCAGCCATCGTGGAGGCACTGCGTGCCTAATTCATCAGACCGCGCTGCTCGGAACCCGGGGGTTTTAGCGTTTCCAGAGCCGAAGGCACGACGCCGGAAACGGTACGCGCTGACTGCCCTGGCCGCCGTCGTGGTGTTGATAGTGCTGGTTGCCTTGGCCACTATGTACTCTCCGCTGCTGGCCGTGCGCACAGTGGCTGTACAGGGCAACAAACTGGTGCCCACCGCCACGGTGCAAAAAGCCTTGCAGCCCTTAGAAGGTAAAACGCTGCCGCGGATTTCACAAAGTGACGTGGACGGTTTGCTCAAAGGCTTTGTTCAGATCAAGTCAAGCACCATGCAGTCCCGGCCGCCGTCCACTCTGGTGGTGCAAATCCAAGAGCGGGTACCGGTCGCTGTCCTGCAAGTAGCGGGCAAGTACTCCTTGGTTGACGCTGACGGAGTGAGCTTGGGCCCGGTCTCGGATCCAGCCAAGGTTAAGCTGCCAAATATCGACGGCGGTGCCAAGGGCTTGCGCACTGACCTTTTTAAGGCGGTGACGGCTGTTCTGGGTGCCTTGCCGGATTCGGTTCGTCAACAACTGGCATCAGCTTCGGCTTCAAGCGCCGACTCGGTGAAGTTAAACCTTGCCAACGGCAAGTCAGTTGTCTGGGGGAACGCGGAGGACCGTGAACTGAAGGCTAAGGTTTTGGAAGCGCTGTTGAAGAAGCCCGAAGACCCTAAGGTTCCAGTAAACGTTTATGACGTCAGCACCCCTCGGCACCCAGTGACACGCTAACTTTTGTTGAATTTGCTGTTGATTCGCACGACACGCGGAGCCGGTCATTGCATGTGCGTGGCATTGGAAATAGCGTCACAGACAAGAGTTACTTGACATAACTATAAGCCTCAACTAGAGGGTTAAGGTTTATAGCTTCAAGCTTTGCATAAGATTTTTCTCAGTTAGACACGAACAAGGGACACGTAACGTGGCAGCACCGCAGAATTACTTGGCCGTCATCAAGGTCGTCGGCATCGGCGGCGGTGGCGTGAACGCAGTCAACCGCATGATCGACGTTGGTCTTCGCGGGGTGGAGTTCATTGCCATCAACACGGACGCTCAGGCGCTGTTGATGTCCGATGCTGACGTCAAACTCGACGTTGGACGCGAACTCACCCGAGGCCTGGGCGCGGGCGCCAACCCAGATGTTGGACGTCAGGCAGCCGAGGACCACCAGGATGAGATCGAGGAAGTTCTGCGCGGTGCGGACATGGTCTTCGTGACTGCCGGTGAAGGTGGCGGAACCGGTACCGGTGGTGCTCCCGTCGTCGCCCGTATTGCTCGCTCGCTCGGTGCACTGACCATTGGTGTTGTGACTCGCCCGTTCACCTTCGAAGGACGCCGACGCGCCACCTCGGCTGAGAACGGCATCGACGCTTTGCGTGACGAGGTGGACACACTCATTGTCATCCCGAACGACCGCTTGCTCTCGATCAGCGACCGCAACGTTTCCGTTCTGGACGCCTTCCGCTCTGCGGACCAGGTACTCCTTTCCGGTGTTCAGGGCATCACCGACCTCATCACCACTCCGGGTCTGATCAACCTTGACTTCGCAGATGTTAAGTCTGTGATGCAGGGTGCAGGATCGGCTTTGATGGGTATTGGTTCGGCACGAGGTGAAGACCGCGCAGTCAAGGCGGCTGAACTGGCAATCGCCTCGCCGTTGCTCGAAGCTTCCATCGACGGTGCACACGGTGTGCTGCTCTCGATCCAGGGTGGCTCAGACTTGGGTCTCTTTGAGATCAACGAGGCTGCTCGCCTGGTTCAGGAAGTGGCCCACCCGGAAGCCAACATCATCTTCGGTGCGGTTATTGATGACGCGCTGGGCGACGAAGCGCGCGTTACGGTGATTGCTGCTGGGTTCGACGACGTAAAGGCCACCTCGCCGTCCATGGAACAGCCGCCCGCCGCTCAGCAGCGCCCCGCAGCCCCGCAGGCCCCTGCTTCAGCTCCGCAGCATTCAGCACCGCAGCAGGGCTCCTACCAGTCCGGTGGATACCAGCAGTCTTCGGCACCTCAGCAGGCAGCTCCCGTTGCCTCGGCTGGATTGGGTGCTTGGGGTCAGCAGCGTCCCGCAGCGGTTCCTTCCGACAGCGGATTCGACGCTGACCTGCCCGCCGTTGTGGAACCGGATCTTTCCGGTAGCCACTCGGATGACCTAGATGTTCCGGACTTCTTGAAGTAACGGTCTGTCTTCAAACTCAACAGTTTTTCTAGAACAGTTGGTTCTAGAGATTTTGTGGCGAACAGCCCGGCGGCCACACGGCTGCCGGGCTGTTTTCTGTAACGGCAAAGGTGGTAGCTTCCATGTTTTGGTGGCGAGGCGAAGTAGAACCCGGAATACACGTGGCTTTTACAAGCACTGATGCCGGGAACCTAGCTCTACACGTCAATGACGATCCAGACGCAGTACATCAACGGCGAGCTACCTTGGCGACCGCGGCCGGGATTCCTGCTTTTCAGTACATGAGCCAAGTCCACGGCAACGATGTTGCGATGATTGAGCGCGCGGGGCAAGCGCCAACAGCTGATGCCATGATTTCGCGAGGAACTCCGCTGGCTGTGATGGTGGCGGATTGTGTTCCCGTGGTGTTCTTCGCGCGGGACAGCAATGCGGCACCCATTTTTGCAGTGGCTCATGCCGGCAGGCCGGGCGTGGTAGCCAACGTGATCGGTAAAACCGTTGACGAATTGCGAGCAGCTGGCGCCACGGCCATCAGCGCTTGGATGGGACCATCCGTCTGTGGCGAGTGCTACGAGGTTCCCACCTCAATGCGTGAAGACGTGAGCGCGCTCGAACCAGCCGCATGGCAAGAAACCAGCTGGGGGACCCCGGCCCTAGATCTCCCCGCAGCCGCAGCCGCACAATTGGAACGCGCGGGTGTAGAAATCAAATACCGCGGCGAATGCACCCTCGAAAATCAGGGGTTGTACTCGCACCGGCGAGATCAACGATCAGGCCGGTTCGCCGGACTCATTTGGAGTACGCATGAATGACTCACAGTCGATTGATTCACTGGATAACACTCACGAGCCAGACCAACGAAGTGTGGAGCTTCGCGGCAACCTCACGGCGGTCCAGAAGCGCATCAGTGCAGCGGCGGCAGCTGCCGGGCGCGAAGACGGCGCTTGCGAACTTGTTGTTGTGACCAAGTTTCACACGACTCAAGACATTCGCAGACTCGCTGCAATGGGTGTCCAGGACGTGGGTGAAAGCCGGGACCAAGAGGCCGCGCCGAAGAGCCAGGAACTCGGCGAATTGGCGTTGAAGTGGCACTTCGTGGGCCAAATCCAAACCAACAAGGCAAAGTCCGTGGCGCGCTACGCCCATGCTGTGCACTCGGTAGACCGTCTCTCTTTGGTGACAGCGCTCTCTAAAGGCGTCGTGGCCGAACAAGAACAAAATAACCGTCCGGATCTTCAGTGCTTTATCCAGCTCAATCTGGACCCGTCCGCCGAAGCCGGCAGGGGAGGAGCCAGCCCCGAGCAGCTCTTAGAGTTGGGTGCGGCAGTAGATGCCGCCGTCGGACTTGAACTCTATGGTGTGATGGCGGTGGCGCCACTGGGAAGCGATCCGGACGCAGCCTTTGCGCAGCTCGCGGAACATTCACGTGAACTTAGGCAACAATTCCCTCATGCACGCTACATTTCGGCGGGAATGAGCGGAGATCTAGAACATGCCATTCGTTACGGCGCGACACACCTAAGGATAGGTTCGGATGTTCTGGGACCGCGTCCGCCCATACGGTAGCGTCATGATTGTTGGGATCAGTGGGCCGGAATCCAACCTCGAAGAAACTTCTAGGGCGGCCCAGAACAGACACGATTGGAGTCGACCATGGCTGGCGCGCTGCGCAAGACAATGATCTATCTTGGGCTCGCTGATGGCGACGAACACTACGAGGCTGAGACCCACCAGATCGCACCGAAGACCGAGGACCACTCCGTGGACTATGACCGTGAAGAAGTGCGCTCGAGTGCACCCGTGCGTGAATCAGCCCCCGTTGCTGTTGACACCGAATACCGGGCCCCGGTAACCCCTATTAAACGAGCAGCTGCTGCCCGCGAAGAAAGCACTGGATTGCGTCAGATCACCACAATTCACCCCCGTTCATACAACGATGCCAAAGTCATCGGTGAAAGCTTCCGGGACGGCATTCCGGTCATTATGAATGTCACCGACATGGGTGAAGCCGATGCCAAGCGTCTGGTTGATTTCTCCGCCGGTTTGGTCTTTGGTCTGCACGGTAGCATTGAGCGCGTGACGAGCAAGGTATTTTTGCTCTCGCCCTCCTACGTTGAAGTTCTTGGCGATGACAAGAAGTCCAGCGAAAACCAGGCAAGCTTTTTCAACCAGAGCTAGCGTTCGCGGTAGTAAACCGTCGCAGCCATCGAGGAACGAGATTCATCCGTGGGGATCATTTTTGCCCTGATTTACGTGGCATTGCTGCTGTTTTTTGTAGCTTTGATCATCCGGCTCGTCATCGAATGGACGCAAATGTTCGCGCGTCAATGGCGTCCGCGCGGGGTGGCGTTGATCACAGCGAGTGCGGTCTATACCGTCACTGATCCGGTGGTAAAGCTCTTGCGTCGTTGGATTCCACCGTTGCGATTGGGCGGAATTTCCCTTGATCTCAGCATCATTGTTCTTTTTATTGCGACGAGCGTACTGATGGGTGTTTTCAGCGGCCTCGCATAAAATTACTGAAGTAAACGAGAATGCGGCGCACGAAGTCGAATTCTCGTCTAGTGTTCCCTGTGGAACTATTTTCCCGTGCATGG
The DNA here is from genome assembly GCF_050490315.1 of Pseudarthrobacter sp. J1738. Lineage (NCBI taxonomy): Bacteria > Bacillati > Actinomycetota > Actinomycetes > Micrococcales > Micrococcaceae > Pseudarthrobacter > Pseudarthrobacter sp. J1738. The sequence continues at coordinate 19,967 of NZ_JBNPEO010000011.1, read as the reverse complement.
GCACGGGATTACAGTTACGAGTCCATAATTAGGTACCGTAGTTTCATCGGCCGGAAGGCCTACTGACTAACTAGACCAACGAGGTGACCAGATGGCTTTGACGCCAGAAGACGTTGTCAACAAGCGCTTTCAGCCGACCAAGTTCCGCGAGGGCTATGACCAGGATGAAGTTGATGACTTCCTGGACGAGATCGTCGTCGAACTCCGCCGCTTGACGCAGGAAAACGAAGACCTTCGCAAGAAGCTCTCCGAGACCTCCGGCTCCGCCCCCGCCGCGGCAACGACTGCCGCTCCGGTGGTTGAGAAGATTCCCGAGGCAAAGCCTGCAGTTCCGGCCGCCAAGGTTGAAGCCGCTAAGGAAGAGACCAAGGCGCCTGCAGACGCTAAGGAAGCTGCACCTGTTGCCGCTCCTGAGGCTGACAAGCCCGTTCAGGCTGCTGCCCCGGTCGCAGCACCGGCGGCTGCTGCTGCTCCCAACTCTGTTTCAGCAGAGTCCGCAGCAGGCCTTTTGGCCATGGCACAGCAGATGCACGACAAGCACGTTGCAGACGGCGCCTCACAGCGTGACAAGATCATCGCAGAGGCTCAGATCGAAGCCAGCAGCCTGGTCAACGACGCACAGGAGAAGTCACGCAAGACTCTCGGTGCTCTTGAGCAGCAGCGCTCCGTGCTGGAGCGCAAGGTCGAGCAGTTGCGCGGCTTTGAGCGTGACTACCGTAGCCGTCTGAAGTCCTACATCGAAGGCCAGTTGCGCGATCTCGAATCCCGCGGTTCGGTTGCTTCCCCGGACACTTCGGACAGCAACGCTGACGCCTAAGAAGTATTCTTAAAAGCCGGTGGCTGAGGACTCCTCGGTCACCGGCTTTTTCCATTAACAATCAGCGGATCCGGACCAGCGTGCCTACGATCTAACGAACGCCAGTATCAACGCACATTGCGCAGAAAAGAAACATGAGCACCGAGCCACATATGGATAACGTCCACGCCAGCCCAGCTGCCAAGCGACCTCGCCGAGCGCTGCTTATGTCACTTTTTGCCGGGATGGCGATTTTTGCTTACGCCTTCGACCAGCTCACGAAGTTGTGGGTGACTTCCACCATGGTTGAAGGTGAACGGACTCCGGTGCTGCCGCCTCTGCTGCATTGGTATTACATTCGAAATTCCGGTGCGGCTTTTTCAATCGGCGAGAACGTAACCTGGATTTTTACGATCGTGATGGCAGTGGTTTGCATTGCCATCCTTACTCAGGTGCGCCGTATTGGGTCGCGATGGTGGGCGGTGGCCCTAGGCCTTCTTTTAGGCGGAGCCCTAGGGAATCTCACTGACCGGCTGTTCCGGGACCCTAGCTTTGGAATGGGTCACGTGGTGGACTTCATTCAGTTGCCCAACTTTGCCATCTTCAACATTGCAGACTCCGCAGTGGTGTCCTCTGTGGTCATCATTTGTTTGCTGACGCTGCGTGGTATCAGTATCGATGGCAAAACGCCGGCGGCAGCTTCCCCTTCAGAACCAGAATCTGAGGCGTAACGGTGGCTCAAATATTTACGGTTCCCGAGGAACTAAACGGCGTTAGGGCCGACGCCGGACTGGCAGCGTTAATGGGCATCTCTCGTTCTGCTGCAGCTACTTTGCTCTCAGAAGGCAACGTCACCGGTGGGGCAGCGACGCTCAGCAAATCGGCAAAGTTCCGTGCTGGGGACAATATCAGCGTCATCACCCCGGAGCGGCGCGATCCGCTTGCAGTTGTGGAGGAGAAAGTGGAAGGCCTAAAGATTCTTGCCGATGACGAGGACTTTGTGGTCATCGACAAACCAGTGGGCGTGGCAGCTCACCCCTCGCCGGGCTGGGTTGGTCCCACGGTGGTGGGAGGCCTAGCTGGCGCGGGCTACCGCATCTCTACCTCTGGTGCCCCCGAACGAGCCGGCATTGTCCACCGCCTTGATGTCGGCACCTCCGGTTTGATGGTGGTGGCCAAAACTGAGATGGCCTACACGGCTCTCAAGCGTGCCTTTAAGGAACGCACTGTTGACAAGGTCTATCACGCAGTAGTTCAAGGCCTTCCGGACCCGCTTAAGGGAACCATTGACGCCCCCATTGGCCGTCATCCTGGCCATGACTGGCGGTTCGCCGTGATCGAGGATGGCCGCCCCTCAGTGACCCATTACGAGGTACTGGAGGCCTTCGGCAAAGCGAGCCTAGTGGAAGTTCACCTCGAGACCGGGCGTACCCACCAAATCCGTGTGCACTTTTCCGCTTTGCGTCATCCCTGCGCAGGGGACCTCACCTACGGCGCCGACCCGAAACTCGCCGCTCGGCTGGGGCTCACACGCCAGTGGTTGCACGCCCGGGAATTGAGTTTCGATCACCCGCGCACGGGGGAGCGATTCACCGTATCAAGCAACTATCCGCAGGACTTGCAGCACGCCTTGGATCTGCTCGCTGAAGGCAGCGCCTAGAATAGCTGGGTGACTTCCAGCAATGACTCGTTTGTTCATCTCCACAACCACACCGAGTACTCCATGTTGGACGGTGCCGCGCGATTGTCGGAGTTGTTCGACGAGACCGAGCGCCTTGGAATGCCGGCCCTGGCAACCACCGATCACGGGTATCTCTTTGGAGCCTACGACTTTTGGAAGCGGGCTACGGACAAAGGCATCCGGCCCATCATTGGTGTTGAAGCGTACGTAACCCCCGGCACAGCGCGCACTGACAAGGGGCGCGTGCGCTGGGGTGAAGAGAACCAGCGCCGCGACGACGTCTCTGGTGGTGGTGCGTACACCCACATGACGTTGCTCAGCTACAACAACACCGGTATGCGCAACCTGTTCCGGGCATCTTCCATTGCGTCGCTGGATTCTGTTTTCGGTAAGTGGCCACGGCTGGACCGCGAATTGCTCAGCACCTACTCCGAAGGCCTCATCGCCACCACTGGATGCCCTTCAGGCGAGGTCCAAACACGGTTGCGCTTGGGGCAATACCGGGAAGCTCTAGAGGCCGCTGCAGAGTTTCAAGACATCTTTGGCAAAGAGAACTATTTCTGTGAGCTGATGGACCACGGTCTGGACATTGAACGCCGTGTGACGGGAGATCTGCTCAAACTCGCTAAGGAACTAGACATACCTTTGGTGGCCACCAATGACCTCCACTACACACACGAGCATGATGCTAAGGCCCACGAGGCTTTGCTGGCGATCCAATCTGGTTCCACTCTGCTTGAACCTACGTATGACAATGGTGGATCCCGCTTCGCTTTCAGTGGCAGCGGCTATTACTTGAAGTCTCCACGCGAAATGCGGGAGCTGTTCCGGGACCACCCGGACGCGTGCGACAACACCTTGCTTATTGCCGAGCGGTGTGAAGTCTCGTTTAACACCAACGCCAACTACATGCCCAAGTTCCCGTGCCCGCCAGGTGAGGACGAAACCTCATGGCTGGTCAAAGAGGTGGACAAGGGGCTCGCCTATCGGTACCCAGACGGTGTCTCCGAGGCGGTGCGAAAGCAGGCCGACTACGAGCTAGACGTTATTACCAAAATGGGCTTTCCGGGTTACTTCCTGGTGGTGGCCGACTTCATTAACTGGTCTAAGGAAAACGGTATTCGTGTAGGTCCGGGCCGTGGTTCAGGTGCCGGTTCCATGGTGGCTTACGCCCTGCGTATTACCGATCTAGACCCGCTGCGTCATGGCCTAATCTTTGAGCGCTTTTTGAACCCGGAGCGCGTGTCCATGCCTGACTTTGACGTGGACTTCGATGATCGTCGTCGTTCAGAAGTAATTGACTACGTCACCAAAAAATATGGTGATGAGCGTGTCGCAATGATCGTTACGTACGGAACCATCAAGACCAAACAGGCACTCAAGGACTCCTCACGTGTTCTGGGTTACCCCTTCAGCATGGGTGAGCAGCTCACCAAAGCCTTGCCGCCTGCAGTGATGGCCAAGGACATCCCGCTGGGCGACATCCAGAATCCAGAGTCCAAGCGTTATGGCGAGGCGGGAGAGTTCCGCGAACTCGTAGCCAATGATCCGGAAGCTGCCAAGGTCTTTGAAACGGCTCTAGGCATTGAGGGCCTGAAACGCCAGTGGGGTGTGCACGCCGCCGGTGTGATTATGTCCTCGGACCCCATCATCGACGTAGTGCCGATCATGCGCCGTTTCCAAGACGGCCAGGTCATCACCCAGTTTGATTACCCCACCAGTGAGGGCCTCGGCCTGATCAAGATGGACTTCTTGGGTCTTCGGAACCTGACGATCATTTCCGATGCCCTAGAGAACATCAAAGCCAACCGCGGCATTGAGCTGGACCTGGAACGGCTCAACATTGATGATGCCGAGGCGTACAAGCTATTGGCCCGTGGTGACACATTGGGCGTGTTCCAGCTCGATGGCGGGCCAATGCGTTCGCTATTGAAGCTGATGCGCCCCGACAACTTCGAAGATATTTCTGCTGTTATTGCGTTGTACCGTCCTGGGCCCATGGGTGCCAACTCGCACAACAACTACGCCTTGCGCAAAAACGGGCTCCAAGAGGTCACTCCGATCCACCCGCAGCTTGAAGAGCCACTGGCGGAGATTTTGGGCACCACATATGGCCTGATTGTCTACCAAGAGCAGGTTATGGCCATTGCTCAAAAGGTTGCAGGCTTCACCCTTGGGCAAGCAGATATTTTGCGCCGCGCCATGGGTAAAAAGAAGAAGTCAGAGCTGGACAAACAGTACGAGGGCTTCCACGGAGGCATGATCGCTAACGGCTTCTCTGAGGCCGCTATCAAGTCGCTGTGGGACATCCTGCTCCCGTTCTCCGACTACGCCTTTAACAAAGCTCACTCTGCCGCCTACGGGCTGGTGTCTTACTGGACGGCTTACCTCAAGGCACACTTTGCGCCGGAATACATGGCAGCGCTGCTCACCTCTGTGGGCGATGACAAAGATAAGTCAGCCATGTACTTGAACGAGTGCCGGCGTATGGGCATCACTGTGTTGCCGCCGGACGTCAACGATTCGTCCTTGAACTTCACCCCTGTAGGCGAAGATATCCGTTTTGGGATGGGTGCAATTCGTAACGTGGGCGCCAACGCGGTGGATGCCATTGTCTCCACTCGCGAAGAGAAAGAGCCGTACCAAAACTTCAAGGACTTTTTGATGAAGGTCCCGGCTGTGGTGTGTAACAAGCGCACCATTGAATCCCTGATCAAGGCTGGAGCCTTTGATTCATTGGGTCACAAACGCCGCCCGCTGGCCATGATTCACGAAGAAGCGATTGATGCAGTCATTACGCTCAAACGCAACGAAGCTATTGGGCAGTTTGATCTCTTTGCCGGGATCGAGGACCAAGAATCTGAGTCCTCATTGACCACCGAAATCCCGGACTTGCCCGAGTGGGAGAAAAAAGACAAGCTCGCGTTTGAACGGGACATGCTGGGGCTTTACGTCTCGGATCACCCCTTGCAGGGCCTTGAAGGAATTCTTACCCAGCATTCAGAGCACAGCGTTGCCTCGCTTTTGAGCGAGGATGGACCGCACGACGGCGCCATTGTCACCATTGCCGGGATGATCACCTCACTCAGCCGCAGAATCGCTAAGGCTAGCGGTAACGCCTATGCCCGCGCTGAGGTTGAGGACTTGGGCGCCTCCATTGAGGTGATGTTCTTTGGCCAGGTCTACGGGCCAATTGCATCGGTACTGGCTGAGGACCTCATTGTGGTGATTAAGGGCCGCCTGCAGCGCCGGGATGACGGTGCAATCACGCTGAACTGTATGGAGCTTTCCGTCCCGGATCTGAGCGAGGGATTGAATGGTCCGGTGGTGATTTCTATGCCCACGCACAAGGCCACCGAGGCTGTTGTTACGGAGCTGGGCGACGTTCTTCGAAACCACCCCGGTACCAGCGAGGTTCAGCTTCGGCTCAGTGGTACCCGGATGGTGGAGGTGATGAAGCTTGGTGCACATTTGCGTGTTGAACCTTCCCCATCTCTTTTTGGGGATCTCAAAGTTCTTTTGGGGCCAGCCTGCTTGGACGCCTAGATCTCGTAGTCCAAAGGGGTGGGTTGAGAGTATTTTCCGCCGTGATACAACAGCGGAGTCCCGGCCTGCCCCACTGTTCCACCAACAACCTCGACAACAATCACTGCGTTGTTCTCAAAGGACAAGCGGGTTTGGATTTTTCCGATCAGCCACCCGGAGACGTCTTTGAGCACCGGCACATTGTGTGGCCCAAGCTCCCAATGATCACCGCCGAAGCGATCCTTGGTGCGTGCAAACCTGTCAGCCAATGCTTGATTGTCCAGGCCCAGCATGTGCAATCCGATGTAGTCAGAGTTGGCCACGGCCGGCCACGAGCTTGAGGTCCGAGCCATGTTGAAGGTGAAGCGTGGTGGTTTTGCGGAGAGCGATGCTACCGATGTTGCAGTGAACCCGTAAGGGAGATCCTGATGCATTGCCGTGATGATGGCCACCCCAGCGGCATGGCGGCGAAACATTTCCTTAAACGTTTCTTCGAAGGCTGGTTCTTCGGCAGTCATGGTGGTCCTACTCCTAGGTTCGTGCAGCCATACGGTCTGCTTTCACTGAACGCTTTCACAGTAATGCCGAGGGCAAGAAAGCAAGAGTTTTTGTTGCCTAGGGTGAAGTTGTTGTTAATGTTTACTTCATGAGTCAACAGCCCGGATGGAGCCCCGAGAACACGCAGACTACTTCCCGATGGGCGGCGCGCAAGCTGGCTGGCAACTCACCTATAGGGGAGCAACGTTCGACGACGGTACTTGCCAAGAGCGTGGCCCTCACCTCGGTTTTGGGCTTGCCGGCTGCCGTGTTGTGGTGGCTTTTGGCCCCGGGCGGCCGCATACTGGGCGACGCGGCGGATCCCATGCAGTGGTTCCCGAGAGACCTTGTTTTTGGGGCGGTGGGTGTAGGTGCGGGCATTATTGTGGCTCTAGTTGTGTTTTTCAGGACCCCAGGACGGGCCTCTTCGCCGCTTTTCTTGGCGTTGATTGTTGGCGCTTGTTTGGCTTCGCTGATCGCGTGGCAGCTAGGCCAGTTGCTGGGTTATTTTTGGGTTCCGCTGACGAGTGCACCTGCCGGCTCAGGGGTGAACTTCACACTGCGCTCGTGGGCGTTGTTGACCGCGTGGCCGGGTGCACTAGCGGTGATGCTCTGTGGTATGTCCTTGGTGAGCCTAGTACGCCGAGCGCCGGTGAGCTAGAAGAATCCAGCTAAAATGGTGCGGTGACTACACAGCCCTTCAAAGCGACCGATGCCAACCCTGCACAGGGCACCCCGGAATCTAACGTGGTGCTACGAATGCTGGATCTGAGGGGGAAGACTCTCTCCACTGCTGAGCTCAAGGCAGCCCTACCGCGGACCCACGGCAACGATTCTTCCTCGGCGGAAGAGATTGTCCGGGACGTTATCGCTTCAGTTCAGCGTGATGGTCTCGGCGCTCTGCGAGGATACGCCCAAACCTTTGATGGAGTTGAACAATGTCACCCGCGCATTCCGGTTGAGGAACTCAACCGTGCACTGGAAAATCTTGACCCCGCTGTCCGGTCAGCCTTGGAAGAGTCCATTCGCCGGGCAACTCTGGTGTCGGACGAGCAGCGGCCAGAAGACAGCAGCGTCCGGCTGGACAATGGCGCTGTGGTGTCTAATCGCTGGATTCCTGTTCGCCGTGTGGGTCTGTATGTGCCAGGTGGCCTGGCTGTTTACCCGTCGTCAGTCATTATGAACGTGGTCCCGGCGCTTGCCGCCGGGGTAGAGTCGATCGCTTTGGCATCGCCACCTCAGAAAGATCACAATGGTCTTCCGCACCCAACCATTTTGGCGGCTGCGCAACTCTTGGGTATTACCGAGGTGTATGCGATTGGCGGCGCGCAGGCTATCGCCACTTTTGCGTACGGTGTGCCCGGCGATGATTCTGGGGATGGGATTGAACCGGTGAACGTTATTACCGGCCCGGGAAACATTTTTGTTGCCACTGCCAAACGGCTGGTGAAGGGGGCCGTGGGGATTGATTCTGAGGCCGGGCCCACTGAGATTGCGATCTTGGCTGATTCAACCGCAACCCCAGCGTTTGTTGCGGCAGATTTGGTCAGTCAGGCAGAACACGATCCCAAAGCAGCGGCTGTTCTGATTACTGACTCGCCTTTGTTGGCGCAAGCAGTCTCTGAGGAACTTCGCGCTCAAGTGGCTGCCACCACTCACCGGGAACGTGTAGTTATTGCCCTGAACGGGGTTCAATCCGGAGTGGTCTTAGTGGATTCCATCGAGCAAGGCATTGCTGTGTGCAACGCTTACGCCGCAGAGCACTTGGAGATTATGACAGCGGACGCACCACACGTTGCCACTCGAATTGTCAACGCTGGGGCCATCTTTGTGGGGGAGTACAGCCCTGTCAGCCTGGGTGATTACTGCGCCGGTTCCAACCACGTTTTGCCAACTAGCGGCACGGCGGCGTTTTCCTCGGGATTGAATGTCACAACGTTTATGCGTTCGGTTCAATTGATTAATTACGAACGCTCCTCGCTTCAGACCGTTAGCGAGCACATTGTGAATTTGTCGCGCGCTGAGAACCTGCCAGCCCATGGCGATGCGGTGGCCATTCGCTTCACTGACCTGCAGCCTTCGTAACCACTACATGTAGTAATAACATCCTTGTAATTTGACCACATGTAGTCGTAGACTGGGTCGGAATCACGATCTAGCTGCTAGTTTTCCTGCAGTCGAACCCACGAGGAATCGCATGATGAGGGGAGCCCCGGATGTATTGTCCTTACTGCCGTAACCCCGATTCTCGAGTGGTGGACAGCCGTATTGCCGATGACGGCTCAGCGATCCGCAGGCGCCGGCAATGCCCTGAATGTGGACGGCGCTTCAGCACGGTGGAAACCACCAGCCTGTCAGTGATCAAACGCTCAGGCGTGGGCGAACCCTTTAGTCGCATCAAGGTCATCAACGGTGTCCGCAAGGCTTGCCAAGGCCGGCCGGTGACTGAAGATGATCTGGCTATGCTGGCGCAGGAAGTTGAAGAAAACATTCGTGCTAGTGGTGCTGCTGAGATCGAAGCGCATGAGGTAGGCCTGGAGATCCTTGGGCCGCTGCAGAAACTCGACGAAGTGGCCTACTTGCGCTTCGCGAGTGTGTATCAAGCTTTTGATTCGCTCGAGGACTTCGAAAAAGCCATCGCAAAATTGCGGCGGGAAGCTGTGCCATCATCAGCAACTTCCAGCGCTGCTGCTCAGAAAATCGAGTAACTCTAGACTCCGGTGGTGGCCGCGGAGGGGAAGCCGCCGCCACCACCGGCACCAAAATCTACTTGGTTAGTTTGTGCTGCAAAGCAATCTGAAGTGCTGCGCCCACAATGCCTGCCTCATTCTTCAGCTCGGCAGGGACAATCTTGGTGCGCAACTTCATGTGCGGCAAGTACTCGTCAGCGCGCTTGGAAATGCCGCCACCCACAATAAAGAGTTCAGGGGAGAACAAGAACTCAACGTGGGAGAAGTAGCGCTGCAACAGAACACTGTATTCTTCCCAGCTCAGCCCGTCGCGTTCGCGAGCCACAGCGGAAGCCTTGGACTCGGCGTCGTGCCCGTCGATTTCCAAGTGTCCCAACTCAGCGTTCGGAACTAAGCGACCGTTGAAAATAAAGGCCGAACCAATACCGGTGCCCAAAGTGATCACCAAAACCGTGCCATCTACGCCTTTGCCCGCGCCATAGCGAGCCTCCGCGATTCCGGCCGCATCGGCGTCGTTCACTACCTCGACTGGACGTCCCAAATGTTCGGTGAAGAGGGCATCAATGTCGGTGCCAATCCAGGACTTATCCACGTTGGCAGCAGACCAGCACACACCGTGCTGAATGATACCCGGGAATGTCACGCCCACTGGGGTGTCTTTGGCCGGCGCACCTTTGCGAGAAGACAACTCTTCAACAATCTGAGCAACAACCTCAGCAACAGCTTCAGGGGTGGCAGGCTGAGGAGTGGGGATGCGGAAACGTTCGCCCACCAACTCGCCGTCCTTCAGGTTGACGATGCCACCCTTGATTCCGGTACCTCCGATGTCGATACCGATCACCTGGGCGTGGTTCTTGCTCTTCTCGTCCTTCTTAGACACGTCAGTTCCTTCTCTGCAGGCGGACTTCGCCATGGGCAAACGGTGTGCGATGGTGCGGATTAGGGGAGCGTAAGAACTTCCGCGCCATCCTGGGTAACAACAAGGGTGTGCTCAAACTGTGCGGTACGTTTGCGATCCTTGGTAAGGACTGTCCAATCATCGGACCACATGTCCCACTGGATGGTACCCAGGGTCAGCATCGGCTCAATAGTAAACGTCATTCCCGGTTCCATCACAGTGTTGTAGGCGGGCGCTGCGTCATAATGAGGAATGATCAGGCCGCTGTGGAACGCTTCGCCCACACCATGGCCGGTGAAATCGCGGACCACTCCGTAACCAAAACGCTTTGCATAAGATTCGATCGCCCGGCCGATCACGTTGATCTCCCGGCCAGGAGCCACCGCTTTGATGGCACGGTTGAGGGACTCTTGAGTCCGTTCCACAAGCAATCTGGATTCTTCATCAACGTCGCCTACCAAGAAGGTGTAATTGGTGTCGCCGTGCACGCCGCCAATGAAAGCTGTGATGTCGATATTGATGATGTCGCCATCCTGGAGCACCGTGGTGTCAGGGATGCCGTGGCAGATCACCTCGTTGACAGAAGTGCACACAGATTTCGGGAACCCGCGGTAGCCCAGAGTGGAGGGGTAGGCCTGGTGATCGAGTAGGAACTCGTGGCCCACGCGGTCCAGTGAATCGGTGGTGACGCCGGGCTTGATCGCTTCCCCCACGGCAACAATTGCCTGGGCCGCGATCTTGGACGCAATTCGAATTTTTTCGATGGTCTCTGCGGATTTAATCTCAGAACCGGTGAACGGCGCAGGACTAGATTTGCCAACATATTCCGGGCGCGCAATGGACCCAGGGACGGGCAGTATGGGCGCAACTTGCCCTTTGCTGAGCGTGCCGATAGGTGCAAAGGAAGTCAGAGAAGGCATAGATTGAGTCTAGCGGGCAGAACCGCAGTAACCGATCGATTGGAGTAGTCATGGCCGAGTTTTGGTACAACGTGAACACCCACGAAGTGGAAGAAGACGCACAATCCGATTGGTCCCAGTTGATTGGGCCCTACGGTACTCGGGCAGAAGCCGAGCACGCCCTTGAAAAAGTGAAGGCCCGCAATGAAGCGTGGGACAAGGGCGACGAAGAGTAGTTCCCTAGAAAGAATGCTCGGGGCCAGGGAAGCTGCCGTCACGAACTTCGGTGTTAAAGCTTCGCGCGGCCTCGAGCATTGTATCGCGGAGATGTGCGTACTGCTTCACAAACTTCGCCATTTTGCCTGAGCGAAGTCCCATGGCATCCTGCCAGACTAGAACTTGTCCGGTGGTGGAAGAACCGGCACCAATTCCCACGGTTGGAACGCGGAGGGCTTGATCTACCTTCGCGGCAGTATCCGCCGGCACCATTTCCATCAGTACGGCAAAAGCACCGGCATCTTGTAGGGCAAGGGCGTCGTCAATGAGCCGTTGTGCGTCGTCCCCGCGGCCCTGAACCCGGTATCCGCCCAAGGCGTGCTCGCTTTGGGGAGTGAAGCCGATGTGAGCCATCACGGGAATGCCAGCTTGCACCATGGCGCGCACGGTGTCGGCGTAGTAGGCGCCACCCTCCATCTTTACAGCGTGGGCAAGACCTTCCTTCATAAAGCGAACTCCGGTGCCGATGGCTTGGGCAGGAGAAGCTTCATAGCTACCGAAGGGCAAATCAGCGAGGATCAATGCGCTTTTAGCGGAGCGAGCAACGGCACGGCTGAGCGGCAAAAGCTCATCAACGGTGACCGGTAGGCTCGATTGGTTACCGTAGACGTTGTTGGACGCCGAATCGCCAATCAGCAAAATATCGATCCCGGCTTCGTCAAAGATCTCAGCAGAATATTGCTCATATGCGGTCAGCATGGAAAACCGTGTGCCCTGGTCTTTAGCCTGCTGCAAGTGATGGATTCGCACTCGGGGGCGTTGTGTAGGTGCGATCGATGAAGTGACAGCAGGCGCCACCGCGGACGCTGCAGGGCCTGTGCCGTACGGGGCGTTTACTTCAGTGGGCGCTGGGGCAAGGGGGCTTTCGCTGGGGACCATAGGTAGAGCTTATTGCGATAGTTGCCGTACTTGCCACTGAGTCTGTGACGCGGCGCAAGTATCCGGCGCGTCTCAAACAATGACTTGGGCTGCACGTAGGGGCCCAATGATTAGTAGAGTGAGTCAGAAGTTGCTGCCATCCCATCACGGGAGACCGGCACCGAAACCGAGTGGGAGATGAGGCCGCACATGGACCGTCAGCAGGAATTCGTTCTTCGCACTATTGAAGAGCGCGACGTGCGTTTTGTGCGTCTGTGGTTTACGGACGTTGTGGGTTCACTGAAATCAGTGGCCCTTGCACCTGCCGAAGTTGAAGGCGCTTTTGAAGAAGGCCTAGGTTTTGACGGTTCCTCAATTGAGGGATTGGCTCGAATTTACGAGTCGGACTTGCTGGCACAGCCAGATCCGGCCACATTCCAGATTTTGCCGTGGCGCGGCGACACCGAGCAGACCTCCCGTATGTTCTGCGACATTCTGACGCCCGACGGCGAACCCTCCAACGCTGATCCGCGCACTGTTCTCAAGCGAACCTTGGCCAAAGCCGCGGACATGGGATTCACCTGTTACACCCACCCGGAGATTGAGTTCTACCTTTTGAAGTCTCAAGAGCCTGGCCCGGACGGTGCACCAGTGCCGGTGGATGAGGGCGGCTATTTTGATCACGTCCCCGGAGGCGTGGCACAAGACTTCCGCCGTACGGCAGTGACCATGCTCGAATCCGTGGGCATCTCGGTGGAGTTCAGCCACCACGAGGCTGGCCCGGGCCAGAACGAAATCGACCTGCGCTACGCCGATGCGCTCCAGACTGCGGACAACATTATGACGTTCCGCACGGTCATCAAGGAAGTAGCGCTTCAACAGGGTAGCTATGCCACGTTTATGCCAAAGCCGTTTACTAATCACCCCGGCTCCGGTATGCACACCCACTTCTCCTTGTTTGAGGGTGATACCAACGCGTTCTATGAAGCCGGATCCGAATTCCAGCTCTCCAAAACGGCGCGCCACTTTATAGCTGGTGTCCTACGCTATGCGCCAGAGTTCACAGCTGTAACCAACCAATTCGTAAACTCGTACAAGCGATTGTGGGGCGGCGGGGAGGCCCCGAGCTACCTGAGCTGGGGTCACAACAACCGCTCTGCGTTGGTGCGTGTTCCGTTGTACAAACCGGGTAAGGGGCAGTCTGCCCGGATTGAATACCGTGGAATCGATTCCGCTGCTAACCCGTACCTTGCGTATGCAGTGCTGTTGGGCGCAGGGCTCAAAGGCATTGAAAACGAGATGGAACTCCCGGCTGCAGCTGAAGACGACGTGTGGTCCTTGTCCACTGCTGAGCGCCGCGCACTAGGACACGACCCCTTGCCCTCGAGCCTGCATGACGCCTTCCGCCAGATGGAGGAATCAGAGTTTATGGCTGAGATCCTGGGGGAGCAGGTGTTCGAGAACTTCCTGCGGAACAAGCGCGCGGAATGGCAGGACTACCGGCTTCAAGTCACTCCTTACGAGCTGAGCCGCAATTTGGGAATCCTCTAAGTTTTGGCCATGAGCGTTGCCCGCCAGTTGATCACAGCCGGATTCAGTGATCTAGACAAGGGCACAAGATTTCTGGGCGCACCGGAACTTGACGGAATTAGCCAAGACTGGCTATTTGAGGCCTTGGCGCAATCAGCGAACCCGGATACGGCTTTGCAATCGCTGGTGCGTTTGATCGAACGTCATCCGGCCCTTGCCAAGAAATTATCCCAAGAGGGCAAAGATTTTGAGGCGATGTTCCGTCTTCTAGGTGCTTCGGAAGCCCTAGGAGAGTTTTTGATCCGGCATCCGGAACATCTGGATGTTTTGGACGTTCGGACCAGCCCGGAGCCTCAGGCAATCAGCCCGGGGGTTGCCCGAAGTGAGCTTTTGCGTTCCGTCAAGGCAAACCCCAAGGACCTTGCACCCGTCGCGGCGTTGACGGGGCAAGAGGCCTACACTGCGCTGAGGATCCGTTACCGGCGGCTTTTGACCGAACTGGCAATCAGGGATCTCTGCGCCGCCTCGCCGGCGGACTACCTTCCGGTAGTTGCCGCTGAGCTGGCTGACCTCGCTGGCGCCGCAATAGATGCGGCCTTGGCCGTTTCTCGCGCCGAGGCGCAACAAAAGTTCGACGCCGATCAGGTCGCCGCCGTCGAATTTTCAGTGATCGGTATGGGCAAATGTGGCGCGCGGGAACTGAACTATGTTTCCGACGTCGACGTTATTTATGTCGTTGATGCCCCCGGTGTTGATTCAGCAAGCGCCAACAGCGTGGGCACGGCTCTTGCTTCAGGAATATCACGGGCCATTTCAGGTAACGCTCGCGAGCCTGGGCTGTGGGAAGTGGACCCGAATCTGCGGCCTGAGGGCAAAGACGGTCCACTGGTTCGCACCCTTGAATCTCACGTGGAGTATTACAAACGCTGGGCTGAGAGTTGGGAATTCCAAGCTCTACTTAAGGCTCGGTGTATTGCGGGAAGCCAGGCACTAGGCCAGCGTTACGAAGAGGCTATGGCTCCCTTTGTGTGGAACGCGGCAACTCGAGACGGCTTTGTTGAATCTGCCCAAGCGATGCGACGGCGGGTCACTGACAACATCCCGGCGCACGAGGAAGAACGCCAAATCAAACTGGGTGCCGGGGGACTACGCGATGTTGAATTCACTGTTCAACTTTTGCAATTAGTGCACGGAAAAGTCGATGAAACTCTGCGCTGCAGGGACACCACTTCGGCCATCGCAGCCCTCTCTGCCGGCGGCTATATTGGCCGCGCAGATGCTGCTGAGTTTGACGCTGCGTACCGTTTTTTGAGGCTTTTGGAACACCGCATACAGCTTTTTGGGCTGCGGCGCACTCACTTGATGCCCACGAGCGAACCCGCGCTTCGCGCTTTGGCGCGATCCGTGCAGGGCGCTATTCACACCGAACGCGCTACACCGGAAGCACTCAACGCTAAATGGGTTAAAACCAAACGTGCTGTCCGCGAAATGCACGAGCGGATTTTCTACCGTCCGCTCTTGAACACGGCAGCGTCCTTGAGTTCCGACGAAGCACGGTTGAGTCCGGAAGCTGCACAGGCACGTCTGGCCGCGCTGGGTTACAACAATCCGCTGGGGGCTATGCAACACATCACTGCTCTCACCACCGGTGTGAGCCGGCGTGCCGCGTTGCAGCGGCAATTGTTGCCAGTTTTGCTGAATTGGCTCGCCGAGGGCATTGATCCCGACGCCGGATTGCTCGCCTTTCGCAGGATTAGCGAAGAACTAGGCACCACACATTGGTATCTCGGCTTGCTTCGGGACTCTAAAGCTGCAGCGGAACGTTTGTGCCACGTGCTTTCCAATTCTCGGCTGATCGCCGACTTACTGGAAGTCTCGCCCGAGTCGGTGGCCTGGCTGGGTTCAGATAAAGAACTGGTTCCGTTGAGCTTTGAAGCCCAATGGCAAGAGATTCAATCCAAAATGTCGCGGCATACCGATGCTGAAAGCGCCATGCGCCAAGTCCGGATGATCCGGCGCCGGGAAACTCTCCGAATCGCTATTGCCAATGCCGCAGAATTGATCGATCACAGCACGGTAGCCAAAGCGCTCTCAGACGCCGACCGGGCCGCTGTGCTTGGTGCCCTCCACGTTGCTGAACGCACAGCCACCGAGTCACAGCCTTTGATGACGGATGTATTAGTGGTGGCTATGGGGCGCCAAGGCGGCCGCGAGATCGGCTACGGATCTGATGCTGACGTATTGTTTGTTCACCGCGCTCGGCCAGGCTTTAGTGACGATGAGGCTCAAAGCCAAGCGAAGGCGATTGTCTCTAATGTCAACGCCTATCTGACTCAACCGCTCAAGCCCGCCATCCGAGCCGAACGCGCCTTGCTCATGGATGCGGACTTGCGTCCCGAGGGTAAAAACGGGCCAATGGTCCGCAGCATTGATTCTTACCGCGCGTACTACCAGCGGTGGTCACTGATTTGGGAAGCCCAAGCGCTGCTACGGGCACGCCCCATGGCAGGCAATGACGAGCTTGCTGAGGAGTTTCTTGAACTCATCAGGCCTATCCGCTATCCAGCAACGCTGCAAGATCAAGAAATTCGTGAAATCCGCCGCGTTAAAGCACGCGTTGAGGCAGAGCGTCTGCCCCGTGGCGCAGACCCAGCACGGCACGTGAAATTAGGCAGGGGCGGGCTCAGTGATGTTGAGTGGCTGGTGCAATTGCTGCAGCTCCAACATGCGCACACCATCACGGAACTTCAGACCACTTCAACGTTGGACGCTCTCGAAGCGGCCGCCGCCGCCGGGCTTGTCCAACGCGAAGACGCCGAGCTTTTGCGCGCTGCGTGGGAACTGGCCAGCCAGGTGCGTTCGGCAAACGTCATCTGGTCAGGAAAAGCCTCGGACGTCCTGCCCACTGCTCGCCGTGATCTAGAAGCAGTCTCGCGATGGTGCGGCTACACGGCTGGCCATGCAGCAGATTTTGAAGAGGACTACTTGCGCCTGACCCGACGGTCACGCGCGGCATTTGAGAGATTGTTCTACGGTCACTAATCCCGATCCAGGACTGATTGCCGGTAGTCTCTTTGGATATTGCGTCGTATTACTTTGCGATGCCAAGACCTATTGAGGGGTTGTTTATTTTGCAAACAGTTCAGCGGTCCGGTGGAATCATCCGCCGAACCTTCGTGCTGATCGGTGCGGCTCTGGCAGCGGCAGCGATGGTTGTTGGTGTCGCGGCGCCAGCTGCTTTGGCGGCCGATCATGGTAACCAGCCAGTCGCGGTATCGGGTAAAAAGTTCGTTATTGGCACCGACACCACGTTTGCGCCATTTGAGTTTCGCGACGACAGCGGCGAACTGACAGGTATTGACATGGACCTCATCCGGTCCATTGCCAAGAGCCAAGGCTTCGAAGTAGAAGTCAAGTCCTTGGGCTTTAGCGCGGCCCTCCAAGCGTTGTCCTCGAATCAGGTGGACGGTGTTATTGCCGGTATGTCGATTACCGACGAGCGCAAGAAAGTTTACGATTTCTCCGATCCTTACTTTGAGTCCGGCGTTCAGATGGCTGTGGCCAAGTCGAACAACGACATCAAGAGCTACGAAGACCTGCGTGGGAAAACCGTAACCGCTAAGACTGGTAGCGAAGGCGAGACCTTTGCTAACTCCATCAAGGCGAAATACGGATTCACTGTTAAAGCACTCGACCAGTCCGCCACAATGTATGAATTGGTGAAGTCCGGCAACGCTGTTGCAGTCTTTGATGACTACCCAGTTCTGGCTTATGGCATTAGCCAGAACAACGGCCTGAAGTCCGTCACGGACAAGGAAAAGGGCGGCTCTTACGGCTTCGCGGTCAACAAGGGCCAAAACCCCGAGCTGCTCGCCGCCTTTAACACGGGCCTTGCGGAGATGAAAGCTAACGGCGAGTACAACAAGACCCTAGACAAATACCTCAAGGATCCTGCGGCCGCAGCCCCCAGCACCTTCTGGGACTTGGTGGTCAAGAGCTTCCCCAGTCTGCTTAAGGGTCTTGGCAATACGGTACTGGTAACCATCTATTCCTTTATCGTGGCCATGATAATTGGTCTGGTGATGGGCTTTATGAAGATTTCCCGCAACATCGTGCTGCGCGGCATTGCCACCACCTTCGTTAACATCTTCCGTGGCACACCATTGCTGGTTTGGGCATTCTTCTTCTACTTTGGTATCCCGCAGCTCACCGGAAAGCCGATAGACATCTGGGTAGCCGCCGTACTGACCTTGAGCTTGAACTCGGGTGCTTACATCACTGAGATTGTCCGTGGTGCTATTCAGACAGTTGACCCGGGCCAGCTCGAGGCCAGCCGAAGCCTAGGTATGGGCTACGGCAAGTCCATGCAAAAGGTTGTTGTGCCACAGGCCTTTAAGATCATGACTCCTTCATTGATCAACCAGTTGATCATTATGCTCAAGGACTCGTCATTGCTTTTGGCCATTGGCTTCGCGGAACTGCTCTACCAAGGTCAGCAGATCTACGCAGGCAACTTCCGTATTACCGAGACGCTGCTAATTGTTGCCGCAATGTACTTTGTGGTCATTATGCTGCTCACCAAACTCGCTAACTTCGTTGATAAGAGGTTCAACAAATGAGCACCACCGTTGAGCAGGAGACTGCCGCGAAAGAGTCGATGAAAATCACAGTTAAGGGTCTACGGAAGTCCTTTGGCACCAACGAGGTTCTCAAGGGAATCGACGCGAGCGTTGCTGAAGGCGAGGTGGTATGCGTTATTGGCCCCTCAGGCTCAGGCAAGTCCACCTTTTTGCGCTGCTTGAACAAGCTAGAAGAAATTACTGCTGGCCAGGTGAATGTTGATGGCTTTGACCTGACAGATCCAAAGTGTGACATCAACGAGGTCCGCCGGCATATTGGGATGGTGTTCCAGCACTTTAACCTCTTCCCTCACATGAGCGTGATTGAAAACATCATGCTGGCGCCGGTAGAGCTAAAAAAGCAGACCCGGCAAGAGGCCCAGGCGAACGCTACGAGGCTCCTGGATCGCGTGGGACTCTCCGAGAAGGCACATGCCCGCCCAGCTTCGCTTTCCGGCGGTCAGAAGCAGCGTGTGGCTATTGCACGAGCTCTGGCGATGAGCCCGGACATTATGCTCTTTGACGAAGCCACCTCGGCTTTGGACCCCGAAATGGTGGGGGAGGTTCTGCAAGTTATTAAGGACCTCGCAAAAGAGGGCATGACCATGGTGCTAGTAACTCACGAAATGGGTTTCGCGCGCGAAGTCGCAGACCGTGTGTTGTTTATGGCTGATGGTTACGTGTGTGAGTCAGGGACTCCCGAACAACTCTTTGGTAACCCTCAAGAACAGCGCACTAAAGACTTCCTGTCTAAAGTGCTCTAAAGAGTGCAAAACGCTGAGGCAATAGTGTGGCTTGTTCCCCTCAAGGATTTGAGTGCGGACGCGCTTGCTATCAAACTTGGCGACATTGCTGAACTGGCCGTTGAGCCCGATCAAAATGACTTTGTGAGAGACGCTCTCAAAATGTCTTTGATCGGGCTCGAGGTCATTTCTCGCTTCCCCTTCGCGATTGAAGCCAATGGTGAAGTAGTAGGCGTACTGACGCTTCAATACGGAGCAGCCACCCTAGCTGGGTGGCCTGATGATGAATCTGTGTGGCTTTTGCGTGGGCTTCTGATCGACAAACGATTCCAAGGACAAGGTCTTGGCACCAAGGCCGCGGAAGCTGCTGTGCTGGCCGCCAGGCGCCTAAACGTTAGGCACCAAAGCAAGCAGTCCGGCGTCGTACTTTCCGTCAACGAACGTAACGTACCGGGGCTCCGTGCCTACCGCAAAGCTGGCTATGGTGACCACGGTCAATACCTTGGCGGTGCCAGCGGGCCCCAGAGGACAATGTTCCGCAGCTTTGACGCTGAGCCGCACTAGATTCCAACACTGGGTCTGAGTAGTAGTGGAACAGGATTGCGTGTTTAGCCCTCTGCTACGTGGCTGTCGGTAGTCTGTAGGTTGTGCCAGTTGCATTCTTGAGTGATGCGCAGGCCGCCGCGTTCGGGCGGTTCGTGGGAGAACCTTCGCAGAACCATCTGGAGCGGTTCTTCTATCTCGACGACACCGATCAGCAGTTGGTCCGAAGGCGAAGGGGTGAGCACTGAGGTGTACTACTGATCTGAGACAGTCTTTGAAAGGATTGTTCTCATGTCTTCTCGACCCACCTATTCTGATGAGTTCAAGGCTGATGCTGTTGCGTTGGCTAGTTCCTCTGGCCGGCCATTAGCT
>NZ_JBNPEO010000010.1:0-95295 GCF_050490315.1 Pseudarthrobacter sp. J1738 | reverse complement strand
GGGCTCTCCGTGGTTCGTGGTGAAACGGGTTCCGTGTCTTGAAAGCTGAAGGGCTCGTAGCCCTGCTGTGATGGATGTTCTCTACGCATTCATCAAGAGTCAGGAGCTACGAGCCTTGATCGAGCCTACTTCCCCGCGCCCCGATGCTGCCACCGCCATTTTCAACCTGCCCGACTACCGCGTCACAGACACTGAGATCCTCACTTTCGGGCAGCGACGGGTCAGCGTTGAAGCCACTGCCGAGTCCGGCTGCCCATCCTGTGGTGTGATCAGCACCCGCGTGCATTCCCGCCGCCCACAACGTCTGCGCGACATCCCTGTCGCCGGCCCAGTCGAAGTGATCTGGGCCAAGCGGAGATTCTTCTGCGATGAGTACCTTTGCCCGCGGCGGACATTCGCCGAGGAGACCGCCCAGGTCCCGCGCCGCGCTCGGTCCACCCGCCGGCTCCGCGATGCCCTCGTGGCCGCCGTCATTGGATCCGGAAGGGCCGCCGCGGAAGCGGCCTCCTCGTTCGGTGTCTCATGGTGGCTGGTCCAGCGGGCTCTGGATTCCGCGGCGCTGACCCTGCCTGATGTTGATGCCCTGGCACCCCGGATGCTCGGCATCGATGAACACCGCTACCGTTCCGTGCGGTTCTTCCGCGACCCTTCCACCAAGGCCTGGAAACGCTACGAACCCTGGATGACGACCATTGTTGATCTGGACACCGGCCAGGTGCTCGGGATCGTGGACGGCCGCGACAGTGAGGGCGTCGGAGAATGGCTGTTCGCCCGCCCGCTTCAGTGGCGTCTGGGCGTGCAGGTCGTCGCGATCGACCCTTCCGCCGCGTTCCGCAAGGCCCTGCGGATGTGGCTCCCTCGCACCGCGGTCTCGGTCGATGCGTTCCACCTCGTCAAGCTCGGCAACGACATGCTCACCGAGGTCCGGCAACGTCTCACCCAGCAGGTCCATGGCCGGCGGGGACGTTCCATCGACCCGGTCTGGGCCAACCGGCGCCTGCTCCTGCGCGCCGGGGAATCACTCTCTGACCGGGCCCGGAACAGGCTCAGCACCGTGTTCGCAACCGACGACGCCACCGGAAAATTGCAGGCCGCATGGCTGGTCAAAGAGCAGCTCCGGACGCTGCTCGCCACCGGATCCCTTGCCGACGCGGCCGCCGCGAAAGAGCGCCTGCAGGCCCTGGTCGAACGCGCCGCTCAGCCGGAAACGAACCGGCTCTGGCGCACGGTCTGCCGGTGGTGGCAAGAGATTGAAGTCCTCATTGTCACCGGCGCGACAACGGCGAAAGTGGAAGCTAACAACACCGCGATCAAGCACATAAAAAGGACAGGCCGCGGATTCACCAACGCACGCAACTACAAAACGCGTATTCTGTTGCGCAGTGCCGCCAGAACAGCGGCATGAACATTCACCACGGCAGAACATTCACCACGAACCGTGAAGAGCCGATTTGGGCTCCTCCTCATCAGTCTTCTCGCTGTCACCGCCGCGGACCTGCGTATCGCTGGGCGCTTGTCTGCGCTCCAAATGGAAGTAGATTCTGCAAAGAAGTTTTCGGATCATGCCCAGAAGGAATTCGAACGTTTGAAAAGCTCTTTTCGAAATCCTCTCCTGGCTAAAGTGGAGGGGGACGGTGAGACGAGTTGGAACAAGGCAAGCGCGCTCGTCATCCTTCCAACAGTTGCCTTGGTTACGGCTGAGACCTTTGGTCTCCTAATTCTTTGGCAAGGGGAAGGGGTGTTCCGTGGGTACGGTCTTACCGATTATTTTGGTTTCTACCTTTGGTTTGCTTTTGCGCTTTGGGGGGGTTCTCTTGCTCCTGACCGGGTCAACACTGAATGTCATCATCCACGCAGCTGCTGGGAGGTTGGTGAGAAGAGCCAAGCTTGGGCCCAAAGTCGTGCACTATGGGGGCCCTTCGCATTTAGGCATGGTTGGTTTGTTTGATCCGGTAGGGCCGGTGGCCGCCGGCGGCGAGTAGGCATCTGAGTCGGTAGTTGGTGAAGTTGCGGAAGCCTCTGGCGATGCGGCGTGTGGTTTCGATGACGCCGTTGATCGCTTCGGTGGGCCCGTTGGAGGCGCCGTTCGTGTCGAAGTAGGCCAGGATCGCACTCTTCCATTGTTTGAGTGTCCGGCCCAGGCGGGCGACTTCCGGGATTGGGCAGGACGGGAAGGACCCAATGACTTCATTCACGAGTTCCCTGCCCCGCTCCGGCCGGGCGTGATAGATGTTGCGGAGCTTCTGGTAGCACTGCCATGCGAGGGTGACTTCGTCGTCGGGGTCCCCGACAGTGAGTTTCGCGTCCAGCCGTGCAGATTGCTTGTCGGAGAGATGTTCAGCTCCGATCTGCAGGGTCCGGCGGATACCGTAGAGCGGATCTCCCTTGCGTCCGCGGTGCCCGAGAGTGTCCTGCTGGACGCGGCGGCGGACCTCGTCGACCATAGCCGATCCGAGTTTCACGACGTGGAAGGCGTCCAGGACCGTGATGGCTTCGGGCAGTTCGTCGCGGATCGCGTTGGCGTATCCGCGGAACGGATCCAGCGCCGCTGTCTTGATCCCGGCGGTGAACCCGGGGCCACGGTCTTTGAGCCAGTCGGCCTAGGCCTTCCCGGACCGTCCCGGAACGAGGTCCAGCAGCCGTGCGTGGACCAGGCCGTGGGTGTCGCGGGTGTGGTCCACGATTCCGGTGACCATCCCGGTGCCGGGCGGGCCGGTGTGTGACCAGACATGCTCATCGACGCCGAGCGCGTTCACACCTTTCAGCCTGCCGGCCGCGGCGATGCGTCGGGTGGCTTCGGCCTTGATCGCGTCCCAGACTGTGTGCCAGGAGACCCCGAGCTGGTGGGCCAGAGCGGAGACCGAGGTATCGAAATACTGCAGCGCGTCGGTCGCCCACCCAACAGCCCGGGCGGTGAGTTTCGCCCGTGGGCCCGCCAGCGGGTGTTCCTCGGTGAACGTGGTCCTCAAGCAGTCCGGATCCGGACAGCGCCAGACACGCTTGGCCCACAGCAGCCGCACCGGCCTGCCGAAACACGGAATGTCATGGAGCCGGACCCGGCGGCGCCCGTGGCCGACCGCAACGACGCCGCAATCGGGGCAGCCGGTAACGTCCTCCCCGGTCTCGACGCCAAGAACCAGGCCGGTCCCGGTGGTCATGACCGTACTGACGTGGACGCCTTCGACACCGAGCAGCGCATCCGCGCGCGTGCACCAGCGGCCGCCAGAACAAGACATAGAGTTATTCATGTCAGGGTCTCTTTTGGTATTGGTTTGCTTGGTCGCTACCAATTCAAAGAGGCCCTGACCTCTTTCCTCCCGCACCACGCCGCACCGAAATCGCGGCGGAGGCTCAGACCGCCCTAACCACGCTCATCTGCGAAGGGCCCATTCCTGATTACGAAGAGCCACTTTACGGCATCCCGGCAAGGCGCAAGAGGGCCGCGGCAGCGGCACCCACAATGACAACAACCAAAAACGGTGCCTTCAAGAACAGCGCAATCGCCGCCGCTACCAAGGCCCCCAAACGAGCGTCAAAAGCGATCGCTTGGCCGCTCGCGATGGTGTTCACCGTGGTCAATGCCGCCAACAGGCCAATAGTCAGAGTTCCGGCTACGCGAGTCATTCGCGGGTTTTTGAGCCATGATTCGGGCACCAAATAGCCGAGAAGTTTGGTCAAATACGCCACGAGGCACGCAAGGAGAATCCAAGGCCAAAGGTTCATTTTTTCCCTCCCTCGTGGTGCTGGATCTCTTCGGTGTTCGTGTGAGCATAGGGATCCATGTCCGGTTCCAGACCCTCAGTGGCCGGCCCTTTGCTCAGAATTCCGAACGCTGCCGCCACTACTGCTGCCACAAGAATGGGTACACCCGCCGGAACCCAAGGCACGGCAAGGACTGTGGCCACGGCGCAGCAGACGGCAATAGCACCGGCTTCACGGGTTTTGAGTCTTGGCCACAGGAGCGCCAAAAATGCGGCAACCGCGGCGCCGTCCAACCCGAACTGTTTAGGATCCCCAATCGATGCACCAGCCAAGGCGCCAATGGCGGTACAGATATTCCACCAAATGAAGATGCCTACACCCGCAGTCCAGAACGCTCTGCGCTGCTCGGCCGGATCCGTCTGGCCACTCGCCGTGGCGGTGGATTCGTCGATGGTAACTTGGGCCGCAGCATACCTTTTCCAGCCCTTCGGCCCAATGAGCGCTGCCATCTGCATGCCGTACACGCCGTTACGGATGCCCAAAAGTGCCGAGGCCGTCATGGCGGCAACCCCCGAGCCGCCTCCCGCGATGACCCCAATAAAAGCGAACTGGGAACCACCGCTAAAAAGCAGCAAACTAAGAGCCATGGTCTGCCAGAAGTCCACGCCCGAGGACACTGAGAGCGCACCAAAGGAAATCCCGTACAAGCCAGTGGCAAAGCTGATCGACAAGCCAATACGGACCGCCGGCGATCGGAGGAACTTCACGGGGTGCACTTCACAGGGACCAACTCATGCGAGTCAGCCTATTTGCGGCCCCGCAGTTGCGCCAAAACCTCAGCCGGACGGTTGGTGGTGATCTCGTGGATACCCAGCTCCGCGCACAGCTCAACATCCTCTGCCGTATCCACGGTCCACACCCGGAAACGCCGCCCGTTGTTCAACCACGCCTGAATCCGGCGGGCGTGCTCGCGAACATAAACAATCCCCGGGCCGGCAATTCCCGCCCGGCCCTCATCGAGGTTCTTCTCCCCGGACGCCTGGGCGGCCCGCAAAACATTGGCGAGTGTCCCTCCGGCGATTGGCCCCAAATCCAGCTCATGACGCAAAACCAGCACGTCGACGTCGTCCACTAACTGACACACAAAACGGTCCGGAACCGTCTCCAGCAAGTACTCCACCGAATCCGGGCTGAAGCTCATAAAGGAGATCAAAATATTGTCCAAGAGTCCCGTCTCACGGTCCCAACCTTCGTCGGTCAGCAACTCCAGAACCGTCTCTTCCAGCGTGAGACGGTAAGGGCTGGGATGCTTGAACTCAATGGCCAAACCGATTTCCCGGCCCGCCCCGCGCAGAATCTCCAGCAGTTCCTCAAGCGTCAGAAACTGCTCGCTTTTGGCACCGTACTCCTCGGGGATCTGCGCGCCTTTCCACGATGAAAAGTCCAGCTCTCGCAGCTCAGCCAAAGTCACATCAGCAACAGATCCGGTGCCATCAGAGGTGCGATCCAGAGTGTCATCATGCAAAAGCACTGCGTGCTGATCGGCAGTGAGGTGAACGTCGCACTCAACCCCATCAGCGCCGTCGGCCAGGGCCTGAAGGTACGCCGCCCGGGTGTGTTCGGCGAACTGACCGCTCGCACCACGGTGGGCGTAAACCAAAGGGCGGGACGTTTTCTGTTCCGGGGAAGTCATGGCAATACGCTAGCGGATTCGAGGCCCCACACCCGGCTAGTGTGGAGACATGCAGGTGAACACTGAGGCAATTTCCGCGGGCGCCGTCCTCTCCCCCGCCGACGCGGCCAAAGCCGCCGCACTCCGACGTATGAAACTCCTGGCCGTGATCTTACTGGTGGTGATGGCCATCATTTTCGCTGTGTCATTCGCGCTGCAAAAGTCCATGCCCGGATTCCAGTACGTCCGCGCCGCAGCAGAGGGTGGCATGGTGGGCGCCTTGGCCGACTGGTTCGCCGTCACAGCCTTGTTCAAGTACCCCATGGGCCTGAAGATCCCGCACACCGCCATCATTCCGCGCCGCAAGGACCAGATCGGCGCCTCGCTCGGTGAGTTTGTGGAGACCAACTTCCTGTCCGAGGACGTGGTCAAGGAGAAACTCGCTAGCGTCAATGTGGCGGCGAAGGTTGGCACGTGGCTCGCTTCACCAGGCACACCGGAGCATCCCGCTGGAGCTGAGCGAGTGGCCAAAGAAGGCGCGGCAGTGATCCGCGGAATCTTTACAGTTCTTAATGACGACGACGTCCAAACAGTCATCGAATCAATGGTCCGTAAGCACCTGGTTGATCCGCCATGGGGACCACCCGTAGGCAGGCTGGCCGAGCGCATTTTCCAAGACGGACACCACCACACACTCGTTGACCTGCTCGTGGACCGCGCCGCGGACTGGGTAGCCGCGAATCACGAAACGGTGGGCAGGCTGGTCACCGACCGGTCGCCGTCGTGGGTTCCAAACTTTGTTGACGGCCTGGTGGGAGACAAGGTTTATATTGAGCTGTCCAAATTTGTGCGCTCCGTACAAGAGGATCAGAACCACCAAGTTCGCCAGTCGATTGACAAGTACCTGGGCGATCTTGCACAGGACCTGCAGCATGATCCGGTGGTGATTGCCCGCGCCGAAGGCATCAAGGCTCAAGTTTTGGGTGATCCCGAAGTTCGCCAACTCGCAACACGCACCTGGGAAACCGTAAAGACAGCACTCCTGACCGCCGTGGATGATCCGCACAGCGAACTAACCCTGAAATTCAAGACCGCCGTACGCGACTTTGGCCAACGCCTGATCGATGACGCCGAACTCGCAGGCAAGGTCAATCAGTGGGTGGGCGATGCCGCGGCCTACCTTGTGAACAACTACCGTTCGGACATTGCCGGGGTCATTACGGACACTGTGGCTCGCTGGGATGCCGAGGAAACGTCGCAGAAAATTGAGCTCCAGGTGGGCCGCGACCTGCAATACATCCGGATCAACGGCACAGTGGTGGGGGCCTTGGCCGGGCTCGCGATCTTCGCCCTCGCTCATCTGCTCTTGGGCTAAGAACGCTCGCCGGAGCTGGGCGACTAGGGCCGGACCGCGAGGAAACGTAAGGGCTGACCTGGGCGAGCCTGAGCCAGCTGATCCAGATCATGCTGATCAACCACAGCGATTACTGGATACCCGCCGGTCACGGGATGATCCGCCATAAACACTGTTGGAATGCCCGACGGCGGGACTTGCAGCGCCCCACGCACGGCACCTTCGCTAGGTAGTTCCGTGTGCTTGGCCCGCTCAAGCCCCTGCCCAAGGAGGCGTACCCCGATCCGGTTGGAATCCGGCGAGACAGCCCAGATCTGCCGGGTCAAGGAATCCCATGCGCCGGGGGTAAACCAATCAACTCGAGGGCCCGGGCTGACTCGTAGCTTGAGGACCTGCCCATCTTCGGGGGCACGCCGAGCCGCATAATTTTCTGTACTCTCCAGCCCGTCACCACCCCCAACCGTCCCAGCAGTCGGGCCCACTTCTAGGATTTGTCCCTCCGCCAGGGCTGGGGAGCCTTCCCGCGCCAAGGTGTCTGCACTCAGCGATCCAAAAAGAGGTGAGCCCAGCAGCCCGCCACGGATAGCCAAGTAGTACCGAAGACCCCGAACTGGCGGACCAAACTTCAGCACTGCCCCGGCTGGAATTCGCGTTGGCTTGGCCCACGGGAGTACAGAGCCATTCCCTTGCGAAGCGCCTGCTGCAGCACCAGCTGAAACCGTCACCGGCCCCTCTGCCCCGGTCAACGCCACCACGGCACCACTAATAAAGCGAAGCTCAAGCCCGCCCATCAAGATCTCCAGCCCCGCCGGATTCCCCACGGACGGCCCGCCAGCCACACCAGTAGCAACCGCGTTGCCAACAAGCCGGTTCCCCAACTCCCACGCACCACGGTCCAAGGCGCCCGATGGGCTGAGTCCCAAGTGAGCAACACCTACCCGGCCGCGGTCCTGCAATAGCGTCAACGGTCCCGGATTTTTCACATAAATGCTCATGGAACCCTCACAAACCGGACAGTATCGCCGGGCTGAATCAGCGCTGGTGCAGGCGACTTGGCATCCCAAAGCCGTGCCGTCGTCGTGCCCAAAAGTTGCCAGCCACCCGGGGACGATCGGGGATAAGCGCCACTAAATTCCCCTGCGAGCCCCACGGAACCCGGCTCAACTGAGGTGCGCGGCGAGGTCCGGCGTGGCACCGTCAGCAAGGCGTGATTGGTCACCAAGTACATAAATCCGGGGGCAAAACCTGCAAAAGCGGCCCGCCAGGTGCTCTCCGTATGGAGGCGAACCACCTCGGCCTCAGTGCGCCCCAAAAGTCCCGCCACCTCGGCAAGATCTGCCCCGTTGTAGCTCACCTCAAGCGTGACCGCCCGCGGACCAGAACGCACCGCGCCGTCGCTCGCCCCGGCATCCTTACCAACACGGGCTCCTCGCGTGCCGGTAGTGATAGCGGCAGCCACCCAATCGCGAATTCGGCTTTCCACGCCGGGCCCGGGCAAAAAGCTGATCAGGATGGTCCGGGCGGCTGGAATCACTTCGCGCACCTCGGCCGGACGGGCCGTCGCGGTGCCCAGTGAGTCGCCGCCAGAAAGCAGCATGCTCAGTTCTAGCACCGCGTCCAAACTGCCCAGCTCCACCAAAACGGCGCAGTCGCCGTAGGGCAATACCTGGTAGCCGGCGCTCAAAGCGTCTCCGTTAGGCGAAGGCTGCAATCTCAACACCAGCCGCTTCGAGTCCGTCGCGGACTGCGGCGGCCATTCGCAGAGCGCCGGGGGTGTCACCGTGGACGCAAAGCGAGTCGGCTTCAACGGAAACAGTAGTTCCGTCAATCGCCACGACTTGACCGTCCACTGCAATCCTGACGGCTTGGCGGACCACTGCTTCAACGTCTTGGAGTACCGCACCGTCCTGCGAGCGCGGGACCAGAGTGCCGTCCGGGAGATAGGCCCGGTCTACAAACGCTTCGCGATAGATCGGGTGGATGGTTTCTGCGCCGAGCTTGAGGATCGCCGAGTTGGGTAGTCCCAGGATCGGCAGGCCTGGATCGTAAGCCTGGACTGCTGCGAGCACAGCTGCTGCTTGTTCCTCGTCGTGAACAATCCGGTTGTAGAGGGCGCCGTGCGGTTTGACGTAGTCAACGGAGGCTCCCACCGCGTGGGCAATTCCGTCGAGCGCGCCGAGTTGATAGAGCACATCACCAAAGAGCTCGTCAAAGGTGACGTCCATGTCCCGGCGGCCAAAGCCTGCCAAGTCCCGGTAGCCCACATGAGCGCCGATCCGAACGTCTTGGTCAAAGGCGCCACGGCAACTGTCCAGCATGGTCACTGGGTCTCCGGCGTGGAATCCACACGCGATGTTGGCGCTGGTCACAAGCGTGAACATGGCGGCGTCGTCGCCCATCCGCCACGCGCCGAATGATTCGCCGAGGTCAGCGTTAAGATCCATTGCGGGCCTGCCCTTCGTTAGTAAGTTCTGGCTGCAGGCTTGGTCCGGATGTTGAAACAACTTCGCCCGGCATTACCAGTGGCACTTCGCCAAAGGCTTGGTGGGTGTTTGCCACAACAGCCCGCCCCATCATTAGGTTTCCGGCACCACCCACGGCAGCGCCGATCCCGAACGGCAAAGCTCGGCCCAAAAACGCTGTGCCTTGCCGCTTAAGGAGTGAACGCAAGAACGCTTTTTGAATGCGTTCACGGATGGAGATAAAGCCGGTGAGTGGTTTCGATTTCCCAAGCACCGATCCCCACACTTGGCTAGCGCCCTTAGACGTGCCGACGCTCTGTCCGCTGAGTGCGCTGAGCAGTGCGGTGCCCTCTTCGCCGAGCATAATGGCCATCACCATGGTCCGTGACTTGTCCGGGTCAACCATGTGAATCCCGTGCAGTTCTGCCACAGAGGAGGCATAGAGCGCCGTCGCTTCGAGGAACGCAACGGTGGCTCCCGCCGAGAGCCCCAGTGAGGCGATGGTTCCAATTCCGGGTACGACGGCGCTAGCACCTGCCGCTGCCCCGGTACCGGAGACTGCCAGAAGGTAGTCCCGGTCCAGTTTGGCGATCAGCTCACCGGCCGTGGCCCGCGGGTGCTTTTTGCGGAGCCTGCGAAGGTTCGCAAGGACCAAGGGCCGCTGGACATCCACTGCTTTGATGAGTGCGTTGTGCAGCCCTGGCTTGGGATTTCCCTGCTCGTCAAAGATCGCTTTGTGAGCTGTTTCTTGAGCGATTCGTACTGCCGGATTGTTGCGCTTGACCATCGTCTCCCCTGAAGTGTTGGTTAGAACGGTTCAGGACAACACTAGATCAAACTGCTGGCGCGGCGACGGTTTTCTTGTTGAATCCGAGTGCTTTTCGCAGTGCGAGGAATAGCAGAATCAGCCCTGCGGTCAGAAGCATGTGTCCGGTTCCGGCAATTCCTGCGAGCGCCTTGGATGTTGCGTCAACACCGGCAACCACCATGGAACCTTTGACCAGCATCATGCCGCCGGTGATGATCACACCGGCGTTCCAGATTCCGAAGAACCACGCGAAGAGCTTGGGTGCTGCTGCGGAGATGTTGAAGACTTTCTCGAGGACTAGGACGATCAGCAGGACCATAAAGCCCAGGACCAACCAGTGGGTGTGAACTAGGCCGAGCTGAGATTGGCCAGTGAAGTCATTGATCTTGGTGAATTCGCGGTAGAACAGACCGGAGAAAACACCGACGATTGCGTACGTGAAGGATGCGTAAAGAAGCTTTTTCATGTCTTCAATTCTTCCGTTGCACGCCGGTGCTGCCATCAACCGAATGGTTGATCGTGGGGTACTAAACGGTTGAGAACTTAGTGGTTGAGTACGTAGTGCCGAAGGAATGCACTGACGTCTGCCATTTCGGTTTTGGACATGTTGTGCCCCATTCCCGGATAGCTGCGTGCCGTGAGTTGGGTGTTGTTGTTGAGCCATTCTTCGGTGTGAGCTGTGGCGTCCTCGTTGATCACAAAGTCAGCTTTATCTCGGCCCCAGAAGAAAGGCGGCGGAGCATCAAAAGATTCACTCAGTGCCAACAGTTCGTTCTCGAGGACAAATCCGGAAAGGCCAACCACTGCCCTGTAGTCAGTGGGTTTTAGCCGTAGCAGGGTGCTGGCCATGGCCATTCCTTGCGAGTAGCCCAAGAGTGAGACGCTGCTGTGGTTCTCTCTCACGGAATTGATCCAACTGGACACTTGATGGGTGGCACTAATGACTTCGGCAAAATCATTAGTGAGGAAGTAGTCCAAGAGGAACCAGCCATAGCCTTCGGCAATCTCTTTGGGTCCGCGGAGAGCTGCACAGGTGAACTCTGGAGGAAGATGCTCAAAGAGTTTGCTCATGCGTGTTTCGTCGCTGCCGTAACCATGAAGCATTACCAAGAGAGGCGTTCCGGCTCTAGATTCCTCCGGTTTGGACCACAACACATTTTGCATGTGCACAGCCTACAGAGCCCTTCAGAGTGCTTGTGGTGCAAGACTGTGAAATGCAAGTGTTGTTATTTCCATCAATTGAAGGAGCAGCATGAGAATCGGTTCTTCCATATTCTTGATCGCCGTCGGAGCCATTTTGGCTTTTGCCCTCGCCCCGGGCCTGATTCCCTTTGTGGACCAGGCGCTGGTGGGTTACATCCTGATGGCCGTGGGTGTTTTGGGCCTGATCGTCTCGCTGGTGGTTGCCAGCCCTGGGCGCAACCGCCGCGTTTCCGAGTCCCGCCAGTTGGTTGACCCCAATACGGGTGAAACGGTGACTCGCCACGAGAGCCGCGAGAGTGGCCTCTGAGCAACGTGCAACAGCACCGAACCTAATATGTTGTTTTGACTGCAAACGCTTGGCCCGTCGGATCGATCCGACGGGCCAAGCGTGTTTAAGGAGCACTCGGCGAGCTGAGCCCACCCACCCGACTTGGCTTTTTGTTGTTTTCTATTGACAGGCCAACATAAACACAGATATTCTCAATTATTCCCACATGTATGTGAGTGGAATCACCACAGTTTTCGTCCCAAAGGAGGGCCAGTGTTCGCCGAAGAACGCCACCAGTTGATTACCTCACTGGTTTCCTCCCACGGACGCGTGAGCGTCACCGATCTGGCCGAGCGCTTCGACATCACCACCGAAACGGTCCGCCGGGACCTCGCCACACTAGAGGCCGACGGCGTGCTGCGCCGAGTTCATGGTGGGGCAGTCTCCGCCGACCGCTCCAGCACCATAGAAGCGAACATCAGCGAGCGGCTCGAACGCGGACAAGAGGCCAAACAACGCCTCGCCCGA
This sequence comes from Pseudarthrobacter sp. J1738, assembly GCF_050490315.1. Classification (NCBI taxonomy): domain Bacteria; kingdom Bacillati; phylum Actinomycetota; class Actinomycetes; order Micrococcales; family Micrococcaceae; genus Pseudarthrobacter; species Pseudarthrobacter sp. J1738. Next base: position 83,298 of record NZ_JBNPEO010000010.1, on the reverse strand, counting down.
GCAGCCCTCAAACTCATCCCAGCCGGTGCCGGCAGCATCATCCTTGACGCGGGTTCAACCACGGGCGCCTTGGCTGAACTACTCACAGACCGTCCCAACGCAGCTTCGTTGGCTGTTATTACTAGCGCTGTTCCCATCGCCGCCACGCTGGCTGGCAACAACAACATCGCCTTGGAGCTCCTGGGTGGCAGAGTCCGCGGACTGACCCGCGCCGCCGTCGGACATTCAACAGTAGAAGCCCTGCGGAGCTTGCGGCCAGACATTGCCTTTATTGGCACCAATGGGATTGCCGCCGATTTTGGGCTCAGCACCCCTGATCCCGAAGAGGCAGCAGTGAAAGCCGCCATGGTCCGCGCTGCCCAACGCGTGGTGGTCCTCGCAGATGCCAGCAAGCTCGGCACTGAAGCGCTGGTCCAGTTCGCCTCCCTAGACCAAATTGATGCCCTCATCACTGACGGGACGCTGTCCCCCGAGCTCGCCAGTGCCCTCGCAGAAGCTCAAGTGGAAGTTGTCCTCGTATGATCGTCACACTGACCGCAAACCCCAGCCTGGACCGCACCGTTGAATTGCTTGGCCCCCTGGAACGCGGCGAAGTCCAACGCGCTGTGGCCGTGCGGCAAGAGTCCGGCGGAAAGGGCGTCAACGTTTCCCGAGCCCTCGCCGCCTCCGGGATCCCAACATTGGCCGTCCTCCCCGGCGACCCTCAAGATCCCCTTCTCGCCGGCCTCGACGCTGCCGAAGTCCCCTACGTTGCGCTGCCCATCGGTGCATCTTTGCGCAGCAACGTCACGCTCACCGAGCCCGGCGGCGTGACCACCAAGATCAATGAGCCCGGCCCCGAGCTCACTGCAGAAGTTCAAGCGGCTCTGATCGAGCTTCTAGACGAGAAGTCCTCAAATGCTCATTGGGTGGTGCTGGCCGGTTCACTCCCGCCGGGTGTTCCGATGGACTTCTACGCTCAAACCGTCCGGCACATCCGTTCGCACGGCACCGCCGGACACATTCCGCTGATCGCTGTGGACTCTTCCGGGGAACCCCTGGCAGCATCCATCGCAGCAGGACCCGAATCTGCCCCTGACCTACTCAAACCCAATGCCGAAGAACTCGCTGAGCTCGCCACCCTTGCGGGCCTTGAGAACGTAGGCACCGCAGAAGAGCTCGAAGCGGATCCGCGCCTAGCCGCCCAAGCCGCAGCCGCCGTCGTACGTCTTGGCGTTGGTGCGGTGCTGGCAACACTCGGTGCCGGCGGCGCTGTCCTTGTAACCACCGAGGGCGCGTGGCTAGCAACGCACCCGCCCATCACCGCCGTCTCCACAGTGGGTGCCGGCGACTCGGCCCTTGCCGGTTACTTACTCGCGGCGAGCACCGGGGCCAGCCCGCAGGATTGCCTGCGGCAAGCTGTGGCCCACGGTTCCGCCGCAGCATCCTTGCCAGGCTCCACCGTCCCAACGCTTGAACAAAGCCATCCTGAATCCGTGACCATCACGGACCTGAACAACTAAAACTCAGCACCACCCCTGCCCCACCAAACGTTCTCCACCAACGTTTTCGACCAACGTTGTTGACCAACGTTGTTGACCAAACAAAGGACTGACAATGACGCAGCTCATTACCGAGGATCTTGTGATTCTCGACCAAAACCTGGGTGATTCGCCCGCGGATGTGATCCGCGCCCTTGCCACTAAGGTGGCTACGGCCGGCCGCGCCACGGAACTCGAATCCCTTTTTGCCGATGCCTTTGCTCGCGAGCAGAAGACCGCCACAGGTATCCCTGGCGGCATCGCTATCCCGCACTGTAAATCCGCTTCCGTGCTGACCCCATCGCTCGCCATGGCTCGACTCGGAAACCCTGTGGACTTCGGCGCTAAGGACGGCCCTGCCGATTTGATCTTTTTTATCGCCGCCCCCGAAGGCGCCGATCAGGAACACCTCAAGCTGCTCTCTAAACTGGCACGTTCTTTGATCAAAAAGGACTTCACCGCAGCCCTGCGCGCCGCAGCCACCCCGGCTGACATTGTTGGGCTGGTCGGCGAGGCTATTGCTGACAAGCCGGCCGCCCACGCGGCAACCCCCGCTGCTGGCGCTACTGCCGCCGCCGCGGTTTCTGAAGGGGTTTCTGAAGGTTCGACGGCGAGCGCGGCACCTAAGCGTTTGGTCGCCGTCACGGCATGCCCCACGGGTATTGCCCACACGTACATGGCCGCTGATTCACTGGTTGCTGCAGCCAAGGAAGCCGGTGTTGACCTTCAGGTGGAAACCCAGGGTTCTTCAGGCGCCACCCCGCTGCCCGCGGCGGTAATTGCCGCTGCTGATGCCGTGATCTTCGCCGTTGACGTGGATGTTCGCAACAAGGACCGCTTTGCTGGCAAGCCAGTGATCCAGTCCCCCGTCAAACGTGGCATTGACGAGCCTGACGTGATGATCCGTGAAGCTCTTGCAGCGGCGGAAAACCCGAACGCTCGCCGAGTGGCGGCCAGCTCGGGCTCTTCTGAGTCGGATGCGGACGCCGAGGGCAGCGAGTCCATCGGCGCCAAGCTCAAGCGTGCGCTGCTGACCGGTGTCTCCTACATGATCCCCTTTGTTGCCGCCGGCGGTTTGCTGATTGCTCTGGGCTTCTTGCTGGGTGGCTTCGAGATCACCAAGTTCGCGGACAAAATGGTGCTGGAGAACAACTTTGGCAACCTGCCCTCTGAGTACCCTGCCCAAGCTCTGGGACCGCTCGGCGCCTACTTGGGTGCTGTGTTGTTCAAAATTGGTGGCCTGTCCATGGGCTTCCTGGTCCCCGCGCTGGCAGGTTACATCGCGTACGCCATTGCTGACCGTCCCGGCATTGCCCCAGGTTTCACCGCCGGTGCTGTAGCCGGATTTATGGGTGCTGGCTTCTTGGGCGGCATTGTTGGTGGTCTTTTGGCCGGTTACACAGCACACGCCATTGGCCGCCTGAACGCTCCTCGTTGGTTGCGCGGCCTGATGCCGGTAGCCATCATCCCACTGATCGCCTCGATTGTGGCGTCCGGTCTGATGTTCCTGATTTTGGGTGGACCCATCAAGGCCCTGACCGTTGCTTTGAATGACTGGCTCTCAGGCCTCACTGGCGCCTCAGCCATTGTTCTGGGCATCATCCTCGGCTTGATGATGGCCTTTGACCTCGGTGGCCCCGTGAACAAGGTTGCTTACGCCTTCGCAGTGGCCGGTTTGGGTGCAGCGTCCGTCACCAACCAGGCTCCGTGGCAGATTATGGCCGCCGTGATGGCCGCAGGTATGGTGCCACCGCTGGCCATGGCTTTGGCCACCACGCTGGACAAAAAGCACTTCAGTGCTGCTGAACATGAGAACGGTAAGGCGGCCTGGCTGCTAGGCGCATCGTTTATCTCTGAAGGTGCCATTCCCTTCGCCGCAGCTGACCCGCTGCGTGTGATCCCGGCGTCGATGGTTGGCGCTGCGACAACGGGTGCCATTGTTATGGCGGCCGGTGTGACTTCAAAGGCTCCGCACGGTGGAATCTTTGTATTCTTCGCCATTGACCCGTTCCTGATGTTCCTCTTGGCTGTGGCCGTTGGAACAATCATTTCCGCATTCGCCGTGGTGGCTCTCAAGCGTTACGTTGGCAAAAAGCCGGCGCACATGACCGCTGCAGAATCGGTCAACGCGTAACTAGTTCTTCTGAATACACGTGTGGCGGGAACAGCAAACGCTGTTCCCGCCACAGGTGCTTTAAGGGGTTGTAGTTTGAGTGTCAGTTCGAGTGCGGCATCTGTGGCCTACTTGTTCTGTGAATGGCGTTAGCGCCAGCCCCCCCGGATGAACGACCATGCGAATCTAGGTGGTCTTTGGGGTGTTTGTGCTTGCCATTGCCGTCGGGCCAATGCTGTCCCTCGGGTAGCTTTGGCTTCGCTGCTGATACCGGTGGGGCCGTTGGTGAGTTGCTCGTGCTGATCGCTTCGCCGAGGTGATTGGCAACGTCGTCGGGGATGTCCGCTTGGTCGCCGGGAGAGCTCTGATGGGCTGTCATGGTGCTTCCTTTCGTCACTGAAATGAAGGTTCCCTCATCCTAGGACTACCCCGCCCGCATGTCACTGCCTAAGCCCCTCCCCTCTCCGCCGAATGGGTAGATAATGTCCCTTTGAATCACCTCTAAACAGCGTTATCTACCCATTCGGCGGAGAAATCTGCAAACAATTTTGTAACGGAGTCTAATCACCTGAGAGAATCCTCCGATTTGTCTGCAAAATCCACGCGATATCAAGGAAAAACACGGCATAGTAAAAAGTCTTCAGAGCGGCGAATTGGCAGCCGAAACCCCGCCAAAACAGGCCAGAAGGCCGCATTGAACTCGGTGAAACGTTATTTTTCGCGTAAAATTGATTGCCTGCCCGGAGCGGGGCACACAGAAGTCGCAAGCAAATGACCTCCACAGGAGAACACAAATGCCCAATGACCGAAGCAATTCCGAACCGAATCTTGGTGCCGATGGCACCGTTAGGGACAATCTGGCCGCAACGCCGCCAGGAAAGTCCGCTGGCAAGAAACTAAGACTCCCTTTGCGCCAACGCCGTCTGAAAGTCTCGGACGTAAACGTAGTAGATAAGCCCATGCTGAAGAAAGCACTCGGCGGCACCATTGTGGGTAACACCATGGAATGGTACGACGTCGGTGTGTTCGGCTACTTGATCACCACTATGGGTCCGGTATTCCTCCCTGAGGCCGACAAATCCGTGCAGACGCTGTTCCTTCTGGGAACCTTCGCTGCCACCTTTATTGCCCGCCCGCTCGGTGGTGTGGTGTTCGGTTGGCTCGGTGACAAGGTTGGCCGCCAGAAAGTATTGGCCGCAACCTTGATGATGATGGCCGCCAGCACCTTCTTAGTTGGTGTACTGCCCGGTTACGCGCAGATCGGCATTTGGGCAGCTGTTTTGCTGGTTGTCCTCAAGCTCGTACAGGGCTTCTCCACCGGTGGCGAGTACGCCGGTGCTACAACCTTTGTGAGCGAGTACGCTCCGGACAAGCGCCGCGGTTTTTTCGCAAGCTTCTTGGACATGGGTTCCTACATTGGTTTCGCTCTTGGTGCAGCCCTGGTCTCCGTACTCCAAATCACCCTTGGCCAAGACACCATGGAAGCTTGGGGCTGGCGCATCCCGTTCTTGGTTGCCGGTCCTTTGGGCCTGATCGCCGTCTACTTCCGTAGCAAGATCGAGGAATCCCCGCAGTTCCAAGCCACCCTGGACGCTCAGGAAGCCAACGCCAACGCAGCTATTTCCGGCGACGACATCGCCTCCAAGGGCCCCGTCAGCGTGGTCAAGGCTAACTGGCGCCCGATTATTGTTGCCATGATTTTGGTGGCCGCAGCTAACACTGTTGGTTACGCTCTCACGTCCTACATGCCTACGTACCTGACCGAGTCCAAGGGTTACGACGAGCTCCACGGCACTTTGCTCACCATCCCCGTGTTGGTGATTATGAGCCTGTGCATCCCGTTGACCGGACGTTTGTCAGACAAGATTGGCCGCCGCCCCGTGCTGTGGATTGGTGCATTGAGCACCGTGGTCCTGTCCATTCCTGCGTTTATGTTGATTGGTGTTGGCGAGATTTGGACCACGCTTTTGGGCCTGGCCATGATCGCATTCCCCGTGACGTTCTATGTGGCTAACTTGGCTTCGGCTTTGCCAGCACAGTTCCCCACCGCTAGCCGTTACAGCGCTATGGGCATTGCGTACAACTTCGCCGTTGCCATCTTTGGTGGAACCACACCGTTTATTGTGGCTGCCCTCATTGGAGCCACGGGCAACGACATGATGCCCGCTTACTACCTGATGGCGACTTCAGCCATTGGTGCAATCGCCATCTACTTCCTCAAGGAATCAGCTAACCGTCCGCTTCCCGGCTCCATGCCGAGCGTGGACTCCGTGGCGGAGGCCAAGGAACTTGTGGCCACTCAAGACGAGAACCCGTTGATTGACCTCAACGAGATGCCGTTTGATGAGACGTTCCAGCCAGCAACTACTCCTGAAGCGCCGGGAGAACCGGCCAAGGTCTAGCTCGTAGCTGGCAACTGTTGTCCCGCTTGTTCGGGCCTGCATTCACTCAGTGAATGCAGGCCCGCGGCGTTTAACTGGGCAATGATGCTTTCTGCACTCTCGCCGGTCCGGATTTGATCCTGTCTGGCAAGATCCGAGTCAGTGCCACCAATGCTTTGTAGCGTTGAGACGGGATGGACACTGACTTGCCGCGTACGTTGTCAGCCAGGCCTTCCCGCACCACTTGCTCAGCCTGGAGCCACATAAATTGTGGCACCATACCTTTGTCCATACCCATCCGGTCATGAAATTCGGTGTGAGTGAACCCTGGGCAGACTGCTGTGACCTGCACACCCCGCGCTTTGTAAGCGAGGTTGGCCCAACGGCTAAAGCTCAGCAGCCACGCCTTTGCGGCTGAGTAACTTTCACGAGGCAGAAATGCTGCCACACTTGCAACGTTGATGATCCTGCCCTCGCCCCGGCTGAGCATGCTCTCCAGCACGGCATGAGTGAGCACCATGGACGTTTCCACGTGCAGTTTGAGGTGTTTCTTCTCGTCCTCGATGGGGCTTTCAGCAAAGGACTTAAGAAGTCCCAAGCCGGCGTTGTTGACCAGAATGCTCACCGGCCGTGCCGGGTCACTCAAACGTTCGACGACGGCCGCCACACCGCCGTCGTCGGTGAGGTCCGCGGCAATCACCTCAGCCGTGATCCCGTATTGGCGTTCCAGCTCCCCTGCCGTTTCCTGCAGTCGTTCTTCGTTGCGCGCAACGAGGATGAGGGAATGACCGGCTTGGGCGAGCTGACGGGCAAATTCTGCGCCAAGACCAGCGGTTGCTCCTGTGATCAATGCGGTTGAGTTCATCCAGCCACCCTATTCGGCTCAGCTAGACGTGTGAACCCCCAGCCCGGCGCGAGAACTAGGCTTTAGGCTGCGGCCAATCCACGTACTGCTCGTAGCCTTCGTGTTCGCGGACAAAACGGGCCACGTAGGGGCAATGCGGAATGATGCGTTTACCTGAAGCCACCACGTCATCGAGTGCAAACCGCACCAGAACACCGGCCAAACCGCGGCCGCGGAAGTCCTCCGAGGTTTCTGTATGGGTGAAGTCAATATGCCCAGGCTTGTCTAGGTACGCTGCGAAACCGGCGAGTTGATCTCCCACTCGCACTTCGTAGCGGTGAAGCTTCTCATTGCGGACCGTGGAAACTTCTTGGGCAAACTGATCTTCGCTTGTGGCTTTGATGTCCTGACTCATTTCTTGAGCGTGGCACTAAGAACCCTAGGACGCAAGCCCCTCGGCTATTCGCCGAGCCGCAGCCCACCAGGAGAAGCTAGCAGTGGCTAAGCCATACCCAACGCAAGCAGGCCAAACACAACGGCGAGTAACGGCGTCGTACCTTGAAGGGTTGCGGCACGGAGGTACTGCTTGCCGCTCAAGGCGAGCACAAGGGCTGCTGCGAGCATCGATCCACACGCGGTAAAGACCAGAGTCCAGCCAACCTGCGGCTGGCCGGCAATAACCAGAACGACGCCGAGGAGGGCACCAATGGCCAAAAACAGGTTGTAAAAGCCTTGGTTGTAAGCAAGACCTTTGGTGGTTTCAGCGTCCGCCTGCGAGGCTACGCTGAAACGCTGCCAGGTTGCCGGGCGAGTCCAGGTAATGGATTCCATCGTGAAAATGTACACGTGCAATAGCCCGGCAACGGCGGCGAAAATCATGGTGACAACAGTCATAGGTACAGCGTAGTCCCAGGACAGCTGGGACTACGCGCGCCGCGGCAATTAGCCGATTGGCTCGGCCATTTTTTCCACCACGTAGGCCGCATCCACTGACAGTCCGGTGACGGGATCCGTCATCTCTACCTTCCAGCTGCGGGCAAACTGGTCGACGCCGGCAGCCATGGCTACGGTGCCAGAGATCAGGACGGTGCCGGGCTGGTTGAGCCCACGTTCGGTGAGTACTTCGAGCCAGTAGTCCGGGCTCAGGAGTGCGGCCAAGGAGCTGTCCTGAATGAGGGTGTCTGCCACCTCGCCCTGACCCACCCATCCCTTGAGAGTGATCTGGTCCAAATGCTCGCGAACCTCATCAAGACGCCAAGCCTTCCGTCCCAAAACATCCGGGCTGGCGTTTTTGCTCCAGGCGACTCCGTGAACTTCAAGCTCGCGGTCAGTGTGATCACAAGCCACGGTGAGGAGAACGCCGCTCTCCGCGATGATGAGGGCCCACTCTGCTTCACCTGAAGTGCGGGCATGCTGGACCCGGACTTCGGAGGTCTGCTGCGCCAAGTACGGCGAAACCGGGTACAGGGCAGGGGTTGTGGTGGGGCCAGGGATGCCCAATTCGGCCAGTTCAGCAATGTGGGCTTGAACTTCATCTTGCTCACGGCCCGCGTAGCCAGCGTTGAGTAGGTGCTTGACCTGAACTTCCTCAACCGTGCCGTCTGGGAGTTCAAAGTTCAAAGTAGTCATGTTCTATCCGTTCTGTGCTGGTGGTGCCGGAAAATTTACAGATTAGAAACCAGAAACAGTCGCCAATGTACATCCAGTATGCGTAATGTATACATCTAACGCCAGTGTGATAGGCGTCACCGTAAAAAGACTCATGGAGGACCCCGCATGGCCAACGCCTCAGTTCCGGCTTATGCCGCAGCACCCCAACCGAATAAACCCGTCGCCCCAAGGGCCTCTACAAGGCCTTTGCCGCATCCCTCACCGGCACGGCGCTGGAGTGGTACGACTTCGCCGTGTACTCAGCCGCTGCCGCCGTCGTATTTCCGATTGTTTTCTTTCCATCATCAGATCCCCTGACCGGAACCATCCTGGCCTTCTCCACCTACGCGGTGGGTTACGTTTCCCGTCCCATCGGTGGAATTGTGTTCGGCCGCCTTGGCGACCGCATTGGCCGTAAGCGAGTATTGGTCACCACGTTGATGATTATCGGCGTTGCAACAGTGCTGATCGGCATCCTGCCCAGTTACGCCAGCATTGGCATCACAGCCCCGATCATCTTGGTGCTACTGCGCTTCGCTCAAGGTGTAGGCGTAGGCGGCGAGTGGGGTGGCGCCGTGCTGCTTTCCAGCGAATATGGTGACCCCAAGCGCAGAGGCTTTTGGGCCTCCGCAGCCCAAGTTGGCCCACCCGCCGGTAACCTGCTGGCCAACGGCGCCCTAGCCATCCTGACCGTGACGCTCAGCAACGAGCAATTCATTTCCTTCGGCTGGCGCATCGCTTTCTTGATCTCCGCACTGCTGGTTGGCTTCGGTCTTTGGATTCGCCTGCGCCTCGAAGACACCCCCATCTTCAAAGCCATCGAGGCCCATGGCGATCAGCCAAATGCGCCAGTGAGCGAAGTCTTCCGCAAAGAACTCCGCCCGCTGATCGCTGCCACCTTGTGCCGCGTAGGCCCGGACGTGCTCTACGCCCTCTTCACCGTATTTACACTCACCTACGGCATCCAATTCTTGGGTTACCAACGCAACCAGGTGCTCACTGCTGTTTTGATCGGTTCGGCGTTCCAGCTGTTTATGATCCCGCTGGCCGGTGCAGTTTCTGACCGATTCAACCGCCGCTGGGTCTACGGAATCGCAGCCGGCGCTGGTGCCATTTGGACCTTTATCTTCTTTGTAGTCCTGGGCGGAAACAGCCAACCCATGCTGATTGTAGGAATTGTCCTTGGCTTGATGGCGCACTCGTTTATGTACGGTCCGCAGGCAGCTTTCATCGTGGAACAGTTCTCCCCGCGCTTACGCTCCACGGGTAGCTCACTGGCCTACACCTTTGCTGGTGTGATCGGCGGAGCCATCGCACCTTTGATGTTCACCATACTGCTCTCGGAATTCAACACCTGGATTCCGGTGGCCATCTACGTTGCGGTAGCCGCCGTCGTAACGTTGATTGGGCTCTCACTGGGCCGGGATTCAAACACTGACGAAGACGAGGAGTACCGCCTGCTGCTCGAAGGTTCCGCAGCGCGCTAGGCGCCATGTTGTTCGAAGCCGGTTTAGGTGTGCAGCAGGAGGTCCCGGGTGGCCACGAGATGCTGATCGATGGCCGCTTGGGCCTGCTGCACATCGCCGGATTTCAAAGCATCAACAATGTGCTGATGTTCAGCGCAGACCTGCTGCCGCCGGCCACCAGTGCGGAACAACGCGGCCACACCCACCAACATCTGCCGCACGTGCAGCTTGCCGTACGTGCGGGAGATCAGTTCATTTCCAGCAGCGTCAATAAGCTGTTGGTGAAAGAGCGTGTCTAATCGGATGAACTCATGGGCGGCTTCAGCATCCGCTTGCTGGGACAAGCCAGCTTGTTGCTCAAGGGTGGCCTGCATTTCCTGGGCCGGGGTTTGGCCCGCTTCAATAACTAGGCGAGCAGCATGGCTTTCAAGCACACCACGCAGTTCCATCAGCTCAGATATTTCTCTACCGGTTACCAGCGGAACATAGGCCCCGCGTTGAGGAATGAGTTCCACCAGCCCGTCTGAAACAAGCAGCAGTAGTGCTTCCCGGACGGGAGTTCGCGAAACGCCAATCTGGGCTGCGAGTTCCTGTTCGTTGAGGAACTTGCCCTGCATTTGTGGATCGACGAGTACACTTTCGCGCAAGTAGGCGTAGGCCTTATCCCTGCCGGACACGGCAAGGGCCGAAGTTTTTCGCATACATTATGTATACAACAATCTGGAGTGACCCGATGCGTTTAGCAATTGCCCAAATCATCACCGGTGCTGATCTGAGTGCCAACTTAGACATCATCCGGGATTACGCTGGCCAAGCCAAGAGTGCCGGCGCGGAGCTGGTGGTATTCCCCGAAGCTTCCATGCGGGCCTTCGGAAATTCTCTCACCGACATCGCAGAGCCGCTAGATGGGGCATGGGCAAGCGCCGTGCGCAGCATGGGGCAGGAGCTGGGGATTGTGATTGTGGTGGGGATGTTCACGCCCGGTACCAACGGCCGGGTAACCAACACACTCCTAGCAACTGGGCCCGGTGTTGAAGCGTCCTACAACAAGATCCACCTCTTCGACGCGTTCGGTTTTGCCGAATCGGACACCGTGGAACCCGGAACATCACCGGTGACCTTTGAACTCAACGGCACCGTATTTGGTCTTGCGACCTGCTATGACGTTCGTTTCCCGGCACTGTTTACCACCAACGCCCAACTCGGTGCCCAGGTGAACATTGTGTGCGCGTCATGGGGAGCTGGCGAGGGCAAAGCCGAACAATGGGACCTACTGGTGCGGGCCCGGGCTCTAGACAGCACATCCTTTGTGGTCGCATGCGGGCAAGGCGATCCGGCGAGTGTGGGTGTGGAATCCCGGGGTAGCGCGCCCACCGGCATTGGGCACAGCGCGGTGGTGTCCCCACTGGGCGTTACTCTTGCCGCTTTGGGTGGCAAGCCTGAGCTGACAGTGGTGGACATTGATCCGAGCGAAGTCAGCGCGGTCCGCGAAAAGCTGCCGGTTTTGACCAACGCCCACACGTTTTAGGGCTCACGGAACATCAAGCTCTGGCCTTCCAGCCCAGTTGCTCCAAGATTCCACCAAGCCCGCCGCTGAAGATCCCCGGAATGTAGGGGTTTCCTCCGGCCACGGTGGGCGGGAAGGCGGGCAACTGGGCTGGAAGGACGGGGAACAGGGCTGCGTGAGTTTTCGTCTTCCAGCGAATATCCCAGCGAATATCCCACCAAAACGGGACCTGACTGCCGCGTTAACTGGCAAAACCCCCGGTTTCCCGGGGGTTTTGAGGGTGGACCTCAGGACGTGCTTCTCAAACCCCCGGCGACCTCTCAAATCGCTGATTTGCCGTGTTCTCAAGGGAAATCGCCGCCCTTCGGGTCGCCCCACCTCCTCCACCAGGCCGGATGAGCGTGGCCCGGTGCGGAAAAAATCTGTTCAGTCTCAAACCCGTTTGAACGCCTCCAATCGAGCGGAACTGCTCGCTGGATACGCCGCTGGGGTGCCCGTTCGGGAGCTTGCGGGCAGGTTCGGAGTCCATCGCGCCACCATCTGGGAAGCTGCCACAGCCGCCGGTATCGAGAGGGGCAAGGCGGAGCTCTCCGACGAGGTACGCGAGCACGCGAGCCGTCTCTACGCGGAAGGAGTGTCGCTGGCCCACGTCGCCAAGCACCTGGGGATCAGTAACGAAGTTGTGCGGTCAGCCGTCATCGCCTCCGGTGGAACGATCCGCTCTGCGGGCAGGCAGCGTCGTTAGGAGTAGTCGGGTCTCTTCATCGTCGCTAGCTGCGCCGTTCGACTGTGACGGCAGCTTTACGCGACCAGAACCAGAACTCTCGTCAGGCCTTGTCCGCTTGCCCGGCTTTGCCGAGTGCCTTCGTCGCATCGTCTACGAGCTTGGGAAGATCTGCGGTATTGATTTCACCAGCGTGCTTGGCCGCGTCACGGTGCGCGAAGCGAGACAGAACATTCTTCACGAGTACCGCATCGCCCACTTGCACTCGTGCGGCCAGACGCACGTCGTCTCCTGAACTCGCGTAGAAGGGTGCCAGCGCTTTCAGCGAGAGCGCAACGTCCTCGGCTGTGTCGGCCTCCCTGAAATGACGGCCTGACTCGCGTAGCAAGAGTCCACCGAAGGCACCAATCACCGCTGCGACACTGGCGCGCAAGATACCGTCACCGACGGTGAGGTCGAAGTTGTTGTTGATGGCTTCGCTGACGATGAACCAGCCGACAGCACCAGCGAAGACGAAAGCGGCGGCCGCGCCGAACCGCATCCATTGGGCAGCTCGGCGCTCACGTTTGGATCGTCCGTTCCAGTCTGTTGCACTCAAGCTGCCTGCGGCGTGCTCTGCGAGTGCCTCGCCTGCGCGCGCGGTGGCTGCCAAAGAAGCAGCGTGCGAGAGAATGTTCGCGTTCTGCTCCTCGTCGAATCGGGTGCGCTCTTCCCACCAGTCGTGGAGCTTTTCACCCCAATCACGGTCGATCTCGGCTCTCGCGGTTGCGCTCACTTCTTTGATCGCTGTCCGTTCAGCCTCGACTGCGGCGGCAACGCTTTCGGCCTTCTTCTCCAACCCGTCAAGAGTTGTTTGACGAGCTGCTAATGACTTCTCTGTCTCGGCAACACGGCCCTCTAGCTCATTCAGACGTTCGGTGCGGGCCGCGATCTCCTTGTCCAGGAGCACGACATACGCCTCTTTGAGATCCTTTGGTGGCGGGAGCGGCAGAGCGCGAAGCGCAGACTGAAGCGCCTGCTGCTGGCCAGAAGATACATATCTAGCGAACTCAGCCTCTGTAGTTGGGAGGCCGTTGAGAGGGTTACTAAGTTCATCCAGGACGCCAATGTATAGCGAGGGTTGGCGCGTGGCCTTGGTCTTCTCAGCCTCAGACAGCCACTCGGCCACGTCGAGACGAAGCTGCTCGATTCGCTTGTCGCCAAACCGTGCCGCAGCAAGCGCTTCACGTTTGAGCGTCAACGTCTCCCAAACTGCGTGCTTACGATAACGCTCACTCGCTGTGGCCATATCTAGCTCCTTCTAAATGCTCGCCTCCGAGACGACCTATCTGCGGAATCCTTGGTCAGTCCCATCATCTCGTCTTCGTCCGACATCGACGGCTCGCACCGCCGGGCCGGGTGCCCACACTTGTGCTCAAAGCGCTGGACCGCGTGCTGGCTGGGCGCTCGTTGCTGGGTGCCAAGCACACCTTGTTCCCAACGAAGGGAGCAGAGCACGTGGACACGATCACAGGCTTAGCAACAGACGAACGCTCGGCGCGCATCCTCCTCACGACGATCTCTGAGCCAGGCGATGCGAGAACAGGCACATTGCTGCGTCGCCTCGGCGGAGTCGAAACTCTCCGGCTCCTCGACACGGAGACCATTGCGCCCGGCCTGGATGAAGCGACCACCGAAGTGTGGCGCTCTCAACTCAACGCCCGTGCCGACCTGCCTGCGGCGCGGAACTCGTTGGATAGCTTGGATGCCGGTCGTATCACTGTGCTCGTTCCCGGTGATGATGATTGGCCGGCGGGGTTTGCTGAGTTGGCGGATCAGGCACCGTATGCGCTGTGGGTCGATGGCGAATCGAGCATCATGTCTCGTCCGACGGATGATTTCGTCACGATCAGCGGTGCTCGCGCCGCGACCAGCTACGGAGAGCATGTCGCCTCGATGCTGGCTTCTGACCTTGCCGCGCACAGCCGCGTGGTCGTTGCCGGTGCCGCGTACGGGATCGATGGTGCCGTACACCGGGCAGCACTCGCCAGCGACGGCGCGACTGTGGCGGTGCTTGCCAGCGGCGTGGATCGCCCGTACCCGTCTGGGCATCGCGACCTCATCGAACGGATCGCTCAGCGCGGTGCCGTGGTCAGCGAGATACCGCCGGGCGGCTCGCCAACAAGGTGGCGGTTCGTCCAACGATCCCGGTTGCTGGCGGCGATGTCGTCCGCGACGGTCATTGTGGAGGCTGGGGTGCGTTCGGGGTCGCTGGGCGTCGCCGAGCAGGCCAGGAATCTTCAGCGTCCCGTGGGTGCGGTTCCCGGACCGATCACCAGCGTCACCAGCGCGGGACCGTTGCGCCTGATCCGAGACCACGGTGCCACGGTCATCACCGGCGGCGAAGACGTACTCGCGCTCACCAACCGTTCTCACTCTGTTGGCGGTCAGGGTCTCGATGCTCAACATCCTGGGGTTCAACGTGGGCAGTCCGCACTGCCGCCCGCGCGCGGATTGGGCCTGTAGCTCGCCTTGAGCGTCCTGCGGTGACGCTTATCGTTCCGTGAGGTCGTCGCCGTAGAGCGTGTTGAGGTCTGTCTCGGCAAAGAGGAGCATCTTGTCGCGGATGTCGTCGTCGGTGACGGGGCCGCTGACGATACCGGCGGCGACGTGGATGGTGAGTCCGGCTTCTTCGAGGAGGTTGGAGTTCTTCAAGTTCGCCAGTGGCGTGCGGCCCAGGCGGGAGAGGTCGCATACGACGACCTCGGTGGCACCGTTGCTGGCTGCCGTGCTGAGCACGTCCGACAGGCCTGGACCGGGGTGTCCGTACTCGGAGACGAAGCCGACCTCGGTGAGGCCGACTTCGCGCAGGTAGGAACGGCAGAGCTTGCGTTGCTGTTGTACCTGCTGCGCCGAGCTGCCTGCGGAGCGCGCGTAAATGATCGCGTTGCTCATCAACGCCCTCCCGCCAAAATAAGGTCGGTCTCCTGTGCGTCTTGCTCCGTCTTCTCCGCTTTGCGGATGGCGCGATGTTGGGCGTATTCGTGGGCGCGGGCTCGTGCGAGCAGGACGAGGCTGATGGGGCCGATCCAGAGCATCTTCAACGCTGACCAGATCGCGACGAACACGAAGAGGTTGAGCCAACCGGGACCGTCGTTCTGGGCGGCGGTGCTCAGCAGGTAGGCGACACCGAGGTACGGGATCGCGAGCAGCATCGCTGGCATGCCCCACTTCAACCCCCGCCGGGTGCGGATCGCGTCGAGAAGGATGTTGGACGGCATGTAGCGTCGCAGGAAGTAGCGGACTTGGACGCTGGCGGCCCAGAGTAGGCGGATCATCGTGGTGTTCCTCTCCATCGCACGGTCTGATAGACGAGGCGTGCGTTGAAGAGTGACCCGAGGGCCTGCCGCGTGCGGCGCGTTAGCGAGGGAATCTGCCTCGTGTTCGAGTCTACGCCGGAGCCCGGACGTTGCGGAAGAGCCCGACTTCCTCAGCTTGGGGAAGCGAGGTTAGTAGAGTGGGTGTCATGTGATCACCACGGCTGACCTCATCGGTAGACGTGAAAGCTCTCATCGATGAGGAGGACGTGTTGCCAGAAGCCGACCAGAGCGAGGCGGCGGACTCGACCGCCTTTCCGCCGGAGATCCTTCAACGCATCTCAGACGCAGCAGGCAGCCGTGTGGTACTCGTTGTCGGTGCTGGTGTCTCGATGGAGAAGCCGACCGGTTTAGCGAGCGGTGCATACTACTCCCGCGAAGCCCATCGACGACTTGTTAACGATGGAGTTCTGAACGAGGGAGAGTGCACAGATCCCGACGATCTCTCGGTTCTTGCCGACCTTCTCTACGACAAGTTCGGATCACAGACTGCACTCACGAGTCGTTTGCCGAAAGAGGCCTGGCGGACGGCAGCCCCTAACTCTGGGCATCTCATCGCGGCCGCCTTGCTCATCGAAGGTGCGCTTCGGCATGTGATCACCCTGAACTACGACCTGGCTTTCCAACACGCCGTGACCGAGCTGGGTAACAGCACGAACATTACGTTCGTAGAAGGTCCCGACGAGCATGCAAGCCTTGCCTCGCACTCCGTGGTGCATCTTCACCGAAGCGTCAATCAACCCGAAGAAACTTGGGTACTCAGAAAGAGAGCGCTCGATACAGACTGGGCTGCAGAGTGGGAGAGCGTAATCGCCGCAGCAAATCTCTCCGCCCCAGTCGTCATATTCGTCGGCTTGGGCAGCCCCGCCAATGTTCTCACCGAGAGCGTCAGCAACCTAGCCGCCAAAGCACAATCTTCCTACTACCTGGTCGATCGCAATCAAGACTCGAAGTTCCACGAGGCTTTGAGCGCGAACCTCACAGGTATGGTCAACCTCTACTGGGGTGACTTCATGTCGAGACTCGCTCAGAGAGTAGCGCTCGAACAACTGCAACGGATCCGTGACACGCATAATCAGATGGTTGGCGATGACCCCGACATGGCATTGCGCCAGTCGGAAGACATCGTAACCCCTATCGAAAAGATCGAGCTTCTGGACCTCGGTCGCGCGAGAGCTACCTGGCTCCTTGGCCCGTACCCCTACGCCGGGGAGGGAGATACCGCGAACCAACGGCAGATCGCACACCTCCTGGTGGCAACAGATCACATGACGGCAGCGCTCGCAGCAAGTCCTCCTGAGCTGGACGATCACGGCAGGCTCACAATCAGGACCGATGCGGGCTCAACGCTCGTCTTTGGGCTTGCGCATGGTGGAGGCACCATCGCTTGGAGCGCTATCAGCGCCAAGATCCGTGAGCGTAACAACAGTCTGGCCCCTCAGCTACGAACGAATCTGGTCGTGGTCGCTGGTGCGAGAACCACGCACACGCCAACTGTTGATGACCTGGTTCGAGAGAACACGACAGGTGATCTCATCAGAGGTGCCGACAGCATCTACCCGATCTTCGCAGACGATTACCTAGGACGGCCCGCGGCACATCTGCGGTCAGCGGTTGAGGAGCTACGACGATGACCAAGGCGGTTGTAACGAACGAACTTCTTCTCACCGAGATCACACGCCTACTCGCAGAGTCTGAGATCATCCGCGTGGACAACGAACGCCACCCATCCTGGCCCGTCGGATCGATGGCTTTTGAAGACGAGTACTCGGTGATTGCCATATGGACATTTGAGTCGGTTGAAGAGCTCGTCGCCGGATGGGGTGCGGCACAAGATCACGTAGTCGATTTCCTGGGCGCGAACGTCATTGCGACCGACCCGAAGTCATGGGACGGATATCTCATCCTCGTTGCCATGGATGGTGTCCCGGAGGAACTTGCTGCCGAGTTGAGCTCCATACGATCCGACACGCGACGCGTACGCAAGTTGGTGCTTACAGCAGACGATCTGCCAACTCGCGTCACAGATCCGCTTGAATTGACACCTCAAGTTCGGAGAACACTGGCACCGATTCTCGACCTTGATCTCGACACCACGCCGGGGAGAGCTGACCCCTTGGCCACGCTACCTTCGCGCATCGCGGGGTCCCTCAGCGGTAGTAACGCTCATCTCGATGTGGTCATTGCCGCATACGAGGCAGGCGACTCTCCCCTTGAAGCGCTCCATGAACGATTGATCGCAACCCAGCGGACAGGGACAGATGCACCATGAGAGTCACCGGAATAACCATCGCAGGGTTCGGCGGAGTCTCCGGCGAAGTTGACATCGACCTCGACGCAGACGTTGTCATCGTCGTCGGCGCGAATGGGTATGGCAAGACGACTATCTGCAACGCGATCTCATGGGCGATCTCGGGCAAGACCTCCAGCACGCAGGGCCCCCGAAACCTCTACAGCAAGTCGGGGACCACGGCGGTTGAGCTGCGAACCGACTTCGACGGTGACGGCGTTGTCATCACAAGGTCGCTGGAAAACCCGGACGAGACGGACGCCAAGAAACTGCGCGCTCCACTTCGAGTCCGCGTCAACGACCAGTCACTTCGTGGCACGGACGCTGAGTCATGGCTCCGCCAGAATCTAGCGGGCACCGATACGAACGAGGACTTCGCCACACTTGCGCAGTCGTTCGTGGACTCGATCTACCTGAAGCAAGAGTCGCTGCGCGAGTTTCTGACCGGGCGCCAAGACACGGAACGGTTCGATGCGGTGGCAAGCATGGTGGGTGCCGGGCGTCTACGCGAGTTCGCAGATGAACTTCAATCGCACAAGCGAGCATGGGTTCGCGCGGTCAACCAGGCCGATGCGGCACTCGAGGGCGATCGCGCAAAGCTCGACGACCTCGCAACCTCGTTGTCCGTGCTTGAAGCCGAGATCACCAGAGCGAATGCGGCCGAGGTGACCGCTCGATGGCAGACGTGGCGTAACGACGTTGTGGCGCTTGGGCTTGTCGCGACCCAGGACATTGAGGACCTGGAGCCGAGTGAGAGCGCGCTGACAAAGCTGCGCGCTGCCCTGAACCAGGAGCGCAGCACAATCGAGCAAGATGAGGCCGCCTTGCTTGCGACTCAGGCAGAACTGAGCGTGCCGCTCCCTGAAGGTCCGGCAGACGCCGAGGTCGTCGAAGTTGAGCGTCAAGTTGCTGATCTGACGGCTGAAAAGGATGAGGCTGAGCGCGACGTCCAGCAACTTCGCGTCGCAGTTGGAGAAGCAGACGCGGCACTTAGACAGGCAAGCTCTGTCCGCGAAGAGCTGGCAAGCATGGCGTCTATTTTGCTCCGTCACGTGGCTGACAACTGCGCAGCCTGTGGCCAAGAAGTTGACCAAGAGGCGTATCGTCGGCGCCTCGAAGGCATCGCAAACGAGACAGAAAATGCGGCCCTCAGAGAAGGGGCGGATCTACAACGGACAAACCTTCAAACCGCAGAAGAGCGCCTGGGGGAACTGTCACTCCACCTCAAAACCGCTTCTGATCAGCACCGCACCATGCTCGAACGCCGCGCGTCAGCGCTCGCCGCGAAAGAGCATCGAGAGAGCCGAGTGAAGGAGGTGCTGACCAGCTTCCTCGAAGATCAGCTCGCCTCGTCACCAGAGCCAGGCAACGAATTCTCACGACTGACCGCGGAACTGGAGCGTGTAGCGAGACGGAAGTCTCAGATCGCGCGAGCATTGGAGGCGGGACGCGAGTTCGATGCGGCAGCCTCACTGGACTCGTCAAAGATGCGACGCAATCGAATCGAGATCGAGTCCGAAGCACTCCGAAACTCATTGGTGTCTAAGGAGCAAGACATCGTCGATCGGCGCCACACGAATGACGTCGCCACCGCGCTTCTAGATGCAGTCAAGGCGGACGCGGAGACGTTTGTTGCCGACCGTTTGAAGCAACTAAAACCTCTCCTGCGTCAGTTCTACGCAGCGATCGATCCGCACCCAACATTTCGATCTGTTGAGATCACCACACGCCAGTTTGGTGGGAAGCACCGACTCACGCCGATGTTGCGCGACGATGAGGTTCAAGTCGATGTCACGGAGCCCGGAGAGACGCTATCCACATCGCAAGCGAACGCACTTGCTGTCTCCTTGTTCCTCTCTTTCAACCTCGGCTTCGCTCCTACTCACGTGAAGTCATTGATTCTCGACGATCCGCTCCAGAACCTGGACGACGTTCATCTTCTCGGCCTGGTTGACCTACTTCGCAAGATTCTTCCTCATCGCCAACTGATCGTCACAACCCACGATCATGCCTTCGCCTCGTTATTAGCGAGGAAGCTTCGTCCGGTAAGCGAAGACTTCCGAACCACCTACGTCCGCTTTACGAAGTGGGATCGCAACGGGCCCGGTGTCGAGCAATGGGATGTTCCTGCTGAGACCAGCCCGATGAAGCTAGTCGCGCCGTAGCGAACAACAGCCGATTGCGCCCCGACCGTCTCGGTGCACATCGTGCGGCACAACAGCAGGAGGATCTATGCGTGCAGCGTTAATTGAACTTCGCAACTCTAGCGCTGCCATGAAGCGGCTACTGCCGACATATATAGAGTCTGCACGCGAAGGTGTGATGCTTGATTCTGCGATCGGCGAGGTTAGCACTGTGGTTCGAGCTCTGCGAAGCTCTCTTGATAAAACTGCAAATCGTATCTACCTCGATACGCATGGAAGACCTGGTCGCCGAACATATTTTCCTCTCACCGATGACCCGTCTAAATTCGACAGCCTGCTAGAAAGCAATATTCCTGGGCTACCGCTTAGAGCGCCTATGGTTGCAGACGCAATTCGAACCTGTCAGCCATTCGTTCCCGAGTTCTCATGCCTAGCCCTTCTCCCCGGTTTGTATCGCGTGAATACTCACCACGGATTCGAACTGCAGGATAGGAGACCTTTCGTAGAAATTCGTGATTCTCCCGAGGGTTCCGAAAAGGATGAAAGAAGATGGGCTCACGATGAGCACACTTGGCCGGGTGTGATCATCGAAAGGAAGACTTGGACAATCCTCGGGAGAGGGGATTTTTCGGACGCTGACGTGGACTATCGCCAGGATTGGTACTTCGAACAAACGGGCAATTCTGTATTCGGCACACTCCTGGGCCTTCACAATGCGACGGTCAAAGCAATCGGAGCCATCTCCACTGCTAGGAACAAACCCCTTGAAGCCTTCGACTTCGCTTCGGTTTCTGTTCGAGTGGGGTTTGCTTAGATCCGTGACATGCGGGCACCGGAGAGGCAGCGTTACCTCCGCTAGGCACCTCAGAAGAATTCCGACTCGCCCGTATAGAACAACGTGCCGAAAGCACTCGGACAAGCTACCGATCACAAACCCCTAGCCGGCCCCTCCCGTCGAACCGTCCGCGACGGATCTTCACGCCCGTCTGCGTCATTGAGATCTCGGAGTCGTGCGAGGGAGGCTTTCGCGCGGGCAACGTCGATCTTCTGGGCTTGGGACTGAGGCTCGGCTCCGAGCGGTGACGATCCTGTGATCTGGTAGCGGTCGCGGTACGCGGCCACGGTGCGGGCGTGATGTCGCCAGGCTTGCCGCTTGCGCGGATCATCCGGCGTCGGCCCGAGCGTGGCAATCCAAGGCTCGGCCTCACTGAGAGCGGAGTCGAGCACGGCGTCGGCACGGGTCTCGATGAGTTCCCGCCGCTCATCAAGGGCTTGCCGCAGGTCTTCGCCCATCGTTCCGTGGGCGGAGGGAATCAGGCCGACGATCAGGCGGGGCGGTTTCTGCGTGCGGCCGGAGCCTGCGGGGCGTTCGGTGGCACGGGCGACGCGGTAGTGGAGGACGGAGGCTATGTCGTCGGCGTCCTCGAACCCTCGTGCCCGCACAAGCCTCGGCAACAGGGCCGCCATGTCGTGATGGTTCGCTTCTGCCCGTCGCAGCTCCGCGATGAGCGCGCCGAAGGACTCCGAGCTGAGCGCGGATTCCGTCTGCTCCGGCGAGAGGCCCGAAGCCTGGATGAGGTTTGCCCATCGGTCGTGTTGGGCGGCTTGGGCGATGGTTTCGTACTCGGCCGCGAGCTGCGCGATCGACCCCCACCGTTCGTGTTCGGCGGTGATCGTCTCGTGCGCGGAGAGTTCAGCGCCGACGTGCTGCAGGACCCCGTAGAGCACAGACCTGGCGGTGGCGTCGGGGTTCTCGCTCGGGTGCGCTTGCTCGTGGGCCTCGTCGGGTTGGTCGATGGCGACGTAAGCATGGTTCGCGTGGCGGCCGCGGGTCATGGAGACGTAGAAGTTCTCCCGTGTCGACCGGGCAGTTGCCACCGTGTGCGCTGTGTCGGTGGTGATTCCTTGCGCCCTATGCGCGGTCACTGCATATCCCAGATCCACAAATTCAGAAACGTAAGCAGTCGGGAGCACGATCGCACCGCCGAACCTCCGGTTGGTGGGGCGGATGGTGATGGAGCCATCGTCACGAACGCGGGTGATCTTCCATCGGTCACCGTTGCGCACCCAGGCCGCGCCGCTGCGGAGTCGTCGGTCGTTGTGGCGCGTGATGATCGTGTCACCGACACCGGCCAGGGTACCGTCGTTGAGTTCCACTTCCTTCGAGGGGCGGAGGGCGCCGTCGAGGATCAGATCAGCACGGGCACGATTGTTCAGCGTGGTGACGGTCTGGCCGCTCTCAGCGATCAGCACCGATACCTGCCCGTGCTGGGTGTCGGTGCGCCAGGCGTTGTAGGCGGCATCGATCATCGCCTCTTCCTCACCACCGTGGATGCGGCCCTGTTCGAGGTAGATGTCGATGACCTCGGTGCGTCCGTGCCGCAAGCTCAGAGAGGCGATCTTCTCCCACTCGTTGGTGAACCGGTGAATATCGACCAGCTCGGGAGCATCATCACGGTCGGAGACGAGGAGGTTGAACGCGCCGCCGGCGTCGACGGATTGGAGTTGGGCGTAGTCACCGACGAGCAGCACCTTCGCCCCGGACTGCTCGGCCAGTGCGGTGATGCGGTCGAGTGAGTGGGTGCCGGCGAGGGATGCTTCATCGATGATGACGAGCTGACCAGCGGTGAAGGTCGTGCCGTGGATGAGGTGGTTCTGCCACCACTTCGCTGTGTTCTCGGTCGCGATTCCCAGATCCTCACCCAGCACTCCCGCCGCGACCGACGACGGCGCAAGCCCGACCACGGAGCCCTTGCCGTGTCTGGTCTCCCATGCCCGGCGCAACGCGGACATAGCCGTTGTCTTTCCTGCCCCGGCAGCGCCGACGAGGACATCGACCACACGACCAGAGACGGCGATCGCCGACAGTGCTGCGGCTTGTTCGTCGCTGAGCATCCGCCCCTGAGCACCAGGCTGCCTGGTGACCTTCTCCACCGTCTCCAACGGCACTGTCGGTGCGGTCAAGGATCGGGAGCGTTCCAGGAGGCGGTCTTCGGCGGCGAGGAGATCTTCGGAGGAGAACACGGTGGAGTTTGCAGGCCGAAACCTGCTCGTGCCGCCATCACGCTGGAACAGCACAGGGCTCGAAGCCAACTCCGGCGGAGTCAACCGCAACGACCCTTGCTCGGCGGCGTCCGCGATCATCCCGGTGATCGCTTCCCGGTCCCGTGTGGAGGCGAACCGCCACCCCATGAGTTGCCGGGAGGCTTCGGTGTGCAGGTTCCAGCGCCGCCAGGTGGAGCGCTTCTCGCCGACCTCCCACACCACGACCTGAGCGACCTCGGCAATCAGATCGAGGGGAACATCGTCGGCGCGCAGCATCGGCGGGGTTGCGTCGGGGGTTGCGGTGACCGTGCGTGCCCATCCGGTCGCATCCGTGCCGAGAATCGTTCCAGCGCGGGCACACCAGTTCTCGGTGAGCTCGGCCAGTGAGTGGACGTGTTTTTCGGGGCGGGTGGCGAGGGTTGCTTGCGCCCGCAACTTCAGGACCGTCGCCGCACTCGGCTGCTTCCTGTGCTGCTGGACGTAGGCGTCGATGAGGCGGTTCTTCTCCTCATCGATCTGCCGCGCCCGCGTCGAAAACTCCACCACCAACGACTCCGGCACCGACGCGATCGCCCACGCAGGGTTACGATCCCTGCCCATATCGCGCGGCTCCCACGAGACACCGAACGTCCGGGTCATGTGGTCAGCGAAGACGGCCTCGTGCAACTCGGAGAGCGCGACGACCGCGGCGTGGAGGGGGCGGCCGTCGAGGGATCTCCACTTGCCGTCTTGCGCCGTCTGAACCTTGTTGCTGATGACAACGTGCGTGTGCAGGTGAGGATCGCCGGCGCGGGAATCGTAGTGGTCGAACGCGGTAGCGATCACCCCAGTCACATCGACCTGGGCTGCGGCACCGTCGGGACCGGTTGCACCGACACGGGTAGTTGCAACCTCCCGTTCGATGAACGCAACCACCTCCGCAACCGCCGCATAATGCGCATCCGCGATCAACGCCTGCGTGCCAGCATCCGCAACCGCCCACAACACCGACGCCGACTTCGGAACGCTGAACGTGTAATCGAACCCCGCCACCGCACGACGAGTTGTGCGGGCGTTCTCCTCCGCTTCAATCAGCGCGACCTGCTCCCGCCGCTCAGTCGGAGCCAACCCAGAATCAAGAGCATCAGTTCGGGCCTCGATGCGCTCCGAGACGGTGGCGTAGGCGGGATAGGCACGACCCAACGGATCGCCGGTGATCGGGTCACGACCCATGCCCACCAGGAGCTGAAGCTGTGCCTCCGAAACCTCCTCACCACTGACGATCCGGCCGCCACCGAGCGTGGGAAGGCCTGAGCCCATCCACCGGCCCGGCGGTGAACCCTTCTCCGCGTAATAGCGCGTCAACGGAGTCGAGAGGGAACGGTCGCCATCGGCGGCAGCGACGGTACGCAGCAGGTACTTGTAGCCGTCACCAGCACTCATCACCCGCATCGAAACCGTCACCGGAGTTCTCCTCTCGGAGCACAGGTGAGCTCGGTCCCGCAGGGTCAAATCAGAGTGGATTCGCGGGTCTAAAAACCTCATCTGCAAGACGCGTGGCATCTCAAAACGCGGGCCGGAAGCGGGAGCCGGAATCGCGGCTCCCGTGAGGCGATCAGTAGCAGTGGAGATGGCGGACTGAGCGCACCTGGCAGGTGACCTGAACGGTGACAGAACTCCAACGTGGAGCCCGGCCAAGGTTACGGACCAGGCGGAGCCACGATGCACGATCAACAGGCCACAAACCCCGATCAGCCGCTGCGCGTCGGGTCGCTGTTCGCCGGATACGGCGGCCTCGGTCTCGCCGTCGAACAGGTCTTTGGTGCTGAGACCGTCTGGTTCTCCGACGTCAACGATCCGGTCGCCCGCGTCTTCGCCCATCACTGGCCCGACGCCCCCAACCTCGGCGACATCACCACCATCAACTGGCGTGATGTGCCCCCCGGTGGACATCCTCTGCGGCGGATTCCCCTGCCTCAATGTCAAGTTCGAGCGCCACGTTGTCGGCCGAGGGTAGCTTCCGACATCAAGGGTGCTCGGCACGTTCGTGTCTCGAAGACACTTCGTTAGCCTGGTGGCTATGGATGTGCGTGCGTCGGCGATCGGTAGCCTGCAATCCGCAGGCTGGCTGTTCGCCCCGGCACCTGTGGGAGCATGGCTCGCCCCTGCCGCACTCGGGCGAGCACACAGCTCCGTCGCTTCATGGGTCTCGTCCTTCTCTCGGCTGTCGAGCGCTGACGAAGCAACGTGGTTTCTCTCCACAGACGATTACGCCGGCACGACGATAGACGGATTCGCGTGGAATGAGTTCGAGACGATCAGCCTGCATGCAGCGTCGACCGATGAAGAGCGTGCCGCGGTCACCGACTTCTGGACCGAGCATTTCCCGATCCTGCTGTCGGTCCGAGGGCACTACGGCTATCTTGCCGTCCGACGAGATGGCGCAATCGTGCACGGCGAAGAGCCCGAGTTCGAGCAGACCAGAGTTGTCGCTTCGGACCTCGACAAGCTACTCGAGGTGATCAGTCTCCGCCCGACGCCCGACGCCCGGCGACGGACGGATCGAGTCGCTGCTGTTCGACGTCGTCTAGAGACGCTGCCGTCCGCCGGGCTGCAGCCAAGCCCGCGTCGGGACGACGTCCAGATGATTCAGGCAGCAAGGCCAGCGACTGGCCTGATCGCTTTGGTGGCTGCGTCACGATTCCGAAGCAGGGCGAACACCCGCCTGGCAAGGTGGCGCTTGAGCGCGCGGATCGCCTCGGTGTTCGAGTTACCGAGCGTTCGACGGGCGGCGAGGTAGTCCTGCGCGGTTGGGT
The DNA here is from genome assembly GCF_050490315.1 of Pseudarthrobacter sp. J1738. Classification (NCBI taxonomy): domain Bacteria; kingdom Bacillati; phylum Actinomycetota; class Actinomycetes; order Micrococcales; family Micrococcaceae; genus Pseudarthrobacter; species Pseudarthrobacter sp. J1738. The sequence continues at coordinate 57,463 of NZ_JBNPEO010000010.1, read as the reverse complement.
GCATGCGCTTCTGAGTGATCACGATCCGGTGGATCGCGGCGTTCATTCGCCGAGGACGTCGGCGAAATGAGCGACTCGACGGCGCGATCCGGGCGGGACCCGACCGCGTGCGACCGGCGAGATACCAGCCATTACTGGAGAGAGATCTGCCTGAACTGAGCGCTGTCGGTTCCCAAGGGCCGCGCTCCTATTCGGCGGTTAGGGATGCGAGCAGGTCAAGTTTCTCGGCGTCTGCGCTGTGCTCAGCCGGGTAGTAGACGACAAGGACAAGGTCGTCGATCGGCATCTTCTCGCGGTGGAGGCGCAGCGCGCCGAGACTCGGATGATTGACAACTGCGGTGCCACCCGTGAGCTGCCGGATATCATGCCGAGCCCACAGTGTGCGGAAGCGTGCGCTGGCGAGCGAGAGCTCGCCGACGAGTTCGATGGCGCGCGGGTCATCGGTCTCGTCGCCGAGGGAACGACGGAAAGCAGCGATGAACTCGTCGACGGCTGTCTCCCAGTCCTCGTGGAAGTCGCGTTCGGCGGGGTCCAGCATTAACGAGCGCAGTCGGTTGTTCCCTGGCTCCAGGCGGGGGTTGAAGGCGATCGCGAACGGATTGGCAGCGAGGACGTCGAAGTAGCGGTTCTCGATGAACGCGGGCATGTTCAGCGCTGCGAGCAGGTCGCGCTGCCGGGCAGGTACCCGCTCAGCGCGCCCGGAGGCTTTCGCACGGCGGACACGAGGGCGGGGGCCGCCGAGGCTCATCAGGTGGTCGGCTTCGACCTCGTCGAGGCGCAACACCCTGGCGAGGGATTCCAGGACTTGCGGTGAGGGGTTCTTGTCGCGGCCACGTTCGAGCCGGAAGTAGTAGTCAGCGCTGATGCCGGCGAGCAGCGCAACCTCCTCCCGCCGAAGACCGGGGACTCGCCGCCCTGATCCGGCGGGGATGCCCGCCTGCTCGGGAGTGACCAGCGCACGGCGCGCGCTCAGGTACTCCCCGAGCCGGTTGTCGTTGTTGCCGTCCATGCGATCAACGGTAGCCATTCCCGACCGATCGAAAGGTGCCCTGTCAGGACGCGGATCAGCGGGGTCCTTCCTCGGCCCCGAGCATCGGCCGAGCATGGATGCATGCCGGCGATCGAGCCGGGACACCATCCGGCCCATAGTCGGAGACGGACACGTGAGGAAGCACATGGATATCAACGGACGTACCGTCCTGATCGTCGGAGGCACCACGGGAATCGGACGTGCCCTCGCCCAGCGATTCGTTGACGCGGGCAGCACGGTCGTTGTCGGCGGGCGCAACATCGAGCAGGTCGATGGCGTCGAGACGGTGCGCATCGACGTCACCGATGCGGCGTCGGTCGCTCAGGCGCGCGATGAGGTGCTGGCGAAGCACCCCGACCTTGACGTCGTCGTGACGATGTCGGGGGTCATGCTCACTGAGGATCTGCGCGACCCGGACCACATCGCCCAGGCCGAGACCACGATCTCGGTGAACCTGCTCGGCACGATCCGCGTGATCGATGCGTTCACCCTCCACCTGCTCGGCCGTGGCGCCGGTGACATCATGACCGTTTCCTCGGGCATCGGCTTCCTGCCGTTCCCGCTCATGGCGACGTACGGCGCGTCGAAGGCGGCCGTGCACTCGTACACCGAATCGCTGCGCGCGCACCTCACCGGCACTGGCATCGGCGTGACCGAGCTGATCCCACCGGCCGTCGCCAACGCCGGCCAGGAGAAGCTCAACCCGAATGCCCTGCCCATGGGCGACTTCCTCGACGAGGTCATCGGGCTGCTCACCCAGAACCCGACTCCGAAGGAGATCGTTGTCGAGCGTGCCAAGCCCCTTCGCTGGGCTGAGCACGACGATACCTACCAGGAACTCCTCGCCGCTCGATCCCAGGCGCTCAGTAACCTCCCCGGACGCTGAGCTGGAGCAGCAGCGTCCCGGATCATCCGGGGCCGTCGCTTGTGGCGGCAAGGAGCGCAGTGATGGCGTCGCTGATCGGTGTGGGGATGTCGTGTCTGCGCGCGAGACGCGAGATGACGCCGTTGCGGATATCCCATTCAAGTGGTCTGCCCGCTTCCCGGTCGGTGAGGATCGAGGTGCTCATATCGGCGGGGAATGCTTGGAAGCGGGCCAGGATCGCGGCGGGCGTATCCTCACCGAGGACTGCTCCTTCGGCACGCGAGACGGCCAGGCACTCTGCCAGGTAGGCAAGCGTCAAGTACGCGAAGTCAGGGCGGTTGAACACGCCGGCGCGCCGGCCGGTGAGTGCCATGAGCCCGGCGGCGGCGTTCTGGAGGAGTTTGCGCCAGGCGAGGGTGGTGAAGTCGCCCGCGAGTTCGACCTGGCAGCGCGTGTCGCGCAGGACGTCCGCGATGCGCTCCGCTTCCGGTGATGCGGGAAGCGTCAGCCGGGGCTCGCCCCGCAGGAGGATGGTGCCGTCTTCCTGCGACTGCGCCGGGAACCAGACGACCGCGGGGACGACCTCTACTCCCTCAGGAACGTGGGGTCGAACGGCAGCGATTTGCTCGACGCCGTTCTGCAACACGCAAACCACAGTCCCGGGGCCGCACAGGGCACGCAGCCAGGGGGCTGCCGCAGCGGTCTGGGTTGCCTTGACCGCCAGGAAGAGCACATCCGCCTTCTCGGGCTGCGCAGCGGGATCGGTGCGCACGGGGCCGGGGACGACGATCCGGCGGTCGCCGTCGATCAGGGTGAGTTCCGTTCGCGGCGTACGACCATAGAGCGCCGGCGTGCTGCCCGCCTCATGCAGAAGCGCTGACACCGTCGTACCGATAGCCCCCGGACCCACCACACCAACCCGTATGCGCTCTCCGGAGGAGCCGCGCCGTTGCTCTGTCACCATGCTGCAATGTTACGTTATTACCCGTGACAAGATCCTCAAGTAATGCAGTTTCGGCAGCAGAGGACCCACTGCGCCGCTGGCTCGGAACGGTTCAGGCGCGGAGCGCGGGCCTGGTGGCAAGCGAGGCGAAAGTTGTCGGCCTCGTACTGAAGGACCCGTTGTTCGTGGGGAGGAGCACGACGGCGCAAGTCGCCGAGCGAGCAGGAGTCTCGGCACCAAGCGTGATCCGTGCCGCCCGCGCAATCGGATTCTCGGGCTTCGCCGAACTGAAGCTGGAAATCGCCCGCGCTCGCGGAACAGCGGAGTTCTTCGCCCCGCCACACACGCTCACGAGCACCGATTCGACGCGCACGATCATCGACACGACAGCGCGCACAGGGATCGACGCGCTCACCGCCCTGGGCGGCGCGATCGACCCGGACGCTCTCGACCAAGCGGTCTCCGCGATCCGTGGCGCTGGGCAGCTCCTCGCCTATGGCGCGGGCCCTTCGGCGACGGTCGCGGCTGATGTCGTGTTCCGGCTGCGTTCGCTGGGCGTGCGGACATCGGGGGTCGCCGATCACGAGTCCGCGATGATCGCGGCACGCCTGCTCGACCCCGGCGACGTCGTCGTCGCCGTCAGCTCCACCGGCCGCACCGACATGACGGTCGCGATTGCGGACGCCGCCGCGTCCGCCGACGCGACGGTCATCGCCATCACCAACCAGTACGGCACGCCACTCACCGATGTGTCCACCGTCGCACTCGTCGTGGGCGGCGCGCCGCTCACGACGCAGATGGCCGCTGCCGGGAGCCGCCTGGCGCAGCTCGTCGTCGTCGACGCTCTCGCAGCCGCACTGGCACTGCGCGATCCCGACCGCGTCTCGCGCGCGGAACGGGCCGGGATCGACCTGCCCGACATCACCTGATGCCGCCAGCCACCGTCGCGATCGTCCTCGTCGCCGCAGTCGCCCACGCCGGCTGGAACCTCGTATCGAAGTACAAGAAGGGCGACACGCTGCTGTTCGTGGGCGCCTACACGACCGCTTCCGCACTCCTGTGCCTTCCCCTCGCGATCGGTGCCGCCATCACCGGTTCGCAGCCGATCACCTGGACCCTGGCCGCCGCCGCGGCCGTGTCCGCCGCCCTGCACCTGACGTACTCGCTCACCCTGCAGGCAGGCTACGACCGAGCCGACCTCGGAGTCGTCTACCCGATCGCCCGCGGCGTGGGGCCGCTGCTCACCATCGTGATCGCTATCCTCCTGCTCGGAGAACGCCCCACGGCACTGGCGATCATCGGAGCGCTCGCCATCCTCGCAGGCATCGTCGTCGTCACCGGCAACCCCTTTCAGAGAACGGGCACCCGCCCCCTCCGCGGCATCGCATGGGGCACTGCCACCGGGGCAACGATCGCCGCCTACACGCTGTGGGACTCGTTCGCGATCGGCTCCATCGGACTCGCCCCAGTCAGCTACTACACCGGCACGCTCGTCGTCCAGGTCGTGTTCATGGCTCCGGCCATCATCAGACGCCGCACAGCGTTCGCGAACACCCTCCGCGTCAATCGCGCGTCTATCGCCGCGGTCGCAGTGCTGTCCCCGCTCGCGTACATCCTGGTGCTGACAGCAATGCAAACCTCGCCCGTGGCGCTCGTCGCGCCACTGCGGGAGGCATCCATCATGATCGGCGCACTTCTGGCCTGGCGTCTCTTCGGCGAAGGGCACCTTGTCCGCCGGCTGATCGGCGCCGTGATCGTACTTGCCGGCATTGCCGCTATCAGCCTGTAGTACGCACTGCCAGGCTAGGTACGACTCAGCGACTTTCTCCGCGTTTGATCGCCTTTTCGCCGCTCTCAGCGCCCGGCGCTGTGGCCTGAGTTCCAACGTGGCGCTTCCAGCCTATGAGCGTGATGCGCGCGCGCTGCCGGATATCGCCGCTCTGGTTCAGAGTTTGGTAGCCCACGGTGATCGATCCACGATCGGGGCGGCTCTTCGACGGCGTGATCGTGTCGATTTGGGCAACGACCCTGAGTTCGTCATTCGGTCGTGTCGGGCTCGGCCATTCGATCTCCACGCCTTTGCCGATGATTCCTGTAGCCAAGGGCAAAGCCTGCGCGAGCAGCTTCATCGACAACGCAGCAGTATGCCATCCGCTCGCAGCGAGTCCTTCGAAGAAGCTGTCTCGGGCCGCCGTGGCAGAGAGATGGAATGCCTGCGGGTCAAACTGTTCGGCGAAGGCAATGATGTCCTCCTCGCGCAGGAGTACAACGGGCGAATGGAACTGCATTCCGACGGCGAGGTCGTCAAGCCAGAGGCCGTCTGGATTCGCAACATGCGAGCCGGGTGACGTCATCTTCCCGGTTCCTTGATCGAGCGATCTTCCGTCACGTCAACGTTGGTGGTGCGCTCTCGCGGTTGGCGTGAACGTGCGCGGTGCGCGGCGGCTTTCGCGCGGTTACCGCACTGACTCATCGAGCACCAGCGACGCTCTCGCGAACCAGACGGGAGCAGGTAGATCATGCGGCACTCCTCGCTCGCGCACTCCCGGAGTCGATGACGCACGTCAGGGCTTGCGAGGATCTCCAGCAGATCCCGAGCCGCGCGGGCGCACACCGCGCTGTGGCTGAGTGCCACCATCTGAGCTTGCGGTCCATGCGAAGTGTTCGCCAAGCGGGGCGGGGGAACATCGGCGCTGGCCCACCGCTCTATCCGCTGCACGGTGAACGATGACACGGGTCGCTCGTGTACGACCCCAGACAGCACTTCCCAGGCATGCTCGCGAAGCTCACGCAACTCCGTCAGCAGCGCTCCCCGATCCACGCTCGCGTCGACCTCGATACCTACGCCGACGAGCCACTGTTCCAGGGCCTCCTCGCCGTCGAGGCGCTCGACGCGATGCTCTTCGCCAGCGCCCCGCCGCCCGACGGTTGCGGTGAGGTTGAGAACGAGGGAGCCACCGTCGAAACGAAGCTTCCGCAGTGCCGTGCTGGTTCGAAGGTCGGTAGCCATGCAACTATAGTAACCGATAGAACGGTTACTTAGGAGAGTGCATGGGAACTCGATTGCCTGGTTGGGCACGCGTCGCGACCGCTATCACCGTCGTGGGGTGGGGAGCGAACCAGTTCGCTGCTCTGCTACCGGTGTATCGGGAGACCGCCGGCCTGCCGGACTCGTTCATCGCCCTCGCGTTCGCTACCTACATCGTGGGTCTCATCCCGGTGCTCTTTGTCGCCGCCGAGGTCGCAGACCGAGTTGACCGACGTTGGCCGGTCCGAGTTGCGGTCATCCTTTCCGCTGTCGCCTCTGTCGTGCTGTGCCTCGGCTCGCAGGAGGCCTGGCTTCTCCTTCTGGGCAGGTTCTTCTCCGGTGCAGCGGCTGGTGCAGTTCTCGGTCCAGGCACGGCATGGGTGACGGACTTGTCTGCGGATGACCGCTCCGCTGCTCCGAAGCGAGTGGCGGTCGCGCTCTCCGTCGGGTTTGGTGGCGGCCCGCTCGCAGCAGGGCTCGTCGCGCAATGGGCACCACTGCCGGAAGTCCTGCCCTACGCCCTCCACCTGCTCATCTCGGCCATCGCGGCTGCGCTGCTATGGCGGGCCCCAGATACCTCCCTCGACCACGAAGAGCTCGTCGAGCAGGCTGAAGTCTCCGCCACAGAACCCGTATCGAGCCGCCGAGCGAGTTTCTGGAGCGCGATCATGACACGGCCATTCCTCTGGGCCATTCCGCTCACGGCTCCGTGGGTCTTTGGCGCTGCGACGATGAGCTTCGCCGTGATCCCTTCGGTCATCCAGGTCCGAGGATTCGAGGCCGCCACGGCGGGGATCATCACGGGACTCACCATGGGCACCGGGGCACTCATCCAGCCTTTGGCGCAACGCATCGAGCGCGGCAGGGCCGGACGAGCCTTCCCTCTAGGAATGGGAATCGCCGCGCTAGGGATGCTCCTGGCCGCGGGAACCTTCGCGGCGCGGCTCACCATCCTGATGCTCCCCAGCGCTATCGCCCTCGGCGCCGCGTACGGCTTGGTGCTCGTCGCAGGTCTTCGTCGCATGGAGGAGATTGGTCATCCGAAAGATCGCGCACGGCTCAACGCCGCGTTCTACTCGCTCTCCTATATCGGCTTCGCCCAGCCACTCGTCTTTGCACTCGTCGCAGTGACGCCGAACGCCCAAACTCTCTATGCGGTACTCGCCGCCATCGTGGCCACTGTGACCATGGTCGGCATCGCGATCAGATCCAGAGAGTCCCATGCATAGTGGCGACAACACCATATCTGTTCGACGTCGAGTAGGCCGGTATCACCTTTGCTCGCGCATCGACCTGCTCTTTGAACCGGCAGCCTCTCGGTCGTCGAATCATGGACATACGCGCAGTCTCCTTCTTGCTGTTACAACGAGTCCGGCCAGCCCACGCCACCAATTGGGCTGAGGAAGCGGATGGGACGTGTCCGCCGAACCGGCCGGCGAGAGCAGACTTCGTGAGGCGGGCGACCGTGCGATAGACGCGTCGCCCGGAGAACAGTTCGGGCTCATGTCAGCGATCGAGATACTGCGCTGCGTCCCGACGCAGGAGTTGACGTTTCCGGTCGTCACGCTCATCCACGTACTGTCCGGAAACATCGATCTTTGTACGGATATGGCGATACAGCGCTTGGCACCCGGGTCAGCGGTAGCGCTCGGCTCACACAGGCGGCACCAACTGTTGCCGCTATCGCCATCACGGCTGTGGGTGATCTATGCGGACGAACCCTTCATTAGGGCGCAGATGCGCTGGCTCTTGCGGCCGCGGCAGCACGTTCGTCGAGGCGTGCATCCTGATGACTGGGACGGTAACTCCCTGGTGCTTACCCCAGGAATCGAGTCCTTTCGGCGGCTGGAACCGATCTGGCGACAGCTAAGTGTGCTTCCAGATACGTGTTCATCGCCCGAAGAGATATCGATTCGCACAGTCGAGCTTCTCGCGAGGTGGGTTGGCACAGTCGCACCGGTCTTCCTTACTGAAGACAGTCGCTCTCTCCACGTGCCCACCCGGAATCAAGTGCCGTCTTCGGGGCGGCAGACAGATCCGGCAATGATTGGGCACGTCGGGCGGGCTGCGCGGCTGCTGCGGGAGCGCATGGGCGAGCCGTGGACTGTTGCTTCGCTGGCCCAAGAACTCGCGCTGTCTCGCACGCACTTAACACGGCTGTTCTCGACGCACATGGGGGCCAGCCCAATGCGATTTCTTACCGAAGTTCGCTTGACCGAGTTCAGCCGCCTAATTGATGAGACTGATCTATCAGTCCATCAAGCGGCACAAGCGGTCGGCTGGGCCGATCCGCGCGTCGCCTCAGCATGGTTCTCACGACGATTCGGCGTAACGCCGACCCGCTACCGGCATTGCCTACCCACGACCGGCAGCGAAACTGCGTAGCGACGAGTTCCCGCGCGCTCGTCGGCGGGTGGCGCCCTCTCGAACTCGTCGTATGAATCGCGTTACTCGTCAAGCGACCCGGACAGCCCTCAAAGGCTCGACATCGCTGCGAGCCAGGAGATAGACCGGATCGGACTCGTCGGGTCTGGGCAGATCCCTGGCGGTCTCGTACTCACTCGTTCCTCTCGGGCCTCCTGAACACCCCGGCGCGTACCTCATGGTCGCAAGGGCTCGCGGCTGTCATGTCGTGGGCCTCGCCGGGAGGAGGTCCGATGATGGCGACGAAAGAGGAAGCCCGAGCCGCGCGGGATGCGAAGCTCGACGAACTTCACGAGCGCTTGACCGGCGCGGTCGAGACGCTGGTTTCTGGTGACGACTGGGCGCGGGCGTTGTCGTTCGCGGCGCGGTTCCGGTCGCGTTCGTTCAACAACACGTTGCTGATCTGGGTACAGCACGAGGCCAACTACTCGGCGGGCCGAGTGTCTGAGCCGTTCCCATCGTTCGTGGCGGGGTATCGGGAGTGGCAGCAACTCGGCCGACAGGTCCAGAAGGGTCAGCCGGGGCTGCAGATCTTCGCCCCCGTCACCGGACGCTTCGCCTCCTCGAACCCGACCGATAGCGATTCGTGGCGGCGGCTGGAACGCGGCGAAAAGCCAAGGCCCGGTGAGGTGCTGCGGTCGCGGATGATCGCCGCCCGCCCCGCCTATGTGTGGGATGCCTCGCAGACCGACGGTGACCCGATCCCCGAACCACCCTCCCCGAAGCTCCTCGAAGGCGAAGCCCCCGCCGGGCTGTGGGACGGACTCACCGCACAGGTCGGGGCTGCGGGATTCACGGTTCTCCGTGTGCCGCATGAGGGCATGATCCACGGCGCCAATGGGATGACGGATTGGTCGGCGCGGACGGTGGCGGTGCGGGAGAACATGGACCACGCAGCCCAGGTCAAGACCCTCGCGCACGAGCTCGGTCATGTGCTGCTGCATGACCCGGACAACGAGGATGCGCAGCATCATCGCGGGATCGGCGAGGTCGAGGCCGAATCCGTCGCTCTCATGGTCGGTGCCGCCCATGGGATGGACACCTCCGATTACACGATCCCGTACGTCTCAACGTGGGCTGCGCGCGTGGATGGGAAGGAGCCGGTCGAGGCCGTCAAGGCGACCGGTGAGCGAGTGCGGAAAGCGGCGCTGGGGATTCTCGAACAGCTCGACACCGTAATGGTCGCCGACGGCACCCCACCGGGTCTGGAGCGTGAGGCCCCGAAGCAAGAGCAACCGCAGCGCACGGTCGCATCGTCGCCGGTTCCTACGACGGCATCGGCGTCTCGGCCTTCTGGGGTCGTGAGGGGGCTGTGAGATGCCGTCGATCAGCGATCTCCTCGCCCACACCAGCCGCCTCACCCTGCCGGATGCCGCCGTCGCATTCGTCACGGCTGGGGTGCCGATCTTCCCGTGCGTGCCGGGTGAGAAACGGCCACTGACCGCGCATGGCTTCCGCGATGCTTCGACCGACCCCGATCAGATCAGCGCCTGGTGGGGGCGGTGGCCTGCAGCGAACATTGGCATCCCGACAGGTCCGGCCTCGGGGGTTGATGTCGTTGATGTGGATATCCACGGCGAGGAGTCGGGGTTCCCGGCATTGCAGCGTGCTCGTCGTGCGGGGCTTATTGCCCCTGCCTGGGCGGGGCTCGTGCGGTCCCCGTCGGGTGGCTTGCACATCTACTTCCCGGCCGCCCCGGAGGATGGGCAGTCGTCGTGGCAGGTTCCGCGTGCTCATATCGACTTCCGGGGTGCTGGTGGCTACATCATCGCTTCACCCTCGCGCATCACACGGCCGGATGGCAGTACCGGGGTCTACGAACTGCGCGCTACTGGTGTTGTCGATGCGCGGCCGGTGGATGCTGCTCGGTTGCGGGAGTTCCTGGACCCGCGCCCGCCGATACCGTCTCGGCCGGTGCCGGTGCGGGGTTTGGATGCGGATCGGCTCGGCCGTTGGGTCGCAGGTCTGGGTGAGGGTGAGCGGAACCGGGGCCTGTTCTGGGCCGCCTGCCGGTTGGCGGAAGCAGGCACCGGACCCGCTGAAACCTTCGCCGCGCTCGGGCCGGCGGCCGAGCACATCGGCCTCAGTACACGGGAGGTGTCAGCAACGATCCGCTCCGCCTACCGCACCACCAACCCGGCACCTGCGAGTAGTGCACGCCCTTTCACTGACTCCCCAAGAACACGCGCCCCAGCCGCCACGGGACGGGGGCTGTGATGAACGGGCAGACGCGGAGTGTGCGGCTCGCTGTCGTCACGGCGATTGCCGGAACGGTGCTGATCGCGTTGGGTGCGTTCTGGCTCTCCTTCACGGCGCTGGCTGATCTGGCTCGGCGGTCTGGGATCAGCGCGAGGCAGGCGTGGGCGTGGCCATTGATCGTGGACGGCATCATCGTCGTCGCCACCGTCGCGGTCGTTGCTCTGGCTGGGCAGCGTGCCGCGTGGTATCCGTGGGTGCTGCTCATGAGTGGGGCTGCGGTCTCGGTGACCGCGAACGCGATCCACGCCGTCCTCACCGCCGACACCGACGTACCCGCGGTGTTGGCGGCAGCGGTTGCTGCGGTGCCGCCCGTGGTGTTGCTGGCGATTACGCATCTCACAGTGATCCTCACCCGCAGCACCACCAACACGGAGCCGCCAGTCCCGGAGAGCCCTGTGCCACTCGATCTCGTCGCACCCGTCGCCTCCACGCCCATCAAAAAGTTGCCCACTGTCGAGTCCGCTGCGCCCGATGACGGCGGCGACCGGCGGGAGCAGGCGGCTGAGCTACGCGCTGAGGGCTGGTCGAACAAGAAGATCGCCCGCGAACTCGGCGTGCATCCCTCAACGGTGGGCCGATGGCTCCCTACCCCAGAACCAAAACAAGAAACCGATGATCCGCCCGCTGAGGTGGAGGAAGAGAGAACCCCATGAACAAGCAGAACGAACTCGACAAGAAGCCTGTCGAGGACATGACGCCGGATGCGATCGAGGCCGAGAAGACCCGACAGCAGACCGCCGAACTCGCCACCGACAAGACAAGGGCGCGCGGCGTGGATTGGGTGCGCCCCACCGATCTCATGGCCCGGCACTCCGCTGTGGTGGCGGGGCGCGGGATCGACTTCCAAGCCGAACTGTCCCGCCGCACCCGCACCGGCATCGCAACGGGTGCGAAGGCGCTGGCGGACCGGGCGAAGCAGTTGCCGCCCCTGTCGGCGTTCGGTCGCCGCACTGGTTCGCGTGAGCCGGTGACTCGTGGTGCGGTCGGGAAAAGCTAGGCCGGTGAGATGTCATGAACACGCAACTCACGACGGCAGCCCTGCCGTGGGCGGGTAGTGCACCTGGTTTTGGTCGAGGAGGTGTCCGACCATGACGAACAGGACGATGACCGCAACCCCGGACGGCCCGGAGGACTACCAAAGCAGCGAAGGCCTACGCGCTCTGCTGCACCGCCTCCACGACGGCGGCCCCGGCGCCTGGAAACATGATCCGGTCGCCGCGGACCTCATGGCGTATGCCTGCGAGAAATACGCGCCCCTCGCCGTCAAGCATGGCCTCGATCCGTGGGAGGCAGCATCTGCCGCGTTCGATGTCATGCGCACCAAGTCAGCACGGTCGGCGGTTGATCCGTGGGCGGTGGTGACGCATGCGGTGCGGATTACCTGCATCTTCGAGGAACGCGCCCAAGGCCTCCTCTGCTCCGTCCACCAAGCCCGCCGCCCCCACATCTCCGCCTTCCACGACCCCGAACGCTTCAGCGACAGGGAGAACCCGCTGGCCGACTACCACCCGGCGTTCCGCATCACCGACAACCCCAACACGGAGCAGGGCGTTGCTGAGCAGGATGGTGGGCTCGGGTCTGCGCATTCGACGGTGGAGGATGCGATTGGGGTGCTCGTGTTCGCGAAGTGGCCGGCCGACGTCGCCCGCGCCGGTGTCGAACACGTCTGCGGCGCAGTCATGCGCGCAGGCACCCGCCAGTCGGCCTATGAGGGGCTGCGACGCGATAAGGTCGCCCGCTCCCTCCTCGACATCCCCGCACCCTGCTGGCACACCCTCATTCGCGCGTTGCTCGGTCACCCTGACCCGGCGCTTGCGACGACGAGTGCGGGGCGCGGGATTCTGTTGCGGTTGGCGATGGAGGAGCCCATGCGGCTCCTGCTGCGGGATGACGACCTCATGCTCGCCCTCTCCCTGGCTGCCGCCAGGATCGAGGAGGACCGATGAGCGGCGACATCGAAACCGGGGTGCAGGTCGAGTGGTCTGTGCCCGCCATCACCGTCGGCGCCCGGCACCGCAAAGAACTCGGCGACATCGACACCCTCGCCGCCTCCATCAAGAGGGTCGGTCTACTTCAGCCGATCACGATTGCCCCCGACGGCTCCCTGGTCTGCGGGGCGCGGCGGCTCGCGGCGGTGAAGTTGTTGGGAAAGAAGACGATCAACGTGTGGGTGCGGTCGGGGATCTCCGACCGACTCGGAAAGCTCCTCGCGGAGCAGGACGACAACGTGCTCCACAAGCCCCTGAACTCTGTCGAGGCCGCTGCGTTGTATCGGGAGTTGAAGGTCTTGATGGCGGAGGATGCGGCGCGTCGTGAGGCGGCGAACCAGTTCACGGCCGAGCATCAGCCCCGGTGGAACGGCTCCGCCGATTCGGCGGAGCCGTTGACCACCCCGACCGGAGATGCCCGCCGACAGGCCGCACAGATGGTCACCGGCACTGCTTCCTACTCCAAGCTCGAACAGGTCAGCTACCTCGAAAAGATCGCCGCCGATCCTGCCCGGCCCGATGATCTCCGTGCCCAGGCGCAGCAGGAACTGGATGCGGTGAAGGCTGGAGCCCCGGTCAACCCCGCCTACGCCCGCATCCGCGACCTGGCCGAAGGGCAGCCGGTGGAGGATCTGCATCAGATCGCGGCCGAGACCTTGGCGCGTGTCCACGCCGAGAACAAGGCCGCCAAGAAGAAGAACAAGCCGCGCAAGCCGTCGCCCGCGCCTGTCGGGGAGATCGTGCGGTTCCCGGTGCGGGCGTTCGTGTTGACCTGGGGCGAGTTGATCGACTGGTGGGAACGCTACGACCTCCACCAGATCGCCATCGAACTCACCGCCGAGCAGGCAGACTCTTTCTACGCGACTGTCGAGGGCACCGTCGCCTTCGCTGCCAGGCTCCGCACCGCCCGCGCCCAGAGCGACGCGAGCGCTGATGCCGATGACGTGGAAGCCCCGCTGCTTCGCGCTCTCTGACCGCTCAGCTCGTGGCTGCGGTGCCGGGCGCACCTGTGGGGCATGACTTTCTTCGATAGCAGCCGTCCAGGATTCAAGCGCCGCCTCGTCGCCACCATCGCCGCCGGAGTAGTGTTCCTGATCCTCGCCGGAGTCGGGATCTACGGCCTCATCACCGGCCCCCGCGACACCACGACCAGCGAACCATCTGCGTCGGAACCGGCAACGACATCACCGTCTACGCCGAAGCCGACAGCAATGCCACGACTCCCGGCCGTGCCTCGGTCGGCGGACCCGGAGACCTTCGCCCGCAACGTCGCCGAAGCACTGTTCACTTGGGATACCGGCAGCGGATTCATGCCGCTGGACTACACGAGCGTGATCCTCGATGTTGGCGATCCGTCTGGTGAGGAGCAGGCGGGTCTTGCGTCGGATGTGGCGGCGTATCTGCCGACGCGGGATTCGTGGATCGAGCTGCGCAAGTACGTCACCGCCCAGACCCTCACCATCGACAGCATCTACGTCCCGGAGTCGTGGGAGACGGCGGTGGCGCAGGCGCAGCCGGGGCAGCTCGCAGACGGCACCATCGCCTACACGATCGAGGGCACCCGTCACCGGTCGGGTGAATGGAACGGAGCACCGGCCACGTCGGAGCATGCGGTGGCGTTCACGGTGTTCATCGTCTGCGCACCCACCTACGACACCTGCCACCTGTTGCGGCTCTCGCAGCTCGACAACCCCCTCAAGTAAGCAGCGGGTGCGTCGTGTTCAAGAAGCTCGCTCTCGCAGGGATCGCTCTGATCTTCCTCGCCCCGGCCGTCCTGCTCGTGTCCATCGGGGCGCTCATCAACCCCGCACAGACCGCGAACGCCACCTGCCTCACCACCGGGCTGACCGTTGGTGAGATCCCGGATTCCCTGGCGGTGACGACGGCGGATGGGTACTCGTTCACGCTGAATAAGCAGCAGCTCACCCATGCCGCCACGATCATCACCACCGGCTCGAGTATCGAGGGTGTGGATCGGGATGCGGTGCAGATCGCGATCATGGCCGCCCTCACCGAATCCACCCTCCGCATGCTCTCCAACACCAGCACCTACCTCGAATCCGCTGACTACCCGAACGACGGTGATGGCGGAGACCACGACTCCCTGGGGTTGTTCCAGATGCGTCCGCAGTCCGGGTGGGGCACGGTCGCTGACCTCATGGACCCGACCTACCAGGCGCGGGCGTTCTTCGGCGGACCCACCGGACCCAACTATCCGAGCCCCAGGGGCCTGCTGGATATCCCGGGGTGGGAGTCGATGGATAAGGGCGAAGTCGCCCAAGCCGTCGAAGTGTCGGCGTACCCGGACAGGTATCAGAACTACGAACCCGTCGCCGAGGCCATCCTGCAAGCCCTCACCGTGAACAGTGGCAGTAGCGCGCAACCAGCCGACTCGGGCTCGGGTGGTGCGGTTGGTGGCCCGGTGGCTGAGTCGTCGCGGATCGTGTTCCCGCTGCCGGAGGGCACCTGGGTGATGACCAGCCCGTTCGGGATGCGCGAGCACCCGATCACGGGCGAATACAAGCTCCACACCGGCACCGACTTCGCAGGCCCCGACGGGACCCCGATCCTTGCTGCCGCCGACGGCATCGTCACCGTCGCCGAATACACCGGCGGCTACGGGGGTCTCGTCGTGATCGAGCACACCGTCGACGGGCAGACGGTGGCGACGGCGTATGCGCACTCGTGGGAGAACGGCATCCACGTCTCCGTTGGTGATCGGGTGACGGCGGGGCAGCACATCGCCGATGTCGGTTCGTCGGGGTATTCGACGGGGCCGCACCTGCATTTCGAGGTCCGTATCGGCGGCACCAACGGCGACTACATCGACCCCGCGGCCTGGCTCACCGAACACGGGGCAGCGAACCTCCCCGCCGGAGACATCACCCCAACAGGATCATGCACGAGTGGAGGGAGCGGATCGTGAACGTGTTTCCCGACTTCGAGGGCATCAGCGGCATCGGAGACCTCAAAGAAGTCATCGGAGCGCTGCTGACGTTCGTGCTCATCATCGCCGTACTCATGCTCATCGTCTGCGCCATCACCTGGGCAGTAGCCTCCGCCCACGGCAACCACGCCACCGCATCGAAAGCCCGCACGGGCCTCCTCGTCGCTGTCGGCGCGGCGGCTCTCGCCGGTGGTGGGGTGGCGTGGATGAACTGGCTCATCGCCGTCGGCGACCAGCTCTAAACCTGGTCAGGATTCGAGAAGTTCGCAGGCGCGTTCCAGCTCAACATCGAGCAGGTCATCAGCGCCCTTGATCTGCGCTGCCACTGTCACCGCCTCGGTCAGCACCTCGTGTGCTGCCGGGGCATCTTGACTGCTGAGCAGATCGCCCAGCACCACCAGCGCTCGGACCCGCAACACGCCAACCGGCTCCGTGTCAAGGAGCCCGCGGAGCGTTGCGTCGGCTGCCGCGAGATCGCCGCGATCCGCCTGCATCAGCGCTTTCCGTAACGCCAGCTCCCCGTCCATAGCTCCCAGCGTAAAGAACACGCCTGGGAAATGAGGTCGGCGCCGTGCACCTGACACGCGAACCCTTCCGCCGCCCACACCGTGTGGGCCTTGTTCGTGTCAGGAGCCTTCTCGTGTTCGATCTCATCTCTTCCGTCCTCACCACCCCGGTTCTCATTCCGATGGAGGTAAACATCGACCCCAACGACTCGGGCCTGCCGGGTATCGCGCAGCTCCGCACCATCGTCGGCGCGGTCATGACCGTCGGCCTCATCCTCAGCGTGCTCGCCCTGATTATCAGCGCGATCGTGTGGGGTTTCGGTGCGAACTCCTCGAACCCGCATCTGGCGGGGCGGGGGAAGATCGGCGTCCTCGTCTCCTGCGGTGCCGCGGTCATCTGCGGGGCCTCGGTGACGCTCATCAACTTCTTCTGGAACGTCGGCCAGCAAGTCTGACCAGCCCGATCACCGCTACCTGAAGGAGGTCTGTGATGGGGGTTTGCGATGTTCCTCTCATCTCCAACGTCTGCGATATCGCAGGCGAAGCCGCCGGCGCCCTGATCTCGGCACCGTTCGATTGGCTCGCCCAGGCAATGGGCAACGCCGCCGGATGGTTGTTCGAGGCCGTCTGGAACGTCTTCGACACCACCACCCTCGTCGACGTCACCTCGGATGGCTACATCAGTGTCTACAACCTGGTGTTCGGGATCGCAGTGTTCATCATGCTGCTGTTCTTCTGCCTCCAACTCATCACCGGCCTCATCAAACGCGACCCCACCGCCCTCAGCCGCGCCGCGTTGGGATTGGCGAAATCGGTGCTCGGCAGCTTCGTGGTCATCACGCTGACGGGGTTGGCGTTGGAGATCGTGGATCAGCTCTGCACCGGCATCATCCAAGCCGCAGGCGAAACAACCACCACGATGGGCGACAAGATCACCCTCCTCGTCGCGGGCCTCGCGGGCATCAATATCGCCGCCCCAGGGGTCGGTGCGATCATCACCATCTTCCTCGCAGGCCTCGCCATCAGTGCCGCCGCCATCGTGTGGCTCTCCCTGCTGATCCGTAAAGCCTTGCTCCTGGTAGCGATCGTGTTTGCACCGTTGGCGTTCTCCGGCTCCTCCTGGGACGCCAGCCGGGGGTGGATCAGCAAGTGGGCAATGTTCGTGATCGCCCTCATCGCCTCCAAACTGGTGCTGGTCGTCATGTTCCTCGTCGCCATCACCCAGGTGTCGGCACCGATTGACATGGATCTCGCGTCGATCAGCGACCCCATCGCGGGCGTCGTGTTGATGGCGATGGCGGCGTTCGCGCCGTATCTGACGTATAAGTTCATCGCGTTCGTGGGCTTCGATATGTACCACGCCATCGGCTCCGAACAAGACGCGAAGCAGGCACTCAACCGGCCGATGCCGGTGCCGTCCAAGCCTCAGGGCGGGGACCCGCAGAAGGTTCTCGATGGAGCAGACGGTGGCGGAGCTGGCAAGCCCGGTAGCGGTGGTGGTGGTGGTGCGAAGCCAGCACCGACGCCGAAGCCCGCTCCGGCACCTGCTGCGTCTTCGTCAGCCACTGGGGCCTCTGCCACTGGAAGCAGCGCGGGAGCTGGGGCCGGTACGGCAGGTGCAGGTGCTGCGGTCGCGGCCCCGGTAGCCGCAGCGGTGATCGCGGCGAAGGTTGCCAAGGATTCCTTCGACGCGGGCGGTAAGGCAGGCAATGCCCTCGGCGGGCAGGGCGAAGCCGCAGCGGACGGCGCGAACCAGAACGCGACTCCACCGCAGGGAGGCACACCTGCTCCTCCTTCGACGCCGGTGCCGAAGTCAGCAACTCCGCCGTCCACGCCTCCGCCGTCGAGCCCGACCCCGCCACCGAGCAAGGAGTAACCCGCCATGAGCAGCAGTAAGAGTGCCAGTGAGTTGGTGCCGGTGAAGTTCTCCCGCCTCACCCGCCGCGGCGTCCTCCTCGGACTGTCGCTTCCGCAACTGGTGACGCTCGCGGTCGGCATCCTCTCCTTCGTCGGGGCCCTCTACGCAGGCGGTGGCATCCTCCTGGCTTACACCGCACCTATCTGGGCACTGTCGGTCGCCCTCACCTGGATCCCCATCGCAGGACGGCCGCTGGTGGAATGGCTGCCGGTCGGGTGCTGGTGGATCTGGCGCACGACGATCGGGCAACTCATATACCGCCGCAAAGTTGTCGCACCCCGCCCCGTCGGGACCCTCGCACTGCCTGGGGATATGGCGAGGTTGCGGGAGTTCACCGACCCGGAGACCGAGGCGGGGATGATCCACGACCCCCACGCGGGCACCCTCACTGTGGTCTGCGAAGTGACGCATCCCGCGTTCGTGCTGCTTGATCCGGGTGAGCAGGAACGCCGCGTCACCTCCTGGGGCCGCGTCCTCGCCACCGTCTGCCGATCCGGACGGATCGCGACCTTGCAGATCCTCGAACGCACCCTGCCAGACTCCGGCACCGGGCTCGCGGAGTGGTGGGCCGCGCACGGCACCCACGACGACTCCTGGGCTTCGACCACCTATGGCGAACTCATCGACCGAGCCGGGCCTGCCGGGGAACGCCACGCCACCACCCTGTCGCTCTCACTGGACATGCGCGCGGCCGGGAGGCAGATCCGTACCGCCGGTGGTGGCATGCGGGGTGCAGCCGCGGTGCTGAGGCAGGAGATGGCGACCCTGACCGCAGCGCTCCGGTCGGCGGACCTGAACCCCTCTGGGTGGCTCACGCCAGGGCAGATCGCTGTCATTCTCCGCTCCGCGTACGACCCCGCAATCGCGGCGACATTGGAACGGCACGGGGAGGTCGGCCAGTCGCTTGCCACCGCAGGCCCCGTCGCGGTCAATGAATCGTGGGGTCGTATCCGCACCGACTCCGCCCACCACGCCACGCTGTGGATCAGTGAATGGCCCCGCTCGCTTGTGTATCCGGGGTTCCTGTCGCCGGTGCTGCTCTCGACCGGGATTCAACGCTCGTTCTCGTTGATCTGCACCCCCATGCGTTCCGACCAAGCCGCACGAGACATCAGGAAGAAGAAGGTCGAGCACATCAGCGATCAGGCGCAGCGGCAACGGATCGGGCAGATCGAAGACGCCTCCCAAACCGCCGAGTATCAAGACGTGTTGCAGCAGGAAGCCGACCTCACCGCAGGACACGGCATCCTCCGCTACACCGGCCTGGTCACCATCACAGCACCCACCGTGAACGAGCTCGACGCTGCGGTTGCTGCGATTGAGCAGGCAGCGATCCAAGCCTCGTGTGAGACCCGGCTGTTGGTTGGTCAGCAGGCGGCAGCGTTTACGGCAGCGGCGCTACCGCTGTGCCGGAAGGTCTAAGCCCGAGCGAGAGGGGGTGGTGAGTGCACCTGAGGGACAGCCCGCGCACCTGCGTGGGGCTGTCCCTCAACTGCGTTATGGAGGCCCCGTCATGCCCGCTTTCTCCGATCCCACGAAAGACGCCGCGGAAGCGTCCGAAGCGCTCCGGGGTCTTGCCCACGCGACCATCCGTGTCGAGCAGCCGCGCGAGATGTATGGGGTGCTGGGTGATCTCCTCGCGGGGGCGCGGTCGTTGCGGCAGGTTTTCGACCAGCTCGCCTCCGCCCACATCACCGGCCAACCTCGCGCGTTCAACGACGACGGCGACCCCGCAGCCGGAGCGAAAGATGCGCTGGCGGTGGCAGATGAGCTGCACCAGGCCGCCACGCTGATCGACGCCGCCCACGACCGACTCGATGCGGCGATGAGCGCGGCCGGGCGGATCGCCTGGCACGAGGAACCCGCCACCAGCCGCCGGTGGGTCAGCGTCGTGTTCCTCCAAGGCGAAGAAGCCGACCAGGTACTCGACCTCATCCACCGCGACGGCACCACCGCCGGGATCGAACACCTCAAGCAGTGGGACTACGGCGACGAAACCACCGACGCGGCCCTCTCGAACGGGTACGTCTACGACACCCCACCGGTGGGCACGTTCGACCGGACCGTCACCGAGGGCGAGTACACGCTGAGCTACGAACCGGCGCTGGGCCACGTCAGCCTCTACCGCACCTACGACGTCCTGCCCGACCCCGGCCTCACAGACCCGGCACCGGCACCCGCGCGGCCGGTAGCTGCAGGCGGTCTCGGCGGTGGCCCAGGTCGAGCCGCGCCCGCAGCGGCGACCACCATAGCGACCGCGCGGGGCGTCGAGGCTGCTCCGAAGAAGGACTGGTTCGCCAGCTCAGGCCGCCCCTCCCAGGTCACCGGGCGGGGGCTCGGCCGATGAGCGCCGAACCCGAACGTCTCCACACCTCTGTCCTTGTCGCCCCGACGGCGGAGAAGCGCCGCCTGCGCAAGCAACGCCGTCAGGCTGCGGCACGAATCACCGCCGAACAGCGGAAGGCGGAGAAGGCTGCGGCTGTCGCGAAGGCCGAGGCCGAGCGCGCCGAACGGCGAGCCACCACCTATCTACCCGCCTCCGGTGAACCGGGTGCTGCGGCGTTGCGGTCGCCGGGCCGGTTCCGGGTGCCGCGTCATCAGGACACGTCGGCGACGTTGGCTGGGGCGTATCCGTTTGTCGCAGAAGGTGGCCTCGGCTCCGATGGCGTGTTCGTGGGGCAGGACCTCTACTCTGGCGGGAGCTTCGTTTATGACCCGTGGGTGCTCTACGCGCGCGGCATCATCACCGCACCCAACGTAGTCCTCGCCGGGATCGTCGGCTCGGGGAAGTCCTCGCTGGCGAAGTCCCTCTATACACGCAGCCTGCCGTTCGGCCGCAGGGTCTATGTCCCCGGTGATCCGAAAGGCGAACACACCGCAGTCGCACAGGCCGTCGGCGGGAGGGCGATCGTCCTCGGCCACGGCCTGAACACGAGGCTGAATCCGCTCGATGAAGGCATGCGAACCTCGGGCCTCTCGGATGAGCAATGGGCCGCCACCGTCGCCTCCCGCCGCCGCGACCTCATCGGAGCCCTCGCTGAAACCGTCCTCGCGCGGGGCTTGACACCACTGGAGCACACCGCGATCGACCTCGCGCTGACGCAGACGGTGCGGGAGAACACGGTGCCGATCCTGCCGATGGTCGTCGACCGCATACTCAACCCCTCCGACGACACCGACGGCCGGCTCGCGGAAGACGGGCGGCTCGTCGGGCACGCCCTCCGCCGCCTCGTAGCGGGCGATCTTGCCGGTTTGTTCGATGGGCCGTCAACGGTGCGGTTTGATCCGTCATTGCCGATGATCTCCCTCGACCTCTCACGAGTCACCGAAAACAGCACCCTCATCAGCGTTCTCATGACGTGCTCCAGCGCGTGGATGGAATCCGCACTGCTGGACCCGAATGGTGGTCAGCGGTGGGTGATCTACGACGAAGCCTGGCGACTCATGTCCCACCCAGCGCTACTGCGGCGGATGGATGCGCACTGGCGGCTCGCGCGACACTACGGGATCGCAAACATGCTGATCTTCCACAAGCTCACCGACCTCGACAACGTCGGCGACCAAGGCTCAGCCATGCGCTCCCTCGCCAACTCCTTGCTCGCAAACGCGGAGACACGGATCGTGTACCGGCAGGAATCCGACCAGCTCGGAGCCACCGCCAGCGCCCTCGGACTCACCGGCACCGAACAGAAGCTCCTCCCCGGGTTGGGCATCGGGCAAGGACTGTGGCGGATCAAGGACAGATCCTTCGTTTGCCAGCACCAGCTCCATCCCGCTGAGTTGGAGATGTTCGACACGAGCTCCCGTCTCATCTCAGGGGTGAAGTAGATGAACTTGCACCCTCACAAAAAGCACGCAGCCAACGGGGATGAGGCCTCGGTGCAGGCGGTGCTCCCGAACGTCCGCGTGATCGTCACCAACACCGGAGCGCTCGATGTCACCGTGGACGGGGCGGTGTTCCCGCCACCTCCTCGCGGGGAATGGACGCGCGGCGGCTTCGCTGACTTGCTCGATGCCGTCACGAAGGACCGCACTGTGGCGGTGCGCATCGAGGTCCGTGAGGTAGACGGCAGTGTTTTCACCGACCTCATCCATCCCCGAAAGCGCACCCGCGCACCAGAGCCCGAACCGCCCACTATCGCTGAGCAGCCGCTGCGGAGGCGGAAGACCCCGGCACTGGTGGAGGTCACCGCCGATGGATACTTGCCTGGCGAGGATGTCGCGGTCGCCGTCATCGTCGCTCACACCGACGCCACCGGCGGTACGGCGCGAGCGCTTCTCGATCTGAGCCAGCTCCCGTCCTCTCAGGGCGGGGCGCGGGATGTGCTGTTGTTCGGCCGGATCTCCGGCACCATCCACGTCAGGCCGCTGCCATGAACGAACGACAGACCGGGAGCATGGGTGACGAACTCACCAACGCCGCCCTTATCGGACTGATCGGGGTCTTCGCCCTCGGCCTCGTCCTGCGCGGAGCCGGGTCGGTAGCCGCGTTCATCACCGGCACCGCGCAGCCCACCAGCGGACCCGCAGGCGGCATGGCCGTGCTGTTCAACCCAGGCGACCCCAGCGCCGCACTCGGAGCTGATGGGCTGAACCCGGCCGTCTACTGGATCGTCACTGCCGTGCTGCTTACTGGGGTGACGGTCGGGCTCGGCTGGTGCTGGACGAAATGGCGCAGACACTCCCGCAAGGTCGAAACAGATCCACGCCGACTCGCAGGCACCGCCACCAGCCACGAAGTCACACAGACAACCTCCGCAAAAGCGCTCCTGGGCAGGGCATCAGCATTGCGGCCGTCACTCGAAAACCCGGAGCCGCAGGATGTGGGCTACTTGCTCGGCAGTTCACGCGGCAAGCAGGTGTGGGCGTCGGTCGAGGACTCGATTCTGCTGATCGGGCCGCCCCGCTCCGGCAAGGGCCTACACGTCGTCATCAACGCGATCCTCGACGCGCCCGGCGCTGTGGTGACGACCTCCACGAGACCGGACAATCTCACCGTCACACTCCGTGCTCGTCGTCGTAATGCGGGTCCGGTCGCGGTGTTCGATCCGCAGCACCTCGCCGAAGGCGTCCCCGCAGGCCTGCGCTGGTCCCCGGTCCGGGGGTGTGAGGACCCGCTGACAGCGATGATTCGCGCCACCGGGCTCGCCTCCGCCACCGGACTCTCTGCTGGTGGTGTCGAGTCCGGTGGGTTCTGGGAAGGAAAGACCCGCACCGCACTCCAAGGCCTCCTCCACGCCGCCGCATTGGATCATCGTTCACCGGCTGAACTGTTCCGGTGGACGCTTGATCCGTCGGCTGCTGCTGAGGCAGTCGCGATTCTCACCGCGAACCCGAACGCGGCGGCGGGGTGGGCTGACTCGTTGGAGGCGATGATCGACTCCGACCCCCGCACCCGCGACTCCATCTGGCAAGGCGTCTCCCTCGCACTCGGTGCCCTCGCCGACCCGCGCGTCCTCGACGCCGTGAGTCCGAGTGAGGGTGAGAACTTCGACCCCGAAGCCTTCATCAAGAACCGCGGCACGCTGTATCTCCTCGCCACTGGTGCCGGAGCGGGCGCCTCGGCGGCGTTGGTGACGGCGTTCGTGGAAGACCTCATCGAAACCGCCCGCCGCATCGCCGCACGCTCACCCGGCGCCCGCCTCGACCCACCACTCCTGCTCGCACTCGACGAAATTGGAAACCTCGCACCACTCCCGTCACTGCCGACGCTCATGGCAGAAGGCGGCGGCACCGGAATCACCACGCTTCCCGTATTGCAGTCACTCGCCCAGGCCCGCGACAAATGGAGCGAGAACCAGGCCGGAGCGATCTGGGACGCCTCCATCGTCAAGGTGATTCTCGGCGGGGCATCGAACTCCAAAGACCTCCAAGACCTCTCCACCCTCATCGGCGAACGCGACGAGTTCACCGACTCCGTGACCCTCGGGGATCACGGAACGCGGTCGAATCAGCGTTCGGTGAGGCGGGTGCCGATCCTGCCGCCAGACCGCATCCGCACCCTGCCCTTCGGCACCGGCGTCACCCTCCTACGCGCCGCACCACCGATCGTGACCGACCTGCGCGCATGGCCCGGTCGTCCAGACACGGAGCAGTTGAAGCGTGACCGAGCCGAGATCGAAGGCCTCCTGCAGCGTCCCTCTGACACCTGACGTCGCGTGGTCGGTGTAGTGCACCTGACCTTCACGGTGGCCCCGTCCGATGGGGCCACGTAAGTGTCAGGAGACAGGCAGATGGCTATTCAGACGCAGGATTCGTTTTCGGGGTTCGTGGCTTCGGAGCCGCAGTTGACCCGCACCGAGCAGGGCGATGCGCGGCTGTTCATGAAGGTCGGCAAGGAGCACTACCGGGCCGAGGAGGACGGGTCGTTCACCCAGTTGGAGACCACGTTCCACAACCTGGTCGCGTTCAAGGCCGCTGCCGAGCAGGGCGCGGAACGCCTCGCGAAGGGCGACAAGATCGTGGCCGAAGGCTACGTCCGTGAGTACGCCTACGAGCGCGAGGGGCAGAAGGTCGAGGGCGAAGAGTTCGTCGCCCGTCGTCTCGGCCACGACATGGCCCGCACCCGCTACGACGTGGACCGCACACCCCGCAACACCGGCATCGAGCAGGACGCGCCCGCGCGAGCCGCCACGGCGTTCGATGCTCCGCAGCGCACCCAGAGCGGGCCGACCTCAGGCGGGATCGGCCTGTAATGGACATCCCAAACGTCACGCCGCCGGATGATGAGCCGGACTTCGACGAACCCGACTTCGATGAGGGTTCCACCAGGCCGGGCGGCCAGGAGATGTCGGGGCCGCCGCATCCGGTGAACTGGAACCTGCTGCTCTCGCACGATCTGGAAGTCGAGTGGCTGGAACTGAACAGGTGGGTGAACTGGCTCCGCCACACCTACGGACTCCCGGCGTCGGTGATCCCACCGTTCTGGCACCACCACCCGGAGCTGTTGTGGGAGCTGTCCGCGCTGCACCTGCACTGGCTGTGCGCCTACGACCCCGCACAAGACGGCTCCGCCCCGCTGGGCTGGCACCGCGACTTCGCCGACGCCCGCCAGCGCCTCCGCGACTGGGTAGCCGCCTCGGGCACCAGGTTGGATCGTGACCGCCCGACCCGGCAGACGATCTGGCCCGGCCAGAAGCCTGGCCCGCCTGTTGAGGATTTCGTGATCGCGCATCGGGAGAAGGAGTTCATAAAGTTCGTCCTCGCCGAGGTCGCCGCACGTCGGGCATCGGAGGATGCGTTCTTCGCGCGCATCGACGAAGAAACCGGAGAAGTTCGATGAGCACCCACACCCCCGATAGCCGGTTACCTGCGCGGATGCGTGACCACGAGCTGGAAGCAGAACTACGGGAGTCACCGGACCTGCACAAGCTCGCCCAGGTGTTCATCGGCATGGCCCTGGACCGCGCCAAGAGCGACAAGACCACCGCCACCTCCACTGCTGCTTGTCGGGGTGGCGAGGTAGAATCAGATACGCAACACGCCAACGGCTGAGCCCGCGGGTTCGGTCGGGGTGCGCAGTCATGTTTGGCCTTCGTGGCTTACCCGGTATCTGTTGCCGGGTCGTGTTTCCCCTTTACGAGTCGCACCGCACCAGCGGATACCTGTCTGCTCGTGCTGGCCCCGAACATCCGGGGAAGGAAACACGACCCATGAGCACCACCCTGACCGACCAATCACCGACCGATACCGATTGGGAGCGCATCGGCGAGACCACGACCCTCGCCGTGTCCTACCTGCGCGTCTCCACCAAGGAACAAGCCGAACGCGGCGGCCGCGACGAGGGCTTCTCGATCCCCGCACAGCGCGAAGCGAACCTCCGCAAAGCCCGCGACCTGCGGGCCGTGGTCGTGGAAGAGTTCGTCGACGCCGGAGCCTCTGCGAAGTCCGCTGACCGGCCCGAACTGATGCGGATGATCGAGTACGTCAAGACCAACCACGTCGCCTACTGCATCGTCCACAAAGTCGACCGCCTCGCCCGTAACCGTGCCGACGATGTCGCCATCCATCTCGCATTGAAGGACGCCGGCGTCATCCTCGTCTCCGCAACGGAGAACATCGATGAGACCCCGTCGGGGATGCTGCTGCACGGCATCATGTCCACGATTGCCGAGTTCTATAGTCGCAACCTTGCCAACGAGGTCACCAAGGGCATGACGGAGAAGGCGATCACGGGCGGCACCAACGGGAAAGCCCCCATCGGCTACCTCAACATCACCAAGAGGGATGAACTCGGTCGTGAGATCCGCACCGTCGAGATCGACCCGGCCCGTGCACCGTTGGTGCGGTGGGCGTTCGAGGCGTACGCCACCGGGAATTACTCGACCATCACCCTGCACGAAGCGCTCATCGACCGGGGGTTGATGAGCGTTCCGACACCGAAGCGGCCATCGAAGCCGCCCGTGTTGTCGTCGATTCAGAAGATGCTCTCCAACCCCTACTACAAGGGCACCGTCTCGTTTCGGGGTGCGAGCTACGACGGCATGCACGAACCCCTCGTACCCACCGAAGTCTGGTACCGCGTGCAGGCAGTGTTGAACGCGAAGCAGAACTCCGGGGAGAAGACCCAAGCCCACGACCACTACCTCAAAGGCACCCTCTACTGCGGCGTCTGCGACTCACGCCTCATCCTCACTCACGCGAAGAGCCGCCGCGGGATCATCTACCCATACTTCATCTGTGCAGGAAGGCACTCCAAGCGCACCGGCTGTGAGCGGAAGTCGATGTTCGTGCCCGACATCGAGGCTGCAGTCGAGGACTACTACCGGCGCATCCAGATCCCCGAACACATCGTCAACGCGCTGCGGACTCTCATCACCGACGAGTTCGACAGGCTCTACGCCTCAGCGGCCCAGGAACGCCACGCCCACACCATCGAACGCGACGCGCTGCGCAACGAACGCGGGAAACTCCTGCAAGCCCACTACGCCGGAGCCGTCCCCGTCGATCTTCTCAAAACCGAACAAGACCGGATCGGCCGCCGCCTGGCCTGGCTCGACGTGCAGATCGAAGCCTCATCCACCGAGTACGAGCAAGCCAAAGCCCACCTCGAAGACTGCCTCGCCCTGGCCGGTGACTGCCACAAGCTCTACATGAGCATCGACGACTCACTCCGACGCATCTGCAACCAAGCGTTCTTCGAGAAGATCTGGGTCAAGAAGGACTCCGACACCGTCGAGGGCGAGCCAGGAACACCCTTCAACGTGCTGTTCAACCCCGAGATCCACACGCTCGCCCTGGACCACGAGGCCCAAGGGAGCGATAGGAGGATTCAAACCGAAAACGTCGGCGGTTTGAACAACGAAATTTTGGTGGGCCCTGTGGGGTTCGAACCCACGACCCACGGATTAAAAGTCCGATGCTCTACCAACTGAGCTAAAGGCCCCTGCCGTTTGAATGCCGTTTCCGGCGCCCTACGGCCCAGTCCATTTCTGGACGTTAATACTGTACCCCAACAATCGCCTCACCTCCGCCTCGAGCCCAGCTGCCGGAAAAATACCGGGCCAATACACCAAACCAGTACAGTGCCGAAACACTACAAAATCAGCGCAGCCAACAGTTCCCCAGAGGTCCGCTCCGGCACGATACAAAGCAGCGCAGAACTGCAGACTGTACCGCTCAACGTCTCAGGAGTAGCGTGATTGTATGAACCAACAAAGCGGTCCCGGCAACAGCGGCTCTATCCCCCGGCCCCACAAGCCCAAACCCTTTGCCCCCATGGATTTTGAGCCCTTTGCTGGCGGCGCCGATCCAGCCCGCGTTTCTGAGGCAGCCCACTTAGCCGCGCACGCTTTGGTTCACCGCGGCCGCAAAAGCGATGACCCTAAAGTCACCAAACGGCTGGTAAAGCTGGCTGATGAGCAGGGTTTGGAGTCCATCGCCGAAATGTGGGCCGAAGCCCCCGCTCGTTCCCTCCCTGGAGCACTGTGGCGGCTCTACGCACTGCGCGCCGCAACACTCGCTGACCCCGAGCGAATCTCGGTCTACTTCAACGCAGGTAAGCACACCGCGCAGGTTGCTCACGCCGTGGCCGGTGCGGCGGAACCTCCGGGAGCTGAAGAGCTAAAAGTTATGGCTGACGCCATTTTGTCCGGAGCGTTCGACGGCGAATTCGACGTTGCACTGGAACGTTCGGCAGCGTTTTGCCGCGTTATAGCCCTAGGCCAGGCCAATCTTGCGGACAGTGCTGAGCCGGGCAATGAGGGTCACGCGAGCAAACTCACCAGAAATTCGCACCAGCTAGTCAAAACCGCAGAGGATCTTGAGCACGCGGCCAACGCGTGGCGTCTCGGTGAGTTGGACTAGAAGTTGGACTAGCACCACGGACTAGCAACAGCCCAGCGCGCTCTCCGCCAAAATGTCAATGTTGACTTCAGTGCGCGGGAGTAGAAAACTGAACTTGGTGCCGAACCGCGAAACCCCCGGGCTTCAACATTTAGCCGCCTAGAGCGGCCTACCGCCGAGAGGCGTATCCGGTTCGGCACCATTTTTGTATCCATTTTCGGGTGGACGCACAGACCCAAATGGATGGGCCGGTAAAGTAAGTACCGGTAGTCCAACCGATGACTTTGGCCGGGCTCCGCACCCTATTTCTTCTCATCTGAAGTCCGGTACATTTTGAAACTGCGCCTCTTCCCTCAAGAGACAGCTGGCCTCACGCTACTGTCCCAGATGGCACGCCAAATTGTTGTTGGCGCCGGAACACTCTCAGAAGTTTTGGGCGCCCCCCTGAGCGAATACGACCGCCTGGTGGAAGAAATGCACCAGCACGAGGGCAAATCAACAGAATTGCACTACGCACTTCTAACCCACATGCGCACGAGTTTTGTGAATCCGCTCCCACGCGAGGACATGTACACCCTCTCGCGCTTCCTCAGCGAAGCGATGGAAAAGCTCGACGGCGCCGCCGAACTTATTGCCTTGTACAAGTTGGACCGCTTGCCCAAACGCGCCGCTGACCAACTGGAAGTCATTGTCCGCCAGGCCGAACTTACTGCTGACGCCATGCGGCGCTTAGACAACCTTGACGATCTTGAGGACTACTGGATTGAAATCCTGCGCCTCGCTCGGCGCGCAGAGCGGACGCACCGGGTTTGGGTTGCTGATTTGATCAAGGACATGAAGTCCGCCCAGTACGCTCGCAATCGGGACGTGGCCAATCAACTCGTGGAAATCACCAAGGACATGAGGCGAGTGGCCACCCAGGTGGGTGCCATCATCGTCAAGGAATCCTAAATGGTTTTGGCTTTCCTGATCCTCGCGATCGTTTTGGTAGCCGTTTTTACGTTCCTGAACGGTTTCCGCGATGTCTCTGCCGCCGTCGCACTTGCGGTCCGCACCAACGCACTGACTCCCTCCATCGCCGTGCTTTTGGCGGCGATGTTTAACGCTCTTGGTGTGCTCATTAGCGTCCCCTTCGCGCTTGCCATCAGCCAATCGTGGGTTGTGCTGCCGCCTGGTCTCAACGGCGTTACAGTGGCTGTTTCAACTTTGGCCAGCGCCATCTTGTGGAACGTTTTTACTTGGTGGCGAGGCATCCCTTCCTCATCAACTCACGCGATTGTTGGTGGCCTCACCGGTGCAGCCTTGGCCAGTACGCTCCTCGGTGGCGGGGTGGTTGCTGACGTTGGCCAGTCCTTGTGGGTACTGGTGTTGGCCCCGCTCTTACTCTCGCCGATTGTGGCCTTCGCTGGCGCGTATCTTTTGGTAGTCCCGGTGACCTGGGTGGTGCGGCACATGCAACCGAGCGTGGTGAACCGGCGGTTGCGGCATGCCCAAGCGGTCAGCGCTGCGGCTGTGGCCTTTGGCCACGGACTGCAAGACGGACAGCGCGGAATCGCCCTGTCCGTGCTGACCCTGATTGCTGCCGATGCTCTCCCCGCTAACGGTTCAAGCCCGGTTTGGGTGATTGTCCTTGTGCTGGTCTGTATGGCCTTGGGGACGCTGGGTGGCGGCTGGCGGATCTCGCACACATTAGGCCACAGGTTGGTGCGGATCGACCCCTTGCGCGGCTTTGTGGCACACCTGCTCAGTGCGGTCATGCTGTTTGTTGGCGCGATTGGACTCCACCTACCGTTTTCCACCACACACACCGTCACAGCTGCCACTCTGGGCGCTGGAACCAACCAGTCCTTCAGCACCACCAACCGTTCCTTGGTGATTAGAGTTTTGGGTTATTGGCTGCTGACCCCGGTGATGTGCGCTCTGCTGGCCTTTGTGCTGCAGCTGGCCCAGTCGCCGCTGTATCGCTAAGGATCAGCTGCGGCTGTAACGGCGCTCCGGCCGCCCCACAGCCCCATACCGTAAATGAACGACGGCGCGCCCCTCCTCTACGAGGTACTCCAAGTAACGCCGAGCGCTCACTCGCGAGGTGCCAAGTACGTCTGCTGCTTCGGTAGCGGACTGGTCATTCTGGGCATCACGCAAGAACTCCTTAACCATCCGCAAGGTCTCAGCACTGAATCCTTTGGGTAATGGCCGCACCACACCGCCAAGCCCAAAAACCTTGTCCACTTCAGCCTGGTCAGCCGCGCGCCCGGCAGATCCTGCGGAGAGCGCCCGGTAGCTTTCCCGGTAGTGCTGCAGCCGTTCGCGCAGGTCCTCTGCTGAAAACGGCTTCATCAAATAGTGCACAATCCCACCACGCAAGGCTTTGCGAACCGTCTCAGCCTCGCGGGCAGCACTGATCACCAGAACATCCAACTCTGGAAGAACCTCACGGAGTTGGTGGAGGAGGTCAAGGCCGTTGATGTCCGGCAAATAGATGTCCAAAAGCACCAGGTCCGGGCGCAAACGCTTGGCTTCAGCTACTGCTTGCTCGCCCGTATGAGCAGCACCCACCACTTCAAAACCATCGTTCTGCCGAACAAACCCAGCGTGCACCTTGGCCACCATAAAGTCGTCATCGACTACTAGAACCCTGATCACTCTTCCCCCGAACCTTCCCACTCGGCGCCGCTAACGGTCATGCTTTTACGCAGCGTTGCGGTGAACACGGCACCATGATCGTTGACCACCTCAACACTCCCGCCTCGCCGGCGGCACACCAACCGGGTTAGCGCCAGGCCAAAACCACGCCCACCCTCGCCGGCGCCTTCTCCAGCAACTGTTTTGGTGCTGTAACCACGGCGGAAAATGTCTTCAATTCGTTCAGTTTCCACGCCCATCCCCGAGTCCCGAACTTTCACAGTCACCCATTCTTTGTCCTCCACGATGGTCACAACCACAGTGGCACCCCGTGTACTGGCTACCGCATCTACCGCGTTATCCACCAGATTCCCTGCAACGGTGGTCA
This sequence comes from Pseudarthrobacter sp. J1738, assembly GCF_050490315.1. Taxonomy (NCBI): domain Bacteria; kingdom Bacillati; phylum Actinomycetota; class Actinomycetes; order Micrococcales; family Micrococcaceae; genus Pseudarthrobacter; species Pseudarthrobacter sp. J1738. The sequence continues at coordinate 26,261 of NZ_JBNPEO010000010.1, read as the reverse complement.
GGTCCAAAGACAGCCCCTCGTCCACACGGCCCAACGCCGAAGATGGCTCTAATCGAAGTTCAACATTCCGCTCCCCAGCAAGACTGTTTTTGGCAATCAGGAGGGCTGCGAGCGCCGGGTCCTTGATCCGTAAGGTGATCTGATCCGAGATCCCGTTCCGGCTCACACCGTCCACAAAATGCACCACTTCATCAAATTCACCCAACTGGATGAGCCCGGAAATCGTGTGCAGCTGATTGGCGAATTCGTGGGTTTGGGCGCGGAGTGTGTCGGTGGCGCTGCGGTTGCGGCCCAGCTCGCGTTCAAGCGTGGAAAGTTCTGTTCGGTCGCGCAGTGTGGTGACCGAACCGATCACTTTGCCCCTACTGCTCACTGGTTTGCGGTTCAACACCAATAGCCGCTCGCCCGCCAAAACCAGCCGGTCGGCGTCGGGCTGTTCGGTGGTGAGGTCCGCGCGCAAGTGCTGATCCACGCCCAGCTCATCCAAAGTGTGGCCCACGCACTCTTGTGGTAGACCCAAAAATTCTCTGGCGCTCTCGTTAGCTACTGTGACGCGCTCTTGCTGGTCCAGGGCGATTACGCCCTCCTTCACCCCGTGCAGAATAGCTTCGCGATGCTCCACCAGCCCGGCGATTTCTTCCGGTTCCAAGCCCAGAGTTTGGCGCTTCACCCGGCGTGACAGCAGCAATGAACCCGCCGCGCCAAGCGCGAGCGAGACACCTAAATACACCAACAGGTCCGGGACCGTGTCACCTAAACGTTGCCACAGGGAAGGATATTCACGTCCGACGGCGACAATCCCCACCGTCTTTCCGTCGTCGTCGAGTACTGGTACGTGAGCCACCAAGACCGTGTCCCCGTCCATCTCCACGGTTCCCGTCCAGGACCGGCCCTGCAGTACATCGCTTCTACCCAACGGCAGTGGCAAGTCAATATCCAGCGGGTTTTGCGAGGTCAAAACTATTCCCCTGGCGGTTGCTAGCTCCACAATGCTTGAGCCGGAAACTGTCCTGGCGGACTCCGCGAGTGACGGCAGTGCGGCACCGTGGCGGGGCTGGGCCGTGGGGATAAGCGCGCGCACCGTAGGGTTAGCGGCGAGGTTCTCGGCGGCGGAAAGTGCGCGGCGCCCCTCAACACGTTCAAAGGTGGCAGCTGATTGCAGCAAGGAAATGGCAATAACGCCCACAAGCACGGCAAGAACAATCAGCAACTGCAAGGCCAGGTACTGCCCAGCAAGGGATAAGCGGCGGCGCTTTGGCAACAGTGGATTGCGGCTCGGCACAACGGTGGGCACGGGACGTCCTTCTTTTGGTCTCATTCATTATGAGCCAGTTGTGTACCCTCCTAGGGCGTTCCAGGCGTGACCACAATGAACAAAACAATCTTTGAGAACACAAAGGTGAGCCATGTCACTTTCCCCCTTACGGTTATTCCACTCCCACCAAAGATGAGAAGAGGAACAAATGCGTCGATCGAAAGCACTGCGCGCCATTGCCGTCGCTGCAGGCCTAATGATTGCAGCCACCGGATGTGGCGCTACCAGCGGAACCGGAGCTAAAACCGAAAACTCCGCAGGATCCAGCTCCGGCCCCTTGACCGGACTGCGGATTATGGTTCCCAACACGGCAGGTGGCGGATATGACACCACCGCACGCACCGCAGCCAAGGTTATGAATGACACCAAAACCGCCACCAACACCGAGGTATTCAACCTTGCCGGCGCTGGCGGAACAGTGGGCTTGGCCCGTTTGGTGAATGAAAAGGGCAACAAAGACCTCACCATGCTGATGGGCTTGGGCGTGGTTGGCGCCAGCTACACCAACAAGTCCGAGGCCAAACTGACTGACACCACCCCCTTGGCCCGCCTCATCCAAGAGCCTGGCGCCATCATGGTTTCCAAGGACTCGCCTTACAAAACCATCGATGACCTGGTCACCGCGTGGAAAGCCGATCCCAAAAAGATCTCAGTTGGCGGCGGATCCAGCGCTGGCGGTCCTGACCACTTGCTCCCCATGCAGCTTGCACAGGCAGTGGGTATTGAGCCCAAGAATGTTAACTTCGTTTCCTTCGACGGCGGTGGAGACCTGCTGCCGGCCATTCTGGGCAACAAGCTGGGCTTCGCAGCATCCGGTGCTGGCGAATACATCCAGCAGATCAAGACCGGTCAGATCCGCGTTCTGGCAACCAGTGGTGCCGAGCGGCTCGAGGGCGTTGACGCTCCCACGCTGAAAGAATCCAAGATTGATCTGGAATTTAGCAACTGGCGCGGCATTGTGGCCCCTCCAGGTGTTTCCGAAGCTGACCAAGCCAACATTGTTGCTGCACTGACCAAGATGCACGGCAGCGAAGAATGGAAGAAGGCTCTTAAGGACCACGGCTGGACCGATGCTTTTATCACCGGCGACGAGTTCAAGACCTTCCTCACGGACCAAGACAAGCGCGTAGCTGACGTGCTGTCGCAGTTGGGTCTCGCGTGACCGAGCAAGCCCAGACCGGGACTTCCCGGGTCAAAAACCGCGCCGAGCTGGGCATTGCCGCCCTGCTCGGCGCGGTTGGCGCCGTAGTCCTAGTAGACGCCTCCCGCATTGTTGTCCCCTACTCACAATCGGACCCCGTAGGTCCGCGCACCATGCCGTTGATCATCGGCGCGCTCCTGCTAATTACCGCGGTAGCCCTGACAGTGAACGTACTTCGCGGCGGCGCAGGTCAGGCAGAAGAGGGCGAGGACGTTGCCCTCAGCCACCCCACAGACTGGAAAACAGTACTTCCGCTGGTGGGTGCCTTCGTTCTGAACATTCTGCTGATTGACGTTGCCGGTTGGGTTATTTCCGGAACCCTGCTTTTCTACTGCAGCGTTTGGGCACTCGGCAGCCGGCACTACCTCCGCGACGCGATCGTCTCGGTAGTTTTGGCGCTTGGAACTTACTACGGTTTCTACTTCGGCCTAGGCATCAAACTGCCTGCCGGTATTTTGGCGGGAATTCTCTAACATGGACACTTTTAACCTCCTGATGCAGGGCTTCGCAACGGCTCTGACCCCCATGAACCTTATGTACGCCTGCATTGGCGTGCTGTTGGGTACAGCAGTTGGTGTTCTGCCCGGCATTGGTCCGGCCATGGCCGTGGCACTACTGCTGCCCGTGACGTACACCTTGGGGCCCACTAGCGCACTGATTATGTTTGCTGGCATCTACTACGGCGGTATGTACGGTGGCTCCACCACGTCCATCCTGCTGAACACCCCCGGCGAATCATCCACCGTGATCACAGCGATCGAGGGCCACAAAATGGCCAAGGCGGGCCGTGCCGCTCAGGCGCTTGCAACAGCCGCGATCGGTTCATTTGTTGCAGGCACCATCGGCACGGCACTGCTGGCCGTGTGTGCACCCTTTGTGGTGAAGTTCGCCGTCAGCTTGGGCCCCTCCAGCTACCTCGCCATCATGATTCTGGGCCTGCTCACCGTGACAGCCGTGCTGGGTTCGTCAAAGATCCGCGGATTCGCCTCGCTCGGCCTTGGCCTGGCAATCGGTCTGATTGGCATGGACCCGGTGACCGGGCAGCAGCGCTTGGTATTTGGCATCCCCCTACTGAGCGACGGGATCGACATTGTGGTGGTGGCCGTTGCCATCTTCGCCGTGGGGGAAGCGCTGTGGATTGCCGCGCACTTGCGCCGCAAACAAACCACCACCATCCCTGTGGGCCAACCCTGGATGGGCAAAGAGGACTGGAAACGTTCCTGGAAGCCGTGGCTACGCGGAACCGCGCTGGGCTTCCCGTTCGGCGCCATGCCGGCTGGCGGCGCGGAGGTTCCCACCTTCCTCTCCTACGTGGTGGAGAAAAAACTCAGCAAACACAAGGAAGAATTCGGCCACGGCGCTATTGAAGGTGTGGCCGGCCCGGAAGCAGCAAATAACGCTTCAGCCGCTGGCACCTTGACACCTCTCTTGGCGCTTGGCCTACCCACCAACGCCACAGCGGCAGTGATGCTCGCAGCCCTGGTGCAATTTGGCATCCAGCCCGGCCCGCTCCTTTTTGAAAACGAACCGGTGTTGGTCTGGGGCCTGATCGCGAGCCTCTTTATTGGCAACACCTTGCTGCTGCTGATCAATTTGCCCATGGCACCGTTGTGGGCAAAGTTGCTCCAAATCCCGCGCCCGTACCTCTATGCAGGGATCTTGTTCTTCGCCACCCTAGGCGCCTACGCCGTGAACCTCCAGGCCTTTGACCTGATGATCTTGCTGGTATTGGGTGCTCTCGGTTTCGCCATGCGACGCTTTGGGCTCCCCGTGCTGCCCCTGATTATCGGCCTCATCTTGGGCCCACGGATCGAAAGTCAATTACGTAAGGCGTTGCAGTTGAGCGCGGGCGATCCGGCCGGGCTCTTCAACGAGCCCGTGGCAGTGGTGGTTTACGCTCTTGTGGCACTGCTCTTGGCGGCGCCGTTTGTAGTCCGTCTGATCCAGCGCAAACGGCTCGCAACCGGCTCGCAATCGCCTAGCGGAACCACTATCGGCTGAAACCTTAAACACGTACGACGTCGGCCCGCACCTATGAGGTGCGGGCCGACGTCGTACTCGGGCTGAGTTACAGCTGGGGTTGCTTTGGCGCTGGGCGGTTTATCCGAAGCGGCCAGAAACGTAATCTTCGGTGGCCTTCTGGGAAGGGTTATTGAAGATAGTGGACGTCTCAGCGAACTCAATCAGCTTGCCGGGCTTACCGGTGCCAGCGATGTTGAAGAACGCGGTCTTGTCAGAAACACGAGCTGCCTGCTGCATGTTGTGAGTCACGATCACCACTGTGTACTGATCCTTGAGCTCGTTGATGAGGTCCTCAACGGCCAATGTGGAGATCGGGTCAAGCGCCGAGCAAGGCTCATCCATCAGGATGACCTGAGGTTCCACGGCGATGGCGCGGGCAATGCACAGTCGCTGCTGCTGACCACCTGAGAGGCCAGAACCGGGCTTCTCCAAACGGTCCTTGACTTCATTCCAGAGGTTAGCCCCGCGCAATGACTTCTCCACCAACGCGTCAGCAGCACCCTTGGAAATGCGCTGGTTGTTCAGCTTCACACCGGCCAGCACGTTGTCACGGATGGACATGGTGGGGAACGGGTTAGGACGCTGGAAGACCATACCAATCTGCGTGCGGACCGTTACCGGGTCAACACCAGGGCCGTAGAGGTTGTCCCCGTCAAGGAGGACCTCACCCTCAACACGCGCGCCCGGGATCACCTCGTGCATACGGTTCAAGGTGCGCAAAAAGGTGGACTTACCGCAGCCCGAAGGGCCAATAAAAGCCGTAACGGACTTAGCCTCAATGTTGATGTTGACGTCTTCAACGGCCAAGAATTTGCCGTAGTAGACGTTCAAGTCCTTGACGTCGATGCGCTTAGACATGGAGTTCCTTCACTAACTGGAGGTCTGCAAAAAGATGTTGGGAAACCAGCTCAGCGGCCGGTCTTAGGAGCAAACATTCGGGCAATCAACCGTGCGGCAAGGTTCAAGATCATTACCAACAGGATAAGCACCAAGGCCGCACCCCAAGCGCGCTGATCCGAAGGCCCCGGGTTAGACGGTGACGTGGGGTTCAAGATTTGGGTGTAGATGAAGGTAGGCAGCGAAGCCATCCAACCACCAAAAACGTTGTTGTTGATGCTCGTTGCAAATCCCGCGGTGACCAGAATCGGGGCGGTCTCACCAATAACGCGAGCAATCGCCAAGGTGACGCCAGATGCGATACCTGAGATCGCCGTCGGAATAACCACCTTGAGAATGGTGCGCCATTTACGAACACCGAGCGCGTACGCCGCCTCGCGGAGCTCGTTGGGGACGATCTTGAGCATTTCCTCACTGGAGCGCACCACTACTGGGATCATCAACACCGAAAGTGCGACGGCGGCAACGGCGCCGGTTTTGGTGCCCGGCCCCACTACGGCGAAGAAGAAGGCTGCGGCGAACAAACCGGCCACGATCGAGGGGATACCGGTCATCACATCAACAAAGAAGGTGATGGTGCGGGCCAAGACTTTATCGTTGCCGTATTCCACCAGGTAGATCGCGGTGAGCAAGCCAACCGGCACGGAAATGATGGTGGCCAGAAGAGTGATCTGCACGGTACCCAAAAGCGCGTGGTAAACACCGCCCAGAACCTTAGTTCCGTTCTCAACAGCCTTGTTGTCCGACGCTCCGGTCACACCGTTCATGGAGGTGCCCAAAAAGCCCGGTGTAAGAAGCCCCGGAATACCATTGACCAAAACGGTCCAGATAACCGAAACCAGCGGCAAGAGGGCAATCAAGAATGAGCCGTAAACCAAGCAGGTGGCCAAACGGTCTTTCGCTTTACGTGAGCCCTCAACTGCTGCACTCCAAGACACCAAACCAATGGTGAACAAGATGGCGGCAACAACACCCCACCCGAAAGCGTTGAAACCAATCAGTGCCAAGATCGCAGCCGAAACAATCACTGCCGCTGCCAAGACAATCCAAGGAGCGTACTTGGGCAACTGGCCCTTGGTCAGGGCCGATCGTTTCCGCCCAGTGGTGAGTGTGGTGCTCATTTAGTTAGCTCCCGAGAATTCTTTGTGCCGGGTGATAATCCAGCGAGCGATCATGTTCACGCCGAGAGTGATCACAAAGAGGACCAGGCCCGCAGCGATCAGTGTGTTGACCTTGATACCGCCCGCTTCCGGGAAGTTCAAGGCAATTTCAGCGGCAATCGTTTGGTTACCGGATTGGATCAGGCTCGCGGTAAGTGCACCGGAGGAGAGCACCAATGCAACGGCCATGGTCTCACCAAGGGCACGGCCCAGGCCCAGCATGACTGCGCTGATGATTCCGGGGCGGCCAAAGGGCAGCACCGCCATTTTGATCATTTCCCAGCGCGTAGCACCTAAAGCGAGGGCTGCTTCTTCATGCAGCTTGGGCGTCTGGAGGAAAATTTCTCGAGTCATCGAGGTAATGATGGGCAGAACCATCACGGCGAGGACGATGCCCGCGGTCAGAATGGTTTTACCAGTGGCCGAGGCGGGTCCTTGGAAGATCGGCAGCCAGCCCATGTTTTCTGCCAGCCATCCATAGGCCGGGGAAATTTCCCTAGACAGAAACGCTGCACCCCAGGCGCCGTAAACCACCGAGGGAATAGCCGCGAGCAAGTCGATAACGTATCCCAGTCCGGAGGCGAGCCGGCGGGGAGCAAAGTGAGAAATAAAGAGCGCGACGCCGATGGCAATCGGGGTTGCGATGACCAGCGCGATGATGGCGGCGATCAAGGTACCGATAACAATCGGCCAAATGTAAGCCCAGAAGCCTTGGCCACCCTGAATGTCTGCAGGATTGGCGAACAAGGCCGGAACGGCTTGGACTACCAGAAACAGTGCCACCCCGAACAGGACTGCAAGAATCAAAATACCCGCGGCCAAGGTGGCCCCGGAGAAGACCTTGTCCCCGGCACGCCCTGCGGCCGTGGAGTTGGTCAGTGTGGTGGTGGTCACTTCACGACCCTTCCCGTTCGAGGAGAATAACCGGCGATTGCCGGGATGTCCTTTTCAAGCATGGTCCCACATGGGGAGGTTCCCCGCCCCTGCCACAGGCGACTAATTGCCGGGTAGCAGGAGACGGGGAACCGGTTACTCAAGTGTTGATTATGCCTTGGCCTTGACGGTAGCGATTGCTGCCTTGGCCTTTTCCTGCAGCGACTTGGACAACGGTGCAGACTTTGCAGCATCTGCAGCAGCGTTCTGGCCCTCATCGGAAACTACGTAGTTCTCGAAAGCCTTGACCAGGTCAGCGGTTTCCTTGGAATCGTAGGTGGTGCAGAGTACGTGGTAGGACACCAGAACGATCGGGTAGGTGTCAGCCTCGGTGGTCTTGCGATCCAGCTTGATAGCAAGGTCATTCGCGGCGCGGCCGTCAGCCTGCTTGCTGACCTCAACTGCCTTTGCAGCAGCCTCGGCAGAGATGGTTACGAAGCTCTCGCCAACCTTGATCTGAGCAACACCGAGCTTGCCGGAGACTGCAGAGTCATCAGCGTAGGTCACTGCACCGGGGGTGTCAGTAACAGTCTTTACAACACCGGAGGTGCCCTTTGCGTTCTCGCCCTTGAGAGAGTCAGGCCATACACCGTCGGCCTTGTCCGTCCACACAGTCGAGGCTACAGCGGAAAGGTATTCGGTGAAGTTCTTGGTGGTACCAGAGTCATCCGAGCGGTTGACCGGGGTTACCTTGAGGTCCGGGAGGGTCACGCCCGGGTTCAGTGCTGCGATAGCCGGGTCGTTCCACTTGGCAATTTTGCCGCGGAAGATCTTTGCGGTGGTGTCAGCATCGAGCTTCAGTTCCTTGACATCAGGCAAGTTGAAAGCAATAGCAATCGGGGAAATGTAAACCGGGACGTCAATTGCGCCTTCCGGACCACACTTAGCCTTGGCGTCTGCCAGCTCGGTGTCCTTGAGGTAAGCATCAGAACCAGCGAACTGAGCAGAACCGTCAATGATTGCCTTACGGCCTGCGCCGGAACCATCCGGGGAGTACTGCACGGTTGCGCCCGGGTTGGCAGCTGCAAACGCGGTCTTCCAAGCGTCCATGGCTGCACCCTGTGCAGAGGAGCCGATACCGGTCAGGGTGCCCTTTACACCTGCACCTGAAGCAGATGAGCCGTTGCTGGGGGTGGTGCCGGTTGCGTTGTCCGAACCGCAAGCGGTGAGCGCGAGTGCGCCGGCTGCAATTACAGCGAGAGCCGCGTGGCGGCCGAAGCGAAATGTCTTCACTAGATGAACCCCTTCCAGGGTGTTTTCGATGCGAGCCGAACCGGCGTGAACCGGGTGCCTCCTGAGAACAGGAGCAGTTTTTCGGTAGTGCGTACTTTTGTACCTTCAACGAAGTTATGGGGCATAGGTAACGGAATTCACGGCCCAAGGTGAACGGAGGGTTAACTCGACGTGTTACCTTGCTTACACATTTAGCGCCACGATAGCAATACCCTTGCCGTCAAACTTATTGACAGTATGTGAACTGCCCCGCGTACGATCGTCAACAAATAGACTTAGCCCATGGCCCCAGCGACCGGACTACCCGCCCTCCGCAAACACTTGAGTAAACGGTTTCACACCGGTGCCGTGCGCAGCCGGAATTCCGTTGTTCCAGCGCTACAAATGACCATTTGCGCAGTCGCCGCCTACGCCTTCGCAGAATACGTGTTGGGGCATACCGGCCCACTCTTCGCCGCAACCTCATCCCTCATTGCCTTGGGATTTTCTCGTGAACCGCGGCTGCGCCGCGTTATTGAAGTAGGACTCGGCTGCACACTGGGCATCGTTGTAGGCGATTTACTACTCCACTGGCTGGGCGGCGGGATCTTGGTTGCCGCCGTCGTACTGTTCTTTTCCATCCTTCTTGCACGGTTCCTGGACAGCGGCAGCATCTTCACCACTCAATTGGGCTTGCAGTCACTCTTGGTAGTTTTGCTGCCGGCACCCGCCGGCGGGCCGTTTACCCGCAGTCTGGATGCCGTCGTCGGTGGCGTGTTTGCACTACTGGTCACCATGCTGGCCGCTAAAGACCCCCGGCGGGAGCCACGCCAGGACATGACCAAAATCCTCCGTGAATTTGGCCTAGTGCTGCGCGAATGCGCCACCTCGCTTCAGTCCAACGATTCAACTGCCGCGTGGCATGCCCTAGTTCGAGCCCGCAGTTGCCAGCCGCTTGTTGATTCGATGCGGCAAACACTGCGCGCCTCCGGAGAAGTCACCTCCATTGCCCCGGCGTATAGACGGCACAAGGACGAGATCAATCGGCTCGAACACTCCTTGGAATTCGTTGACCTTGCACTACGTAATTCGCGTGTTTTTGCGCGCCGCCTCACTAGCGCCATCAACCACGCGGCACTTTCCGACGCCGCCACCGAGAACATTGCTGAGGTTCTTGAGGAAACTGCCGACGCCATCGATGTGCTCGCTGCAGGCTTGTCCGCCACTGACGCCCGCGCCCGGGAAGCACATGTCCGCAACGCCCGCCAAGACCTAGCCGCCGTGTCCTTGCGCCTACACCCACGCATGCTTGGTGTGGAACGGCTTGAGGGCGAAACCGTGGTGATGCTGTTCCGGCCACTGATGGTGGACCTCATGGAAGCATCCGGGATTGAAGCCGACGAGGCGCGAGGATATCTCCCCGAGCTGTAGACGCCATTGCCTTGTTTGTCAGCGGCCCCGGCTAGGCTGAATTTATGGCTAGTAAAACGACTCGCGGCAACAAAGCGCCTGCATATAAATGCTCCGAATGCGGCTGGACAACCGTCAAATGGGTGGGGCGTTGCGGCGAGTGCCAAGCGTGGGGAACCGTCGAGGAGGCCGGCGCCACAGTAGCCAGAACGACGGCGGCAACCACTGTTTTGCAGCCAGCGGTACCTATTGGTGAGGTGGACGCCACCACAGCGGCTTTTCTTCCCACCGGCGTTGATGAACTCGACCGCGTGTTGGGTGGCGGTTTGGTCCCCGGTGCGGTCATTTTGCTTGCCGGAGAGCCCGGGGTAGGCAAGTCAACGCTCCTACTAGATGTTGCTGCCAAGTTCGCACGTGGTGGGCGGGAAGTTTTGTACATCACGGGTGAGGAATCTGCCGCCCAAGTGAAACTGCGCGCAGAGCGGATCAACGCCGTCGCGGATTCACTGTATTTGTCAGCGGAAACTGACCTGGGCCAAGCCTTGGGACAGGTTGAACGGGTAGAGCCGCGCTTGTTGATTGTGGACTCCGTGCAAACGCTCAGCAGTGCTGACGTGGATGGCAGCGCCGGCGGTGTGTCCCAAGTACGCGAGGTTGCTGCGTCCCTGATTGCCTCCGCCAAACGCCGGAACATCACCACACTTTTGGTAGGGCATGTGACCAAGGACGGGTCCATTGCCGGGCCGCGCTTGTTGGAGCACCTGGTTGATGTGGTGTGCCAATTTGAAGGCGAGAGGCACTCCCGGCTGCGCCTGCTGCGCGCCGTGAAGAACCGCTACGGGCCCACGGATGAAGTGGGCTGTTTTGATCTGAACGAGGATGGAATTGAAGGCCTGGCTGATCCCAGCGGGCTTTTTGTTTCGCGAACAAAAGAACCAGTTTCCGGAACCTGCATTACGGTGACGCTCGAGGGGCGTCGACCGCTCCTCGCTGAGGTTCAGGCCTTGTTAGCCGAGTCCCCAAACTCCCAACCGCGCCGGGCAACAAGTGGGTTGGATAGTTCGCGAGTGGCCATGCTGCTGGCGGTTTTGCAGCAGCGCGCGGGATGCCTATTGCACAAGGACGATTCCTATGTGGCCACGGTGGGCGGGGTGAAACTGAGCGAACCGGCCACTGATCTTGCCGTGGCTCTTGCCGTGGCCAGCGCCAAGGCCAAGAAGGCGCTGCCACAAAAGCTTATTGCTTTCGGCGAGGTGGGTTTGGCGGGTGAAGTGCGGCCTGTTCCCGGGATCAACCAGCGCATTCAAGAAGCTCACCGGCTCGGATTCACGCATGCTGTTGTGCCATCAAGCCCCAACGGACCCGGCCCAGTTCCGGCAGGTTTCTCGGTGCGCGAAGTGGGCCACCTCGCCGAAGCCCTGGACCTTCTCATCGGCAACTAATTTCCGCCGAGGTCGGTGCATAGCGGCGTTTTCCCGGTTAATTTGCGGGGAGCTCGCGGCGTTGCACCGACCTCGCGCGCGGCTGGGATACTTTTCGCATGAGCACCCCAGCAAAAGCAGCCTCCACGCAGGACGTTTTCACCCAACCGCTGCGCGAGCAGTTCGAGGCGTTTATCGACGATCACCGAAATGCTTTAGCCGCGAGTCTAGATTCGCTCACCGAAGAACAAGTACGACGACGGCTGGTGCCTTCGAGGACAACCCTCCTAGGACTGGTGAAACACGCCAGCTTTGTGGAACAGGTGTGGTTCAACGAGGCAATTACTGGCCGGAGCAGAGCCGAGATTGGCATCCCGGCTACTCCCGACGAGTCATTTGTTTTGACCTCTGAAGACACCATTGATTCGGTCCTGGCGGCCTACCAAAGTGCCTGCGACGCATCACGTGCTGCAACAGCGGAGCTCAGTTTGGACGATCTAGTCATCCACAACCGCCGAGGACCCTTGCCACTGCGCTGGATCTACCTGCATGTGCTGCGCGAGCTAGCCCAACATTGTGGGCACGCCGACATCCTCAGGGAGCAAATCATCGCCGTCGATTCACCCCTGCCAGCCCGCGAAGTCGGTGCATAGCGCCGAAATCCCCTGACATTTGCGGGGAGCTCGCAGCGTTGCACCGACCTCGGCGAAGAGTCCAGCGCAGGGTTCGGCGGAAGGAATGGACGTGGCGTGGGTGGTAGGTGCTGCTAGAACTGCGGGCGTTCGCTACCGATAGTCTCGAGGACCAAATCCGGGTAGTTCTTCTGGATCCGGCGAAGCGCCCAAATATCGTTAAACAGGGCCAAGTACTCCCCGTCGGAACGCAAAAGCACCTCGGCGCCAACCACATTCGCCAGTACAGGCATGGTGTCCAGCGTGGTGAGCCGAGCCATGGAGTACGGCAAACGTTCTAGGCGCATCGGAGCGTTAAAGTCGTGCTCCATCCGGTCCTGCACCACCTCAAACTGCATGGGACCAACGGCCGCAAGAACCGGTGCTTGGTCGCCACGAATGTCTGAGCGCAGAACCTGGATAACACCTTCGTGTTCCAGCTGCTCAATTCCCCGGCGGAACTGCTTGAACTTGCTGGGGTCCTTGGACCGGGCAACCTGGAAGTGTTCAGGAGCGAAGAGCGGGATGGCCGGAAATTCCACCGGCTGCTCAATAAACAGGCTGTCCCCCACGCGCAAGGATGAGGCGTTGACCAAACCCACAACGTCGCCGGGGAAGGCCTCATCAATAACTTCACGTTCGCGGCCAAAAACTTGTTGAGCGTACTTAGTGGCGAAAGATTTGTTGGTGCGCCCTTGAGTGACCACCATGCCGCGCTCAAACTTGCCCGAGCACACACGAATAAAGGCAACGTGGTCACGGTGGGCCTTGTTCATACCGGCCTGCACCTTAAAGACAAAGCCAGAGAACGGTGCGTCAACTGGCCGAGTTTCTCCCGTAACGTCGGGGCGGGGTGAGGCCTGGGGAGCAAAATCCACCAGAGCATCGAGGATTTCCTTAACACCAAAGTTCAGTGCTGCGGAGCTGAAGAGGACAGGAGTTGCCTTACCTGCATGGAATTCATCAACGTTGAAGGCCAGGTTGGAATCGATGACCAATTCCGCCTCATCCACCGCGTTCTCCCAGTCCGCACCTTGATTTTCAAGGGCCTGTTCTGGGGTGAAGTATTCGGTAATGGCAATGTTTGCACCAGCGTTGTTGCGCTTGAACTGGGCAAAGCGATCGTTGCGCAAATCCCAAACACCACGGAAATCCCCCGAGATACCAACGGCCCAGGTCAAAGGCATTGGCAACAAACCGGTTCGTTCAGTGATCTCGTCCATCAATGCCAAAGCGTCCAAACCCGGCCGGTCCCACTTGTTGATCACCGTAATGATGGGCAGATTGCGCTGCTTACACACTTCAAAGAGCTTCATGGTCTGCGTTTCGAGGCCTTTAGCTGCATCCACAAGCATCACTGCACAGTCCACGGCAGCGAGTACACGGTAGGTATCTTCAGAGAAGTCGGCGTGACCTGGCGTATCCAAGAGGTTGATCACAGTGTCCCGGTAATCAAACTGCAGCGCAGCGGAGCTGATGGAAATACCGCGGTCCTGCTCCATCTGCATCCAGTCGGAGACTGTCTCTTTACGGTTGGCTTTACCCGAGGACGCACCGGCGGTGCCGATGACCTTCGCGTGAAGTGCCAGCGCTTCGGTGAGAGTCGACTTTCCGGCGTCAGGGTGGGAGATAACCGCGAAGGTACGACGACGGGCCGCTTGCTTTTCGATTTCGTTGCCACGGACTGGGCGGAGGATGTCTTGAGACACGGTGCTGCTTTCGCTACGGGAGTGCTGTGAACTGGGCGCCGGCCATGGGCCGAAATCGCGTGGCGGCGGGAATCTCAAGTTTAGCGCAGGCACCCAAATGGGCCTCCCGACGTCGTACATTGCAGTGCACTAAAGGGGTGCAGCTGCAAAAGTCTTTTGGGGCACTTTGCCTAGCACTGGTGCGGTTTTGGGGTGGGTCAGGCCGTATGATTGTTCAAGGCGAGTCCAAGGCACTTTTGGATTCCACAAAGTCGCGGCCTATCTGGCCGCCTGAGCCGGCCGATCCGGCAACGGTGGAGGAACACAAATATGGCGCGCACGCCTGAAGAATCGCTCAAAGCAACGTTGGCACGCGTTGCCCCAGGCACCCCGTTGCGTGACGGTCTTGAACGAATCCTGCGCGGCCGCACCGGTGCGCTGATTGTGCTCGGCTCGGACCGAACAATTGACTCAATTTGTTCCGGTGGATTCGACATTGGAATCGATTTTTCGCCAACCCGACTGCGTGAACTTGCCAAAATGGACGGCGCCATTGTGTGCGACCGGGATGCAAGCAACATTCTGCGCGCCGCTGTCCAGTTGGTCCCGGATTCCAGCATCGAAACGCAAGAATCTGGTACGCGCCACCGCACAGCTGAGCGAGTTGCCATCCAGACCGGTGTCCCTGTGGTTTCGGTTAGCCAATCTATGCAGATCATCGCGCTGTACGTCAACGGTTTGCGCCACGTGTTGGAGGGCTCTGAGAAGGTTTTGGCGCGCGCCAACCAAGCCCTAGCAACTTTGGAGCGTTACCGTTCGCGCTTGGATCAGGTCACAAGTTCACTTTCTGCCCTCGAAATCGAAGCAATGGTGACTGTCCGCGACGTGGCAATCACGCTGCAACGCCAAGAGATGGTGCGGCGCATTTCCGAGGAGATCTCGCAATACGTTCTGGAACTTGGTGTTGACGGGCGTCTTTTGTCCTTGCAATTGGATGAGCTGACGGTGGGCCGCGGCCCGGGTTCGGACGTCATCATCCGCGATTACGCCGGCGCTGAGGCTTCAGCTGAAGACGTAGAAGCGGCGGTTCAGAAACTCTTGGATCTTGGCGCCTCGGAACTGATTGATCTGGGCAAAATTGCCGGAATCATCGGTTTTGCTGGCGGTGTGGACACGCTCGACGCCATTGTGCAGCCGCGTGGTTACCGTTTGTTGTCCGGCCTTAAGGCTGTTCCGAAGGCCGTTGCCGACCGTCTGGTGGATCATTTCGGCGGGCTGCAATACCTCATGGCCGCAACCATCGAAGACTTGATGACCGTGGACGGCATTGGCGAGCAGCGTGCCCGCACTGTCCGCGAGGGGCTCAGCCGTATGGCCGAGGCGAGCCTGCTAGACCGGTTCCTCTAAACCCGGCTCTAATAACGCCGCCTTACTTCAGCTGAAAAGGTGCCTTGGGGCTGGTTCGTGTACCCAAGGTGGCCTGAAAAATATAGGTGGCCCCACCAGCTCCGGGCGTTGCGTTGACAGCTACACACCCTTCAGCGGATCGGTTTCGTTCCCACACAAAGGTGGCAGTTTCTGATGCGCCGGGAGCGAGTGTTTTGCTCAGATTGGTGGGGTTCGCGAGGCAGTCCCGCGAGCTAAAGATCCGGTCTTGGCCGCTGGAGATCAGGAATTCCATTTGCGAGGTTCCAAGGTTTAGCGGGCAGGCAACCTTTCCCTCGTTGGAGACTTTGAGCGTCAACTTGGGTTTCTCGTTGGCTGCATAGCTTTCTTTGTCCGTGCTCGCCGTGACCTTGACTAGGCCTTCGTCGCATACCGGCGTTTTGGGTGCTGTTGCAGTAGGGCTGGGGCTTTGGGCCGTATTCGAGCTGGCTGGGTTGGCGTTTTCCTCGCCATTGCTGCGGGTCATGGCGGAGATTGCGACGACGGCACCCACCACGAGCGCCACAATCACCAGCAGGATCAAAACCAGAAAAAGCCGACGGCGACGGTAGACTGCTGCGCTCGGCTTGCGCTTGGATGATGTGCCGCGGGATGAATTGCCGCGGGGTGCGCGCGCCGGTGTTTTTGAGTTGTCCTGCCTAGCCATGGTTACAAGGTTAAGTAGCGTATGGCACTAAATCCGCCAACCACGCCGCCGCGAGAGGCAAATCACCGCCAGAACAGGCGAGGACTATACGAGTGTCACCTTTATGCTGGCAATCACGGTGCGCAACTCATTGAGGAGGGAGTCATCAGCGCCCAGGGGGCAGCTGCCGTTGAGTTGGATGAGGTCAATTGCCCCTCCGTTTTCCACACCAGCAACGGCTACCAGCTGCACGAGTGTTCCCGCTTGTGGGTGCTGGTAACCAACCTCGTGCACAAACCAACGCAGCCCGTTCAGTTCAACATAGGCGGAGTCAATAGGCTCTGCGCCATCGAGGTCCTTGAGGGTTGCTTCAATAACCGGGGCTAGTTCCTCGAGTTTGAAGTCTGGTCCGCGGCGGGTTACGGACAATACAATGTTCGGTGCGTAGCGGCCTTCCGTAACTGTCTTAACAAGTGCTCCGAGCGCGTCCGGCATGGCACGTTTGGTCCAGTCGCTGGGCAGCTCCGCAGCAATGTGCGGGTAGGCCGGTAGTTCTGTTGACGGGAAGATTGTTTCAGTCATGTGGTGTTTCCTCACTTCTGCTCAGGACGTATTCGGTGCTACCCAAGGACTTGTTTCTTCACAAAGCTGCCAAAACCAGTTACTGATTCGAGGGCGCGCGGTGCGCTGATGTCCACTGACACACCGCCACCAAGGCCAACAACGTCTGTTAGCTTGGCGCCAATGGCAATCTTAACCCCGCCCGCTTGGGGTGAAATGTCAAAGGTCTCTCCTTCGCCGGCCCCAGCTGCGACCGACCCCTTAACACCTACACGTTGACCCAGGATTTCGGTGTACTGGGTTCGTTCGGCTTCTGCCCCAGCCCCAGCATCGGTTCCCGAAGCGCTCCACTTACCGCCTCCATCACCTGATTCCCAGCCCGCGCCGGGGGTTCCTGCACTGGCCCAAGCGCCAGCTTTGGCGTCTGTTTCTCCGCCAACTTTGAACAGGCCGCCTAAGAACGACGCTTCTTTGGTGTCAGTGGAGCGCACACCTGCGAATGCTTCAACATTGCCGGTGGCTTGCATACCGCCGGGCCCCATCCGAACGTCTCCGTCACCCTTGACTTCAGCGCCGTACATCACCCTGTTGGTGTCCGTCACAACCAGCCAATTGTCGGCCAAGCTGGTGGTTTTAGTTGATTTCACTTCGGCCCCAACAAAGGCTTCACCGTGGACTTCGCCGTTGATTCCGTCCAAGCCTAGGTGCAATTTGCCGTCCGTGGAGGCCCGTGCTCCAACAAACCCTTCGGTGGTGTCATTAAATTTGACCGGCCCGTTTTGATATGTGGTGTCTGCTTTAGCGCCGTACCCGGCGCGCGCGTCGGCTTTGCCGTCAAGGTTTAGGTTTGTGCCGTCTCGCTTGATGTGCCCATCCGCGGAGGCGTCCGTCCCGGAGGTATTGGTGACAGTGGTTTGCCCGTTGCCGCCGAGCAAGGACCACTTTTTGTCCACCAAAATGGGGTTGCCGTCTTTGTCCTTCACTACAACTTTGGTGGAGTCGCCGGGGCCGGCGCCGGGGCCACTGACAGGGCCTCCGCCCGAACCGGAGCTACTGCCGCCAGTTCCGCCGCTAGCAGCATTTGAGCTTTGAGCCTGTTCCTCAGCGTTTTTCTTGAGCGCTTTGGCCTCTTTTTGCAACGCGAGGGCAGAGTTGTTGAGCTGTTGACGCAGATTGCTGCGCCATTGTGCCCGGAAGCGTTCGGCGTCGTTGCCTTTCCACATGTCCGACTTTTCAACCATTTGGTTCAGCTGTTGCGCGAGTGTGCGGAAGGTGCTGGCTGACTTGTCAAAATCGCCTGCGAGCGCCTTGAGCTGTTCAACGTCCGCGCCGTAGAAGCCTGCCATCGATTTCCCCCATCCATTCCTGCTCCACGCTCGCGACTTTCGCTCTTCAAATAGAGTGGATACATCGAAACTATTACACCCTCACTCACCCCGTCGATGGGTACCACTTCCCATCTCAGCAGCGTCCCGGAGCCGGCCACGCTGAGTTTGCTGCACAACAAACTCGCTGACTGGTTCCATAACAACGGCCGCGACCTACCCTGGCGGACATTGTTGAGGAACAGCCCTGAGTGTACTGCTTGGGGAATTTTGGTGAGCGAAATTATGCTCCAGCAAACCCCGGTGGTGAGGGTTTTGCCTGTGTGGGAACAGTGGATGCAACGCTGGCCAACACCCGATGCGCTGGCTGCCGAGCCCAGCGGTGAGGCAGTACGCGCATGGGGCCGGCTGGGCTACCCGCGCCGGGCCTTACGCTTACATGCCGCCGCAATAGCTATTACGGAAGCGTACGACGGCGTGGTCCCGGCCGCGTACCAAGACCTCCTTTCGCTCCCAGGCGTGGGTAGTTACACCGCTGCTGCTGTGTCAGCGTTCGCCTACGGGCGCCGCACTACCGTGGTGGATACGAATATTCGCCGGGTGCATGCCCGCTTAGTCTCAGGTACGGCGTTGCCGGCGCAATCTTTGACGGCGGCCGAAACTCAATTGGCGAATGAACTTCTGCCCGAAGATCCGGCCGCATCGGTGATGTGGAATGCGGCAGTCATGGAGCTTGGAGCCTTGATCTGTACCGCCCGATCACCCAAGTGTGCGCAGTGTCCGGTAGCTGCACAGTGTCAGTGGCGCGCCCAAGGCCAGCCGCCGCCGTCGTACATTCCTAAAGGTCAGCCGTGGCACGGGACTGACCGGCAATTGCGTGGCGCAGTGATGGCTGTGTTGCGTGAAGCTGAGCAGCCGGTGGCCGAGGGTGCGTTTTTTGTGGCTCCGGTGGATCTGCATTTGGATTCGGAGTGCATCTCGGTGCCTCTGGCGGCGTTGCATGGGCTTAATCCTGAGCCCGAACGGCTGGAACGTATCCTTGCTGGGCTGGTGAACGACGGTCTGGCCAAACGCTCCCCTGCCGGAATCCAACTCCCGAGCTAATTTCCCTCCGTCACCCCCGCCGAGTGTGCATTTAATGCCAATGTTCTGCGAAAACATCAGCATTAAATGCCAACTCGGCGGGGGGTGAAGACGGCTCAGGTGAGAAGGGCGAGTTGGCGGGGGGCTTAGAGTTCGCCGAAGCCCTCTTGGACTTTTTGGCCCACAAAGTCCACTGCTTTCTGCGCATCGGGCCCGGTGGCACGAACCGAAAGTGTGCTGCCCTGTTTCGCGGCCAAGCTCATCAACATCATGATCGATTGCGCGTCCACCCCGTTGATTTCAATCTCAACGTCGAGGGCTGAGAGCGCTCCGGCCAACACCGCGGCGGGCCGGGCGTGCAAGCCGAGCTGGTTGGGTAGAACGAACTCGCCGGTCACAGCCGGAGCAGTCTCGGCGAGCCCTGCACCAGTTGCACCGGAAGTGGCAGTGGCAGCAGCACCAAATCCCGCGGGCAGTAAAGCATGCTCAGCTGCGGACTTGACCTGCTCCAGCGTTCCGCCACCCTGGGCAGCCACAGCAGCAGCCACCAAACCTTCCACCAGGGGCGCGTCGGCCAGCAGGATATCCGGCGGAGAGCCAATGAACTCGAGCGCCGATTCGGCTGTCATCACAGCCGATCCCAAGTCAGTCAGGACCACCACACCACCACCTGATTCGGCGGAGCCCATGGCATCCATGACCAACTCCAGGCTGGTCCCAATTCGGCCATCATCCGTGCCACCGGCGGCCACAATTTTGACGTCCGGAGCCATTTGGGCGGCGAGTTCCACGGCACCTTCAGCGATTTTTGAACTGTGCGAGACGACTACCAAGCCCACCGTCATGCCGGAGCCCCAGCGTCAGCTGAATCTGCAGAGCCAGCTGCATCAACGGCTGCTCGCAACAACAAGGCAGTGGAGGCCGCACCTGGATCTCGATGCCCGGCGCTTCGCTCCCCCAAATAGCTAGCCCGCCCCTTGCGCGCCACCAGTGGGTCAGTCGCCACGGCACCAGCTTCGGCGGCAAGCGCTGCGGCTTCAAGGACAGCTACGACGCCGGATGGATCCTGCGCTGCGGCCTTTTGTGCCGCTTCGACCGCCGGAGTCCACGCGTCAATCATGGTTTTGTCACCCACTTCGGCCTTGCCGCGGGCAACAATGCCGTCGCGAGCTGCGGTAAGAGCGGTGGACAGCAACGTGCCGTCGAGCTCTGGCACCTCGCCCACCGCTGTAGCTGCACGCAAGAATGCTGTCCCGTAGAGGGGACCGGCGGCCCCGCCCACCTTGGACATCAGCGTCATGGCGGTGAGTTTAAACGCGGCGCCGGGACTCTCAGGAGGCGTTTCGGAGAGCTTCTGGATAACTGCTTGGAAGCCGCGGTCCATGTTTTCGCCGTGATCAGCGTCGCCAATGGCCCTGTCCAAGTTCATCAGTTCCTCGCGGTGTGCGGCGATCACTTCGGCACAGCCCTGAAGCCAGCGAATAGCCCATCCTGTATCAAGCGTTTCTGTCATTTCACTTCCCCCAGCGCAGTGCTGCGGTGTGCACTGGCGCGTCCCAGAGTTGGGTCATTTCCTCGTCGAGTCGCAGCACAGAGATGGAGCAGCCCTGCATTTCGAGTGCGGTGATGTAGTTGCCCACCAGCGAGCGTTCCACGGTGACTCCGGCGTCGGCGAGCAGCGCATGTGCCTTGCGGTAGACGATGTATAGCTCGCTCAGTGGTGTCCCGCCCATTCCGTTGACAAAGAGCAGCACGTTCTCCCCGGACTTAAGCCCTAGATCAGAGGTGACTGGTTCTAGGAGGCGGGCGGTGATTCCGTCAGCGTTTTCCATTGCGATCTTGTGCCGGCCAGGTTCGCCATGAATGCCGATTCCAATCTCAATCTCGTTCTCTTCGAGGTCAAAGCTGGGCACACCTGCGTGTGGAACGGTGCATGCGGAGAGCGCCACACCCATAGTACGAACGTTCTCGTTGACTCTGTTTCCGATGGCCGCAACGGCGTCCAGGTCATCGCCGCGTTCGGCCGCGGCGCCGGCAATTTTCTCAACCAAAACAGTGCCGCCCACCCCGCGCCGCCCGGCGGTGTAGAGCGAATCTTCTACCGCGACGTCGTCGTTCACTAAAACGGTGCGCACCTGTACGCCTTCCGCCTCCGCCATCTCCGCCGCGGTCTCAAAGTTGAGCACGTCACCGGTGTAGTTCTTCACAATATGTACGACGCCGGCACCTGAGTTAACGGCCAGAGTGGCCGGAATAATCTGGTCAGGTGTTGGGGAGGTGAAAACGGCGCCGGGCACTGCGGCGTCGAGCATTCCGAAGCCTACGTAACCGGCGTGAAGTGGTTCGTGGCCGCTACCGCCGCCGGAAACCAAACCGACTTTGCCGGCCACCGGCGCATCTTTGCGCGTGATGTACATCGGCTCGGTGTTAACTGTCACGAGGTCGGCGTGGGCTAGACCAAATCCCTCTACGGATTCGTCCACTACTGCACGCGGATCGTTGATAAGTTTTTTCATGGCGAAACTCCCTGTTTGCTGGCTGCTTTGAGAATTGAAACCTAAAGCAGACCATACTCGCGTGGCGCCGTGCAGGGTAGAGGAATTTGCCTACTGGAATGTTTAGAGAGCGCGAATCATCCGGGTGTTGCCAAGGGTGTTCGGTTTAACGCGGGCCAAGTCCAAAAATTCGGCCACACCTTCGTCGTGGGAACGCAGAAGCTCGGAGTACACGGCAGGGTCAACACCGCTTTGTACCGCCATCACTTCGAAGCCGTGCTTTTGAAAGAAGTCCACTTCAAAAGTCAGGCAAAAAAGCCGGCTAACGCCAATTTCCACGGCGTCTTTGAGCAACCGGGTGACCAACTGGTGCCCCACACCCCGGCCACGCCAAGCGCTGTCAGTGGCAAGAGTGCGGATTTCTCCGAGGTCCTCCCACATAATGTGCAAGGCTCCGCACCCAATCACTGTTCCGTCTTCGGTGACTGCCACGCGGAACTCTTGAAGGGCCTCGTAGTACGCCACGGATTCCTTGGCGATCAAAATTCGCTCTTCGGCCAGCGGCGCCACCAATGCTTTGATGGCGGGGACGTCGGAAGTGCGGGCGGGCCGAATCTGGAACGTGGAACTCACGTTCCCCATAGTACGGCCCACCCACACTGTGCCCAACGCTGGTTACTGCAACAGTGACCAAGCGGATAGTTTGAGCTTTCCTAGAACCCGGGTTTACAAACCTAGAGTTTCTGGCAGGCCAAGGTCTTTGTCCAAAACATGCTTGGCCAAGAACTGCTCAACCACGCCGTACCAAACCTTCGAGTGCTGCGGCTGTAGGACCCAGTGGTTTTCATCTGGGAAGTACAAAAAGCGGTGCGGAGTTTTACCGTCGTCGTCAGCGGCGAGCTTGGACTTGGAAAGCAGCTCATACCAAAGACGCAAACCTTCGCCGATCGGCACACGGTAGTCCTTGTCTCCGTGTACCACCAGCATGGGTGTACTGATGTTCTCCACGTGGTGGTGAGGCGAGTTGGCCTCAATCATTTCTGGGGTCATCTCTTTGAGCCAATACATTGCCGCATCCGTGGTGGCGCCAAACTGATCCAGTGCCCACAGGCTGGCGTGGGTGACGATTGCCTTAAACCGGTCAGTGTTTCCGGCAACCCAGTTGGCCATGTACCCGCCGAAGGAACCACCCATTGCGGCGGTGCGTGTGTGATCGATGTCTGTACGTTTTTCCACAGCATCGGTCAGCGCCATCAAGTCGGTGTACGGGTTTTTACCCCAGTCGCCCCAACCGCGTTGAATGTAGTCCTGACCGTAACCGGTTGACAGTGCCGGATCTGGCAAGAGCACTGCATATCCCTTGGCAGTGAGCAGCCACGGGTTCCAACGCCAGGTCCACGCATTCCACGAACCCAAAGGCCCGCCATGAATCCAGAGCAGTAGCGGAGCCGGGTTTGCTTCCGAAGCACCCTCCGGCAAGGCCAAGTAGCCGGGGACCCGGACACCATCCGCTGCGGCGGTCTCAACACGCTCCAGTTTTCCCGGGAAGGAGGGCCGTTCGGCGGGAGCTTGCAGGCGTGTCACTTCACCACTTGCAAGATCAATGCGCACCACCTCGGAGGGAAACTCGTAGGAGCTGCGCAGCGCGTAGGCCGTTTTGCCGTCCGGCGCAACCAGAACATTCGTGTACGCCGAGGCATCCTTCGTCACCCGGGTGACGGCCCCGTCAGCCACCGAGACGGCGAACAGCGGCGAGGCGCCGTCGTCGTCAGCTGTAACCAATACTGAGCTGCCGTCTGGAAGCCACGCCACTGGGTGCCCCCACCTGTCCCAATCGGGGGCGAGCTCACGGGACTGGCCCGTGGCAACATCCAGAAGGTTCATCCGGACGCGCGGCGCTTCCTGCGGGGTGGTATGCGACTCCGCGACAAACGCCAGCGTCCCATTGTCCGGGCTCACCGGCCCAGCGTAAAAGTCCAATCCTTCGGTATCCAAAAGTGTCCGCATGGTTCCGGACTCGGTGTCCACGGAAACAAGATCGCCGCGCATGTCGCCGCGTGCCACACCTCGGTTCAGGGTGGTGTAGATGGTTTTGCCGTCCGGGCTCACGGAGCTGTGACTCTCGCGCAGCTGTCCACGCACGTGTGGGGTGAGGTTGCGGAGCTTTAGTGGTGGCAGCGCGTCCACGGTGGTGGGTACTGCCGCTGCGTCAGCACGCTTCTCTGTATCAGCTTGTGTATCGGGTTCGATGGCGAACAGGCGCGGCTCCGCGGGCCCAAGGTCAGCGTCCCAATAACGCACCGGGTATCCACTGTGGAGGATAGCTGCGACTGACTTGTCCTTGCGGGACTTGCGGCGCTCCTCGTCTTCGCTTTCGTCAGCGGCGCCGGGCAAAACCGAGGCCGAAACAAAAGTCGCCTCGGCTGCGGAAGCAGTAAGAACCTCAGAGATTCCGCCAGCACGGGATAAGACCACACGAGCCTCGCCACCAGCAGCCGGCAAGAGCCACAGTGCGTTGACCGGGTCATCTTCCGAGGTTTCAGGATCGGGCCGGGCGGAGGTGAAATACAGGTCGCCGCTGGCTGTAAACACAGCACCGGCCTCGCCTTTGGCGCTTCGAGTAATACGACGCGCGGGCCGGGCACCTTCCGGGTCCAACTCCCACAACGCCGACTTGTACTCGGTGGCCTTGTTGTTGAGCGTTGCCACGGTAGTGACGAGTCGCTTCCCGTCCGGGCTGAGGGCCAGGCCGCTAACTCGGGGGATGGCCAAATAGTGATCCATGTTGTGGAACGGTGTGGAAGAAGTCATAGCTCCATCCAAGCCGGATTGTGAGCTAAATTACAGGGCTTTCACTCAGAGTGAAACGTTTACTTCAGGCCTAACCCACCTGAGACAACATTGTGGCTGTTCCCTTCGAAGGGAACAGCCACAATGACTATCTAGTTGACTTGGGGGATGGCGCTAGTTGTTGCCAAACTTTTCTTGCGCACCATCGATCATTTCGTTGGCCTTGTCGCCGAAGCCACCGAGCTTGTCACTGTGCTGCTCTTGCAAGCCGTCTACAGCCTCGTTGGCCTTGCCGGACAAATCGCCGAGGCCGCCGAAGCCGCCCTCTTGCTGCTGTCCATTCGGGTCATTACCCTCGGTGGGCTGACGCTCACCATCCGGATTGTTCAGGCCGCCCTCATTGTTGAAGATGCCTTCAGTGGTGTTCTCTACATTTTCCGGATTGAATTCGGTGCTCATTTGCCTACCTCTTTCCGTTGCTGGAGAAATGCTTTTCAGGCCGAGCTAGCTTGGCCTTTTCGGTACTTGCCGGGGTAACCCGACGCACCCACTGTAAGCGGCTCTTCACGGTTCGTGGTGAATGTTCTGCCGTGGTGAATGTTCATGCCGCTGTTCTGGCGGCACTGCGCAACAGAATACGCGTTTTGTAGTTGCGTGCGTTGGTGAATCCGCGGCCTGTCCTTTTTATGTGCTTGATCGCGGTGTTGTTAGCTTCCACTTTCGCCGTTGTCGCGCCGGTGACAATGAGGACTTCAATCTCTTGCCACCACCGGCAGACCGTGCGCCAGAGCCGGTTCGTTTCCGGCTGAGCGGCGCGTTCGACCAGGGCCTGCAGGCGCTCTTTCGCGGCGGCCGCGTCGGCAAGGGATCCGGTGGCGAGCAGCGTCCGGAGCTGCTCTTTGACCAGCCATGCGGCCTGCAATTTTCCGGTGGCGTCGTCGGTTGCGAACACGGTGCTGAGCCTGTTCCGGGCCCGGTCAGAGAGTGATTCCCCGGCGCGCAGGAGCAGGCGCCGGTTGGCCCAGACCGGGTCGATGGAACGTCCCCGCCGGCCATGGACCTGCTGGGTGAGACGTTGCCGGACCTCGGTGAGCATGTCGTTGCCGAGCTTGACGAGGTGGAACGCATCGACCGAGACCGCGGTGCGAGGGAGCCACATCCGCAGGGCCTTGCGGAACGCGGCGGAAGGGTCGATCGCGACGACCTGCACGCCCAGACGCCACTGAAGCGGGCGGGCGAACAGCCATTCTCCGACGCCCTCACTGTCGCGGCCGTCCACGATCCCGAGCACCTGGCCGGTGTCCAGATCAACAATGGTCGTCATCCAGGGTTCGTAGCGTTTCCAGGCCTTGGTGGAAGGGTCGCGGAAGAACCGCACGGAACGGTAGCGGTGTTCATCGATGCCGAGCATCCGGGGTGCCAGGGCATCAACATCAGGCAGGGTCAGCGCCGCGGAATCCAGAGCCCGCTGGACCAGCCACCATGAGACACCGAACGAGGAGGCCGCTTCCGCGGCGGCCCTTCCGGATCCAATGACGGCGGCCACGAGGGCATCGCGGAGCCGGCGGGTGGACCGAGCGCGGCGCGGGACCTGGGCGGTCTCCTCGGCGAATGTCCGCCGCGGGCAAAGGTACTCATCGCAGAAGAATCTCCGCTTGGCCCAGATCACTTCGACTGGGCCGGCGACAGGGATGTCGCGCAGACGTTGTGGGCGGCGGGAATGCACGCGGGTGCTGATCACACCACAGGATGGGCAGCCGGACTCGGCAGTGGCTTCAACGCTGACCCGTCGCTGCCCGAAAGTGAGGATCTCAGTGTCTGTGACGCGGTAGTCGGGCAGGTTGAAAATGGCGGTGGCAGCATCGGGGCGCGGGGAAGTAGGCTCGATCAAGGCTCGTAGCTCCTGACTCTTGATGAATGCGTAGAGAACATCCATCACAGCAGGGCTACGAGCCCTTCAGCTTTCAAGACACGGAACCCGTTTCACCACGAACCACGGAGAGCCC
>NZ_JBNPEO010000009.1:0-104188 GCF_050490315.1 Pseudarthrobacter sp. J1738 | reverse complement strand
AAAAAAGTTTCAGCGTTCTTCGCCAAAGAGCAACGGTAGAAGACTTCTACCGCCTTGTTCAGCAGGAGGAGAACGCTGGAGAGAAGATCGCGTTCATGTGCCGGAAACTCGGTGTTCCACGGTCCTCCTATTACCGCTGGAGGGATGCTATCGATACGCCCACAACGATTCGGCACCGGGAGCTGACCGGGCAGGTAAAGACTGTGTTCGATTGAGGTGTGTCAGGGATGTGAGACAGTCGGGTAGTTTCTTTTCGGTTAGGCAGCAGTGGGAAGCGGCTGGTTTTCTGTTGTGAAGTTGGCCATTGCTGTCGCTGGCGGCAGAGCTTCGTTGTTGGTGTGGGGCCTCCAGCGGTTGTAGAACACTTCGATGTAGCGCATGGTCGCTCGTCTCGCGTCCTGCCGGGTGGCGAAGCTGTGGTGATGGTAGAACTCGTTCTTCAGGGACGAGAACAGCGATTCGGCCACGGCATTATCCCAGCACACCCCGGTGGCGCCCATCGATTGGCGGATCCTGTTCCTGGCGCACCAGGCGCCCATTTAGCGGGAGGTGTATGGCGTCCCGTGATCGCTGTGGAAAATGGCGTTGCGGGTCAGATGGCCGCGGTCCCTGGCCATGGTCAGGGCTCCGGTCACCAGGGACGCTCGCATGTGGTCAGTCATGGCCCAGCCGATGACCATGCGGGTGCACAGGTCGATGACAGTGGCCAGATACAGCCAGCCCTCGTCGGTGCGCAGGTAGGTAATATCGCCCACCAGGCGTGTTCCAGGTGCTTCTGCGGTGAAGTCCCGGCCGATGAGGTCCGCGAAGGCCTTGTCCGGATCCGAGGGGATCGTGGTGCGCTTGAAGGCGCGCATCCGCTTGGCGGCCCACTCGTTCTCGGCCATGATCCCCGCCACGGTGCCCACCGATACCTCGATGCCAGCGGCAGTGAGTTTGGTGTGCACCATGCGGTGGCCGAAGATCCCGTCGGAGGAATCGAAGACGGTCTTCACCTGATCCGTCAGTTCTCGGCGGCGGAGCGCGGGCGGGGTCTCCTTAGCGTCCAGCCACCGGTAATACGTGGCCCGCGGAAGCTGTAACTGCCGGCACATCCAGGCCACGGGAAAGTCGGCGTTCTTCTCCTGAACAACGCGGTACAAGTCCTCTACCGTTGTTCTTTGGCGAAGAACGTCGAAACTTTTTTCAGGAAGTCGTTCTCCCTCTCCAGCTCACGCAGCCGTGCTTCCAAAGCCTTGTATTTCGCAGGATCCACCGGGTCATCCGGTTTGCCGCCGCCCTCCGGTTGCCCTTCACGGGACAGACGCACCCAGCGTTTCAACGCGGTAACGGAAATGTCGAGCTCCGGGGCGACAGAGGCGGGCGAACGCCCAGATGAAACCACGAGCTCAACGGCATCAGCCTTGAACTCATCGCAATAGGTAGGTCGAGCAGACATGAGCACAATCCTTTCAAAGACTGTCTCAGATCAGTAGTACACCTCAGAGATAGAAGAACCGCTCCAGATGGTTCTGCGAAGGTTCTCCCACGAACCGCCCGAACGCGGCGGCCTGCGCATCACTCAAGAATGCAACTGGCACAACCTACAGACTACCGACAGCCACGTAGCAGAGGGCTAAACGCGCAATCCTGTTCCATCACTACTCAGAACCCAACACTACAAAAAAGAGGGCCTGTGCTCCGCACCAATGGGTGCGGAGCACAGTCCCTCTGAGTTTTAGCTACGGATTAGACGCCGTAGTAGAGCTCGAATTCATACGGGTTCGGACGCAGTGAGAGCGGCTTGATCTCGTTCTCGTACTTGTAATCGATCCAGGTGTCGATCAGGTCCTGGGTGAAGACGCCACCGGCCTGCAAGAATTCGTTGTCCTCGCGCAGAGCCTGGAGAGCTTCCTCGAGGGAACCCGGAGCCTTGGGGATGTCCTTGGCTTCTTCAGCGGGGAGCTCGTAGAGGTCCTTGTCGATCGGAGCCGGCGGTTCGATCCGGTTGCGGATACCGTCGATGCCAGCCATCAACTGGGCAGCGAATGCCAAGTATGGGTTGGAGGACGGGTCCGGTGCGCGGAATTCGATGCGCTTTGCCTTCGGGTTGGAACCGGTGATCGGGATACGGATACCAGCGGAGCGGTTGCCCTGCGAGTAGACCATGTTGACCGGAGCTTCGAAGCCCTTGACCAAGCGGCGGTATGAGTTCACCGTCGGGTTGGTGAAAGCCAAAACAGCGCTGGAGTGCTTGAGCAGACCACCGATGTACCAGCGGGCGGTGTCAGAGAGGCCGGCGTAGCCCTTCTCGTCGTAGAAGAGCGGCTCGCCGCCGGTCCACAGCGACTGGTGGCAGTGCATACCGGAACCGTTGTCACCAAAGACCGGCTTCGGCATAAAGGTAACCGACTTGCCCCAAGCATCAGCGGTGTTCTTGATGATGTACTTGAACTTCTGCAGGTCATCTGCAGCGTGAGTCAAAGTGGTGAACTTGTAGTTGATTTCGGCCTGACCAGCAGATCCAACCTCGTGGTGGCTGCGCTCAACCTCAAGGCCAGCTTCGTCCAAAGCGATGCACATGGCGTCACGGAGGTCAGCCTGCTTGTCAGTCGGGGATACCGGGAAGTAACCGCCCTTGACGGGGGTCTTGTAACCGAGGTTACCGCCCTCTTCCTTGCGGCCTGTGTTCCAGTGAGCTTCTTCAGAGTCGATCTTGTAGAAGCTGCCCTGCGGGGAGGACTCGTACTGAACGTTGTCGAAGACGAAGAACTCAGCTTCGGGCGCAAAGAATGCGGTGTCTGCAATACCGGTGGAAGCCAAGTACGCTTCAGCCTTCTCGGCTACACCACGAGGGTCACGGTGGTACGGGTCACCGGTGCGCGGGTTCACGATCGAGAAGTTCAACGCGAGGGTCTTCTCGATACGGAAAGTGTCAACGAACGCAGTGGTCACGTCCGGGATGAGCTGCATGTCAGACTCGGCGATGCCCTGGAAGCCACGGATGGAAGAACCATCAAACAACTGACCGTTGACAAAGAAGTCCTGGTCTACGCTCTTGGCGGGGACATTGAAGTGCTGCTGAACTCCCGGCAGATCCGTGAAACGGATATCGACGAACTTAATATCTTCGTCTTTGATGAACTGGAGGACTTCGTCCGCGTTCTTGAACATCTATGCTCCTTATGCATATTTACAGTCAGGCTGCTGAGCCTGGTGATCAAGCTAGGGTACGTCTCTATAACCCAACGGGTCATCGGTGCTGATCTTGGAACTGGTACTAGCCTAGGCAGGTGGCATTTCCCGGCCGTGTCCGTATTGTTTCGAGCAGGTTACAGAAGGCTCCCTCGTGTAAACGCTAGTCGAATGTCCACAGTGTGAGCCACTCGAGTCCGATCTGTGGAACGTTGAGAGGAACTAAACTTGGATAGTGGTAAACCGTAGAGACTTAGGTTCGTGGCTTGAAGGCCCGGACACATCCGCAATTTCCAAGTACCCAGGCGCGCGGTTAGGACTGCCCGAATCCGGGCCAGGTTCCATGGCTCGCGCCGGGCGACGCATCCTAGCGATCGTTATTGATTGGACACTGTGCTTGCTGATCAGCAACGTGTTTTTCGGTGGCGACTCATGGGCTACCTTGGCGATATTTGCGATTGAGCAGGCCATTCTGGTGGGAACGCTCGGTTACAGCATTGGCCACAGGATCACCGGCATTCATGTGGTGCGCCCAGGTGGTGCCCCGGCCGGTCCGCTGGCCGGTCTGGTGAGGTCTGTACTCCTATGTTTGGTCATCCCGGCAGTGATTTTTGATCCGGATCAGCGAGGCCTTCATGACAAGGCAATGAACACTGTTTTGATCCGGCGCTAAAGCCAAGAGCGTCCTTTAACGCAGAAGGTGCGGGAACAACCAATCGGTTGTCACCCGCACCTTCTGCGTTGTTACTGAATTTAGTTAGCGTCCACGCTGCGGGCGAGCCTTGTATGGATCAATGCCCTTCGGGATTGGCAAACGGTTTCCAAGGGAGTTGATGCGCTTAGAAACGGCGCTAACCTCAGTCTTGGTCAACTCGACCTTGAGCTTGCGCATCTTCTTGGCCACTTCACTGATCGGAGTCTGGTTTTCTTCGCGGCCGGTCTGGATCACGTGAATGGTCACATTGGGCAAAATACGGGACAAGCGTTTGCGCTCGGCGTCCGTGAGCTGCTTAACGCGGCTAGCGGGGCCCTCACTGACCAGTACGACGCCGGGACGTCCCACAGCGCGAAAAACGGCGTCTTGGGTACGGGGATTCACGGCAACGGGCTGTTCTTCAACGATCCATCCACGACGCAGTGTGCCCAGGGCGGCACCGGAAGCACCGGGCTGGCCTTCAATTTGCGCGAACGCGGCACGTTCGGCACGGCGCGACAAGATGAGTGTGGCTGCCAAAAGCCCCAAGGGAATACCAATAATCAGGCCGGTAACCCAGTTGTTGAACAGAAAGCCGATCCCGAGGCTCACTGCTACAACGGCCAAGAAGGCGAGCAGCATCAACCAAGTGATGAGTGGATCGTTGCGACGGGTCATGGTGAAGACGTCGGCGATCTGCTTGAGGCGGCCGGGCTTCTTCACCTTGGCTGCTTTGGGCTTGCGCGAGAAAAGGCTTCGCTTTGCCGGGGCGTCACCCATGGGTGCGCTGGACGTGGAGTCGGAGGATTTTGCCATAGTGCCCTTATTCTACGTGATCTAGCAGCAACGAACTGCGGCGGTAGCAGCGCTCAAGGCGCGGCTACCGCCGTCGTTATTTCCTAAACTCAGTTCCGCTCCCGCGGCAGCAACGGTTCTTAGTGGTGCGCCGCGATGAGAGAAGAAGCTTCCTGACGAGTGGTTCCCGAGGACTCAATGTGAGCCAAGTTGGCGGGGATCTCCCAGCCTTTTTTGCGCATTGCGGTGGCCCACAAACGGCCTGCACGGTAAGAAGAACGAACCAAGGGGCCAGACATTACGCCCAAGAAGCCGATTTCTTCGGCTTCTTGCTGCAGTTCAACGAATTCTTGGGGCTTGACCCAGCGGTCAACCGGCAAGTGACGCTCTGAGGGGCGCAAGTACTGGGTGATGGTGATCAGGTCAGTGCCAGCATCGTGAAGATCGCGAAGCGCTTCGGAAATTTCTTCGCGTGTCTCGCCCATACCCAAAATCAGGTTTGACTTGGTGACCATGCCAAGGTTCCTGCCCTGGGTAATGACGTCCAGCGAGCGGTCGTAACGGAAGGCGGGGCGGATGCGCTTGAAGATTCGCGGAACGGTTTCTACGTTGTGCGCAAAAACTTCAGGCTTTGAGTCACAGATTGCGGCGATGTTCTCGGGCTTGCCGGAGAAATCGGGGATGAGAAGTTCCACACCGGTGCCCGGGTTCAACTCATGGATCTTGCGTACCGTCTCGGCGTAGAGCCAGACGCCCTCATCTTCGAGATCATCACGGGCCACGCCAGTAACCGTTGCATAGCGCAGGTTCATTGATTTGACCGAGCGAGCCACCTTGGTCGGTTCAAATCGGTCAATCGCGGAAGGCTTGCCAGTATCGATCTGGCAGAAGTCACAACGCCGCGTGCATTCTGAGCCACCGATCAGGAACGTTGCCTCTTTATCCTCCCAGCATTCAAAGATGTTAGGACAACCGGCCTCTTCACAAACTGTGTGGAGGCCTTCTTTTTTGACCAAATTCTTCAACTGAACGAATTCCGGGCCCATCTGGACCTTGGCCTTAATCCATTCCGGTTTGCGTTCCACGGGAACGGCTGCATTGCGCTGCTCAATACGCAGCATCTTCCGGCCTTCAGGTGCCAGGGTCACAGTAGAGCTCCTTCTGATGTTGCGACTAGCTCTGTCTCATTGTTGCGTAGTTCCTCAACAACACGCGAAACGATGTCCATTGGGGTTACGTTCTGACCGATTTCTTCTGAAATCGTGGTGGTACCGGCGTCTGAAATTCCGCACGCGATGATTTGGCCATAAGGGGCCAAGGAGTTGTTGCAGTTAATCGCGAAGCCGTGCATGGTCACACCTTCGTGGACTCGAATGCCAATGGCTGCGATCTTGCGTGCCGGGCCATTGGAATCTTGATCAATCCACACACCGGCGCGGCCGTCGATGCGGACGGCGTTGATCTTGTAGTCGGCAAGAACGTTGATCAGGACCTCTTCGAGGATATACACGTACCTCCGGATTGCGGCAGGGTCTTTCAGCTTGATGATGGGGTAACCAACGAGCTGGCCCGGGCCGTGCCAGGTCAACTTGCCGCCACGGTCCACAGCAACAACCTCGGTGCCGTCCATGGGGCGTTCGTGTTCCTCAGTCCGTTTTCCTGCCGTGTACACCGGATGGTGTTCCAACAAGAGGACTGTGCTGGGGGCCGAACCGCGAACAACTTCATTGTGCAACGTCCGTTGGATTTGCAAGGCCTCGCTGTAGTCAACGAAGTCAGGGGCAAGTCCAAGCGTGGAGAACTCAAGAGCCATGCGTAACAGTTTAGACCTCATGGCCGTTTGCGAAGGATGTTGTGGGCAAGCTCTCATTGACGCTTCAACTTTGCCTGTGGATAACTTCTGCGCGTTTCAACCGCTTTGGGATAAAACAGGGGATATGGAGAATTTCTCGGAGAAGCCGAATTCGCGTTCCGTATCGGGTGGCCGGCATCGTGGTGAACTGTCCCCATGGCCATTAAGCGCGGGGGAGGCGTCACAAGAGACGTCGCTGCAACCCGAAGTGCCTGGCTATGAAGTCATTCGCCGTTTGGGAGTTGGGTCCACCGCCACCGTTTGGCTGGTTCGCAATAGCACGGGAGCTCATGCTGGCAAGCTCTTTGCGCTCAAATGTCCGCACCCTGGATCGGATATTGCTGGGGATGAGCGCTATACCGTCGTTCAACGGGAGGCGGCCATCCTAGGCAATCTTGAGCACCAGCATTTAGTAAAAATTCATGATGTTGTCCCTCTGGGCGGGCAGGATGATGGTGCTTTTGCTCTTTTGATGGATTACGCCGCCGGTGGGTCACTCACTGAGCTGATTGCCAGCCGAGGTTCATTGTCCTCGGGGGAGACAGCCACCATTTTGACGCCTCTTGCACAGGCACTTGAATACCTCCATGCCGCTGGGCTTACTCACTCTGATGTTTCTGCATCCAACGTCCTTTTTACCGCTGACGGGCGCCCGTTGCTCACAGATTTGGGCGTTGGCCGGATGCTCGGAGAACCTGGCTCGCAGCTCTGGGCTGGGACTCCGGGCTTCGCTGATCCGGCCACATACAACAGCACGGCAAACTTGCGGCCAGAGCGGGACTTGTATTCACTAGCGGCAGTGGGCTGGTATTGCCTTGCTGCCCAAGTACCGGAGCCAAATAACAGCCGGCCGCCGTTGGGGCTTCTGGTCCCTGACGTTGCGCCAGGGCTGGTAGCCGCGATTGAGGCCGGCTTGAATCTTGATCCCAAACAACGGCCAGCGGCAGGGGAGTTCGCCCACGCGATTTATCGCAGTGCGCGCTGTGAACCGGTAGACCTTTCGGCGTCCGTCCATGCCAGCGTGGTACCTGATTTGATGACGAGAATTGAGCCAAACGCTAATGGACGACGGCGTTGGGCGGCGTTGTATCCAGGTGCCCGCTTTGCGGCTGGCAAAGTTCGCAAGAGGAGTCTTCGCAGGGGTTTTGCAGGTCTGGATCTTGCACACGGGGGACTTGCGCGCCGGGGACTTGCGGGCGTGGGGCACGCTGGCAATGGCAGAGTTGTGGCCACAGTGGTCACAGCTGCGTTGGTACTGGGCGGGGGAGGAGCCACTGTCTGGGCTATTTCCACTTCCCGTCATACTGCGGAGCTTCAGACTGGCAAGGTAACCGGAGGTAGCAATGCTGAAGCTGTTGAATCGGCAAAGTTGGCCAGTGGAATTTCTGCTGAGACCGGCACACAACTTGGCCTGGAAGCCGGGGCCGTGCAACAGCTGAATGCGCGTTTAGCCGCTGTAGATCCGGTGCAGGCAGCTAAAGGCATTACGGAGCTACGCGATCTGGCGTTGAGTTACGGCAAGGTGGACCTCTTGGCCAGAGTGAACAGTCCTAACTCCAGTGCTGCCAAGTCCGATGCTCAACTTGCGGCGCAATTGCGCAACCGGGGACATGCTCTTAAAGGTTTTAGTACGGAACTGAAAACTTCTGCGCTTGAACAGGGCAGTAACGAGCACCAAGCCAAGGTCAAAATCTTGGCAGTCACCAGTGCCTATCAAGAGGTTGACGCTGCTGGCAAAGTAGTGGCTCAAACTGAGCACGGAGTGGATCAGTCGTTGGTTTTGGCACTGACACGTAAGAGTGGCACTTGGCTGATCGAAGAAGTTCAGAGCCCGTAGGCAAGCTATTAACCTCGCTTGCTAGACTCCCCGGAGAGGTTTCAACAAGGCATGCCGAGCGTGACTAAGATCGATGGATGACCTCTTCGAGCTACTTCCGCTTCCCACACATTCATGGCGATCTCATCACCTTTGTGGCCGAGGACGATGTTTGGCTGGCCCCTTTGACCGGCGGCCGTGCGTGGCGTGTGTCCTCCCTGCAAATGCCGGCCCGCAATCCACGATTTAGTCCAGATGGTAAGAACCTCGTGTGGACTGTGGTGCAGGGCAGCTCACCGGAAGCTGTCACTGCGAAGGTTGACGGCGGCGAATTCCGTCAATTGACGTACTTTGGCCACGCAAGCACACGCGTACGCGGCTTCACTCCCGAGGGTGAGGTGGTAGTCACCAGCGCCTTTGAACAGGGCGATTTCCGTTTGACCCATGCCTATGCGCTGGGCCTGAACGGCGGTTGGGCGCGCCGGCTCGAGTTGGGACCCGTGGATTCTGTGGTCTACGGTCCTGTCAACGGTGACGAACGCCCCGTTGTGGTCTCCAGCGTGCTCTCTCGAGAGCCTGCATGGTGGAAGCGCTACAAGGGCGGCACCGCCGGAAAACTGTGGATTGACCGTGACGGTAATGGTGAATTTGTTCGCCTTCTGAGCGAAATCACCTCTAACCTTGCTGACCCAATGTGGATCGAAGGACGCATCGCATTTCTCTCCGATCATGAGGGATATGGAAATATCTACTCGGTTGCTCCAGATGGTAGCGATTTGAGCAGACACACCGACTTCGAAGAGCACTACGTGCGTCACGCCGCAACGGACGGAACACGAATTGTTTTCGAGTCCGCAGGGCAGCTCTTTGTGATGCACCACTTAGCGGCTGCACCGATTCCCCTAGATATTTCATTAGGTTCGGCGTCAATGCAGCGTCGCAAAACTGGCCTGAAGGTTCAGAAGCATCTTGGTGAAGTGGTGCCAGGCCATAATGGCAGCGCGAGCGCGGTTGAATCGCATGGCACCATTCACTGGCTCACCCACAAAGACGGTCCAGCCCGGGCCATCGAAGTTACACCTGGTGTTCGAGCCAGGCTTCCGCGCCCGGTGGGCGAAGACAAAATTGCTTACATCGCTGATCATGGCGGCGAGGAAGCACTCTACATTCGCGAACTCGCCTTAAGTTTGCCGGGGCTAGCCAACACCGGGAACCACACAAAAGTTACCGGGGCAGTGCCGCCGGGGGCCCAGCATTCAACGCAGCATTCAACCCAGCCAACAACGCAGCTAACAACCCAGCCAAACCTCCCGGTTGCCGCTCCAGCGGAGAAAGGGGAGCCTGCGGCTGCAGAGGATTCAGACGCGCTTCCAGCACCGGTCTCAGCCCTCTCCGGTAGTTCAGTTCTTTCGGCTACGCCCGCTGCACCCAGTGTCACCGCGGCACTTGGAAACGCTGCCGAAGTTTCCAATGACGAATCACCAGCAAACAACACTCAGCTGGCTGAGAACACGGCAGGGGAGAATGGTCTAAATACGGCTTCGGTTGGCATTCGCTTCCCCTCGGTGACCCGGGCTAGCTCTATGTCCGTGAGCCCCAACGGAGAATGGATCGCGATCGGTGGAGCCTTCGGTGACTTGTACCTTGTGGAAGTAGCGGCACGCCGAATGTCGCTGCTGACCAGTGTGGGCGAGGGAAGCATTGGCGACCTAGCATGGTCCTCTGATTCAAAGTGGTTGGCCTTCGCTGAACCGCTAACAGCCTTTGGATCCCGGACACGCCTGCGGTTGGTTGAGGTCGCCTCCCAAGACTCACAGATCATCAACGTCACTGACGGTCGCTTTGCCGACGAATCACCGGCCTTCACCCCCGATGGCAAGTTCTTGGCTTTCCTATCCAGCCGCAGTTTTGACCCGGTCTACGACGGTCACTCCTTCGATCTGTCCTTCCCTAGCCCCATCAAACCGTACCTTGTGGCACTTTCTGCTAACACGCCGTCGCCCTTTGGACCTGCTGTGGCCAGCTTCGGTGAGAATACCGCCGAAACTGCGGCAGTCAGGGCCTTGAGGGACGGAAGCTTGAAGGAAGTTGAAGAAACACCGAAGCTAGTAGTTGATGCCAACGGTATTGAGCAACGAATACTGCCACTGCCTGTGGCGCAGGGAAACTACAGTGACCTGAGCGCCGGCGATGGCTGCTTGTACTGGCTGGAAAACCCCATCAGCGGCGTTCTGGGCGATGGCCGCGCTTCCACGGAAGACAAAGCAGCGAGCCCCAAGCTGGTCCGTTTTGATCTCGCTAAGCGCAAGTCCGTTACCCTCAACGAATCAGTGGACAGTTACCGCCTCTCCGGAGACGGCAAACGGATTGTGTTTATCAAGGACAAACAAGTCAGCGCCACCATTTCCTCCGCTAAGGCCGATGAAGAATCAGGGGATCTCGTCAAGGTGGACCTCGGCCGGATCCGGGTACAGCTTGAACCCGTGGCTGTATGGGAACAAGCCTTCAACGAAGCATGGCGTTTGCAGCGGGACTTCTTCTGGGCTGCGGACATGGGCGGTCTTGACTGGGACGGCGTGAAGGCAAAATTCGCTCCGATCATTCAGCGCCTTGGAAGCCATGATGATTTGGTTGACCTGCTGTGGGAAATGCACGGCGAATTGGGTACCTCCCATGCCTATGTCCGTCCGTTCGCAGTCTCCGAGCCGGGCAGCAGCGGGCAAGGCCGTTTAGGCGCGGAGTTTGTCCATAACGGCACAGCATGGGAGATCACAAAGATTCTTGCCGGCGACTCCTCAGATCCGCTAGCGAACTCTCCGTTGGCCCGAGCTG
This sequence comes from Pseudarthrobacter sp. J1738, assembly GCF_050490315.1. Lineage (NCBI taxonomy): Bacteria > Bacillati > Actinomycetota > Actinomycetes > Micrococcales > Micrococcaceae > Pseudarthrobacter > Pseudarthrobacter sp. J1738. The sequence continues at coordinate 93,025 of NZ_JBNPEO010000009.1, read as the reverse complement.
GTGTGAATGCCAAGGTGGGCGACTTGCTGATGGCGATTGACGGCGTCGACCTTTCTGCAACTCTCTCCCCGGCCATGCTCCTCACATCTTCGGCCGGCAAGGCCGTTGAATTGACCGTGCAAAACGGACAAGGCCACGGCGAGCAGGCTGGTGTGCAGCGGCGCGTTGCAGTGGTTCCGGTGCGTGATGAGGAGCGTCTGCGCTACCAAGAATGGGTCCAGAGCAACAGGCGGATGGTGCGGCAAGCGTCAGGGGATGCGTTCGGTTACTTGCACATTCCGGACATGATGGCAGCGGGCTGGGCACAGTTGCACCGCGATTTGGACACCGAAGCGTCCAAGGATGCCTTGATTGTTGATGTGCGCCGCAACCGTGGTGGGCACACGTCCCAATTGGTTGCTGAGATCATTGGCCGCAAGGTCACTGGCTGGTCGGTGCCACGTGGGGAGAAGCCGCGGACCTATCCGGAGAGCTCACCGCGTGGCCCAGTGGTCATTGTGACCGACGAGTTTGCTGGCTCCGACGGCGACATCATCACCCAAGTGTCAAAGCTGCGGGGGATTGGACCGATCGTGGGAACGCGCACGTGGGGCGGTGTTGTGGGAATCGATAACCGTTTCTCCCTCGCCGACGGTACCGGGGTGACTCAGCCTCGCTACGCGACGTGGTTTAGCGGTGGAGTGGGCTGGTCCGTGGAGAATTACGGTGTTGACCCGGACATTGAGGTGCCGTTCCCTCCGCACGCCTACAGCGCTGGAAGTGACCCACAGTTGGAACAGTCCATCAGCGTTTTGCGGGAGATGCTCCAGGAGCTGCCCACTGATCAGGCGCCAGAGCGTGCCGGGTACAAGACGCTCAAGCCAGCTCCACTGCCGCCGCGCAAGCGCACCCCTTAAACGAAACTAGCTCGCAATTGTGGCTGTTCCCATTCCTGGGAGGCGCCACAATTGCGAGCTGGTTCGGTAATGCGGGACTACGCGGAGATCAGCGTGGCATCCAAGGTGATGCTGATGCCAGCCAACGCAGCCGAGACTGGGCAACCCGACTTGGCTGCTTCGGCGATCTTCTGGAATTCTTCTTCAGAAATACCTGGGATCTTGGCGCTCAGCGTCAAGTGGCTACCGGTGATGCCGGTGCCGGGCTGGAAGCCAACGTCAGACTTTGTGGAAACTTCCTCTGGAGTGTATCCAGCCTCGCCCAAGGCATGGCTGAAAGCCATCGAGAAGCAAGCAGAGTGAGCTGCAGCAATGAGTTCCTCGGGGCTGGTTTTGCCCGCTGCAGCCTCAGTGCGAGCCTTCCAAGTGACGTCGAACGTGCCCAAACCGGAGCTATCCAGTGTGGTGTTGCCGGATCCTTCAGCCAAGCTGCCGTTCCAGACGGTGTGTGCGCTACGTGTTGTTGCCATGTCAGCTCCTCAAGATCGATATTCTTCGATTACTCACAAAGTGTTGTAACCGCTCACTTCATCCTAGGCGTTTATTACTGCCAAAGGGTGGCCAGCGCCACGTTGATCAGCGCCAGGCCGCCAACGCCGTGTGCCAAGCCGGTGGATACCGTCTCTCCGTTCTTGACCTTGCGGCTGCCAATGACGGCCAGAACTGCAACGACAATGGCGATGACCAATTTGATGCCGAGTTTGGGATAGTTCAGAGTCTCATCCGGCATCATGGGGAGGATTCCCATCATGGCAATGCCCGTAAGAAGTTGCAGGAAAGCGCCATCACGCTGACGCGGGTGGACCGTGGGAGTCTTCATCGTGGCGATCCAGTAACCAACGATCATGGCAGCGCCAACAACGTGCAGGAAAATCAGAATGTTCAGGACAATAGTCATGGTCCCAGCTTAGCCACAGACTGTCCTCAAGTATGACTTTCGCAGACTGTGACCTGCATAAATACCTTCGGCCAAATTGCAGCGGCTACATACCGCCGGTTAAAGAACGACGGCGGTACCCGGCTCCCAGAGCCGCGTACCGCCGTCGTTGTCTAGTGGTTGTCCGTTAGGCAAACGTTCCGGACTTAGAGTCCGAGGTCAGCCTCGAAGGCACCTTCCTCAAGGCGAGCCTTGAGGGTCTGCAGGAAGCGGCCTGCATCGGCGCCGTCAACCAGACGGTGATCGTAGGTCAAGGACAGGTACATCATGTGGCGGATAGCAATGGTGTCATCACCATCGGGGCCAGTGATAACCGTTGCACGCTTGACGATCGCGCCGGTTCCCAAAATGGCAACTTGCGGCTGGTTGATGATCGGGGTGTCGAAGAGAGCGCCCACGGAACCAATGTTTGTGATCGAGAACGTGCCACCGGACAGCTCATCCGGGCCAATCTTGTTATCGCGCGTACGCTTTGCAACGTCTGCGATCTTGGCGGCAACACCGGCGAGGTTGAGGTCACCCGCGTTGGAAATGACAGGAACCAACAGACCCTTGTCCGTGTCCACCGCAATAGCGATGTGTTCGGCGTTGTGGTACGTGATCTCTTGCTTTTCTTCGTTGTATTCTGCGTTGAGCTTGGGGTGCTGCTTGAGCGCCTCGGCTACGGCCTTTGCAATGAAGGGCAAAAAGGTCAGCTTGGTGCCGTTGACTGCCTGGAACTGATCTTTGGCTGCTGTACGCAGTTTGGCCACACGCGTCATGTCCACTTCGTGAACCTGAGTCAGCTGGGTGGAGGTATCCAAGGACTCGCGCATACGGCGAGCGATAACCTGGCGGATGCGAGGTGCCTTCTCAGTCTTGCCACGCAAGGAGGAAGGAACGACGGCGGCCGGAGCCTTCACTGCGCTGGCAACCGGAGCCGCGGCTGCCGGGGCAGCTGCGCTTGCCTTTTTGGCTTCGGCAGCGGCAAGTACATCCTGCTTGCGGATGCGTCCACCAACACCGGTACCGGTGAGTGAGGAGATGTCTACGCCCTGCTCGTTGGCCAGCTTGCGGACCAAGGGGGTCAGGTAGTTGGACTCGTTGCCGGTTGATGCTGCTGCGGCTGGTGCTGCAGGAGCCGGTGTTGATTCCTGAGGCGCTGCCGGAGCTGCAGGTGCAGCCACTGGTTCTTCGCGCTGTTCAGCGGGAGCTGCGGCAACGGGCTCAGCCTTGGCAGGCTCTGCCGGTGCTGCGGCAGGAGCCGAAGCCGGAGCTGCGGAACCCGAACCGATGATCGCCAAAACGGAGCCAACTTCAGCAGTCTCGTCCTCGCCAACACGGATTTCCTGCAGAGTACCGGCCACGGGGGACGGGATCTCGGTGTCAACCTTGTCGGTAGAAACCTCCAGCAACGGCTCATCAACCTCAACGGTTTCGCCAACTGCCTTCAGCCAGCGCGTGACGGTGCCCTCGGTTACACTCTCGCCCAAAGCCGGGAGCGTTACTTCGTGAGTCTCACCTGAAGCAGCCTCAGTGGAAGCGGGGGCTTCCTGAGCTGGTGCTTCCTGAGCTGGTGCTGCAGGCGCGGGCTCAGTAGCAGGCGCTTCTTCAGCGGCGGCAGGTGCCGGTGCTGATTCGGCTGCGGGAGCCTCTTCTGCAGGGGCTTCGCTGGACCCGGAACCGTCGCCAATGCGCACAAGCGGCGCTCCAACGTCGGCCGTCTCATCCTCGGCAACGAGGATTTCCTCGATTACACCGGCAATCGGAGAGGGGATTTCAGTGTCTACTTTGTCGGTCGAAACTTCGAGCAGCGGCTCGTCGACCTCTACCCGGTCACCCACAGCCTTTAGCCAGCGAGTAACAGTACCTTCGGTGACGCTCTCCCCGAGGGCGGGCAAGTTAACGGTTTCAGACATATCGTCCCCGTTCTCCTTATTGATCTTTAGTGCGGTTGGATGCTGCTGATTTTGAGCTTAGTGCACCCGGCGTGTGTGCCGGGTGCACTTGCTCGAGAACTACTTAGTGCTAGCCGTGCAGAGGACGACCGGCCAAGGCCATTGCAGCCTCGCCCAATGCCTCGTTCTGCGTGGGGTGCGCGTGGATGAGTGAAGCTACATCCTCCGGGTAGGCTTCCCAGTTGACAATTAACTGAGCTTCACCGATCTGCTCACCAACGCGGGTGCCGATCATGTGAACACCCACCACGGGGCCGTTCTTCTCACGGACAAACTTGATGATTCCGCCGGTGCCCAAGATGGCGCTCTTGCCGTTTCCGGCGAGGTTGTACTCGGTGCTTTCGACGTTCTCGTCGCCGAACTTTTCCTTGGCGGCCTTCTCGGAGTAACCCACCGAAGCGATCTCAGGGTCGCAGAAGGTGACCTTGGGGACGTTGATGTCCTCAACAACCACGGGGTTCTGGCCGGCAATTTCTTCGGCAACGAAGATGCCCTGTTGGAATCCGCGGTGTGCCAACTGAACGCCAGGAACAATGTCACCTACCGCGTAAATGTTGCCAACACCGGTGTGCAGACGCTCGTTAGTAATAACAAAACCGCGATCGATGGTGACGCCAGCTTCCTCGAAACCGAGGCCTGCAGTGGACGGGCCACGACCAACAGCAACGAGCATCAAGTCAGCCTCGAAGGTTTTACCGTCTACAAGAGTTGCCTTGACGCAGTTTTCGTTCTGCTCAACGCCCTGGAAGAAGGTACCTGTGTTGAACTTGATGCCGCGCTTTTTGAAGGTGCGCTCGAGGACCTTGATGATGGAGGCGTCCTCGTTGGGAACCAAGGAGGGGAGGCCTTCAATGATGGTGACGTCTACGCCGAAGGACTTCCAGACGGAAGCAAATTCCACACCAATAACGCCGCCGCCCAGAACGATAACGCTCTTGGGGACGTAGTCCATGGTGAGTGCCTGATCGGAGGTGATGACCTTACCGCCGATTTCGAGGCCGGGGAGGCTGCGCGAGTAGGAACCGGTGGCTAGAACAATGTTCTTGCCTTTGTACTCGGTGCCGTTCACGGTGATGGTGTCTTGGCTGGTCAGTCGGCCTTCACCTTCAATAACGGTGATGCCTTTGCCCTTGATAAGACCCTGCAGGCCCTTGTATTTGCCAGCAATGATGCCGTCCTTGTACGCGTTCACTGCAGTCATGTCGATGGACTGCAGCTCAACGTTGACGCCGTACTTGGCGCCGTCGCGTGCGTGGTCAGCCACTTCAGCAGAGTGCAGGAGTGCCTTGGTGGGGATACAGCCGTTGTGTAGGCAGGTTCCGCCGAGCTTGGACTTCTCGATGAGACCGACGGTTAGTCCTAGCTGCACCCCACGAAGTGCTGCCGCGTAACCGCCGCTGCCTCCACCGAGTACCAGCATGTCGAATTCTTGCGCAGTTGCCTGATCGGCCACTTAGACGCTCCCTCGCGTAAATGATGACGCTTGGTAAGCATCATCTGTCCTGGATCTGTTCCTGCGGCGATTATGCCAGCAGTAGCGATTCTCTTGCAGTTCTCTAGCTTTTGTGACTACCGGGTGAGGTAATCAAAATCTTCCACAATTCACCTTAGCGCCACGAATATCTATGCTCCACCTTCTGAGCGTCTTTGTACCGCTCATGTGGCGCGATTCATACAAACTTGTGGCGGGAGAATCCTAGAAGCGGTCCTGCGGAGGGTGGCCAGCGCAATTGTCCCCAGCCACCCTCAGCACAACGTGTCACCGTCAGTGGAACACTGGGGACGATAATTTCGGCAACTTATTACGCTGCGTTGGTGAAGGACTCGAGGTAGCTCACCAGTGAACGAACCGTACAGCCGGTGCCTTGTTTGGGGGTATAGCCGTACGGTGCACCGTTGTTGAAGGACGGGCCAGCGATGTCGATGTGAGCCCAAGGAATAGTGCTTCCGTCCTTGGCCTTTCCAACGAACTCGCGCAAGAACGCGGCCGCCGTCATCATGCCACCGTGGCGGGCTCCAATGTTGGCTAGGTCAGCCACATCAGAATCCAAAGTGGGGCGCAATTCTTCCGGAATCGGCATGGGCCAAACCAGCTCGCCGGCACGGTCTGCGGCAGCCTTGAGTTCAGCGGTGAGCGATTCTTCGCCCATAACACCAGCGGTACGGTCACCCAGGGCGATCAATTGCGCGCCGGTCAACGTGGCGACGTCGATGATTGCATCCGGGAATTCCAAGCTAGCGGCAGCGATGCCGTCACCCATCACCAAACGGCCTTCGGCGTCGGTGTTAAGAACCTCAACCGTCTTACCGCCGAACATAGTGATGACATCGGCGGGGCGCTGAGCAGCGCCGCCGGGCATGTTCTCGGCGATACAAAGCCAAGCAGTCACCTTCACAGGCAAAGCCAGTTCGGCTGCTGCCAGCGCGGTGTTTAGTACGACGGCGGCACCAGCCATATCGCTCTTCATCTCACCCATGCCGAGAGCTGGCTTGATGGAGATTCCGCCGGTGTCGAAGGTGATGCCCTTACCTACCAGGGCAACGTGGCGCACAGCTTTGGCGGGGGAGTATTCGACCTTAACCAGACGTGGCAATCGGGTTGAACCCTTACCAACGCCCAAGATGCCGCCGAAGCCTTCTTTCTCAAGGCGCTTCTCATCCCAGATGGTGATCTTTACGGGCAGTGAGCGGGAGAGCTCCTTGGCAGCTGCCGCAAAAGACTCTGGGTAGAGGTGGCTCGGTGGCTGGTTGACTAAGGTGCGGGTTGCGTTCACGGAACGTCCCAAAACTGCAGCACGGGTCAGAACTTTGTTGATGGCCGGGTCTGTGGCAAACGGTGTAGAGAGGGTGACGTTGGCTACCGGGGTCTTGAGCCCAACAGTGCTTGAACGGTGTTCGGTGTACGCGTAGGAACCCAGAGCCGCGCCTTCGGCGACGGCTGAAACAGCGGCCAGATCCGCCGTCGGAAGTGCCAGCACAACTGAGTTAAAACCGGCCAGCTGACGAACCGCAGAACCGGCAGCACGGCGAAGAGCTTCTTCACCCACAGTCCGTCCTGGCGCTACGGCACCAACACCGGCGAGTACAAGTACTCCGCTGGCCAACTCCGGCAAGCCGGGCAGACGCACGATTTGATCGGCGGCTCCACTGACACCCAATGACTCAAGGGTGGAGGAGAGAGCCTCGGCAGCTTTGGCGCTGAGCGGGTTCTCCAGGAGAACCGGACCTTCAGGCGTGCTGGCAACGCCGATGACCAAGGCATCGCTCGGTGACTTCTTGAGGTCCTTGGCAACGGCGTTGAGCTTAAATTCACTGACTTTGGCCACGGGGTATTTGCCTCACTTCCATTGTGATTGACGGGATGCAACGGCACCGGATCTTGCGGGCCGCACTACTTACCCACCAACGATCGTAGTCCGAGGACCCGGAAGGGCGCGGATTTCCGCTCTGGGTGTAATCCCGGGTGAAAGTTTTGGATCGATGGAATGACTAGCGGCCCTCAGGCGTTGTGCAAGCGTGGCATGGAAAATCCGACTGCGCGGGAACAAACGCAGAAGACAGACACAGGAGGACGTTGTGTTCGAGCAGAGCTACGGCTCGCAGCTGGATCCGGCGAGCCTCTATACCCTTAACCCGGAGGTTGCGGGCGACGCCGAACTGACGGGCTTGAACATGGTGATGACGTTCAGCGGCTTTGCTGATGCCGGTCAAATGGTGAGCCAAATAAACGGCGAGCTCTTGGACTATTCCGAGAACGAAGTTGTGGCCGTTTTTGATGCAGACCAGCTCATCGACTACCGCTCGCGCCGGCCGCAAATTAGTTTTGTTGAGGACCACCTCCAAGACTTTCATTCACCTCGGCTCGCTCTGTACAGGCTCAAAGACGGTTTGGGAAAGCCGTACCTTCTACTGGCCGGGTTTGAACCGGATTTGCAGTGGGAGCGCTTCAGCCGTGCAGTGCTTCAGCTGGTGGAAAAATTCGACGTCAAACTCGTTACGTGGATCCACTCGATCCCTATGCCCGTGCCACACACGCGGCCAGCTGGCGTTACGGTCCACGGGAACCGGCCAGACCTCATCGAGGGAATCTCGCTGTGGAAGCCAACCGTGGAAATCCCGGCAGCAGTGGGACACGTACTCGAATTGCGCTTGAGCGAGGCTAATCGTGAGGTTGCCGGTTACGTCATTCACGTCCCGCACTACTTGGCGGAGGCAGAGTATCCTCAAGCCGCAGTAGCTGGCCTGGAATACCTTGGCGCTGCCACGTCACTGATGCTCCCCACAGACCGACTGCGTGAAGCAGGCCGGACAGTGGGCCGCCAGATTTCCGAACAGGTTGCAGCCTCGGAGGAAATTGTTGAAGTGGTCAAAAACCTTGAGGAGCGTTACGACCAAAAGGTTGAAGGCACGGTGCGGCGGTCTTTGTTGGCTGATGAGAATGATCGATTGCCCAACGCCGAGGACCTCGGTGCCGCAGTGGAGGCGTACTTGGCACAGGAAGATTTCAACAAATAGAGGATTTTGGGGGCTCGTCGAGTCCTAATTTTCTGAAGTTTTCCACATAGGACGTTTGCGCCATTTCACCTCGCGGCTCAGTGCATGAGTGTGGATCCATGAATCCTACTGAAACCCTCAAAGCTAGCCGCGCCGAAGACGTTCTAGGGTACGTTCCGCACACGCTCGGTTATTGGCCCACTAATTCGCTGGTGTGCGTCACTATGTCCAAAGGCAGACTTGGCGCCACGCTGCGTGTGGATCTGCCGCCAGCGGACATAAGCTCCTTTCAAGCACACTCGTTCTCCGCACGAGTGGTGGACTACTTGCTCAGTGACGAAAGAGCTGACGGTGTGTTGATTGCCATCTACCCGCCAGCACTGTTGGGCCCCTCATGGCAGCCGTGTATGGAGTTGCTCGAGTCACTCGAATGCGCAGTAGAAGGCGAGGGCCTGGTACTGCGCGATGCATGGGTGATCGGGACAGACCTATGGCGAAACTGCTACTGCCAGAACCATGAGTGCTGCCCACCCCAAGGACGCAGTCTGGAAGATATACGTAATAGTCCACTCAGTGCCGAGCTTATTTACCGGGGCAGCGCGCTCGGGGCTGCGCCTGGGATCAACGGTCAGTCTGCTGATGAGCTGTCCATCCAAACGGGACCATTTGGCAGACTGAGTCCTCAGCAGGCTGCCGCAGTGCTGCCTGAAGAAAATCGCTTGCGCGAGCAGCTGCTCCACGGGCCGCGCGGTGGAGCCTCGGCGGAAGCCCTTTTGGCGCAGTGGGAACCATTCTTAAGTGGTGAAAACCGTTGTGAAGTTTCGGCTAGCGATGCAGCCGCACTGCGGGCAGGTCTTTCCGTCCCATTATTTCGAGACACCATCATGGTTCAAGCTGCAGGTGGGTTGGCGCTCGCGCTAGATGGAGTTCAAGAAATTACGCGCTGTGAGCCACTGGACGTTGCAGCCGCTGATCAGAGAGACTCAGCGCAAGAGACCGTTGACCACTACGCAGAGTTTCTGATGGGGCAGTCACCGGCTGGACCGAACTGGAAGCGTATGGATACTTTTGCTGAGCTGTTGGGCGCTCTGCTCTTTGATGGCCCAGGCGGGCATAAGGCTCCGGTGTTGGCTGTTCTTGGCTGGATCGAATGGTGCCGGGGGCGAGGTTCAATGGCAGGAGCGCACCTAGATGCGGCACTTGGCCATAACCCGGACTATCGCCTCGCTGAGCTACTGAGCGAGCTTATTGCCCGAGGTCATTTGAGCAATTGGGCAAGAAATAGAGCCACTGCATGGCACGGCATTCAAGAGGACTCGGCCTAGTAGTGAACGGCAGCGGTGGGCAAAACGTGAGACAATGGAGGTCGAGACCCGGTTGGGTCCGTGTTTTACAAGCGAAAATTAGTGCTCCATTTGGGGAACTTTTCACGATGTTTTGTGGTTGTAGTCTTTGACCCTGCACCGTGAAGTCGCCTGTAAGAACCTTCACGGACTTGACAGGGTCATAGTGGTGTTGCCCTTATGGTGATTCCACAGACCGCCGCTAGAAAGGTTTTCTGTGACCCCGTCTTCCGTGAAGAAGGATTCTGCCGAACAGGTAGAGCTCAGCCCTGAAGAGAAGAAGGCTGCTGCCAACGCCAAGCGCGCCGCCACTCGGGCCGCCAATAAGGCACTCAAGGACGCTGCTGGTGAGACTGCAGGAGCCGAGACTGATGGCGCCGAAGCTAAGTCGGCACCCAAGAAGCGTGGCCCCAAGGCTGGCGCTAAAAAGGCTGCTGAAGCTGAGGCAGATGCCGCGAGCGAGGATGACATCGATCCTGAGGACCTTGTTGAGGTTGACGACGCCGACGAGAGCGATGAAGCGCCTGCCAAGGCTGCAAGCACCGGAAGCGGTTTTGTCTACTCGGACGCCGACGATGATGATGCTCCGGTTCAGCAGGTTATGTCCGCCGGTGCTACGGCTGACCCGGTCAAGGACTACCTCAAGCAAATCGGTAAGGTCGCGTTGCTCAATGCTGAGCAAGAGGTTGATCTTGCCTTGCGTATTGAAGCTGGACTTTTTGCTGACGAAAAGCTCCACGCCGATCAAGGCACCATGGATCCCAAGCTCAAGCGTGAGCTTGAGTTTGTTGTCCACGACGGCAAGCGCGCCAAGAATCACCTCTTGGAAGCAAACCTTCGTTTGGTGGTCTCCTTGGCCAAGCGTTACACCGGCCGCGGCATGCTCTTTTTGGACTTGATCCAAGAAGGTAACCTGGGCCTGATCCGCGCCGTTGAGAAGTTTGACTACACCAAGGGCTTTAAGTTCTCCACCTATGCAACGTGGTGGATCCGGCAGGCCATCACCCGCGCCATGGCCGACCAAGCTCGCACTATTCGTATTCCGGTGCACATGGTGGAAGTTATTAACAAGCTTGCACGCGTACAGCGCCAGATGCTGCAGGACTTGGGCCGCGAACCCACGCCTGAAGAATTGGCACTCGAGCTGGACATGACGCCTGAGAAGGTTGTTGAAGTCCAGAAGTATGGTCGTGAGCCGATCTCCTTGCACACCCCCTTGGGTGAAGACGGAGATTCCGAGTTCGGTGACTTGATCGAGGACTCTGAAGCTGTGGTTCCGGCGGATGCCGTGAGCTTCACCTTGCTTCAGGAGCAGCTGCACTCCGTGCTGGACACACTCTCCGAGCGAGAAGCTGGCGTGGTTGCCATGCGCTTTGGTTTGACTGATGGCCAGCCGAAGACTTTAGACGAAATCGGAAAGGTTTACGGAGTCACGCGAGAGCGTATCCGCCAAATCGAATCGAAGACCATGTCGAAGCTGCGGCACCCGTCACGCTCACAGGTTTTGCGCGACTATCTGGACTAAGGACAGCGACTAGTTCTGACGAGTGCTGCCTGATTTTCAGCGCAAATCAACCAAATGGACCCCCGGATTTCCGGGGGTCCATTTGTATTAGGCCAGATATTCGTAGGGAGAGAAAAACAGCGGCCCCCACCATCAGGTGAGGGCCGCTGGGCTAATGCATGGTTTTGCTAGTCGACTTCGACTGCCGGCTTCTCGTGAAGGCGTGCTGTCTCGTCATGCCACTCGGAACTCAGGGGCTTCAGTGTGGCTTCAAGTGCGCGGGAGTGGTGTCCGCAAAACAGGAGTTCGCCACCGGAAGACTCAAGAACTACCCGTACGTATGCTTGTGCACCGCAACGGTCACAGCGGTCTAGGGCATCTAGCTTGCGGGCTGCTACAGCTGTAGTCATGGGGGCCTCCTTAGTAGATCTGTACATCTATATAACCAGCAGTGGAGGCAAAACCATGGCAAGAGTTGGCATCTTTCGCTGTACGCGTATCACGACCGCGTAACGTAGCCCGGTAAACCAAGCAGTTTGGCTGAAGCGTGGTGTGGCAACCAGCTTGGTGCGCTGAGCGGCACTAGCCTAGATAGAGGCCGTGCCGTAGTGGACGCCAGCAATACAACCCATATGCATGTTGAGGAGCGCCCGCGTGGCACTTAATTCTGAATACAACGCCCGCCATCTTTCGGTGCTTGAAGGTCTTGAGGCCGTCCGCAAGCGCCCGGGTATGTATATCGGCTCAACAGACTCACGCGGTCTGATGCATTGCTTGTGGGAGATCATCGACAATGCTGTGGATGAGGCTCTCGCAGGGTATGGCCATGACATCAAGGTGATCTTGCACGCTGATAATTCGGTTGAGGTTCACGATGACGGCCGCGGCATCCCGGTGGATTTGGAACCGAAAACTGGACTGACCGGCGTCGAGGTTGTTTTCACCAAACTGCACGCCGGTGGAAAGTTCGGTGGTGGCTCTTACACCGCTTCGGGTGGTCTCCACGGTGTGGGTGCATCGGTGGTTAACGCTTTGTCTTCACGGCTAGATGTGCAGGTTGACCGTGGCTCCAAAACGTACCAAATGTCCTTCCGCCGTGGTGAGCCCGGACGTTTTGTGGACACTGGTAGCAAACCAAACCCGAACTCCGAATTTGTTCCGTTTGTTGATGGCTCCATTCTGGACGTTGTGGGCAAAGCAAAGCGCGGTATTACGGGAACCCGCATTCGCTATTGGGCTGACCGGCAGATTTTCACCCCGGACTCAAAGTTCTCCTATGAGGAACTTGCCGCACGAGCACGCCAGACTTCTTTTTTGGTCCCGGGCCTGAAGATCACCGTTCGCGACGAGCGCCGCCTACCCGGAACACCGGGCGAGATCGGTGCCCATGAAGAGGTCTTCCACCACGACGGCGGCATCTCAGAGTTCGTAGAATTCCTTGCCGCAGATTCCCCCGTGACAGATGTTTGGCGGCTGCAAGGCTCCGGCAAGTTTAAAGAAACGGTCCCCGTTCTGGACGAAAAGGGCCACAGTCAGCTCGCCGAAGTGGAACGTGACTGCGAGGTAGACATTTCTCTGCGCTGGGGTGTTGGTTATGACTCCACGGTGCGTAGTTTTGTTAACATCATTGCCACGCCCAAGGGCGGAACTCACCAAACTGGTTTTGAGCAGGCACTCCTGAAGACTTTCCGCAAAGCCGTTGAGTCCAATGCGCGGAAGCTCAAAGCAGGCAATGACAAGATTGAAAAAGACGATGTTTTTGCCGGTATGACCGCTGTGCTGACCGTTCGTCTGGCAGAACCGCAATTCGAGGGACAGACCAAGGAAATCTTGGGGACCTCCGCGGTGCGAGCCATCGTGGCGCGGGTCGTTGAAAAGGAAGTCACCGCAAAGCTGAACTCCGCTAACCGCGGAGACAAGGCACAGAGCGCGTTGTTGCTCGAGAAGATCGTCGCTGAAATGAAGTCGCGAATCTCGGCTCGTGTTCACAAAGAAACTCAACGCCGAAAAAACGCGCTTGAAACGTCCTCGTTGCCTTCCAAACTGGCAGATTGCCGCACCGACGACGTGAACCGCTCTGAACTTTTTATTGTTGAGGGTGACTCAGCTCTTGGTACGGCAAAGTTGGCGCGGTCCTCGGACTTCCAGGCCCTGTTGCCGATCCGCGGCAAGATTTTGAATGTGCAAAAAGCCTCGGTGGGGGACATGCTCTCCAATGCTGAATGTGCTGCACTCATCCAGGTAGTTGGTGCAGGTTCAGGCCGTAGCTTTGCCGCCGAGATGGCACGGTACGGCAAGGTCATTTTGATGACCGATGCCGATGTTGACGGTGCACACATTCGTACCCTTTTGTTGACACTATTCTTCCGCTACATGCGCCCGATGGTTGAGCAGGGGCGCGTATTCGCGGCAGTGCCTCCGCTGCATCGTGTAGAGGTGGTCAACGCCGGCCAAAAGGCGAACGAGATGATCTACACGTATTCGGAGAATGAGCTGCATGAATTGCTCGCAAAACTCTCCAAGCAGGGCAAGCGTTACAAAGAACCCATTCAGCGTTACAAGGGTCTGGGTGAAATGGATGCCCAGCAGCTCGCGGAGACAACCATGGATCCTCGGCACAGGACGCTGCGCCGAGTAACGATTGATAGTGCCGAGCGTGCTGAGAAGACGTTCGATCTTTTGATGGGCTCCGACGTGGCGCCCCGCAAGGACTTTATTGTGGCCGGAGCAGCGCATCTGGACAGAGACAAAATCGACGCATAGCCGTGGCGCTTTAGCCTACAAGTCCCGGCACCAAGATCAGCGCAGTGGGTGCTGCAAGTAGAAGGACCGCAGCGCAGATGACAGTGCGCCGGGCTAAAGCTGACAGCGGACCAAGAGGCTGAATCAACCGCTGAATCCTGGACAGCGTCACAGAGGCTTCTTCGCCGTTATTGGACCCGGCCACAAGCTGATTAAGCTCGGAAGGTGTTGGCAAACTGAGCGGCGGGCGCTTCCCATGGTCGGAGGGAGCAACGCGGGAAGATCCGCTCGAGACCATGGCGATCGCCCGCACCAAAACCGGTGGCTGTACACGTTTGAGGGCCGCATCGTCGGCGAGCATTTCGATCAGAACATTCACACTTTGCTGGGCCAAACGACTAGTCGGCAGCCAAGGGAGCGCGAATTTCCAAGCAGCGAAGGCCCACAACAAAAGATCGTGCCGTTGACTCAGATGCGTCTTTTCGTGTTCCAGAACGGCCTGGAGCTCGTTTTCGCTGAGCAATTCCAGCAGCCCATCTGACAGTACAGTTACGGAGCGGGCACCTCCTGGTAGGCAGTAGGCAACTGGTGCTGGGTGGTTAATGACCAGCGTTCGGGCCGTACTGGCACCGGGAGAGCTGAGGAGCGCGAGCAATTCGCGGTGCCGGCGGCGCCTGCTGACGATGCGCACGTAGGTCAGCAAAAGGGTAAACAGTAAGTGAGTTAGTAACAGCGCTGCCGCGGACAGTGCGAAGAGGTGCCAAATGCCGACGTCGTCTGCTGAACGGTTGTTGAGTGCAACGTTCGCTAGGGCGTGAAGCCCGGCCAAAAACGTTGGACCCAAGGGGTCTAAACCGTAGGCCAACATGGCCCCGATCATGGACAGGCCACCGGCGAGTGCTATTGCTTGCCACAGGACCATGGCTGCAAAAGGGGAGCGGGACGGCCACTTGGCATGGGAGAGCACGATAGGTACCGGCCATGCCAGTGCTATCGCGAGGACCGCAAGAATCCAAGAGGTCCAGAACAAGTGTGCCTAGGAGGCGCCAAGCATTTTGCGCAAGGCTGCGGCTTCAGTTTCGGAGACAGAGCCGATGAACCGTGCCAAAACAGCCTCACGGTCAGGTGCGGAGCCCAGTACTTCGTGCATGAGTTCTGCTGTGTGGTCTTCGCGGCTGGAAATTGCTTGGTAGCGATGTGGCCGGGTCCCGCGTTCGCGCTCAACGAGCCCCTTTTTCTCAAGCCTTGAGAGCACTGTCAATACAGTGGTGACGGCCAGATCTTTCCCGCTGGGCGCGCTGCCACTGCGGGAGTATTCCAAGGCGAGTTGATCCCGCAGCGTGTTGGCCGTTGCGGCTTCGGGCTCGGCCCACAACAAGTCCATAACGGCACGCTCTAGATCCCCCAAACTTGCCATGATTTACTGATCTTCTCCTTGGTGCAAAAGGTTGCTGGTGCGGTGCCGGGTCTCTCGGTGCCACTGAACCTGAAATAAAAGTGTTTCCGTGACTAATTTACCCGCTTTTGTAGACGCTTTCTACATGAGGTAGAAACGTGCCGGGGCCGCGTGGACTGAACCGTCACGGTTGTTCTACACTTTGTAGAAGACAGAGTTCTACGACTTGTAGAACTTGAGGGGTCATTGGAACGGATGAAGCGCAATGGATGCACTCGAAATTGCCCGTTGGCAATTCGGAATCACAACTGTCTATCACTTTATGATGGTGCCACTCACGATCGGTTTGGGTCTGGTGGTCGCGGTCATCCAGACCATGTGGCACCGGACCGGCAAGGTGGAATACCTTCGAATGACGAAGTTCTGGGGCAAGCTGTTCCTCATCAACTTCATCATGGGTGTTGCCACCGGAATCGTCCAAGAGTTCCAGTTTGGAATGGCATGGAGCGAATACAGCCGCTTTGTGGGTGACGTCTTCGGGGCACCTCTTGCCATGGAAGCGCTGCTCGCCTTTTTTGTTGAGTCGACCTTCTTGGGCCTCTGGATCTTCGGTTGGAAGCAACTAAAGCCTGCCATCCACTTGGCCTGCCTGTGGATAGCAGTGATCGGTTCTGCTATTTCCGCTTACTTCATCATCGTCGCCAATAGCTGGATGCAGCACCCGGTTGGCGTGGAAATGATCGACGGCCGGCCAGTGATGACTGACGCGTGGGCCGTCTTTACAAACAACACCGCGCTCGTGGCGGTTCCGCACACGCTCTTTGGTGCCCTCGCCGTTGCTGGCGGATTCTTGTTGGGTATCGCGTGGTATCACTTGTGGCGGCGTCGCAAGGACGGCATCGACGCCGTTGGCCCTGATGGCAGTGTTATCCCAGGCTCCGCCAAGATTCCCGGCCGTGACGTCACCGATCACAAAGTTTGGATTCGCTCCCTCCGCATTGGCGCTGTGGTAGCCATGATCTCCTTCGCTGGCACAGCCGTTACCGGTGACCTCCAGGGAAAGCTGATGTTTGAACAGCAGCCCATGAAGATGGCAGCGGCTGAGGCTGCGTGCCACGACGGCACAGGTTTCTCGGTCCTCAGCATAGGCAACGTGGGCTCTAAAGACTGCTCAGACGTTGTGGCAGTGATTGAACTTCCAGGTCTCCTTTCCTTCCTCGCCAAGGGCGACTTCACTACCGAAATCAAGGGCGTGAACAGCCTCCAGCAGAGCTATAAGGAAACGTACGGCACGCAACTGCCCAACGACCCGAAATACGGTGACCGCGCCGGTCAGGAAATCCAATACGTTCCGGTGATGGAAGTGACCTACTGGGGCTTCCGCATGATGATCGGCTTCGGTGGTCTGGCTGCATTTGCAGCCGCTGTGGCACTGTGGATCACCCGCAAGGGCACCGTCCCTCAGAGCCGTTGGCTGATGCGCCTAGCTGTTTTGGGAATCTTTGCACCGTTCGGCGCCAACGCGGCCGGATGGATCTTTACGGAAATGGGCCGGCAGCCCTTTGTTGTGGCTCCTAACCCGGACATGAACGGCATCGACCAAGTCTTTATGTTCACAGCTGCAGCAGTTTCGCCTGGCGTCACGGCTGGCGAACTGCTCACCTCCCTGATTGTGCTGACTTTGGTCTACGCGCTGCTGATGGTCGTCGAGGTCAAACTGCTCAGGACCTACATTCGTGGTGGTGTGGCATCCGCCATGCCTGAACTCGCCCACGCGGACGAGGACGGAACGGGCCCCACCAGCGGTGATAAGCCCGGGGACGGCAGCAATAAGTCCGACGACGACGTTCTAGCGTTCGCTTACTAAGGGAAAAAGATGGAACTCCTGCCCACAATCTGGTTTATTGCTATCGCCGTCCTCTGGATCGGCTACCTCTTCCTCGAGGGCTTCGATCTCGGCGTCGGAATGTTGATGAAGATCTTTGCCCGTAACAACACCGAACGCCGAGTCTTGCTCAACACCATCGGCCCGGTCTGGGACGGCAACGAAGTATGGCTCCTCACAGCCGGTGGCGCTACGTTCGCCGCATTCCCGCTCTGGTACGCCTCGCTGTTCTCCGGGCTGTACTTGCCGCTTTTGGTGGTTCTGGTCGCGCTGATTTTCCGCGCGGTAGCGTTCGAGTACCGTGGCAAGATCAACACCGAGCAGTGGCGGAACCGGTGGGACTGGGCCATTGCGCTTGGCTCCACAGTTGCCGCATTTGGTGTTGGCGCAGCGTTGGCTCTCACCACAACGGGACTGCCGTTGAACGCCAACGGTGACAGAGTGGGCGGCCCTTTTGCATGGTTCAGTGGTTACGCGCTTCTGGGCGGATTGGCCGTGGTTGGTTTTGCACTAGTGCATGCACTGGCATTCCTGGCGCTCAAGACTGACGGTGAAATTCGCGTCAGGGCCCGTCGCTGGGTGGTCAGGATCTTGCCAATAGCTCTGGCTCCCATGGCACTATGGGCCATCTTGATCCAGATCCGAACCGGCAATCTCTTCTCCTGGGCGCTTGTGCTGGTGGCAGCAGCCGCTGCTATTGCCGCTTGGTTCCTGGCCCGTTCCGGATCTGAAGGACGGACGTTTATCGCCTTGGGATCCTTCCTGCTCGCAGGGGCTGCATCGATTTTCTCCGCCGTGTTCCCGGTGGTGTTGCCGTCCACGATTGACCCGGCGTTCAACCTGACCGTCACCAACGCGTCCTCAAGCGACTACACCTTGGGCCTGATGACAACCGTGGCGTGCATCGGACTACCCTTGGTGCTGGCCTACCAGGCTTGGACCTATTGGGTGTTCCGCCGTCGGATCAGTGCAGCTCATATCCCCGAAGGCCACTCGGTGGTACCCGCCGTTGCCGAGTTCTTCCTCAAAACCAAGCCATAAAGCCCAAGTCACCAAAAAACTAAGCGCTAGGACCTATGGTGCCCACCAGCTCCGAACAGCATTCACCAGCCACGTTCATCAAAAAGTTGAGCCAAAAAGGGGAGCCACGCTCGCGGGGACCCGTCTTCCCACGAAGCCCAGCGAGTACCCAAACGCTGTACCTTTTGGGAACGCTGGCAGCCCTCAAAGCACTGGGGCTGGTACTGGTGGCGCAAGCGATCAGTACAGGTATTGCCCAAGCGGTTGCTGGGAACTTTGACCTCAGTCACGTGGTGGTGGAAGGCGTCCTTGGTGCCTTCCTGCGTTCCCTCACCGCCTGGGGACAGCAAGTGGCATCGCGGCGCGGCGTAGTGGGAGTCAAAGAAGAACTACGCCCGGTAGTGCTGACTAAGGCTCTGGCTGGTGGAAACGGAGGGCGAGGGCTGGGTCACCTAGCGCTTCTGGCCACACGCAAGCTCGACGATCTGGACAACTACTACACGCAGTACCTGCCGTCTCTGGTTAATATTGCTGCGATTCCCTTGTTAGTGGGAGCGCGGATCCTCTTTGCGGACTGGGTCAGCGCTCTGATCATTGTGCTCACCTTGCCGCTGGTACCGGTGTTTATGGTGCTTATTGGCCGCTACACCCAGGACAAGGCTGAACAAGCACAACGCGCATTGGCAAGGCTATCCAGCCATGTCCTTGAGCTAGCTAAGGGACTTCCGGTGCTTTTGGGCTTGGGGCGAGCCAACGCCCAGCACAAAGCACTCGATGACATTTCGGCCCAATACCGGAAACGGACCATGGAAACGCTGAAGGTCGCGTTCCTTTCCGCGTTGGCCTTGGAACTCATCGCCACCATCTCTGTAGCTGTGGTGGCCGTATTTATTGGTGTCCGGTTGGTCCACGGCCAAATGAGCCTCGAAGTAGGATTGCTGGCACTCATTTTGGCACCAGAATGTTTTGCTCCGCTGCGGGAACTTGGCAGTGCCCATCACGCGAGCGACGACGGGCGCGTTGCCTTGGAAGAAATTCAGGACGTACACAAGGCTCCGCTACCGGCCCAGCTTGAAGCATCGTCAAAAAAACCTGCACCCAGGCCAGCCCCATCTTCGAAGTGCCAGCCACTGTCCATCCAAGATCTGACGGTCAGTTACGAGGGACGGACCAAAGCAGGAGTTGGTCCGCTGAGTTTTACAGCGCCAGCCGGGTCAATTACTGCCTTGGATGGGCCCAGCGGAAGCGGCAAGTCCAGCATTCTGGCAGCCCTTGCCGGCGTCTTGAGTGATGGTGCGTCAGTTGGTGGCACGGCGAGCGGAATCAGTGCCGGGGACGTTGCCTATGTTCCGCAACATCCCGTTTTCTTCCGCGACACCCCGGCGGAAGAGTTGGAGTTTTTTGTGACCACCCGCGGTATCAGCGCGGACGCCAGCAAGGCACTGATTAGGCAAGCCCTTGATGCCGCAGCTGCAGGTCACCTGAGCGAACGGCGAGTCTCAGAGCTCAGCCCGGGGGAGATGCGTCGTGTTGCGGTTGCGCGTGGGTTCGCTTTGGTGGCCGCGGGGGCTTCCGTTGTGCTCCTTGACGAACCCACCGCTCACTTGGATGGGATCTCAGCCCACACCATCCGGAAGTCCATCGTTGCGCTGCGTGGCCAGACCACTGTGTTGTTGGTTTCCCACGAACCGCTCACCAGGGCGCTCGCAGATGTTACAGTTCCGGTGCCGCTCTCGGTAGCAAACGACGACGGCGTTACTCACCAAGGTGACGCCCCGGCGTCGAACCTGGTATTGGACCCGGTGCTTAACTTGCCGTTGAACGCGGAACTGAAGGTAAACGCGGAGCTGAAGGTAAACGCGGAGCTTGGCCGGATAACGGCTGCGGTCAACGCCAGTGGTGACACCAAAAAGGCTGCCAAAAATCTCACGTGGCGGTCCGTGAAATGGCATGGCGTGAGTGCAGCACTGCTGGGGATTGCGGCTGCAGCCTTTGCCGTAGCGCTCACTGCACTTTCAGGCTGGCTGATTGTCCGTGCGAGCGAGATGCCCCCGATCCTTTACCTGCTGGCAGCGATTGTTGGTGTGCGGTTCTTTGGTATTGGTAGAGCTGTCCTGAAGTACACCGAGCGGCTGGTACTTCACAACACAGTTTTTGCCGCCATCGGATTGCTCCGATCAGCGCTATGGCTTTCACTCTTGCGCCGAGCACCATCACTACGCCGACTCCTGGAAGGCGGCTCAGTACTCGAGTCAGTCATCGGCGACGTGGACGAACTGCGAGACCTGGCACCCCGTGTGTTGCTCCCGCCGCTCGCCGGGCTGGGAGTAGCCGTCTTGTCGATTGGTGTTACGGCATGGATTCTCCCGGCGGGGTTGCCCGTGGTGATTGCTGTGGTTGTTGTAGGCATGGTGGGTGCCCCGCTGATTGCCCTAGCGGCGGACCGTTGGGCCACTACGGCCCATGTACGTCACCGAGCACTCCTTTTGCGGGACACCACCTCCTTTCTCGAAGCACGCGCGGACCTGGCCGGAAACGGGGCAGGAGCAGCAGCTCTTGCGGATGTTGAAGCACTAGCGAAGGCAGCCGCTTCGGCCCAACAACGTACGGCTTGGGCCGAAGGTGTGGGGCAAGCCATCGTGGTGCTTGGCGCCTGCCTCGGTGCTGTGTTTGTCCTCCCCGCCGCGGCAGAGGCAGTCCACACTGGGCAATCCCAAGCCGCCATGATTGCCGTGGTGGTCCTGACGCAGTTGGCGCTTATTGAACACTTTGTAGCCGCCATCTCTGCCGTTCAACTGGCTCCAGCACTCAAAGCCACCTTGAGAAAAGTGCGCTCGCAGATTGATGCCGTTGACTTTGCCATGAGTGATCAGGCGGTGAGCGATGCAGCTGCCAGCGGTTCAGCCTTGGATGATCGGTTGGTGGATAAGGCTTCGCAAAAATTTGGAGACCGCCAGTTTGGTCACTCGCAACCGCAGGTTCTGGCCGGGGTGGGTGTTCGGCTTGAAAGGCTCTCTGCCGGGTGGCCTCTGACCGCGGAGGGCTCAGCGCGAGCCTCCCATCAACACGCGCCGGCCGTTTTCTCCGGGGTCACTGCTCACGCGGAACCGGGTTCTTGGTTGTGCGTTTCTGGGCCCTCTGGTAGCGGTAAATCAACACTGCTAGCGGTACTGATGGGTTTCCTTCCACCACTATCTGGAAGCGTTAGCGTTTCCGGCAGGGTGGTTTGGTGCCCGCAAGAGGCGCACCTCTTTGACTCGACTCTGCGCGGGAACCTGTCCATTGCCCGACCCACGGATGCTGCGCCCTCAGACGCTGAAATGCTGATGGTTCTCGAGGAAGTAGGACTGAGCGACGTTTTGGCCACTATGAAGAACGGCCTCGACGCCCGGATCGGTCCTGGCGGAGCATTCCTTTCCGGTGGACAGCGGCAACGCCTAGCTGTAGCGAGGACATTGCTCAGTGGCGGAGAAGTGATCTTGCTGGATGAACCCACCGCTCACCTTGATCGCGAGGCCGCTACAGCACTGATCAAGGACCTCCGTCACGCCTTGCGGGCGAAAACTGTTGTTCTGGTCAGTCACCATCAGGACGACTTCGCGGCTGAGGACGTGGAACTTCGTTTAGAGAACGGCTTTCAATTTCAGGAGCCTCTTGCCGTTCAGGGACAGCACGCCTAGGTTCTTTATATGCCTGTTAGCGAAGTCCCAGTGCCCAACGGTGAGCTGTTCGGTCTAGATTTCCGCAGAATCGTTCGTGAAGACATCCCTGGCTGGGCTGCCTTGATTAAGCGGATTGCCGCAGCAGAAAAACCCACGTGGTTTGAGAAAGAAGCGGATTTAGAGCACGCGCTCGATTCAAAGAAGAATGACCTCAGCGTGGACAGTGTGATCGGAGTGGATACCTCAGGGATGCCCCGAGTTTTCGCCCGAGTTGCTCTGAACCCCGAGTCCACCACCGTCTACGGTATGGGTGGCGTTGACCCCGAGTATCAGGGACGGGGGATTGGCAGGGGCGTCCTTGAATGGCAACGGGCACGTGCAGCGGAACGCATCAACGTCCGTGGACGCACATCCTCAGATTCAGGCACACCAGAGAATCAGAGTCCTCGTTTACGTTTGTATTCGGAGACTGCCAATACCGCAGAGCAGCGTCTGTTCAGCCGTGCCGGTTGGAAAGTGGTTCGGTACTTCAACGAGATGAATCGGCCAATCTCCACACGAAATGACGCGGAGGAAAACTCCGCAGCTATCCCTAGGCTAGTTCTGGCCGAGGGGTATGAGATTCGTCCGTGGACCGCCGAGTACGACCACGAGATGCGGCATGTGCATAACGCCGCCTTTGCCGATCACTGGGGGAGCGAAGAACGCGACGAACAATCGTGGAAGTTTACGGTTGAGCATCCGCTGAACCGCCGTGATCTCAGTGCCGTAGTGGTGGAAAAGTCCAATGGGAAAGTTGTTGGATACCAGCTTGCTAGCTACGATCCTGACGTTCTTGAAGATTTTGGCCGGGAAGAGGGCTACACGGAGTTACTGGGCGTGGTTCGTGACCATCGAGGCCGTGGGCTCGCTAAGGCGCTATTGGTTGATGCGATGCAGCGTTTTGCGGCTGCTGGAATGACAACGGCCGCCCTCGACGTGGACTCAGAAAATCCTAGCGGAGCCTTGGCCATTTACACGTCCATGGGCTATTCGCCCGTCAAGCAAAGTATGGCCTGGGATCTAGAACTTTAAATCGCGCTGGCATCTCACAGCGCCGCCTCACAGGCCTTCTAGCCGTCGACGTCTTTAAGGTGATGGACGACGTCGTGCCCAAAGTATCGGGCGAGTGTCACCACGGTGAACGCGGAGCCATTGCTGCGCAGGCCTGTACGCTCAAATTGGTCCGGGCGCACAGCCTCAAAAGCATCGGCCGCTGAGCTGCCTGTAGCCCGCAATTGGTTGGCAACCCTCGCCGGATCCTCGTGTGCGTAGTCCTTTTCAATAGCTGTAGCGTCCTGATCCCAGTTGGCAAAGTGGGCATCGTCATCGTTGAGCATCAAGGACAGTCGTTGTTCAAAGAGTTCAAAAACGTCCCGAACGTGAGCCGCATACTCGAGAGGAGACCACGTTGACTCATTCGGCCGGACAGCGACCGTGGGGCGTTGCAAAACTGCTTCCCAGCGCGGAATCATGTCCCGAACAGTTGCGGCCAGGGACTGCGGTGTGAGGTCTTGGGCCACAAACCCGCACTCATCGCAGGGCTCATTCAGAACCCAAGTCCAGTCCTTGGTATCAGGTGTAATTCCCATTGCTTAGGCTTCTTCGATAGATGTTTCAGGCTCGGTGGCGACTTCGCGCTCCGTCATGGAGTGCCCAACCCGTTCAACAGCTTGGGATAGTGGAATGCCGGAACCGTCTCGGCGGCCGTGCTCCAGCGGCAGCGCACGAGCCACACCAGCCTGGCTTGATCCCTTCGCGGGGCCATGGCCAGCCCAAGCAAGAAGCAATTGGTCTTCGCCCTTGAGGAAGCGGTGAGCCCGGACACCAGCCGTTGCACGGCCCTTAGCAGGGTACTCAGCGAAAGCACTGACTTTCGCAGCGCCTGGGTTAGTGCCAGGCAGTGCACCTTCCAGACCCGAAATCGTTACAACGACGGCGTCCTCGTCTTCGGCGCGAACGGAACCAAAGAAGATCACCGAGTCGTTTGCGGCAAGTTTGATTCCTGCCATTCCTGCTGCCGTGCGGCCTTGCGGACGTACGGCAGTTGCCGGGAACCTCAGAAGCTGGGCTCCGCGGGTCACAAACACCAGATCGTGATCGTCAGGAGCCGGGGACACTGCAACAATTTTGTCCCGGTCCTTTAGCGCAATGATTTCCCAGTCTTCGCGGTTGAGCGGGTAGTCGGGCTGGACACGCTTGACCACACCTTGCTCAGTGCCAACGGCCAAAACAGTGTCCAAAGGTACAAGGGCCAGCAGGGTTTCACCCTTGTTGAGGGTAATGAAATCCTTGGCGGCAACACCACCAGCCAGGTTGGGCAGCCCGGAACTAGGTGGAAGCGCCGGCATGTCCATCACTTGAACACGCAGCATCCGGCCCAAGGACGTGACGGCCGCGATCTCACCGCGTGCCGAGGTTTTTACCACCGAGCTAAAAACATCATGCCGGTTCCTAGGACCAGCCTCCGCGAGGGGTTCTTGGTTGGCGGTGCGCGCAATTTGTCCAGAGGTGGTCAAGATGGCCCAGCACGGGTCATCAGGGATTTCTAGGGAGAGAGCATTTTTGCCCGCCGCAGCCCCAGTTTTACCGGTGCTTGCGGCCAGTGCACCTGCAACCGTGGGGGAGACCGCCTCGGATTCGAGAAGTACTGTTCGCCGCGGAGTGGCGTACTTGTTGGCAACCTCTTGAAGTTCGTTTGAGACGAGTTCACGCAGGAGTACGTCTGAAGCCAGAATTGCTTCGAGCTCTGCGATTTCTTTGCGCAATTCGTCTTGTTCTTTTTCTAGCTCAATCCGAGAGTATTTGGTGAGCTGGCGCAGGCGCAGTTCAAGAATGTAGTTCGCCTGAATTTCGCTGAGGTCGTAGATCGACATCAAACGGTCGCGTGCTGCTGAGGCTTCGTCGGAACTACGAATGATCTGGATTACTTCGTCAATATCGACGATAGCAATCAGCAAACCCTCCACTAAGTGCAGGCGTGCTTGCTTTTTAGCTAGCCGGAATGCGGTTCGCCGCCGAACTACCGAGAGGCGGTGCTTCACGTACACTCGCAGCAGATCCAGCAGTCCTAGGGTTTGCGGCTGTCCGTCAACCAAGGTCACGTTGTTGATTCCAAAGGAATCTTCCATGGGTGAGTAGCGGTACAACTGTTGCAGAACAGCGTTCGGGTTAAAACCGTTTTTGATTTCAATGACCAAGCGCAGACCGTGCTGCCGGTCCGTGAGGTCAACAACATCGCTGATGCCTTGAAGCTTTTTGCTCGAGACAGCATCTTTGATTTTCTCGATGACCTTTTCCGGTCCCACCATGTGCGGCAGTTCAGTGACTACCAGTCCTGTGCGCCGTGCGGACAGCTGTTCAATCTCAACCTTGGCGCGGGTCTTGAAGGAGCCACGGCCATTGGCGTAGGCGTCACGGATGCCGTCCAAGCCAACAATGCGTCCTCCGGTGGGCAGATCCGGACCCGGGATAAAACGCATAATGGCGTCGAGGTCCGCCTCGGGGTTGGCGATTAGATGCAGCGCTGCAGCAATTACCTCGCCCAAGTTGTGCGGGGCCATATTAGTTGCCATACCTACGGCGATACCCGTGGCGCCGTTGACCAGAAGGTTTGGGAAAGCGGAAGGTAGTACTTCCGGCTGGGTGAGCTGGTTGTCATAGTTGGGGACAAAGTCCACAACGTCTTCATCTAGGTGGTCAGTCAAAGTTAGCGCTGCCGCGGCAAGGCGAGCTTCGGTATAACGCGGTGCTGCCGGTCCGTCGTCGAGCGAGCCAAAGTTTCCGTGACCGTCAATCAATGGCAAGCGCAAAGAAAAGTCTTGGGCCATACGAACCATGGCGTCGTAGATGGCAGTGTCCCCGTGAGGGTGAAGCTTTCCCATCACCTCGCCCACCACACGCGCGCTCTTGACGTGACCACGATCGGGGCGTAGGCCCATCTCGCTCATCATGTACAAGATGCGTCGCTGTACTGGTTTGAGCCCGTCACGCGCATCCGGAAGTGCCCGCGAATAGATCACCGAGTAGGCGTACTCCAAGAAGGAGCCTTCCATTTCGGAAGTTACGTCGATGTCGATGATGTTTTCGGTAAAGGGCTCCGAGTCCGCACTTTGCGGAGCCGGACTCTGGCGGCGGGCCATGGGCGGCAAATATTCCTTTGGGTCACGGCGGTATGCCGAGGATTGTTCGTTACGCTAAGCCTATGGTGGAACCGTCCTTGGGCAGTGGATATCCGGAATATTGGGAAGCAGATGTCGTACTCCGTGACGGCGCAACGGCACATTTACGCCCCATTGCGCCCAGCGATGCAGACGCTGTGCAGGCTTTTCACGCGCAACAGTCCCAAGCATCAATTTACCTACGGTTCTTCTCTTTCAAGGCCAAACTCAGTGCCAAGGAAATCAAACGCTTCACGGAGGTTGATCACAAGGACCGAGTGGCCTTGGTCATGACTTTCGCTGGTGAAATTATTGGGATTTCTCGCTACGACAGGCTCGAGAACCCGGACGAAGCCGAAGTGGCATTCAACATCTCTGACCGCCATCAGGGCCGCGGAATTGGCTCCATCTTGTTGGAACACTTGGCAGCCGCTGCGCGGGAGAACGGAATCAAGCGGTTTACAGCAGAGGTTCTGCCAGAAAACCGGAAAATGTTGATGGTGTTCGCCGATGCCGGCTATGAAGTACAACGCCACTTTGACGACGGTGTGGTGAGCGTTGGCTTCAACATCTCACTCACCCAAAAATCGCGTGCCGTCATGGAATCACGCGAACACCGTGCGGAAGCTAAAAGCGTCCAGGGCCTCCTCGCCCCGCAAAGCATTGCCGTCATCGGGGCCAGTAGGACCTGGGGCAAGCTCGGATACCAGTTGCTCCAAAACATCGTTGAAGGCGGATATACCGGTTCCTTTTTTGCCGTAAACCCTGAAGCAATCGAGCTTGCTGGGATGCTCAGTTACGGCAAAGTGTCCGAGATCCCTACAGCGATTGATCTAGCAGTGATTGCTGTGCCGTACAGCGAAGTCCCTGCGGTGGTCCAAGAGTGTGCTGAAGCAGGCGTTAAGGGCGTCTTGATTGCCACGGCTGGCTTCGCCGACGACGGCGATGTAGGACTTGCTCGTCAACGTGCCATCGTGCGCCACGCTAGGGCCAACGGAATGCGTGTGATTGGACCAGCTTCGGTGGGGCTAATCAATACAGATCCCGCAATTTCCCTCAACGCCTCAGCGGCACCAGCCCTACCCGTGGCCGGAGGGCTGGGTCTCTTTTCACAATCAGCCGCTATTGGAGTGGCACTCTTTGCTGCCGCCAGCAGGCGCTCCTTGGGTATTTCTAGTTTCTTATCCGCGGGAAACCGGGCAGACGTTTCAGGTAACGACCTCATGCAATTCTGGGAAGACGATCCGGACACCAACGCCGTGGGTATGTACCTTGAGTCAATTGGTAACCCCCGCAAATTCTCGCGCATTGCCCGCCGTATTTCCCGCACCAAACCGGTGATTGTGGCAAGGTCCCTTGTGACCGGTGCCGAACTGCCCCCGGGGCACGTGGTTCGAACCACTCGAGCCCCGCAAGGCGCCGTGGACGCCATGTTCCGCCAGTCCGGTGTGATTAGCGTTGAAACGGTAGAAGAGTTGTGCGATGTCTCCCAAGTGATCTCTACGCAGCCCTTGCCACGAGGTGGTTCCATCGCAGTGATTAGCAATTCGCTAGCCTTGGGCAAGGTGGTGGGGGACAGCGCTCGTGCTCATGGATTGACCGTTCAACGAACCGTTGCTGAGCTGGATCTGGACACTGGAATGTCTCTTGCGCTGCCAGCTCTGCGGGAAAGTCTGAGCGAGGCATTAGAGCACGACGGCGTGGATGCGGCAGTGGTGACACTCTTGCCTTCACGGGGACTCACGGTTGAACACATTGCTGAAGTGCTTCAAGAGTGTGGAGCTCAGGCGGGAAAACCAGTGGTGGCCGCGTTCACCGGCATTTTAGACGTTTCAATCCACGTAGAAGGACTCCTACGCATCAGCAAAGACTTCCCAGCATTGCCGTGCTACTCCAATCCAGGGGCAGCCGTAGCAGCGCTCGCGGCCGTGGTTGGCTATGCGCGGTGGCGCGAGCAAGAACTCTCGCAAGAAGCAGTCCTAGCAACAGTTCCTGAAGGGCTCCAGCCGGCCAAGGCTGAATCACTTCTTGAACGGCTTCTCCGAGGCCAAAACGACGCAACCCTGATGAGCCTTGAAGGCACGGCTGCTCAAGAATTCTTGGATTGTTATGGCATCAAAGTTTTGGAATCTAGGACTTTTGAAACTCCGCTCGAGGCAGTCGCCGCCGCCGACGAGCTCGGTTGGCCAGTTGTTCTCAAAACCACCAACCCGGCACTAAAACACCGCATCGATTTGGGTGGTGTGCGGCTAGATATCCGTGATGGGGCCTCATTGCGGCGCAACATCGTGGCCATGGAACGCGCTTTGGCCGCGTACGGTAAGTCGGGAATGGAAGTCCAGTCTATGGCAGGGCTGGGGCAGGCCTGTGTTGTCCGGGCAATTGAGGATCCGCTGCTGGGCCCGGTAATCTCCTTTGGGATGTCCGGTGACGCGGTGAAATTGCTTGATGATTGGGCACACCGCATCCCGCCCCTCTCAGACCAAGACATCAACGAGCTAGTGCGCGCGCCCAGGGCCAGCGTCAAGCTCTTTGGCTACGAGGGGCTCCCCGCCGTCAACGTGCAGGCTCTAGAAGATTTAGTGGCCCGCGTTGCGGTGCTCAAAGACAATCATCCGGAAGTGGCGCTTCTGGATTTCGCGGCTGTACTTGTCAGCCAGAACGGAGTCAGCGTTCTGAGCGTTGACCTCAAAATTGCGAACCCGGAGCAACGAACGGACAGTGCACGCCGCGCCATGCGTGCATAGAGTGAACGGAATTTAGCACCACTGGCGCTCTCAATGCGAAAATGGCTAGATGACATCCAAGACGCCGTCCCATTCCGGGCCATCAAACGTTCGCGGAAGCAAAGTGCGCGGAAGCTCGGAGGGGCTCAAAGAGGCTCTCAACCGGGCAGCCTTTTATCCACTTCTGGTCGCTGATGTTGTTGATGACGCACTGGACGGACGAGCCTCCTTAGCTCACCTAGTCCACCTCGAAACACACTTTGATCGGGCCGAGGTTCGCCGGCATATCACCGTGCTGGTTTTGACCGAGGACATGCTGGTTGTCACCCACGTCGACGACCAGCAGCTCGATGAAAGTGGTGAACAGGTACTGGCACAAGTTTCCACCGAATCGGTACCCGTAACGCAGATCCGCTCCGTCATTCTCAGCTACCTGTACGCTCAGCCACAAAACTACAAGCCCAGCGATCAAGCACGAGAGCTTACCTTGGCGATTGCATGGTCAGGCGGACAACGTCTTGATGTGGGACCGGCAAATTGTGGGGACCCACAATGCGAGGCCGACCACGGCTTCACCGGAACAGTAGCCCAAGAGGACATCGTTTTGAGGATCAGCTCCGAGGCCGATGGCGCTCAGGCAGTCCAGTCAGCCAAGACTTTTGCCCGGGCACTCCGGGCTGTGAACACGGCAGGGCAAACAATTGCCGTCCCACTCTCGGCAACGTCCCCCGTTGAACACCGTTCAGGCGAGACCACGCTGCGGCCAAACGTCCATCCAAGTGGCCCGAGCCGTCTGGGCGGTCTGAACGGCATTTCAGCCTTGGCAAGTAGCCTGAGCCGCAGGCTGCGGCGCTAGCATGGCGGATCCAACGGCTCACTACGAACTACCTAAGCCCCCTGCCTACGGGAAACAATCGATCGCCGAGGTACTCGAGTCTGGGGCCGCCAGTATAGGGCTTCCGGGTTTCTCAAATAAGCTCAATCTGCCTCCGGCCCAGCGTGTATGTGTGGTGCTCGCAGATGGTTTAGGACGGTCCATGCTCAAAGCAAAAGGTGCACACACGCCGTTTATTCGAGCGGCGTTGGCGGCAGGACAAGGTTCAGTTCCCACATGGTTAGACGCCGCTTTCCCCACTACCACCGCTGCCTCTTTGGCCAGCCTTGGCACTGCTAAAGAACCTGGCAAACACGGAATGGTGGGCTACGACGTTCTGGACCCTCAGTTGGGCCGAGTAGTGAACATGCTGGGCAATTGGGATGCTGACGTTGACCCCACCACATGGCAGCCAGAAGCTACAGTCTTTGAACGGGCGAGCCAGCACACCGAGGTGGTGACGGTGAGCCTGCCCCAGTTTGCGGACTCAGCAATGACCAAAGCAGCATTGCGCGGCAGTAAGTTCATCGGCAGAGGAAACTCGCACGCGCGGACACAAGCAGCTGCTGAAGCCATGGCTAGTTCACCGAACATGCTGATGTACTTCTACACCAACGAGTTAGATAAAGCAGGCCACCGGCACGGTTGGCGATCGGAACAATGGGAAGTCCAACTTGAAGAGTTAGACCACACCATCAAACGCCTTGCCACAACACTTCCCAGCGGAACCACCATCTTGCTCACTGGAGACCACGGCATGGTGGACGTGCCGGAGAGTCAGCGCATTGACTTCTCAGCTGAACCTGAACTGATCAGGGGAGTCCGATACACCGCGGGCGAGCCGCGGATGGTCCACCTCTACCTCGAACCTGAGCTCGATCCAGCCGCAGCTGAAGCACTTTTAGGAACTTGGCGGACCCGGTTCGGTGAAAAAATTTGGGCCTTTACTCGTCAACAAGCCATTACGGCTGGGCTGTTTGGCCTGGTTCAGCCACGCGTCATTCCACGCATAGGTGACATAATGATCGCCGCCCGCGAAGAGCTAGCGCTCTATGACACCCGCCGGGTGCGGCCCAGTGCTATGGACGTTGTGGGCCAGCACGGCTCTCTAACCAAAGCCGAACGGGAAGTACCCCTGGTGATGTTCACGGCAACCGGTAACCCCAAAACCAGCCCAAAACGCTCACACACGTCCAAACGTTAACAGCTCACACATTTGAAGGAGCTCACACAGCGCAAGATCCTTCGCGCCGGATTGAAGCTTTGCGTCTTACAGCTAGCTAGTCGCCCTTGGTGCCAAAAACTATCTCATCCCAGCTCGGTACGCTCGAACGGCGCTGTTTGGCAGGCCGACGTTCCGGATGTTGGTCCTTACGCGTTGGCTTGGATTCCTGGGTGGAATCCTTAGGAGATTTTCCGTGGCTTAAAGCGGAATCTTCGCTGGGGACTTCCTCGGAAAAGTCCTGATCCTCGGCTGTCGCTGAGCTGTCCTGATCTGCGGATTGTCCCGAACCGTTTCGAGCACCGCCAAGGAGCTCATCCGCCAGCGTGGGGGTGGTCCGGGCCGGGGAGGCGACCACTCGGATCTCACGGGTGTCGGTACTTACGCCGTCGTGCAAACGCAAGGACTCGTCGTCGTTCATCCGTGGCGCAAGGGAAAGCTTGCCAAAGCGCGATGCGGCAGGTGATACCGGCTGAGATTCCTCAGCAGCCGGCTCGTAGTCATCATGCTCTGCAGCGTTCCAATCAACGGAATCATCAGACTCGGCGTCGTCTTCATATTCGGCAGGACGGGGATGCGCGGCAGGAATACCGTTAGTAAGGATCAGCGCTAAAGCATCATCTGATTCTTCGTCCACACCCAAGCGCTGGCCGCGGCGCGAACGCAGCATGTCCAACAGTGAATCCGAATCGGAGACACCAGCAGGAACGTCATCGGCGTCGGTCTCAAAATCAAAGGGTCGATCAGAAACGGCTGAAAGCCTGCGGGCGGGAAGCGGCCCATCGAGCGGTTCTAGCTCGCTCAATTGTTGTGCCCAGCGGTTGTTATTCTGAATCGATTTGTGAGCTGGGTTGTAACTCCACTGTGCTGGAGGCTCTTCGCCAACTCCGCTGCGGGCGGCGTCCGGGACAGTAAATTGGGCCACCACTGTCCAGATACCGTCTTCGCGGCGCCAAGAATCCCACTCAACAGTGTTGGGCTTGATTCCGTGAGCCGTGAGGCGGTGCGAAACCATCTCACCCAAAGACGCCGGCTCATCACCAAAAGCTGAGCGGTACACGTCATGGCCGGGGCTGGGAGTGGCTACTTCCACCTTCCGCGCGAGCTGGGTGATGTACTCACGCTCGGCCAAAACTGGGCCCTCATAGCGCTGAACGTGGGCAAGATCCAAGCCAGATTCTTCAGCAACTTCAGCGGCTGTGGCACCGGCCCGGATCCGAGCCTGGATATCCCTAGGGGTTAACGACTTCTTAGCCGGGTCGCCTGCGGCGGCCTCGGCTGCAATTCTTGACGGTGTCCGGCTTGCGGCTACTCGCAATGCTTCATTGATGGGCAGCAAGAACACCTCACCACCATTTCCGCTGAGCAAGAGATGCTCGCCGTCTTCATGGACACCTACAAGTCGTAGATCCTGCATAGAAATCCTCCACCCTTGCCTGGCCATCTAAGCAATGACTCTGCCACCACATACCCGGAATTCCTACTATCCGGGAGGGCGTGCCGCGATTTTTGCACCTATAGATGGCATGATGAGTTGCCGCTAGGGCACAAAAGCCGGTGTCCGAACGTTGACATACACGGATTCGTAGTTTTTGTAGTCGTAGTGCGAATCAGCTCTAGACGAGTAACACCGAAGGGAAGCGTGAGCAGTACACCATGGCGACAGATTATGACGCCCCACGTAAGACTGCGGAAGAGCCCGCCGCGGAATCAATAGAAGAGCTCAAAGCACACCGCTCGGACGCCCAATCAGCAGTAGTTGATGAGGATGAAGCCGAGCTGGCCAACTCTTATGAGCTGCCTGGTGCGGACCTCTCCGGTGAAGAACTGCAGGTTACGGTGCTCCCAGCACAAGCAGACGAGTTCACGTGCGCCTCCTGCTTTTTGGTGCGTCACCGCTCGCAGATTGCGCTCGAAAAGAACGGCTTAACGTACTGCAAGGACTGCGAAGGCTAGCTCGCAGCAGGCTGAACGAGGCACGCTGAACGAGGCACGCTGAACGGGGTGCGCTCAACGCAGAACCGTAGTATCGGCGCGATGAGGGGAACGGCTGGGATTGGTGCAGTGTTGCTTAGGAGAGCGCCTTGACCAAAGCTGCCGGATGGCGGGTCGAGGCTAGCCAATACGGGGTTTTGTCCTGAGGGTCCAAGATTTGAATCTTCACCACAGAGGAAATCCACCCGCGGATGCACAAGTAGGTCAGGCCATTGAGCCGAACACCGCGCTCGGCTGTGGCCTCGGCCCCCTCAAACGCTTCAACCGTGCCGAGCAGGGAACGCTCAATGGTGGCTCGTCCAACTCGGAGAGTGGCAGGTGTGACCTCGATGGTGGGTGTTGAGGTGTAGAGCATCACTGCCTGGATAAGAAACAAAACGATCGCGGCAATGTACCCAGAGGTCATGTTGATAGGCGCGAATACTAGGATTCCTGCACCGGAAATCCCCAAAACCACAATCCAAATCCACACCGCTGGCCACAAACGTTCGGTGTACAGCACCGTTGAGGAAGTGGCAGGGGGAATCTGGGCGGAAGTCTCAGGCATGTACTTAGCTTTCCACTCTTGGCGCCAGTTCTCCCAATTGGTCAGTGCAGTGCCCCGTCTTCAACCGCTAGAGTGGGGCACTGTGAACCAAGAGATACAGCCTGGACTACGGATTCAACTCAAAATGCTCGACGCCGGACTGGAAGCGCCTAGTTATGCCCACCCAGGTGACGCTGGGGCGGACCTGCGGGCCAGGGAAGACGTAACGCTTGCTCCTGGCGAGCGGAAACTTGTGCCCACCGGCGTCGCGATTGCGCTTCCTTTTGGGTACGTTGGGTTGATCCACCCGCGCTCTGGACTTGCTACTCGGCACGGGCTCACGGTGGTGAATGCGCCCGGTACCGTGGACGCTGGGTACCGTGGCGAAATTGCGGTGACGCTGCTCAACACCGATCGCAGCGAAACTATAGAACTCAAGCGCGGCGATAGAATTGCCCAGATGGTCATTCAGCGAGTGGAGTACGCGCAGTTTGAACACGTGGACGAGTTGCCCGATTCGGTTCGGGGCGACGCTGGCTTCGGCTCAACCGGTGGCTTTGGTCAAGTCCAAAACTGAAACAATAGAGGAGCAGTTCCCCATGGCTTTTGGGCGTTCAAAAAAGGCGAAGAATGAACTCGTGAACGACGAGCAGATTGACGTTCTTCAAACGCCTGCAGTTAGTACCGAGAAGGCCCCTTTCCCGCGCGCCGAAACAGGTCCCTTTGACGTCTCCGAGGTTGACGACAACGAAGACTTGATTGACATGGGTTCGCTACGCCTCGTTGCAGCCCAGGGTCTCGAACTCCGGCTCGAGGTGGAAGAGTCCACCCAGCGGGTTATCGCAGTGACCATGGACTTAAAAGGTTCCACTGTGCAGTTGCAGCCATTTGCGGCTCCGCGCTCGGAAGGGCTGTGGGACGAGATTCGCGAGCAGATCAGCCAATCGGTGGCTAGCCAAGGCGGGCACGTCGAAGAAATTCAAGGTTCCTTTGGCACAGAGCTCATCGCCAAACTTCCTGCCCAGACAGCTGATGGTGGTCCCGGCCAGCGAGTAGCCCGCTTTGTTGGCGTAGACGGGCCTCGATGGTTCTTGCGTGCCGTCTTCGGTGGCGATGCGGCACTTGAACGGGAAGCGGCAGCTGAGTTGGAAGATTTGTTCCGCAAGGTTGTTGTGGTCCGGGGCGAAAGCCCCATGCCGCCCCGGGATCTATTGCCGTTGAACCTCCCCAAGGACGCGATTGGTCAAGCCCCTGAGCCGGCTCCGTATTCACCTGACGAGGCTCCTACGTTGACCGCGCCTGAACGCGGCCCGGAGACAACACACATTGGCTAATCACGCTGCGTATGCCTTTGGCGGAGCCGATTTCTCTACTGTGGCCCAATTGCCGGAGCGGGGACGGGCGAGGTGCCGTGGGTACATCGAATCGGTCACATTCGCCCCATGGACGGCAACGCCAGTTTTTACCGCCATTGTGGTTGACCTCGATGAAGGAAAAACAGCCAACGAACTCAAGACCAAGCGGACAAACCGGGTGAAACTTGTGTGGCTCGGACGGCGCAGGGTGCGAGGGATTGACCCGGGCACTCAGATTCGTTTTGAGGGTATGGTCTCTCACAATGATTCGATCCCAACAATTTTCAACCCGCGGTACGAGATTTTGGCCCACCAGGAGCACTAAGTGAATGCCCACAACGATCCGCAAACTACCGCGCCCAACGAACCTGAATCCGCATTTGCCCAGACCGCTAGTGGATATGCCCAAAAGGCAGGAATAAAGCGTAAGGCCGATGGCCAAATCGACATGATGCATGCCGCCGGTGGTGTGCAGGGTATCGCTGAAAGCATTGTGCCGGGTTTGGTGTTTTTGGTGGCTTTTACTATCAGCCATGCTTTGCCGGTCTCGTTGATCGCCGCTCTTGCTGTCTCCGCCGTGTTCACAGTGATCCGGCTGGTCCAACGGCGCCCGGTGACCCAAGCGCTTGCCGGAATTATCGGCGTCGGAATTTCTGCGTGGTTCGCCAACAGCACCGGTAAGGCTGCGGACTTTTATCTTCCCGGCTTCCTGACTAATAGCGCGTACATCGTTGCGATGGTGATTTCAATTGCTGTGAAGTGGCCGGTTGCTGGCTTGTTGTTTGGTTTTATCCGCAATGAGGGCATTGAGTGGCGCAAGAACCCACTACGTGTTCGCGCCTATCAATGGGGCACGTGGATCATCGTTGCTGTACTGGCCTTGCGCCTAGCTGTCCAGGTTCCGCTCTACTTGATGGGCGACGCCGGACTAGCGGCGCTGGGGACAACCCGCCTTTTGATGGGTGCACCGCTGTACATATTGGGTTTGTGGGTGGCATGGATCCTTACCCGCGACGAGGCTGCTAAATACGACGAGTCGACAAAGAGCTAGAACTTAAAGAACTAGAGCTTAAAGAACTACGGCGCCGCTCGCCCTGAAGGCGACACGGCGCCGTAGCGCTACCGGGACTGGCGAATCTAGCCGTCGAAGCCGTCGTCCTCAGGGGTTTGGGGATCTTCAGCCAAGGTGGCGTCTGGCGCAACTGCCCGAGGCTCGTCGTCCTCGTTGATACTGGCGGCGAGAAGTTTCCGCAGCCCGTCCTCGGCCGCAATGGTGGTAACGAGGAACAGCTCATCTCCACCCTCTAGGACGTCATCAAGGCTGGGCGTAATGGGCGCTTGGTCACGCAAAATAGCCACGAGGGTGGCATCGAGCGGCCACTCGATGCCACCAACAGTTTTGCCAATCAAGTGCGAATCGTGCGGAACCGTGAATTCCACAAGGGAGGAAACACCGGTTTGGAGGGTGAGCAGGCGCACCAAGTCACCAATCTCCACGGCTTCCTCAACTAGTGCTGTCATCAACTGCGGTGTGTTCACTGCAACGTCTACACCCCAAGAGTCGTCAAACATCCAGTCATTTTTGGGGTTGTTAACACGGCCCACGGTGCGGCCCACACCGAATTCGGTTTTGGCCAGCAAGGAAACCACCAGGTTGACCTTGTCGTCACCGGTAGCCGAAACAACAACGTCCGCTTCTTCAAGCTTTGCGTCCTTGAGTGTGCTCAGTTCGCAAGCATCGCCAACCAGCCAGTGGGCCCCGCGCAGTCCGCTGCGGCCAATGACTTCGGGCTTCTCATCGATCAAAAGAATTTGGTGCTTGTTGATGAGCAGCTCACGGGCAATGGAGCAGCCAACGCTTCCCGCCCCTACGATCACAACTTTCACTGTTCCTCCTTGGCGGGAGCCTTAGCCAATTGGTGGGACGCATGGTCCAAACCGTCAACGGGGACGATTGCGTGGATGGTGTCGCCTTCTTGATAACTGCCAGCGGGGTCAACCATCACGCCCTCACCAAAGCGGGTTAGGTAAGCAATTCGAATTCCTCCAGCAGCCTCGATTTGGCTCAGGCGGTGACCTTGCCAGTCTTCGTGGAGCTGCATTTCCGCCAACATCAGGCGGCCCGAAGGTTCACGGAAGTCCCCGGTGATGGTCTGCTCGGGAAGAATCCGGCGGAGCACCTGGTCGGCGCTCCAGCGCACAGCAGCCACCGTGGGGATACCAAGTCGCTGGTAAATCTCGGCCCGCCCTGGATCGTAGATTCGGGCTACAACGTGAGGGACATGAAACGTTTCGCGGGCAACGCGAGTGGCCAGAATATTGGAGTTGTCGCCTGAAGAGACAGCTGCAAAGGCGTAGGCCTCTTCAACACCAGCTTGTTTGAGCGTTTCACGGTCAAACCCAACGCCTGTTACTTTGCGTCCACTAAATCCGCCTCGTAGCCGGCGGAAGGCTCGGTCATCTTGATCGATGATGGCTACCGAATGGCCCGCGTCTTCGAGGGTGTGCGCCAGTGTTGCACCCACCCGGCCACAACCCATGATCACAAAATGTGCCACTTGGGAATCCTTACTGTCTATACGCCACTGTTAGTCCGCCCACCCCGGC
Source organism: Pseudarthrobacter sp. J1738 (assembly GCF_050490315.1). Lineage (NCBI taxonomy): Bacteria > Bacillati > Actinomycetota > Actinomycetes > Micrococcales > Micrococcaceae > Pseudarthrobacter > Pseudarthrobacter sp. J1738. The sequence goes on along the minus strand of NZ_JBNPEO010000009.1, from coordinate 55,666 downwards.
GTGTCCACGCCACCACATTCGCTGCTAAAACATACAAATGCTGGGGCAATAGCTGGGTCTAATCTACCGGCGGCGACCCAATTCATGACATTGGCCCGCAAGACGACTAACTTTAGTCAGGTGCTCTCACTATTGAACGCTATTAAACGCGTCCTCGTTGGGCGGCCGTTCCGCAATGACAGGTTGGCGCACACCCTCCTGCCCAAGCGGATCGCCTTGCCGATTTTTGCTTCTGACGCCTTGTCATCGGTGGCTTATGCCCCGGACGAGATTCTGCTGACCCTAGCCCTCGCTGGTGTGGGGGCTGTGGCGTTCTCACCCTTGGTGGGTCTGGCAGTGATGGTGGTACTGCTGACGGTTGTTGCGTCCTATCGCCAAAACGTTCATGCCTATCCTTCCGGTGGTGGTGATTACGAGATCGCGAACGTCAACCTTGGCAAATATGCCGGCTTGACGGTGGCCTCGGCACTTTTAGTGGACTACGTCCTGACGGTGGCTGTGTCCATGTCGTCTGCGGCAGCGTATCTGACAACGGCCGTGCCCATACTTCACGGGCAGCAAGCGATGATAGCGACTATCGGCGTCGTTATTTTGGCGCTTGTGAACCTGCGCGGTATCAAGGAAGCAGGAACAGTATTTGCTGTTCCCACCTACATTTTTATGGCGTCCATATTGGGGATGACCGTTATAGGTATCATTCAAGCCCTGACCGGGAGTTTGGGCCAGGCACCGTCAGCAGCGTTTGAAATTGTTCCCTCACCCGGCTTTGACGAGGGCCTTGTTGGATTGGCTGGCGCGTTTTTGTTGCTGCGGGCATTCTCCTCTGGTGCGGCAGCCCTGACGGGCGTTGAAGCCATCAGCAACGGTGTACCCAACTTTCAAAAGCCCAAGAGCAAAAACGCAGCCACCACCTTGCTGCTGCTTGGCGCCCTTGCCGCTGCGATGCTCGCGGGAATTCTGTACTTGGCCAACGCCACCAAAGTGCACATTGTTCTAGACCCGGCCAAGGAATTCTTGCTCAACGGCAAGCCGCTTCCCGAGGGGTACATCCAGAATCCGGCCATTAGCCAGATTGCGCAGACAGTTTTTGGCGCAGGGTCAATCCCGTTTTACATTGTGGTGGCCGCAACTGGCATCATTCTGGTTTTTGCCTCCAACACTGCGTTCAACGGCTTCCCAGTTTTGGGGTCCATCCTGGCGGAGGATGGCTACCTCCCGCGTCAATTGCGTACCCGAGGCGACAGGCTGGCCTACAGCAACGGTGTCCTAGCCTTGGCTGGCGGGGCTTTGGTCCTGATCTTGGCCTTCAACGCGGACGTCACTAAACTCATCCAGCTGTACATCGTTGGAGTGTTTATTTCCTTTACGGCCAGCCAGCTGGGCATGATCCGGCACTGGGGCCGGGAATTGCGCCGCGTTAAGGACAAATCACTGCGCCGGCGAATGATCAAGTCCCGCACCATCAACATGATCGGTTTTGGAATGACCGCGTTGGTGCTCGTCATTGTCCTGATCACCAAGTTTGAACAAGGTGCCTGGATCGCACTGTTGGCAATGTTTATCCTCTTTTTGATTATGTGGAGCATCAAGGCCCACTATGACAACGTGGCCAAGGAACTCTCCGTTGACGAGGATTCCTCACCACGGGCCCTGCCCTCACGTGTCCACGCCGTGTTATTGGTTTCCCACGTCCGTAAACCGGTTCTGCGGGCCTTGGCCTATGCCAGGGCTTCACGCCCTTCGCGGTTGGACGCAATCATTGTGGACATCACACCGGAGGAGACCCAACGCACACTCAGCGACTGGGAAAAACTCAAGATCCCGGTTCCGCTGACAGTCCTCGCGAGCCCCTACCGCGACACGATCACTCCCATCATGGAGTACGTGACCAATATGCGCCGCGACTCGCCCCGGGACCTCATTGTTGTTTACATCCCCGAATACGTAGTTGGAAAGTGGTGGGAGCAACTCGTCCACAACCAGACTGCGCTTCGAATCAAAACCAGGCTGCACTTCGAACCCGGAGTGATGGTGGCCAGCGTGCCATGGCAGCTGAAATCATCGGAAGAGGCAAAGAAACTGCAGGCACTTAAATGACCCAAGCTCAAGGCCGCACCGTGGAACTGACCGTGGGCCCGGTTGCACACGGCGGGCACTTTGTGGCGCGTTACGAAGGTCGCGTGATTTTTGTCCGCCATGGGCTCCCCGGCGAACGGGTGATGGCGCGGCTGACTGACTCCTCGGAGGACGCCAAGTTCTGGCGTGCCGACGTTGTGGAGGTCCTTGACGCTGCCCCCGGACGACGCGAACACTTTTGGGCTCCAGCAGATGCCCTTGCTGCCGCCGGACGCCGCGTGCCAGCGGTGGGTGGCGCAGAATTTGGGCACATTGAACTTTCCGTACAGCGTGAGCTCAAGGCCACGGTGATTGCCGAGCAACTTCAGCGCTTGGCAGGGCTCGAAACTTCCGTGGAAGTAGAAGCCGTGGAGATTCCTGGCGCTGGCGAGGACGGCCTGCATTGGCGTACGCGGGCGAGCTACGCCGTGGGCCGAGATGGGCGCCTAGGAATGCACGCGCACCGTTCGGATCGCATTATTCCGGTTCAAGAAATGCCTCTCGCTTCAGAGCAGATTAATGCTTTGCGTTTGTGGGAACTGGACTTAAACGGAATTGAGCGCATTGAAGTGGCTGCGCCGGCTAACGGCAGTGCACCGCTGGTGCTGCTGAATCCGGCGCCGGGAACTTCGGCCAAACGACTCTCGGCGATTCTCGCCGGCATTGATCCAGCGGCTTCGGTTGCCACGTTCAACCCGGGCGGGAGTGAAACCTTGCGGCTGCGCGGCCGTACCTGGCTGAGCGAGTCAGTGGGTTCTCATGAATACCGCGTGACTGGCGAAGGGTTTTGGCAGATCCACCGCCGGGCTCCGCAGACGCTCTCCGGGGCGGTTCAAGAATTCTTGAACGACGGCGGCTATCTCACCCCGGGTGCGAACGTGGCGGACCTGTATGCGGGGGCTGGTTTATTCACGGCACCGTTGGCCCAAGCGGTGGGGGAGAGCGGTGCGGTGCTATCAGTGGAGGGTGCACCAGGCGCCAGCCGGGATGCTCGCAAAAATCTCCATGGAATTCCTCAAGTGGAGATTGTGCAGGGCAGAGTTGAGAGTGTGTTGCGGCGCCAACCTCGCGCATTCGATGCCATTGTTCTTGACCCGCCCCGCGCGGGTGCTGGTACACAAGTGGTAAAGCAACTTATTGCGAGTTCACCACGGGCCATTGCCTATGTGGCATGTGATCCGGCTTCCTTCGCTCGTGACCTAGGCTACTTCCGCAATGCGGGGTGGAAGCTAGCGCAGTTGCGTGCGTTTGACCTTTATCCGAATACGCATCACGTGGAGACGGTCGCGTTGCTGCTACCGGCATCTAGTTAGGTAAACCTAACTAGCACGTGGTGATCTGCCAGACAAAGATGAAACTGTTGCGAGAGGAGTCCTGCGATGAGCACTGTGGACAGCTTCGGGTCAAAAGGCGTACTTAATGTAGCCGGATCCGAGTACGAAATTTTCCGGTTGAACTCCGTTGAAGGCGCCGATAGCCTTCCGTTCAGCCTCAAGGTATTGCTTGAGAACCTCCTGCGGACTGAGGACGGCGCCAACATCACGGCCGACCACGTTCGCGCTTTGGCCGGTTGGGACCCGGATGCCCAGCCAAACACCGAAATCCAGTTCACGCCAGCCCGCGTGATCATGCAGGACTTCACCGGCGTCCCCTGTGTTGTGGACCTGGCGACCATGCGTGAAGCGGTCAAGGAACTCGGAGGTGACCCCAAGCGGGTTAACCCCTTGGCTCCGGCTGAAATGGTGATTGACCACTCGGTTCAGATCGATGTCTTCGGTAACTCTGGCGCGCTTGAGCGCAACATGGAGATCGAGTACCAGCGCAATGGTGAGCGTTACCAGTTCCTGCGCTGGGGCCAGACTGCGTTTGATGACTTCAAGGTAGTTCCCCCGGGAACCGGTATTGTCCACCAGGTCAACATCGAGTACTTGGCACGCACCGTTATGACCCGCGAGGTTGACGGCGTTTTGCGCGCATACCCGGATACCTGCGTTGGTACCGACTCCCACACCACCATGGTCAACGGCCTGGGTGTTTTGGGCTGGGGTGTTGGTGGCATTGAGGCCGAGGCAGCAATGCTCGGCCAGCCCGTTTCCATGTTGATCCCACGCGTTGTTGGTTTCAAGCTCTCCGGTAACATCCCGGCTGGCGCTACCGCTACCGACGTCGTATTGACCATCACAGAGATGCTTCGTAAGCACGGCGTTGTTGGCAAGTTTGTGGAATTCTACGGCGAAGGTGTTGCAGCTGTTCCGCTAGCTAACCGCGCCACCATCGGTAACATGAGCCCGGAATTCGGTTCCACGGCTGCTATGTTCCCGATCGACGACGTCACCTTGGATTACTTGCGCCTCACCGGCCGCTCCGAAGAGAACGTGGCACTTGTAGAGGCCTACGCGAAGGAACAGGGCCTGTGGCACGATCCTTCCCGCGAACTGCGTTTCTCCGAGTTCCTCGAGCTGGACCTGTCCACGGTTGTTCCCTCCATCTCTGGCCCCAAGCGTCCTCAGGACCGCATTGAGCTCACCGATGCCAAGGAGCAGTTCCGCAAGGACATCCACAACTACGTTGGAATCGAAGACGGTAGCGTTGACGAATCCCTCGAGGAGTCGTTCCCGGCTTCGGATTCGCCGTCCTTCACGCACGCTGACTCGCACACCACCGAGTCCCCACGCGTCGTTTCGGCAGCGAACGGTGCACACGGCCGTCCGTCCAAGCCGGTTCACATCAAGACTGAAGACGGCCGCGAGTTTGAGCTCGATCACGGTGCCGTTTCCATCGCCTCGATCACCTCGTGCACCAACACCTCCAACCCCTCGGTGATGTTGGCAGCAGCTCTGCTTGCTCGCAACGCAGTGGAAAAGGGCCTCGTGTCCAAGCCGTGGGTCAAGACCTCCGTGGCTCCAGGTTCAAAGGTAGTTACTGACTACTACGAGAAGTCGGGCCTCACTCCGTATTTGGAGAAGCTTGGCTTCTACATTGTTGGCTACGGTTGCGCAACGTGTATTGGTAACTCGGGTCCGCTTGAGTCTGAGATCTCCGAGGCCATTCAGGCCAATGACCTCTCCGTCACGGCAGTCCTCTCGGGTAACCGTAACTTTGAAGGCCGTATCAACCCGGACGTCAAGATGAACTACTTGGCTTCCCCGCCGCTGGTTATCGCCTACGCCTTGGCTGGTTCCATGGACTTCGACTTCGACGCCGATGCACTTGGCCAGGACGCTGACGGCAACGACGTGTTTTTGAAGGACATTTGGCCGAACCCTGTTGAGGTTCAGCAGGTTATCGATTCGTCCATCGACGAGGCCATGTTCACCAAGGGTTACGAGGGTGTCTTCGAAGGTGACGATCGCTGGAAGGCGCTCAACACCCCTGAAGGCGACACCTTTGCTTGGGATCCGAAGTCCACCTACGTTCGGAAGCCCCCGTACTTCGAGGGTATGACCGCTGAGCCTGCTCCGGTCCAGGACATCTCCGGTGCTCGTGTGCTGTTGAAGTTGGGTGACTCTGTTACTACAGACCACATCTCCCCGGCAGGTTCCTTCAAGTCAGACACCCCGGCCGGTCAGTACCTGTTGGCCAACGGTGTGGAGCGCAAGGACTTCAACTCCTACGGATCTCGCCGTGGTAACCACGAAGTGATGATCCGCGGTACCTTCGCGAACATCCGCATCAAGAACCAGCTATTGGATGGAGTTGAGGGTGGTTTCACTCGCGACTTCACCCAAGCTGACGGCCCGCAGGCTTATGTCTACGACGCCGCTCAGAACTACCAGGCTGCCGGCACCCCGTTGGTGGTCTTGGCTGGTAAGGAATACGGTTCCGGTTCTTCACGTGACTGGGCAGCTAAGGGTACTGCGCTTCTGGGCGTCAAGGCTGTTATGGCTGAGAGCTACGAACGTATTCACCGCTCCAACCTGATCGGCATGGGCGTTTTGCCCCTGCAGTTCCCGGAGGGTGAATCCGCAGCAACGCTGGGCCTGACCGGCACCGAGACGTTCGCAGTTGAGGGAGTGACGGAGCTGAACAACGGCACCACCCCCAAGACTCTGAAGGTCACGGCAACCGCAGAGGATGGCAGCAGCAAGTCCTTCGACGCTGTACTGCGCATCGATACGCCCGGTGAAGCGGACTACTACCGCAACGGCGGCATCTTGCAGTACGTACTGCGTCAGATCTCCGCCAACTAGTCGCCACTAGATTGCAGTTGTGGCTGTTTTGAGTTCTCAGAACAGCCACAACTGCTAGTCATTTGGGCACGGCGTGGCCTCCGCTGGTTTGCACCGGCGGGGGCCTTCTGCTTTTTTCGGATGTGTCCATCCGGGAACGCGCTAAAGTTAACGAGCACGTCAAACACCCTAAGGAGGGGCCGTTGGGACTCTTGGAGACCATCCAAAATCCGCAAGACCTTGAGCAGCTGAGCACAGCAGAGCTTGAGGAACTAGCAGAGGAGATTCGGATGTTTCTGATCACCAACGTCGCCCAGACCGGTGGCCATTTGGGCCCCAACCTCGGTGTAGTTGAGCTGACTATCGCGATCCACAAAATATTCCAGTCGCCTCAGGACTCGGTCATCTTTGATACGGGCCATCAGTCATACGTGCACAAGCTCCTTACCGGGCGCCAGGACTTCTCAACCCTGCGCCAAGAACACGGGCTCTCCGGATATCCTTCACGCGCTGAGTCGGAGCATGACATCGTGGAGAGCTCTCACGCCTCCTCGTCACTTTCTTGGGCTGACGGCATCTCGCGTGCACGCCAGCTGACTGGCCAAGATGATCGCTACACAGTGGCCGTTATAGGTGATGGTGCACTGACAGGTGGTATGGCCTGGGAAGCGCTGAATAATATTGCTGCGGACAAACGCCGAAAAGTCGTCATTGTTGTCAATGACAATGGGCGTTCCTACGCGCCAACAGTGGGCGGTTTTGCGCAGTACTTGGCAACTTTGCGCCCCACGATTGATTCGTTGCGTACAGCTCCGGCCTACGAGGGAACACTGGACTGGTGGAAGAAGCGGCTCCAAGAGGGCGGCATGGTGGGCCAATTTACTTACAAGAGCCTGCACGCTACCAAAAAGGGGCTCAAAGACTGGTGGGCTCCTCAAGGTATGTTCGAGGATCTGGGCATGAAATACATCGGCCCAATCGATGGTCACAGCCTGCCAGCGCTTGAAGACGCCCTCTCCAAAGCCAAGAATTATGCGGGACCAGTTATTGTGCACGCGATTACCGAAAAGGGCCACGGTTATGCGCCAGCCCGCGCGCACGAGGCTGACCAGTTCCATGCTGTTGGTGTGATTGACCCGGAAACAGGGCAGCCCACCGAAGCATCAGGCAACGCTTCCTGGACCAGCGTGTTTGCTGATGAAATCGCCGCTATTGCCGATGAACGTGAGGACGTTGTTGGGCTTACCGGTGCAATGCTGATTCCGGTTGGTTTGCACAAGTTCGCCAAGAATCACCCCGAACGAGTGATCGACGTTGGCATCGCAGAACAGCACGCCCTCACGGCCGCGGCTGGCCTCGCCTTTGGTGGTTTGCACCCGGTAGTTGCCATCTACGCAACTTTTTTGAACCGGGCCTACGATCAGCTTTTGATGGACGTGGCCTTGCACAAGGCCGGTGTCACCATCGTTTTGGACCGCGCCGGGGTCACTGGACCGGACGGCGCAAGCCACCACGGAATGTGGGACATGGCGCTGGTGCAGAGTATCCCCGGACTGCACCTGAGTGCGCCGCGAGACGCCACGAGGTTGCGTGAGGAACTGCGCGAGGCAGTGGAAATCGAAAACGCTCCGAGCGTTGTCAGATTCTCTAAAGGCGAAGTTCGTGCGGAGATTGATGCACTTGAGCGTCTTTCCGACGGTGTGGACGTACTGGCTCGTCGCCCCGCAGACAGTTCAGAAAACGATGTGCTGATTATTAGTGTCGGTGCCATGGCCGAGCTAGCTCTTGACGTTGCCAGCCGCCTGGGAGATCAGGGGATCAGCTCAACCGTGGTGGACCCGCGGTGGGTGCTGCCTGTGCCCCGCTCAGTGATTGCCTTGGCCGCACGGCACCGGCTTGTGGTGTGCATTGAAGATGGTGTCCGCACAGGTGGTGTTGGTTCGCGTATCCGCCAGGAAATGCGCGCGGCAGGTGTAGACACTGCCCTCAACGAGGTGGGCCTGCCGGCTGAATTCCTCGATCACGGTTCGCGTTCACAAGTCCTTGCACGGGTTGGCCTGACGGCGCAGCAGATCACGCACGACGTCGTCGCTCAAGTTCTGGGAACCAAAGTACCGTTTGCCCGTCCACTCCCGGGCCAAGCGCACCCCACCACCGGGAGCATGCCAACATTATGAGCTTTAGCGAGTTCGGCACAGACTCCGAGGGGCCTCAAGTGGGTGACCTTGTGGTGGTTCGTCACCGCAAATATAACGGCGGTGCCCACTGGCTGTATGCGAGCGAAGCTTTAGGGCAGGACCATCACGGGGTGTGGCTGGCTAGGCCAGCGGGGACGCTTTTGAGCAGGCCAGGTGTGGGCCTGTATTCGCGTTCGCCGGTGTTGTTATTGATTCCTCGGCTCACGGCTAACTCTGGTGCTGAATACATGGTGGAGTTCTTTGACCATCAACATCCCGGCGATTTCCGCGTTTATGCGGACATCGTTAGCCACTCCAAGTGGACCCCCATGCGGCCTGCCGGCTGGGAAATTTCGGCGATTGATATGGACCTAGACGTGGTTCGTTCCACCACCCGAGGTGACTACATCGACGATGAAGACGAATTCCTTGAGCACCAAGAGATTTTTGGCTACCCCCAAGAGCTGATTGCTGCAACTCGTAACGCAGCAGACCAACTCTTTGAACACCTTGAGCAGAGCACCGGCCCCTTTGACGGTTCGGCGGCTGCATGGTTTGAAAAGCTTTATGCACTATTTGACGCCGAGCCGGTGGCTGAGAGCGTCGCAGGAAAGAGAGCAGAACTTTAATGAGCGGAATCATCCGGGTTTACAAACGCGACGACGAGGGAATCCTCCAGTTCCGCGAGGCATGGTATGACGAAGTCACCGAACAAGTGGTGGTGAACTTTGGCACGGTGGGGCATCAGAGCAAAACTGAAGAGACTGACGTTGAATCCACCGAAGCAGCAGACGCTTTGTTGACCGCATTTGCGGCGCAATGCGAAGCAGATGATTTTGTGGATGTGCCACTTGAAGAGCAATTCTGGGCGGTGGCGCAGTACTCCCTCAAATCACCAACGGGCACAGACCGGGATAAATACCTTCAGGACAAAGCAGAACGAACCATCATTGAATACTTCGCCTGGCGGGGTATTGGCATCGTGGACCGTACCGAGATGAGCAACGGTAAGTTGAACATTTTTTGCATCGTCCCGGATGCCACGAGGGCCGTCCAAGGCCTCAAGGTTTGCTTGCGTGAAGCAAACTTGGACTTCACCAAATTGAGTATTGGTGTGGCCCCGTACAACGACATCGAAAACATCAAGGCGAAGCACCTTCCAGCCGCTGCCAAGACTTTCTCGTTAGGGTAACTTTTATGACTGAATATCGCCGTGTAGGTACTTCTGGACTGACTGTCTCTACCGTAGGGCTGGGTTGTAACAACCTAGGCCGGCCGGGAACTGTCACCGAATCACAATCCGGCACTGACGCCGTCGTCCATGCTGCGATTGATGCTGGCATCACACTGTTCGACGTTGCTGACGTCTACGGGCGTGAAAAAGGTTTGAGTGAAACTATGCTGGGCAAAGCCCTGCAGGGTCGGCGTAATGACGTTGTTGTGGCCACCAAGTTCGGTATGGACATGGAAGGGGCTAACGGCAACGACTTCGGTGCTCGTGGCTCGCGCCGTTACATCGTGGCGTCTGTAGAAGCCTCTCTGCGTCGACTCGGAACCGAGTGGATCGACTTGTACCAGTTCCATACGCCAGACCCGCTAACGCCCATTGAAGAGACGCTCAGCGCTCTTGATGACTTAGTGCGTTCAGGAAAGGTCCGCTACATTGGGCACTCGAACCGGGCAGGCTGGCAGATCGCCGAGGCTGAATTCACTGCACGGGCACTGGGTACTGAACGTTTCATTTCTTCGCAGAATCACTACAACCTTTTGGACCGACGCGCAGAGCTGGAAGTAACCCCGGCAGCTGAAGCCTATGGTTTGGGTGTGCTTCCGTACTTCCCGTTGGCCAATGGTTTGTTGACCGGCAAATACTCTTCCGGCAAGGCTCCGGAAGGCTCGCGCCTGTCCCACAGCCGAAGCAACCTCTTGGAGAAAGCGGACTTTGAGCAACTGCGTGCCTTCGGCGAATTTGCTCGCGCCCGTGACATTACTGAAGTGCAGTTGGCGTTCTCTTGGCTCGCTGCGCAGCCGTCAGTTGCCAGTGTAATTGCCGGGGCCACTCGCCCTGAGCAAGTTGTAGAGAACTCAGAGGCAGCCGGCTGGTACCTCTCAGATGAGGATCTTGAAGAGCTGGACCAAATCTTCCCCAAAACACCAAAGGTCGCTTTGTTCTGAGTCGCTGATTTCGAAGGCTTAGAAGAACAGCAGCCCAATAACCTGCATAAAAGTAATGGGTGGTTGAGCTCCGCATCTGGAGCTCAACCACCCATTAGTTTTGTGCTGTACAACTGCTAGCTCGCCACTTAGGCGTTGGCGTCCTCACTGTGGAAACGCTGGCCGTTGATCCGCTCGGAAGCACCTACACGGTCCAGATACGGTGTAACACCGCCCAAGAACAAAGGCCAGCCGGCGCCCGTAATCATACAAAGGTCAATGTCCTCGGGACCTGCCACAACGCCTTCCTTGAGCATCAGGCCAATTTCTTCGGCCAGTGCATCTTGAACGCGGGTGAGCACTTGTTCGGAAGTAGACGGTGAGTTTCCAAAGCTCAAGAGAGCAAGGGTCTCCGCCGGGATTTCCTGCTTGCCGTCAGCGCCTGGAGCCCAGATGGTTTTGATGCCGTTGTCGATCAGCTTCTGCAGATTCTCGGAAACCGCAAAGCGATCACCGAACGCCGCGTGCAAGGACTCCTGAACGTGCTGAGCCACCGGCAGACCAACCATGGCGCCGAGGGTAAACGGAGTCATTGGCAAGCCCATGGGGCGCAAAGCGTTGTCAGCCACGGCGGGATCAGTGCCTTCATCGAATGCTGCAATAACCTCGCCCATCAAACGCAAAAGTACCCGGTTGACTACAAATGCAGCTGCGTCCTTGACTAACACGGCCGTCTTCTTGAGGTTCTTAGCCAGCACAAAGGCGGTGGCAAGAACTGCGTCATCGGTTTTTGGCGCGCGCACAATTTCAACCAGCGGCATCACTGCAACAGGGTTGAAGAAGTGGAAGCCCACCAAACGCTCTGGGTTTTTCAGGTCCTTCGCCATCTCCGTTACGGACAAGGAAGAGGTGTTGGTGGCCAGAATGCACTCGGGGGAGACGATTGCCTCGACTTCAGCAAACACTGACTTCTTGACGTTGAGCTCTTCGAAGACTGCCTCAATCACAAAGTCGGCGTCGGCGAATACCTCTTTTGACACGGAGCCGGTGATCAACGCTTTAGTGCGGTTTGCGGCGTCGGGCTTAATCCGCTTTTTGGCCAAGAGCTTATCGATCTCGCCGTGGATGTAAGCAACACCCTTGTCTACGCGTGCCTGGTCGATGTCAGTCAACACCACCGGCACCTTAAGCTGCTTTGCAAACAGCAGCGCCAGTTGACCAGCCATCAGCCCGGCACCCACAACACCAACTTTGGTGATGGGGCGTGCCAGCGACTTGTCTGGTGCACCGGCCGGGCGCTTGGAGCGTCGCTGGACTAGGTCCAAGAAAGCGTAAACGGTGGACTTGAATTCGTCTGTCTGCATCAGCTCCGCTAGCGCATCGCATTCCAGCTCCGCAGATTCGCTCTGGCTCAGAGTACGGTTTGCTTCCAGTACGTCTAAGACCTTGCCGGGAGCAGGTGCTGCACCTGAGGTCTTAGCCTCCACTACGGCACGTCCAGCGGCTACAGCCTTGGCCCAGCGCTCTGCCACCGCTGGGTCAGTGGGGTCAACAGCGTTAGCGCGCGCGGGGGTAGTTTTGCCGGCGAGGACACCGGCAGCCCAGATAATGGACTGCTCAATGAAGTCGGCTGGTTCAAAAATGGCGTCAGCGATTCCCAGTTCGAACGCCTGAGGCCCGGAGAGTGGCCGGTTGTTGTTCAGCGCGTTCTCGATCATGACCTTGACGGCGTTTTCTGGGCCGATCAAGCGCGGCAGAAGGTACACGCCGCCCCACCCGGGGACAAGCCCCAAAAATGCTTCGGGCAGAGCAACCGCACCGGCACCAGTGGAGATCGTTCGGTAATCGGACTGCAGCGCGATCTCGAGTCCGCCACCGAGTGAGAGACCGTTGATAAAGCAGAACGTGGGTACGTCCAAGCCAGAGAGGGTGGAGTACACGCTGTGGCCCAATTTAGCCATAGCCAAACCCTGGTCGCGGGTTCGGAGACTCTTGACTGCGGACAGGTCAGCGCCAGCTACCAAGAAGTAGGGCTTACCGGTGATTCCGACGGCGGCAATCTCGCCGCGCTTGGCACGGTCGCCCAACTGCTCCAAGACGCCTTGGAGTTCCAGCAAAGTGTTCGGTCCCAGTGTTGTGGGCTTGCGGTGGTCAAGATCGTTGTCGAGCGTGACCAAAGCCAGTATGCCCGGGCTCTTGCCGCCGTCGACGCCGGGAAGGGGGATGTCTTTGACGTAGGAGTGGGTAATGGTTTCGTTTGGAACGAGTTCTGCGAGCTGAGAGAAGGTTGTGGTGCTCATGCTGCGGCTCCTGCGGCAATTGAATCGGTGTTGTAGTCAGCGTGGTGCGGGTTTTCCCAGATGACAGTCGCGCCCATACCAAGCCCGATGCACATCGTGGTGATGCCGTAACGAACGGAAGGATCAGCCTCAAATTGGCGTGCCAGCTGGTTCATTAACCGCACACCGGACGAGGCCAGCGGGTGACCAACAGCGATTGCGCCACCGTAACGGTTGACGCGCGGGTCGTCGTCGGAAATCCCAAAGTGGTCCAAGAAGCTGAGGACTTGTACGGCGAAGGCTTCATTGATTTCAAAAAGCCCAATGTCATCGATGGAAAGGCCAGCATTTTTCAGTGCCTTCTCCGTGGCCGGGACGGGTCCAATGCCCATCACCTCTGGTTCAACGCCCGCGAAGGCGTAGCTCACCAAACGCATTTTGACGTTCAAACCGAGCTCTTCTGCAGCGTCGGAGGAGGCCAGGATTGCGGCAGTTGCACCGTCGTTCAAACCTGCTGCGTTACCAGCCGTGACGCGGCCGTGAGCCCGGAATGGGGTGCGCAGTCCAGCCAAATCTTCAGTGGTGGTTCCTGGCCGGGGCGGCTCGTCCACGGAGTTGAGCGTCCAGCCTTGACCCGGTTTGATGGTGGCAACGGGGACCAGATCGGGCTGGATGTTGCCGGCTTCGTAGGCTGCAGCGAGCTTGTTCTGGGACTGAACGGCATAGGCGTCGGTGCGCTCTTTGGTGATGGCCGGGAATCGGTCGTGAAGGTTCTCTGCCGTGTTGCCCATGTTCAGAGCAGCTGGGTCAACCAAACGCTCCGCGGCGAAGCGGGGGTTGGGGTCTGCGCCGGCACCCATGGGGTGGTTTCCCATGTGTTCCACGCCGCCAGCAATCACTACATCGTAGGCACCAAAGCCGATGCCGGATGCGGTGGTGGTAACTGCAGTCATCGCACCAGCACACATACGGTCGATGGCGAACCCGGGGACGGTGCGGGGGAGCCCGGCCAAAAGAGCGGCGGTGCGGCCAATGGTGAGCCCCTGATCGCCGGTCTGCGTGGTGGCAGCGATGGCAACTTCGTCGATTCGCTCAGGTGGGAGTGAAGGATTGCGGCGGATCAGTTCCCGAATGCACTTCACCACCAAATCATCTGCGCGTGTACCTGCGTAGATGCCTTTCTCGCCTGCTTTACCAAAAGGCGTGCGGACACCGTCAACAAAAACAACGTCTCGAACAGCCCGGTTGCGCCGGATCCCTGATTCTTGGCTCACGTGCTACTCCTCGTTGAGATAGTGGCTCCGGATACTTTGATCCGGCAACAATATCTGCAATGTTACTTGCGAGTAACTTAGCCTGCAACACGGCGCGCGAATGCTACTTTTCTTGCAGTGGATCCGGGTTGAGGAAAGCGTTCAGAATCGGTTCAGCGGTCAACGAGATCTGCCAAGCTCTGGCCCCTAATTCGGCCATTTGTGCCTTGATGGACTCGGCGGTGATCTCTATCGGTGGCCACCACGCCAAGCGTCGTAACGTATCAGGGGTTAGCAAGTTTTCTATGGGCATATTGAGTTCAATGGAGAGCTCTTGGAGAGCCGCCCGCGCTGTCGTCAAGCGTGCTGCGGCTACGGGGTCCCGATCTGCCCAAACGCGTGGCGGCGGCGGAGCATTGGTTGGTACGTGAAGCGGCGGCAGCTCTTCGAGTGACCGTGCAGCTTGAATGCAGCGCAACCAGCGTGGCGCTTCCCTTTGGGCAGCCCTACCGTGGAAGCCCTTGGTGCTCAGGAGCTGCGGAACAGTGGTTGGCATGGCCTTCGCAGCAGCCACAAGGGCTGCGTCGGGGATAAGCCGGCCGGGGGCAACGTCTCGCTTCCGTGCCAGTTGGTCTCGCTCCATCCACAACTCGTGGACCGCTGCGAGTTGGGTTCGGTCTCGAATCTGGTGCAAACCCGAGGTCCTGCGCCACTGTTCCGGCTTGGGGGCTGGGATCCCGGCATCAAGAATCGCCTGGAATTCCTCCAGGGCGTAGCCGAGTTTCCCGTCGCGCTCCAAAAGCTCAACCAACTCGTCGCGCAATTCACTGAGAACTTCAACGTCAAGTGCCGCATACTTCAACCACGGATCCGGCAAGGGGCGAGTGGACCAGTCGGCAGCGGAGTGTTCCTTCGCGAGCGAGAAACCAAGCAGTTGTTCAATCACAGCGGCCAACCCCACTCGCGGCAGGCCAGCAATGCGAGCTGCCAACTCGGTGTCAAACAACCGTGACGGCCACATGCCTAGTTCGGACAAACACGGTAGGTCTTGGCTAGCTGCGTGCAGAATCCATTCGGTGCCTGCGAGTGCATCATCGATGATTTTCAGATCATCAAACGGTTCTGGGTCAATCAACCACGTACCGGCTCCTTCGCGGCGGATTTGCACCAAAAAGGCACGTTGTCCGTAGCGAAAACCGCTTGCCCGTTCGGCGTCAACACCGGCTGGTCCGGTGCCCGCAGCAAGCGCCGCTGCGCAACGTTCCAGGGCTTCAGGGGTGGCCACCACTGAGGGTACGCCTTCGCGTGGTGTATCAAGTTCGACGACGGCGGGGACTCCACCGTCGAAACCTTCCACACTGATGGTGGTTTCGGATTCAGCGGTCGGAGCGCCGGCCGCGGTAATGTCCAGATTCTTTGGGGTCATGGTGGCACTAAGTTTAGCGACTTCAGTTGCGACGCCGGTGCGGCAAGGCCGCGACTCCTTCCGGGAGAGGGGGAAGGCCTGCGAAAGTGCAGACCATTTCTGACCAGGCTTCGAGGTGAGCTTGAATGTCAGCACTGCCGGGTGTCCATGACGCGCGCAGCTCAATATCAATGGCGGCAGGGCGCTCGGCTAAACTTCCAAAGCTTTCTGAGAGAATCCTTGTCGCAGTGCCGCCGGCTGCATGGAAGTCTGCGTTGTGGGCGGCAAGGGCGTCTAGAAGCCAAGTCCAGGCTACTGAACTGAGCATCTCGTCATTGCCCATGTCTGCTTCAAGCTGGGCACGGATGTAGGTGACGATCCGGAACTGCCCACCCCATACGGTTGACCCATGGGGATCGTGGAGCAGGATAAATCGCCCGGTTGCGAGCTCGGGCGCGTCTTCGTCGCTCGCGGCCAGTGCGGCCGGGCCGTGCAAGGGTGTGACTCCGGCAGGAAAGGCCTCGCCGCTTACTTCGGCACCCATTGCTACCGCGTAGGGGGCTAGGCGTGCCGGTGCCGGAATCTCGTCAAGGCGCAATTCAGGACGGCACTGGGCTTTTCGCAAGGATCCCAGGGCGCTCAGGAATTCTGAGGGCAGTTGTGCTATGGCGCTCACCACAGCAGAATATGCCCCCGGTGCCATACGGAGCGCGAGGCACGCCGCACAGCACCGGTGACACTACTGACTATTCGGCGATGAGCTCTTGTCGCAGTGCTGCTGCGAAGGCATCAACGTCCGCCTCGGTGGTGTCGAATGAGCACATCCAACGGACCTCTGAGCGGGCCTCGTCCCAATCGTAAAAGCGGAACTGTTCGCGTACTTTGTTGGCCGCTGCGGCGGGCAAGATGGCAAAAACGCCGTTCGACTCGGTGCTCTGGGTAACAGCGATGCCGGGGATGCTCTCCACGGCGCTACGAAGTCGGGTGGCCATGGCATTGGCGTGTCCTGCTGAACGTAACCAGAGATCATTTTCTAGCAGGGCAATAAATTGTGCTGACATAAAACGCATCTTTGAACCAAGCTGCATGTTCATTTTGCGGAGGTACGTCAGTCCCGGGGCGGCTTCAGGATTCATCACAACAATCACTTCGCCAAAGACCAGCCCGTTTTTGGTGCCGCCGAAGGACAAAATGTCCACGCCAGCATCGCGGGTAAACTCCCGCACTGGGATTCCAAGATGAGCTGCAGCGTTCGCTAAGCGGGCGCCATCCATATGCAATTTCATCCCCTTGGAATGGACATGATCAGCAATGGCTTTCACTTCTTCTGCTGTGTAGCACGTGCCGAGCTCGGTGGTCTGGGTGATGGATACTGCCAGCGGCTGGGCACGGTGTTCGTCGCCAAAGCCCCACGCTTCGCGGTCGATCAATTCCGGTGTCAATTTGCCGTCACTGGTGGGAACTTGCAGCAGCTTCATTCCACCAATGCGCTCCGGCGCACCGTTCTCGTCCATGTTGATGTGGGCGGTGCTGGCGCACACCACAGCACCCCAGCGTGGCAAGAGCGACTGCAAACTCAGGACGTTTGCGCCGGTGCCGTTAAAGACTGGAAAAATCTCGATGCCAGCGCCGAACAAGCCTTCCATCACTTCTAGGAGGCGTTGGGTGTACACGTCTTCGCCGTACGCCACTTGGTGCCCATCATTGGCTGCAGCAAGAGCAGCCAAGACTTCCGGGTGTACGCCGGAGTAATTGTCTGAGGCGAAACCCCGGGAATTCGGGTTGTGCAAGCGTGTTGCAGCAGGGGATAAAGCGGTATCAGTCACAGAATCGTTCACGCTTTCAGCTTAGTGCGGGGAAAGGTCAGTGTGTGCGGGAAGGGTTATGGTGCGGCCGTTGACGTCCTCGGCAGCCTGATCAAAAAGTCCGACGGCGGATTGGGCTACTTGGGAGACGTGGGTGAAACCCGGGAATTTGCGTTCTGGATGTGCGGCGATCATGTCATTGTCCAGTAGGGCCTTGACTCGGAAAATCGTTGCGGCGGCTTGCCCATGGTCTTGGCCTCCGGCTTCTTGGCCGAAACCTTGGGCAACACCCTGAGTCCACACCTCTGCGGCAGCTTTTGCGGCGTTGTAGTTGGCGCCGCCGGCCGTTGGTGTCTCAAGGGCTGTGGAACTGATGATGGCAAAGCGTCCACCAGTGTCCACCAAGGCTGAATAAAAGGCTCTGCTGGTGTTGCGCAAAGTGCCCACGCATTGCCGGTGTAAAAAGTCCCAGTCTTCATCGCTTTGCTCAGCAAGTGTTTTGCCGCCGCGCCAGCCGCCAACCAGGTGCATCAGCCCATCAATGCGCCCAGCCTCAGCCAAAATTTCGGCGCCGAGTTTTTGCACGGCTGCGAAGTCGCTGAGGTCGCATGTTTTTGCAACTACCTCAGCGCCTGCCTGACTGGCAGCCGCAGCAATGCGGTCTCTGTTGGAGCCAACTGTGTAGACCTTAAAGCCAGCCTGGCTAAAGGCCGCGGCGGTGTTGATGCCGGAGGCGGAGCTGCCTCCAGCAACAACAATTGTTCGCTTTGTAGCCGGGCTCATAACCATCACTCCGTTGTTGTGTTGGTGTGCAATGCCGTGGCCCCGGTGATGCCGGCGGTTGATTCGATCACGGTGTGCATTTTCTTTTCGAGCGCCTCGTAGAACATCGAGAGCGGGAACTCGTCGTCGAGAACTTGGTCAGTGAGCCCGCGCGGCGGGCCGTCCAGTGGCAAGGCTTCGGGCCCCTTGGCCCAAGTTGATGCAGGGTTGGGCGTCAAGGTGTTGGAGATGAGTTCATAGGCGGCAAGCCAGTGAGCGGTTTTGGGCCGGTCGATGGAGCGCCAATACAACTCTTCGATGCTTTCGCCTAGAGCAATAACAACTTCAGGGACCTCGGCCCAATCGATGCTCAGGCGGCTGTCCGTCCAGTGCAGAACGTGGTGTTGGTGCATCCAAGCGAAAAGCAGCTGGCCACCGAGGCCGTCGTAGTTGCGCACTCGGCTACCGGTGATAGCAAAGCGGAAAATGCGGTCAAAAATCACGGCGTATTGAACAAGCTCAGCGTGGCGGCGAGCTTGCTCTGAGGCTTCTTCGTCGCTCTGGATCCGGACAGCTTCGCGGAAGGCGGTGAGGTCACAGCGGAGCTCTTCAAGGGAGTAGAGGAAAAACGGCATCCGTTGTTTGATCATAAAAGGATCAAAGGGGAGATCGCCGCGCATGTGGGTGCGGTCGTGAATCAGGTCCCACATCACAAAGGTCTCTTGGGTGAGTTGCTGATCATCAAGCATTTCCGCGGCACCGGCAGGGAGCTCAAGGCGGGTGGTCTCTGCAGCTGCTTCTAGGACTCGGCGGAAGCGAGCGGCTTCACGATCGGCAAAGATGGCTCCCCACGTGAAGGAGGGCGTCTCGCGGACGGCAACGGTTTCGGGGAACAACACAGCAGAGTTGGTGTTGTAGCCGGGGGTGAAGTCAATAAAGCTGATGGGAACAAACAACTTGTTGGAGTAGTCGCCGGACTCGAGTTCGTTGATGAAGTCGGGCCAAATGACCTCAATCAGCACAGCTTCTACCCAGCGGTTGGTGCTGCCATTTTGGGTGTACATCGGGAACAGAACAAGGTGCTGCAGTCCGTTAGTCCGCTGCAGCTGAGGTTGGAATGCCAGAAGGGAATCCAGGAAATCGGGTTCTGCAAATCCGCCCTTAGCCCACGCCTTAAGGTCGGCCTGAACTGCAGTCAGGTATTCGGCGTCGTGCTCAAAATGGGGAGCGAGTTCCGCCACCGCAGTTACCAGGATGTCAACGGCGGCACCGGCTTGAGCATGATGAGCTGGGTCCTCGATGGCACCGTTCTGGGTTTGCATGCCTTGGAGCACCATGGCCGCAGACTTGATGGCCAACCAGTATTCATTGTCGGCGGTTATGCCGTTGTTGGTGGTCAGTGCTGCTGCGGTCATGGTTGGCTCGCTTTCCTTGGTGCTCGGTCCTCGATGTTGGTAATGCTCGGGTCTGCTGTGAGCCTAGCAAGACCTAAGATTTACTAATCGAAAAATGGACTGAGCCAAAGAAAGAGTTATGCTCAGGCATCTCCGGAGGGCACAAGGCGCAAGGAAATTGAGTTGATGCAGAAGCGCTGGTCTGTGGGGGTTTCGTAGCCTTCGCCCTCAAAAACATGGCCCAGGTGCGAATCACACGAGGCGCAGCGCACTTCGATCCTTTCCATTCCCATAGTCCGGTCATGGATATAACGCACTGCACCTTCGGCAAGCGGAGCCCAAAACGAGGGCCAGCCACAGTGGGAATCAAACTTTTCCGCGCTCGTAAAGAGGGTGGCACCACACGCCCGGCATGCGTACTCGCCCTGATCGTGAGAATCCCAGTACTCGCCGGTGTAGGGACGTTCAGTGCCAGCCTGACGGAGAACTTGGTATTCCTCCGGGGTGAGTTCCTCGCGCCACTGTTCTTCTGTTTTTGCGTTAGCTCCGGTGCTGCTTGCTTGGGTTTCTGAAGTCATGTTGGTCCTCCACTGCCTAGATCTAATGCTTTGTCCCCACTCCTACAACGTTTAGGAGTCGCCAATAAATCCCGAGCCAGCGTAGAGGTGCAGTACGGGTAGGCCCAAGGCTTGCTGGGCACGGTTGGCCCAGTCAGTCCGGAATGTATCGGCAACTGCGTGTGGGCGAGTAATCACCACAGCCTGGCTGGCCCCAAGCTCGCGGACTTTAGCCACCAAAGCATCGACCGGGTCGCCGTCCGAAACTTCCCCGCTCACCTCTGAGCCCAGACCAGCAAGTGCCGTGAGGGACCTGTCCAGAATTCCTTGAGCACTTGCGTGCACTTCAGCAGGGTTGGGCGCCTTGGCGCTCAGTTCGCGGAAGGCCTCAGCAAATTCCAAGAGGGAGAGGTGGTCCAGGAAGTCCACAAGCAAGTGGCGTTCGGTGTCCGCCGGCACCAGAAGATGCAGGGGAGCGTCAGTACCGTCTAGGAGTTCGGATATGTTGGCTCGATCCTCGGCGCCGAGGACTTCTTCGGTCATGATGATGATTGGCTCGCTCATGGAACAACACTAAGCCCACGCGCGTTGCTGACTACACGAATTCCAAGAAATTGTAAGAATGGTTCTATGGCCAATCCTCAGTGCGCCCAGGCACCGCTCGCGTCCAATACAGCTTCTTCGCTCTCAAGCGACCACAAAGTCTTACGGTGGACTTTGGCCGGTACGGGGATTGGCGTAGGGGCGGCTGCACTCGTGGCAGCCGGAAGCTCGGCGCTGGCCACCTACTTTGCCCGAAGGGTTATTACGCCCACAGCGATCCGTGTGGAGGATCAAGAAATCCTTGCCGTGGTGCAAGGAAAAAATTCTCTCGAAGTGATCCTCAAAGCCAATGACGATGTCACAGTGCCCGGGACTTACAGTCTGTTTTTCGACCAAGGACGTGGTCACGCCAGGATCGGAAGAATCCTGTCCTATGCTCCGGCGGAGGGGACAGTATCGCGTGAGGTGCAGGAGGTTTATAGCGGTGATCTCAAACAAGCGCGGCGGGGGTATTGGAGCGGAGCCACTTACCCCAACCCGCAAACGTTGGGCTATCCGGCGCAGGAAGTTCTTTTGGACGTTACCGGCGGTCAAGCTCCGGCTTGGTTAGTCGAGCCAGCCGCTGACGCTCGGCAGCAACCGGATATTTGGGCGATTATGATTCACGGGCGCGGAGCTAGCCGCTTAGAGGGTCTGCGTTCGCTCAAGGTGGCAAGGGAACTGGGCTTAACTTCGTTGCTAATTTCTTACCGGAACGACGGCGAAGCGCCCCTTGCGCAGGACGGTCGCTATGGTCTGGGGTCAACTGAGTGGGAAGACGTGGAAGCTGCCATTGCTTTTGCGCTGAGTAGCGGAGCCAAAGAAGTCGTGTTGTTCGGCTGGTCCATGGGTGGTGCCATCGCTTTGCAGACGGCGGATCTGTCCCGGAACCGTGGCCACATTCGGGCCATGGTCTTGGATGCTCCGGTCATCAATTGGGTTACCGTCTTGGCTCACCACGCCCAGCTGAACCGTATTCCGTCCCTTGTTGGACGCTACGGCCAGATGATCCTCACCCATCCTGTGGGTAGGCGGCTTACTGGCTTGGCAGCACCAGTTAACTTGAAGTCGATGGACTGGGTGGCGCGAGCCGTCGAGCTAAGGACGCCCACCTTGATTCTGCATAGTGTGGACGACGAATACGTCCCCTACGGTCCATCAGCACATCTTGCGCAGAAGAACCCGGAAATCGTGACCTTTGTGCCCTTTGAAACGGCTCGCCACACCAAAGAGTGGAATGTTGATCCTCAAAAATGGGACGAGACAGTCAGTAGCTGGTTGCTACGTGAGCTTAAGCCCAAAAATAACCCCGGCAGCTCCCGCACCGGAGACTGAGCTGGATGCCGCTTAGGAGTGATCGCGGATGTCCGCGGACACGGCTCCTAAGAAGTCCAGCAGGTCCTGAGGGTTCACTTCAATGTCTATTCCACGTTGACCACCAGAGACCAGAATAGTGCTGAAGTCCATAGCTGAGGCGTCCAGAACTGTTGGGGAACTCTGCCGTTGACCAAAGGGGGAGATGCCGCCCAGAACGTATCCGCTGCGGCGAGTAGCAAGGGTGGGATCGGCCATCACGGCCTTTTTCTGTCCCAAAACGCTCGCGATAGCTTTGAGGTTTAGTGTTCCGCTGACCGGAACCACCGCCACAGCAACGGAACCGCCGAGGTCCACCATCAATGTTTTGAAGACCCGGGCCGGGTCAATGGCGAGTTCCGTCGCCGCCTCAAGCCCATAAGCGGTATTGTCTGCGCTGTGGTGATATTTATGCACGGTGAAGCTAATACCAGCAGCCGCGAGCACCGCCGTCGCACGTGTCCCTTCACCGCCTTTGGCGGCGCGTGATGTTTTAGCCAATCTCTAGCTAATCCGCGCTTGTACTTGCCGCTTGATCCGTCCAAGCATCGCCGTCATTCCGCGCATCCGTAGGGGAGTGATGATCCGCGTTAGTCCAAGAAGTTCGGGCATATCATCCGGAACGGCCAGGATCTCGGCAGCACTGAGACCGTCAAGACCTTCGTGGAGTACGCTTGCAAATCCTCGAGTGGTGGGTGCCTCTGCCGGTGCCTTGAAGAACAAGTCCACAGTGCTTTCGGGCTGGTTGCCGTTCATCTCCAAGGTCAGGAACAAAGGGGACTGACATTCCACTACCTGCTCGAGCAGCTCGGGATGATCCACGAGCCGCTCGGGCAGGTCGGGCAATTCTTTTGAAAACTCGAGCAACAATGTCAGCCGGTCACGCTCTTCGAGTGCCTGGAAATCGTCAACAATTTCGGCCAAAGCCGCCGGGAGATTAGTGCTGGTCATGCGTTCAACTCTACCGGTGCCCTAAGCGTTGGCAGGAACCGAGCCGCGCTCAGCACCCTTGACGATGGGAACACGGACTGCGTTTCCCCATTCAGTCCACGAACCGTCATAATTGCGTACCGAATCGAAGCCCAAGAGGTACTTGAGCGCAAACCACGTGTGGCTGGAGCGCTCACCAATGCGGCAGTAGGCAACTATGTCATCCCCAGCGGCCAGTCCGGCCTCACCCAAGTACAAAGCCTCAAGTTCTTCACGGCTCCGGTAGGTACCGTCTTCGGCAGCAGCGCGTGCCCACGGGATAGATGCTGCGGTCGGAATGTGTCCACCTCGCAAAGCGCCTTCTTCTGGATAGGCGGGCATGTGAGTGCGCGCCCCGGTGTATTCATCCGCGGAACGAACGTCGATCAACGGCTTGCCGAAGTGGGCCAGGACGTCTTCGCGGAAGGCTCGGATGGGAGCATCATTGCGTTCCACAATGGGGTATTCGCCTGGGGTGACTACCGGTTTGTCAGTGCTGAGTTCGCGACCTTCGGCAATCCACTTGTCACGGCCACCGTCCACCAAACGAACGTCCTCGTGACCAAAAAGGGTAAAGACCCAGAGCGCGTAGGAAGCCCACCAGTTGGACTTGTCTCCGTAGATGACCACGGTGGTTTCGCGCGAGATTCCTAAGCGTGAGGCAAGCTGGGCGAATGCCTCGCCGCTGATGTAGTCACGCGTGACTTCATCATTGAGATCGGTGTGCCAATCTATCTTGAGTGCTCCCGGAATGTGGCCAACTTCATAGAGCAGAACGTCTTCGTCAGACTCAAGAAGAACCAGTTCGCCGTTATTCAAGGCGCCTGCCGCAACTTGATCTGCCAGCCACTGCGTTGACACTAAACGTTCGGGATGGGCATAGCCAGCAAACTTGTCGTTGGAGTCCACTTCATAGCTCATGAGGGTGGCCTTTCATGTGTGGGGCTTGGACGCCATTCATGCTGATAGTTCATTTCAAACGAATTCAGCTGAAGCAATGGCGTACGTGTGCATCTAACACTAACCACGTGGAGCCCTGAAATCTTCCGGATGATTAACACTGCGCAACGTGCGGGCCAGGGCCATCTCGCTTGGTCCCGGTTCTACTGTGTGCGGTGACGGGCGGTATTCTGGCTCTGCACCAACAACAAGCCCGGGGCACGCAAGTAACAAAGAGAATGGAATCCTTTTGGTACAGATCGAACAACTGGCTGCCCGAACGCCGTCAGTCTCGGCCGAGCAGATCCTCAACGGATTCCACCCCTCAACTCGTTTTGGCGAAGTTTCTTTTGAGAGTTACCGCCCGGACCCTTCCCAGCCATCCCAGGCTGCCGCGGTAAAGGCTTTGCAGGAGTTCGCTGCGGGTGTGGGCAACACTTCCGGAGGTTTGTTTTCTCGCCTGTTCGGTAAAAAGAGCGTTGCCAAGGCTGGCATCTATCTAGACGGCGGATTCGGTGTGGGAAAAACCCACTTGTTGGCTTCACTATGGCACTTAGTTCCCGGACCTAAAGCCTTCGGCACCTTTGTGGAGTACACCAATCTGGTGGGCGCACTTTCATTCCGTAAAACCGTTGAAGCGCTGAGCGGATACACCCTAGTCTGCATCGACGAATTTGAGCTAGACGACCCGGGGGACACGGTTCTGATGTCCCGATTGATGCGTGAATTGGCAGACGCCGGTGTAAAGCTTGCTGCAACATCCAACACCTTGCCCGGTTCCTTGGGGGAGGGGCGGTTCGCTGCTGTGGACTTCAAACGCGAAATTCAAGTCCTGGCCGATCAATTTGATGTCATCAAGATCGACGGCGAAGATTTCCGTCACCGTGGACTGCCGGCAGCTCCGGCACCATTGCGCAACGACGAACTTCAACATCATATGGATGCCGAATTCGGCTCAAAAACGGTGGCAGTTGACGAATTTTCTACCCTCTTGGCGCACCTCGCCGGAGTTCACCCCAGCCGCTACCGCCAACTGATTGACGGCATAGATGGTGTGGTGTGGAAAAACGTCACCACCATCACCGAGCAAGCAGTGGCCCTGCGTTTTGTAGTTCTTGCGGACCGCCTATATGACAAAGATGTGCC
Organism: Pseudarthrobacter sp. J1738; assembly: GCF_050490315.1. Classification (NCBI taxonomy): domain Bacteria; kingdom Bacillati; phylum Actinomycetota; class Actinomycetes; order Micrococcales; family Micrococcaceae; genus Pseudarthrobacter; species Pseudarthrobacter sp. J1738. Next base: position 30,607 of record NZ_JBNPEO010000009.1, on the reverse strand, counting down.
GATCTTGGCTAGTGGCGTCCCTTTTGACAAGCTGTTCACCGAAGAAATGATGGCTGGCGGGTATATGAAAAAGTATTTCCGCGCCGTTTCGCGACTGACAGCTTTGGCTCGCGAGGGGCAGAATCACGAGCCGTCCTAGCTCACATCGTTAAACGCCAAAGGCGTCGGTGCCACCTCACGGCAGGACCGACGCCTCTTTGACATTCTTTGGGCCTAGGAACCTTGTTCACGTGCTCTTTCGAGCAGTGTAGAGGACCCTACGGCGACAGGTATTTAGGCTGCCGGAGTTCCGTCGTTGTCGTTCTTTTCAACGAAGTCGGAGGCACCCTTTTGGACTGCGTCTACCTGACCTGCGAACTTGCCGCCGGTTTTTTCGTCGACAAAATCACCAGCTTTTTCGATGCCATCCTTGATGGCCTCCGAATTGCTGTTGATCAGTTCCTGCGCCTTGCCCTTTAGATCGTCAAATACAGACACGGGCACCTCCCTTCAATTGCGGAGCCAGTTCGCTCCTCTGTCGAAGAGCCTAGCGCTGTGAAAAGCAACTGCCAAGGTTTTTTCTGTGGGCGTAATCGGTTGCTGGCGTTCTTCGCGGTTCACAGCGGGAGGTTTGGGGGAGACGTAAAAGGAGCCAACCCTAGGGGCTGACTCCTTTAGTTTTATGCTCGTTTTAACAAAAAAAGAGAGCGGACGACGAGATTCGAACTCGCGACATCCACCTTGGCAAGGTGGTGCTCTACCAGCTGAGCTACGTCCGCACGGATGGAAATCCATCCGTTACAAGTGCTTGCGCACTTGAGTGGGCGATACTGGGATCGAACCAGTGACCTCTTCCGTGTCAGGGAAGCGCGCTACCGCTGCGCCAATCGCCCCTATGTTCTTGCTGACCTTTTACAGTCACAAGACCAGGGTTTTCACCGAGGTGGGTACGGGATTCGAACCCGTGTATACGGCTTTGCAGGCCGCTGCCTCGCCTCTCGGCCAACCCACCGTGTTAGTAATTCTCAGTGAGATTACTGTGACAGTGTCCTGCGAGCGGACGACGAGATTCGAACTCGCGACATCCACCTTGGCAAGGTGGTGCTCTACCAGCTGAGCTACGTCCGCAGATGGAGTCGATGTTCTTCACTCTTTCAAGTGAGTTACCCGCGCTCCAACGAGTAAAAACTCTATAGGAGGTTCAAGGAAAGTCCAAATCGAACGCGGGGCAACCGGGTGTGACTTACATCCATGTAATTTTGGAACCGTCCAGGCGCCCTAGGATTGGTCAGCTGGCCAAAGTCCGGTTAGCATTCATATGCACCAAAGTTCATTGCGAACCTCGCCGAGAGGAACGACGATCCTTGGGGTACAGCAGGGGCGATTGGCGCAGTGGTAGCGCGCTTCGTTCACACCGAAGAGGTCACTGGTTCGAACCCAGTATCGCCCACCCTGAGGAAACCCGTCAGCACACAGAAAACGTGGAGCTGGCGGGTTTTTTGTATACCCGTCTTGTATAACCACCACGACGGTGGAGCATGGTAAATGCGGGGCCAACGAATGGTGAGCCTCCAGATTTGTCAGTGGCTTGTGGAAGAGTTCTATCTATGACTGCACCACTTCTAGCTCATGCAACTGAACGCGGCAGAATGTATGCCCGCTCCACCTCGGAGCAGGCAATTGTTCCGTCAATCACCACCGTGATCTCTCAACAACCACACGGTTTGGATGGTTGGTTCAGCTATATGGGAGCGAGTGCCCTATCCAAAGACCCTGCATTGGGTGGAGCATTAGCAAGTCCTGGAAAGCTTCGGCAAGCTGTTCAACGGGCCTCGAATGCTGCCGTTGAATATCGTGACGCTGCTGCAGCACGTGGTGATCGCGTCCATAACTATTGTGAGCAATACGCACTGCGTACCTTGGGCCGGCCGCATACCTTGCCGGAAAGCCGCGAGTTGCTCGCGGCCAACGGAGAAGAAGCTTTCGCTGCCCGTTTTGATCAATGGTGGGAGCAGTATCAAGTAGAACCGTTGGCTCCTGAGATCACCGTGTGGAATCAGAGTGTGGGTTACGCCGGGACCCTTGATTTGGTAGCAAAGATCAACGGCAGAATTTGTTTGATCGACTACAAAACTAAGGGCACCACCCGCGACGGCGCCGTCAAAGCTCTTGATGACAAGGTTGTAATGCAGCTGGTGGCAGGTATGAAGGCGGAAGAGAGCCTGGTAGACGGCGCAGCAGGGGAGTGGGAATCTTGGCAGTACGGAGAATCGCCGCTACTCCTGGCCGTGGCTATTGGCGAGACCGAAGTTCGGCCACAGCGCGCCAATCCTGAGGTGTTGAAACATCACTGGTGGAAGTTTTGCGCATTGCGGCGAGTGTGGGAAGCCTCAGGGGACTCTCAAGCCGCTGGTGCGGCGCTACTGCCGCTCGCGCCACCGCGATAGTTGTGCTGTCTAAGCCAGTCCGCGGATTCGAGTGCGGCGACTAAACTAGGTAGAGGCCACCTGAGTGGGCGATTCAGCAGGCCCCTCTGCGAAAGCTGGCTACGGCACGATGCAGGAACACAACGTTAGGACATTACAGGCATGGCAATTCTGAACATTCGCATTATTGGTGACCCAGTACTGCGGACTGTTGCCGATCCGGTCACCGAATTTGGGCCAGAACTGGCCCGGCTGGTGGCTGACATGACTGAAACCATGGAAGACGTTGATGGCGCAGGTTTGGCGGCGCCGCAGGTCGGCGTGAGCCAACGAGTATTCACCTACCGAATTGACGGTGTTGAGGGACACATCATCAACCCCGTGCTGGAGAACAGTGATGATTTTCAGGACGACGTTGTAGAAGGTTGCCTGTCCATCCCCGGTATTAGCTTCCCCGTTCGTAGGCATAGGACCACACGCGCCACGGGCGTGGACGTACACGGCAACCCGGTAGTAGTTGATGCCGAAGGTATGTTGGCCCGCTGCTTCCAGCACGAAACAGATCACCTCGACGGTGTCCTCTTTACGGATCGGCTAGAGGGCGAAAACCGCAAAGCTGCATTGCGCGCCATGCGGGACGCTACCTACAACAAGCACGCAGAACGTACGACGGCGAAGCGGGCTAAGACTGTAGGTTCAAGTTTTGGTGGGGCTAGTTCAGCTGTTGGCAGTTTCGGCCAGAGCGTGGACAACTAAGCGTGCGGGTACTTTTCGCAGGAACCCCTGAAGTTGCAGTTCCTTCCCTGGACGCGCTCCGGAGTGCTGGCTTTGACATTGTGGGGGTGCTGACCCGCCCGGACGCAGCCCTTGGACGTAAGCGTGTTATCACGCCCTCTCCCGTGGCTGCTAAGGCTCAGGAGCTTGGTATTCCGGTCATCAAAGCAGCCAAAATCACTACCGAAGTGAGTCAAGAAATTGCCGCGCTCGCTCCAGATATTGCAGCGATTGTTGCCTACGGTGGCCTAGTTCCAGCGGCAGCGCTGACAATCCCTCAGCACGGCTGGATTAACCTACATTTCTCCTTGCTGCCCGCATGGCGTGGTGCGGCACCGGTGCAGCATTCAGTGATGAACGGTGACGACATCACTGGTGCCTCCACATTCCTCCTCGAATCAGGTCTAGACACCGGGCCCGTGTACGGGACTCTGACTGAAGAAATCCGGCGAACAGATACCAGTGGCGAGTTGCTAGAGCGGCTTTCGCGCAGCGGTGCGGTGTTGTTGACGCAAACCCTGGCTGCCATTGACGCAGGCGAGGCGTTCGGTGTTCCACAAAGTGGTGACATAACGCTGGCGCCGAAAATCACCATCGATGATGCCCGGCTGGACTGGAAACAGCCAGCATTGGCCATTGATCGACGATGCCGTGCAGTCACCCCTGAGCCTGGCGCTTGGACCACGTGGGAAGAGAAAACAATTAAGATTGGAGCTCTTGTGATGCGGCCAGACGTGCGGGACCTTGAACCCGGCCGGCTGCAGATCGTTGGGCGCAAGGTAGTAATCGGTACGGGATCGCACGGGTTGGAAATTGCCCAATTGCAGCCTGCCGGCAAAAAAATGATGGCTGCGGCCGATTGGGCCCGGGGACTCCCGGCGCCGGAAAGTGTGGTGTTCCTGTGAGCGAATCTGGTACAAACGGAGCTCGAGGAAACTCCCGTCGGGATGCTAAGGGCCGTGAGCGTAACCGCTCCGCTTCGCGAAACTTCACCCAGCAGGCACCTGCGCAGCGGACCCGTAAAGCTGACCCTGCTCGTCTAGTAGCTTTTGAAGTACTGCGTGCTGTCTCTGGTGAGGACGCCTACGCCAACCTGGTATTGCCGTCCCGGATTCGGCACCATAATTTGGACAAACGCGACGCCGGATTTGCCACCGAACTCAGCTACGGAGCCTTGCGATCACGCGGAACCTACGATGCCATCCTGACCCGCTGCGTAGACCGGCCCCTGGAAGAACTGGACCCTGCCGTACTTGATGCCCTGCGCCTGGGCGTACATCAGCTGCTTGCCATGCGCGTGCCGGTCCACGCTGCATTGGATCAAACGGTTGGTCTTGCTAGGGCTGTCATTGGCGCTGGTCCGTCCGGATTAGTGAACGCCGTTCTACGCAAAGTTTCCGCAAAAACGCTTGACGAGTGGCTTGTTGAACTCACCGATGGCATCGAAGATGCAACAAAGGTTGCTTCGATTCGCCACGCGCACCCCGAATGGATTGTCCGGGCACTACGTCAAGCCTTAGTGATGCACGGCCGGCAAGCGAGCGAGCTCGACGACTTGCTTGAAGCTGACAATGCGGCACCAGTGGTTAACCTCGTTGCGCTGCCGGGTATCGGCGACATTACCGAGGCTTTTGATGCCGGAGCTCAGCCTGGCGATTTGGTGGAAGGATCCGCCTACTCCAGCGGTGGAGATCTAGGTCGAATCGACGGTATTCGAAACGGTAGCCTGCGTGTCCAAGACGTTGGCTCTCAACTGGTGGCGCGCGCACTAGCCAACGCGCCGTTGACGGGCGAAGCTGCCAAAGCCAAAGAGTCCAATGGTGAGAAATGGCTGGATCTTTGTGCGGGACCTGGTGGAAAGGCTGCGTTGTTGGCAGCTCTTGCTGCCGAAGATGGCGGAACCCTACTTGCCAACGAACCCGCGCCACACCGCGCCAAATTGGTCCGCCAAGCGCTCAACGCCGTTGAAGGTTCTGCATGGCAGGTCCGTGTTGGCGACGGTCGTGAAGTTGGCGCCCAGCAACCGGAAAGATTTGACCGGGTACTTGTTGACGCGCCCTGCAGCGGTCTGGGTGCACTCCGCCGTCGTCCTGAATCACGGTGGCGCCGTACGCCCGCAGACCTAGCTTCCCTAGCCCCGTTGCAGCGAGAATTGTTGGCCTCGGCTTTGGATGCCGTCCGTCCCGGTGGTGTGGTTGCGTACGTAACCTGCTCACCGCATCCGGCAGAAACCACGGCAGTGGTGACAGACGCCTTGCGTAAGCGTGAAGGATTTGAGTTGCTCAACTCGGGCAACATTTTGGATAGTGTGAGCCTGACCGGCGAACTTGATGCTGGCCATAACATGAGCGCTCAGTTGTGGCCACATGTCCATGGCACTGACGCTATGTTTTTGGCGCTGATCCGCAAAAACGCCTAGCGACTAAACGAACACCCAGATCGGTTCAAACGATTAAGGATTGACCATGAGTGCTTACTGCATTAACCCGAGTATTTTGTCCGCTGACTTTGTGAATCTTGAATCCGAGCTCACAGCGATTGCCAACGCGGACTCAGTCCACGTGGACGTGATGGACAACCATTTTGTTCCCAACCTGACGCTGGGCTTGCCGATTGTTGAGCGCATTCAGGCGGTCAGTCCTGTGCCTTTGGACGTGCACTTGATGATTTCCGACGCCGATCGCTGGGCGCCGCAGTACGCTCAAGCCGGTGCCGCATCGGTGACGTTTCATGCCGAAGCGGCAACGGCACCGATCAAATTGGCCAGGGAATTGCGCACGCTTGGCGCTAAAGCGGGCATGGCCTTGCGACCGGCAACCCCACTTGAACCCTATGTGGACATGCTCAGCGAGCTGGACATGTTGCTGCTGATGACCGTTGAGCCAGGTTTTGGTGGGCAAAAATTCTTGGACGTTGTTCTGCCAAAAATCCGCCGGGCGCGTCAAGCCATTGATTCCTCTGGTGCGCGCATTGCCCTGCAGGTGGACGGCGGAATCACCGAAGAGACAATTATTCGCGCGGCAGAAGCAGGCGCTGACGTTTTTGTGGCCGGGTCTGCGGTCTACGGTGCACAGGATCCAGCTGCGGCCATAGACGCCTTGCGAGCAATCGCGGTCAGAGCAACGCAATAATTTGACGCTGTCAGCGGGAATAGCCTGACCCCGTTGACTGTTGTGCAAAAATAGCAATACACAATTTACGTGCTCCGGGGTCGGTGTAAGTCCGAACCGGCGGTTATAGTCCGCGACCCGTGCGCGTCACTTCACAGCTCTGCTGAGGGGAGATGCGCCGGTTGAACTGGTGAAATTCCAGTACCGACAGTTAAAGTCTGGATGGGAGAAGCACGTACAGCAGCTGTGCAACGCATTGCCTTAGGGCAATTAGGCGTTGCGCGTTGTGCTGTCGTTAACCCCCGGAGCCGCCGCGGCTTAGGAAGGAACGACATGGAAATTCTGCGGTGGCTCTTCGAAGCGCAAATTCCCGTTGGGGGATCGGCATTACTGCTTCGCGAAGTGCTTGGAAACGTTTTTGGGCTGGCTAGTGCCCTCGGCGGAATGCGCCGTAAAGTCTGGGCTTGGCCAGCGGGCATTGTTGGCAACCTGATCCTCCTCACTGTCTTCCTTGGCAATGTTTTTGGTGCAGCTGCCCCAGCCACTCTTTGGGGCCAAGCAGGCAGGCAGATGATGTTTATCGCCGTCTCGGTTTATGGCTGGCAACGCTGGCGCCAATCACAAACGGCAGCCGCCGAAGCTAACAGCCAGACCGGCCACCAAGCAGCTGCCTTTGTGCCACGCTGGGCAACCGTCAAAACCCGTTGGATTCTTGTGGCTGCCATGATCATTGGAACCGCTGCACTGACCCCTCTTTTTGATCGGCTTGGTTCGTACCCACCGGTTTGGGCTGATGCGTGGACGTTTATGGGTTCACTTCTGGCGACGTATGGCATGGCCAAGGGCTGGACCGAGTTCTGGCTGATTTGGGTGGCTGTGGACATAGTGGGTGTGCCGCTGCTATTTGGTGCCGGCTACTACGCAAGCGCCTTTATGTACCTGTTCTACGGTGCCTTTACCCTCATTGGGTTCTTTGTCTGGTGGCGCGCGCAACGCAAGTCAGCCACAGCAATTGCCCATGAACCGCTACTCACGGATCCAGTAGGCCATCCGTGAGTCCTTCCCAAGAATCACTCACGGACGGCGCAGTCAGCGATGCTGAACAGCAAGGAATGCTTTCCGCATTGGCGGCAGCCGGGCAGGGTCCCCGCGGCGCCAATCCCTTAGTGGGCGCAGTGGTGTTAGATGCATCCGGTAAAAACTTGGTGACTGGTTTTCACCGTGGTGCCGGGACAGCCCATGCAGAGGCTGACGCCATTAACCAAGCCCGCCAGGCCGGTATTGACCTGCAGGGAAGCACCATGGTGGTCACGCTTGAGCCGTGCAACCACCAAGGCCGCACCGGACCCTGCGCTCAAGCGATTATCGATGCTGGCATTGGCCGGGTGATCTTCGCAGTCGCCGATCCTCACGATCCCGCTGCAGGAGGTGCCCAAACTCTCCGCAACGCGGGGATTGACGTCGTACAAGGCCTTTACGCCCAAGAAGGCAAGGAACTGAACCGGCGCTGGTTCCAATCCGTTGCCGAGCACAGGCCCTTTGTCACGCTCCACATTGCCCAAACACTGGACGGGCGTATTGCGGCGGCGGACGGAACAAGTCAATGGATCTCCAGCCCTGAATCGCTACGCGATAACCACCAAACCCGCCAGCTGATTGACGCGATCTTGGTGGGAAGTAACACCGTTGCAGTCGATAATCCCCGGCTCAACGCCCGCTTGGCCGATGGCAGCCCCGCGCCCCAACAACCCGTGCGGGCAGTGATGGGTCTGACCCCAGTGGCGGCCGACGCGAACATTCGTGGCACCGATGGTCGCTTTGTACACCTCCCCACGAGGGATCCAGCCGAAGCGTTGGCGGCCCTCTTCGGAATGGGTGTTCGGCACCTGATGGTGGAAGGCGGTGCCGGGATCATTGGTGCCTTCCTTCAAGCCGGTCTAGTGGACGAGCTCATTATGTACTTGGCCCCCACATTGCTTGGCTCGGGGACCGCGTCCATCGCTGACTTAGGAATCACCACCCTCGCCCAAGCTCAAAAGTGGCAATGGGACCAAGCCAGCTCCGCGGCCGTAACCGTACTGGGCAGCGATCTTCGCTTGCGGCTTACTCCTTCCGCGGCACCGAAAGTTTAGAAAGGAACCACCGTGTTTACTGGAATTATTGCTGAACAAGGCACAGTTATTGGGCTAGAACGCGAAGGGGACAGCTCCGCACGATTGCGATTGTCAGCACCGACGCTGGCAGCTGATCTTGGGCTCGGCGGTTCGATTGCCGTCAACGGGGTTTGCCTGACCGCTGTTGAAAATAATGGCACCGAATTTTTTGTGGACGTGATGGGGGAGACCTTGCGTCGCAGCACCATCGGGTCACTAGAGATGGGCCAAAAAGTAAATTTGGAACGCTGCGTCCAGGCTGGTGACCGCCTCGACGGCCACGTGGTTCAGGGCCACGTGGACGGAGTTGGTGCTCTTCTGGAGCGCGAATCACAAGGACCGTGGGATCGCTTGCGCTTTTCGGTTCCGCAAAATTTAGCACGGTACATTGCCGAAAAAGGTTCCATCGCCATCGACGGCGTATCCCTCACCGTGACGGCCGTCAGCGAAGCAACGTCCACGGAGCCCTGGTTTGAAGTAGGGCTCATCCCGATCACGTTGGCCGAAACCGGGCTCGGCGCCAAAACCATCGGCGGCGAGGTCAACCTTGAAGTGGACGTACTGGCTAAATACACCGAGCGTCTGTTGAGCTTCGGGCCGGCCACCACTCCAGCCGCAAACGGTACTACGGCGGCAAACAGTGCGACGGCGGCACATCAGTGAGCGCGCCGGAGATCGTTTTGGACCCTATTCCCACCGCTCTGGCGGCTTTTGCCGCCGGACGTGCCGTCGTCGTAGTAGATAATGAGGACCGCGAAAACGAAGGTGACATTATTTTTGCCGCACAATTTGCTACCCCCGAACTAATGGGCTGGACCATTCGATACACCTCGGGCGTTATTTGTGTTCCCTTATCCGCTGAACGGGCTTTGGCTCTTGATTTGCCTCCCATGACGGCTGTGAATCAAGACGCAAAGGAGACTGCCTATACGGTTAGTTGCGATGCGGCGCTCGGTGTGAGCACTGGAATTTCCGCTACTGACCGGGCGCTGACAGCTCGTGTTTTGGCGGATCCGTCATCCACGGCGACGTCTGTGACTCGGCCGGGGCATATTTTTCCGCTGCGGGCAGTTGACGGGGGAGTGCAGGAAAGACCGGGCCATACTGAGGCAGCGGTTGAACTGTGTAAATTGACTGGTTTGGCCGAGGTTGGTGTGATCGCCGAAGTGGTGCGAGATGACGGAGAGATGATGCGTCTTCCGGAACTTCGTACTTTTGCAGATGAGCATCATTGCGCGTTGATTTCGATTGCCGACTTGGTGGAGTTTGTCCGGGAGACACACACGTCGAGCGACCATAGGGCCAGCGGCACCGTTACAAAGGAGTACTGATGAGCACGGGAACAAATGTTGAAGCAGGGGCGGGTGACGCCGTTGAACACACCAAACACCCTGTTACCGCGGGGCCGATCGTTAAGCTGCCCACCGCTTTTGGGGAGTTTGTAGCTCAAGCATTCACTGACGACGCTACGGGAGTTGAACATCTCGCGGTGAGTTCAGCACAGCCGCCATCTGACGGAAAACCGCCGTTGGTTCGTTTGCACTCTGAATGCCTGACCGGGGACGTCTTTGGTTCGTACCGGTGTGATTGTGGCGAGCAGCTGGCCTTCGCCCTCGAAATGATTCACGAGCATGGCGGCACCTTGCTCTACTTGCGTGGTCAGGAAGGCCGAGGCATTGGGCTGGCAAATAAGATCAAGGCCTATGCGCTTCAAGAGGTCGGTTTTGACACCGTGGAAGCTAACGAGCAACTCGGTTTGCCCGTAGATGCGCGTTGCTACAAGGCTGCTGCGCAAATCCTGGCGGACATGGGCCTAACGGAGATTCGTTTGCTGAGCAACAACCCAGACAAACAGAACCGTCTAGCCCAAGCCGGTGTACGAGTCGTTGAAATGGTGCCCACCGAGGTTCCTTCACGAACAGAGAACATCCGCTACTTGCAAACCAAAAAAGACCGAATGGAGCACCGGCTGATTCTGGACCAGAACACGCTTGCTGTGCCCAGCGCAGATCCAGCCACCCTTTCAACACCCAGCAACACTTCAAACACAGGAACGGAAACACTATGAGCGGCCACGGCGCACCAGTCATTGACGTCAAGTCCATCAACGAATCAGGAGCAGCATCACTGAAACTAGCGATTGTTGCGGCCAGCTGGCACACCGAGATTATGGACGGTCTCCTCGCTGGGGCATTGCGCGCTGCCGAGGAAGCTGGCGTTCAATCGCCTCGCGTGATTCGCGTTCCGGGTACTTTTGAATTGCCCGTTGCTGCGGCGCGTTTGGCTAAGGACTACGACGCAGTGGTGGCGCTGGGTGTAGTGATTCGTGGTGGCACCCCGCACTTCGAGTACGTTTGCCAAGCCGCAACAGTTGGTCTCACCGAGGTAAGCGTGCGAACCGGTGTTCCGGTTGGTTTTGGTGTTCTTACCTGTGACACGGAGGAGCAAGGTCTAGACCGGGCTGGACTTCACGGTTCGTCCGAGGACAAGGGACATGAGGCAGTGACTGCGGCCGTGGCCACCGCTTTGGTCCTCAACGCCGCATAATCGTTGGCATTTGTGGGTTCGCTCACCTTCTGCCCGTCATATGCGGGTGCGGCTCATCTGCAGCACGAACTAACAAGTAGGCTGGATACGTGAAGAATTTCGAGACCCTGTTCGAAGAACTCAGCGAAAAGGCCCGGCTACGGCCGGCCGGATCGCGCACCGTGGCCGAACTTGAATCCGGTGTCCATGGCATTGGCAAAAAAGTCGTAGAAGAAGCAGCCGAAGTGTGGATGGCTGCCGAATACGAATCGGACGAGGAAGCAGCGGAGGAAATCTCTCAGCTGCTCTACCACTTGCAGGTGTTGATGCTCGCCAAAGGCTTGAGCCTGGAAGACGTCTACAAGCATCTATAGCCACAAACTGACTGGCGTTCGCCGGTCTGTGGCCTGAAAGTGTCTTGTTTGCTCAGTACTTCCTCTCACCGAAAGTTTCCCAATTATGTTGCGTGTTGCTGTTCCCAATAAAGGTTCCTTGTCCGAGGCCGCATCGTCGATGCTCAGCGAAGCTGGGTACCGTCAGCGTCGAGATACCCGTGAACTAGTGATGGTTGACCCCGATAACGACATTGAGTTCTTTTTTCTGCGCCCGCGTGACATTGCTGTTTACGTAGGCCAAGGAACACTCGATGTTGGAATCACCGGCCGGGACTTGCTCTTGGACGCTGAGGTTGAAGCAGAGGAGCTCTTGGAGCTGGGCTTTGCTGCCTCCACTTTCCGATTTGCCGGACCGGTGGGTAACTTCACTTCTGTTGAGCAGCTCGAAGGCAAGCGCCTAGCCACCAGCTATGACGGACTACTCAAGGTTTACCTTGCTGAGCGCGGGATCAAGGCAAGCGTGGTTCGGCTTGACGGTGCCGTGGAGTCGTCCGTCCGCTTGGGTGTAGCTGACGCTATTGCCGACGTTGTAGAAACCGGCAACACGCTCAAGGCAGCCGGAATGGAAATTTTCGGGGAGCCGATCCTGCGCTCTGAAGCTGTGTTGATTGGCCGTAAGGGTGAACGACTCCCTGCTGCTGAGGTTCTCATCCGCCGCCTGCAAGGCGTTTTGGTGGCCCGTCAATACGTCCTGATGGATTATGACATCCGCAAAGACCTGGTTGAGCAGGCCGCAGCGTTGACTCCTGGCCTTGAATCTCCTACAGTCTCTCCTTTGCGCGATTCTGAATGGGTAGCTGTGCGCTCGATGGTGCCCAAAAAAGCCACAAACCAAGTGATGGACGAACTCTACGATCTGGGTGCGCGAGCTATTTTGGTCAGCAGCATTCACGCGTGCCGCATCTAGCCCCCACACTCGTTGGCGGATAGTTTCCGCCCTGTACTTCAGGAGTAACCGTGACAGTCGCCATTCGTGTGATTCCGTGCCTCGATGTTGATGCTGGGCGCGTGGTTAAGGGAGTTAACTTCAAAGGTCTTCGCGATGCCGGAGATCCGGTTCAGCTCGCTCACCGTTACGACCTTGCAGGCGCTGATGAACTCACTTTTTTGGACGTTACAGCATCATCAGGAAACCGGGAGACCACGTTTGACGTAGTCAAAAGAACCGCGGAAGAAGTCTTTATCCCGCTGACAGTCGGTGGTGGGGTACGTGGTGTCGCCGAGGTGGACAAGCTGCTGCGCTTCGGTGCGGATAAAGCATCCATCAACACGGCTGCTGTTGCCCGGCCCGCCGTGATTGATGAGATCACCCGTCACTTTGGCTCTCAGGTTTTAGTCCTCTCCGTGGACGCTCGCCGAACGGTGGGGGAGAACGACGCACGGAAGACGCCGTCGGGCTTCGAAGTCACCACCCACGGCGGGCGGCAAGGCACCGGGATTGACGCTATTGCCTGGGCGAAGGAAGCTGCAGATCGTGGTGTGGGTGAGATATTGCTTAACTCGATCGACGCAGACGGCACCAAAGATGGATTCGATCTGGAGCTGATTCGTTTGGTCCGCGCAGCAGTGAACATTCCGATTATTGCGTCAGGCGGTGCTGGCATCCCTGCACACTTCCCGCCAGCCGTGCAGGCAGGCGCCGACGCAGTGCTGGCGGCTTCAGTGTTTCACTTTGGCCCGGACAGCATGATCAGTCAGGTCAAATCCGCCATCCGCGAAGCTGGGTTCGAAGTCCGCTAAGCAGGCGCGCTGCTAACCGGGCGAGAGCTGGCGCTTGATGGCTTAGAGCCCGACGTGCGCCGACTGCAAAAGTGCGACGGCGTCCGGCTGACCTTCGAAAGTGACGAGGGCGTGCTTTGTGCGCCCGTGAGCGTGCATCAACAACTCGCCGGGTTCGCCAACAATCGCCACGGATACTGGTGCTCGTTTGGCCACATGCCGAGGGCCTGAAGGATGAACCAACACAATCCCAAGGTCCACCCCTCGGTACAAGAATGCTGCGCGCTTGATCAGTTCGTCCCACAGCGCGTCAGAGTATTCATTGTCCAGCGCCCGCGGTGCCCAACGGTCAGCTGCGCGGCGGATATCTTCGGTGTGAACAAAGTACTCGATGAGATTCGAGCTCTCATCGAAGGCGCGAATTTTCATCGGTGACAGTGCTGGCGGGCCCGCCCGGAAGCGATCCACGAGCTTGTTGTATGCGTCATCTTCAGTCAAAGTCGCTGCCAGCTTGGTTGTGGCTTTATCTGAATTCTTGGCGAGCGAACGCAAGATCAGGCCCAATCCCACTACCGGCTTGTGCTCACGCAAATACAAGTGAGCGGCCAATTCCTTAGTGGTCCAGCCTTCGCAGAGCGTGGCTGAGTGTGGGCCGGCGGCGAGCAGCGTCTCGGCCAGGACTTCGCGGGAAGGATCTACAAAATGCATCACTTGTGAAACTAGCACGGTAGAGCCCTTTGGGGGCAGAAGGACAAGCAGTTTTTGACGCGAAGCTGAGGCACTAGAATTGAGCCGATGTCTGAACCACTAAGCCCCCAAGACCAAACTGGCGTAGCCGTCCTGTCTCCCGAGGTCGCCGAGCGTCTCAAAAGGGACCCTGCAGGACTGGTAGCAGCGATTATCCAGCAGCACGATTCCCACGAGGTTTTGATGCTTGGCTGGATGGATGACGAAGCCCTTCGGCGCACTTTAACCACCGGCCGGGTGACGTTTTATTCGAGGTCACGCCAGGAGTACTGGCGCAAGGGGGACACCTCTGGCCACCAGCAGTGGGTCAAATCGGTGGCCTTGGATTGCGACGGCGACGCCCTCCTAGTGCGTGTTGAGCAGATCGGTGCGGCCTGCCACACCGGCACCCGTACATGCTTCGATGGACGCGATCTGGGCGCCGTGGTGGGAACCCCGCCCGCATACGGCGCCGCGCAAGTGCCGGCTCAGGGGAACAACGTAGACCACATTCAAAGTGTCCAAGGTGGAGCAGCGTAAATATGAAAGACCTAGGAATGATTAGCCCGAGCTTGGAAGAGTTCAGGGAATTAGCCCGTACCCGGCGCGTTATCCCGGTAACTTTTAAAGTTCTGGCAGATGCGGAAACCCCCATCGGTTTGTACCGCAAACTCGCTGACGGCCAGCCAGGCACCTTCCTGATGGAATCAGCAGCTGTAGGCGGAGCTTGGTCCCGCTACTCCTTTATTGGCGCTAACTCGGCGGCGACTCTTACCAGCAAAAACGGCGGGGCTCATTGGATTGGTGAACCGCCTGCCGATGTTCCCGTTGACGGGAACCCGGTGGAAGCCCTCCGGGCAACCATTGATGCGCTGAAAACTGAGCGATTTGAGGGGCTGCCTCCCTTCACTTCCGGCATGGTCGGTTTTGTCGGTTGGGAGTCTGTGCGCCATTGGGAGAAACTGAGCGCGGGCCCCGAGGATGATTTGGCGCTGCCAGAAATCGCTATGAACCTCATCAGTGATATGGCTGTGCATGACAACATGGACGGCACTGTTCTGTTGATCGCCAATGCCATCAATTACAACAACACCACCGAGCGAGTGGACGAGGCCTGGCATTCAGCTGTCCAACGGCTGGAGGCAATGCTAAAGCGTGTTTCCCAGCCGATGAGTCAAGCCATCTCGGTTATGGATGTGGCTGAGCAAGAGTTCTCCGAGAGTGTTAAGGAACGCTGGCCTGAAGCTGACTACATGGCCGCCATTGACCGTGGCAAAGAGGCCATTGTGGACGGCGAAGTCTTCCAAGTGGTGATTTCGCGGCGCTTCGAAATGGAAGCTAAGTCCTCGGCGCTGGATGTGTACCGCGTTCTGCGCAACACGAACCCCAGCCCGTATATGTACTTGTTCAGCTTTGATGACGCCGAGGGGGAGCCATACACAATTGTGGGTTCATCCCCTGAAGCTCTGGTAACGGTGACCGGCGATGAGGTCATCACCCACCCGATTGCTGGCTCCCGGCCGCGCGGTGCAACAGTGGAACAGGACAAGGCGCTGGCTCAAGAGCTTTTGGCCGATCAGAAGGAACGCGCCGAGCACTTGATGCTAGTTGATCTTTCCCGCAACGATCTTTCCAAGGTCTGTGTTGCAGGGACAGTGGACGTCAGCCAATTTATGGAGGTGGAGCGCTTCAGCCACATCATGCACCTCGTGTCCACTGTGGTGGGAAAGCTTTCCCCCAACGCCACCGCATACGACGTTTTGGCAGCAACCTTTCCGGCAGGTACGTTGTCCGGCGCGCCGAAGCCACGCGCTTTGCGTTTGCTTGACGAGCTGGAGCCATACCGCCGTGGAGTTTACGGCGGTGTTATCGGTTACCTTGACTTCGCTGGTGACATGGACATGGCCATTGCCATCCGCACAGCCTTGTTACGTCATGGCAATGCCTACGTTCAGGCCGGTGGCGGCATTGTTGCCGATTCACATAAACCATCAGAAGCGTTGGAAACCGTGAACAAGGCGGCAGCGCCGTTGCGCGCAGTGCATGCCGCAGCCTCTCTCAAGGACGTGGATGTCAGTGTGCTGGCTGAGGAGACTAAATCCCCGGTGCACACAAATGCCCAACCCAACCCGGAAACTGAGGCTGCAAAGTGACTGGTTCGGAGGCAGAGCCCACTGCATCTGATACTTCAAGGGGAAAAATAACCGAAACTACAGTCTCGCGCTCGGCCACCACGCCGCGTTGGGCCCGTAAGGGCACGGTAGTCCTCCTGACGGTAGCCTTGGCCTTGGTGGTCTTTGGTACCACCACCCAAACGTGGCTCAACGTCACGCTGGATCCCAGCGATGTACGCGTGGCACCCTTGAAAGTTGCTGGGTCCAAAGCCGCTACAGCTGTGACTGCCTTGGCGTTAGTGTCCTTGGCTGGCGCGCTGGCCGCTTCCATTGCGGGCCGCGTTGCTCGCTGGATTATTGCCGTGATGATTGTGATCTCCGCAGCAGGAATTGTTTCTGCAGGCGCCACGGTCTTGGCGGATCCGCTCAGTGCTGCACAGAGCGCCATCGCTTCGGCCACCGGCATTGCAGAGGGGAACGCAGACGTACAAACCACAGTGTTTCCTGTGATCGCGATGGTGGCGGGGGTGCTCTTGGCGCTATCCGCCGTCGTCCTTCTTTTGGCTGGTCGGCACTGGAAGCAGAACACACGATATAAGTCCGCCGCAGCGGCTGCCGCTTCAGGCACCGGCGAGGGGACCAACGCCGAGCATGAGGCATCTGAGGACTTGGACGAAATCGACAGTTGGGACAGCCTCTCCCGCGGAGAAGACCCAACGTAACGCGAAGGCCTCAGATGGGGTCAAATAATGGCAGAATGTAAGCAGTATTCACCCTGAGGAGATAGACATGAGCAAAGCAACCGCTTCCACTTCCACACACGAGAGCGACGTTGATTTGCCGTTGCATGGCGCAGATTTGGGCCACGGCAACAGCCCGGCCGCTTGGACCACCGTGTTCATCATGTTGTTTGGTGCCCTGGTTTCTAGCATCGCTTACGTGATCGCCAGCGCCCCCATTTTCTGGGGTGGCATTGTGGTCATGCTTATTGGTTTGCTGGTTGGTTTTGGCATGCGCAAAGCCGGCTACGGTGTGGGCGGCAGCAAGCTGAAAAGCAACGGCCACTAAGCGTGACCGTCCTCGAGGACATTATTGTTGGCGTCACTGAAGACCTAGACGTACGACGTCGGGACCTCGCCTTAGAGGACCTGAAGGCAATTGCGCTGTCCGCGCCAGCTGCACGCGATGCTTACGCCGCCTTGGGTGGCGATGAGTTGCCGCGTGAGCAGATGCGGGTGATCGCTGAGATTAAGCGCAAGAGCCCCTCTAAAGGTGCATTGGCTGGTATTTCAGACCCGGCAGCTCTAGCTGAGCAGTACCAAGACGGTGGTGCGTCGGTGATCAGTGTTCTGACTGAACAGCGCCGCTTTGGTGGCAGCCTGTCAGATCTGGATGCCGTCCGCGAACGTGTCAGCATCCCTTTGCTGCGTAAGGACTTCACAGTTGACGAGTACCAAATCTGGGAAGCCCGCGCACACGGGGCTGACCTCATTCTGCTTATTGTGGCTGCCCTTAGCGACGCCAAATTGCGCGAATTCTTGGATCTGACTCACAGCCTGGGTATGAACGCGCTCGTGGAGACGCATACTGAGGATGAAATTGACCGCGCTGTGGCGCTGGGTGCCAAGATCATTGGTGTGAACGTGCGCAATCTCAAAACTCTTGATGTTGATCGCGGTATATTCGCCAGCCTTGCTCACCGCATTCCGGCCTCTGCGATTGTTGTTGCCGAATCCGGTGTGCGCAGTGCACAAGATGTAGCCGACTACGCGAGCCACGGCGCTCACGCGGTACTGGTTGGCGAAGCTCTGGTCAGCGACGGCAAACCGGCGCAACGGATAGCAGAGTTTCGCGCAATCGGCGCCCAAGCCATGACTTCCCGCTAAAGCTAGCGAACAAGTCAACTCAAACCATTGAACCAAATGCGAACAGGACGGTGACTGCGATGGTTGACTCAACCACCTCTGACCCTCAAGACACTAACGGCGATTCGCCGGTTGACTCATTTCTTGCGGGGGAGCCGTCCTTGCGCCACGCCGCTGGACCATACTTTGGTTCCTACGGTGGACGCTGGATGCCCGAATCGTTGATTGCAGCGTTGGATCAGCTCGAGGAAACTTTTGAGAAGGCCAAAGTTGACCCTGAGTTTTTGGCCCAAATTGCCGAACTCAACAAAAACTATTCAGGCCGCCCCAGCCTTTTGACTGAGGCCAAGCGCTTCTCTGAGCATGCTGGGGGAGTCCGAATCTTCCTCAAGCGTGAGGACCTCAACCACACGGGCTCACACAAGATCAACAACGTCCTGGGTCAGGCACTGTTGGCAAAACGGATGGGTAAAACCCGTTTGATTGCCGAGACTGGCGCAGGTCAGCACGGTGTAGCAAGTGCCACAGCTGCCGCTTTGTTGGGGCTGGAATGTGTTGTGTACATGGGCGCTGAAGATTGCCGGCGTCAGGCACTGAACGTTGCTCGAATGCAGTTGCTCGGTGCCACGGTTGTTCCGGTGACGAATGGTTCACAGACGCTCAAGGACGCCATTAACGATGCGCTTCGTGACTGGGTAGCCAACGTTGAGAATACTCACTACGTTTTGGGCACTGCTGCTGGAGCGCACCCTTTCCCAGCCATGGTCCGCTTTTTCCACGAGGTTATTGGTGAGGAAGCGCGCGCTCAGATTATTGAACAAACCGGCAGCTTGCCGGATGCAGTGTGTGCGTGCATCGGTGGCGGTTCAAACGCCATCGGCATCTTCCACGGTTTCTTGGATGATCCGTCAGTGAAGATCTACGGTTTCGAAGCCGGTGGCGAGGGCGTTGAATCCGGTCGCCACGCAGCCACCATTACCTTAGGCCGTCCAGGCGTGCTGCACGGAGCACGTTCTTACCTGATGCAGGATGAAGACGGTCAAACCATCGAATCGCACTCCATTTCAGCAGGATTGGACTACCCAGGCGTTGGCCCGGAGCATTCCTATTTGGCGGACATTGGCCGTGTTAGCTACGAGCCGATTACTGATGCTGAGGCTATGGATGCGTTCCGGCTTCTGTGCCAAACCGAGGGAATCATCCCCGCGATCGAATCGGCACACGCTTTGGCCGGCGCGATCAAGGTGGGACAACGGCTTGCCCAGGAACACGAGGACGCCGCCAAAAAGGTTGTAATTGTGAACCTCTCCGGCCGTGGAGACAAAGATGTGGAGACGGCAGCTGAGTACTTTGACCTTTTGGACGAAGATGGAAGCGTCAAAGGCACCAACCTGTCCACACGTAGTGCCAAGGGATCGCAGCAGAAGGCCAGTGAGGTAGGTCCGGCATGAGCCAGGAATTCGTGAGCAAATCAGCCACAGCCATTGATAAAGCCAAGGCCCAAGGACGTTCCGCTTTAGTAACGTACTTGCCAGCCGGCTACCCCGATGTTCAGGCAACGATCGACGCCGGAATTGCCATGGCGCAGAACGGCGCCGACATCATTGAGATTGGTATTCCGTACTCCGATCCGGTGATGGACGGTTCTGTGATTCAAGCAGCTACCACCGAAGCCATTGCCAATGGTTTTAGGGTAGCGAGCGTTTTTGACGTAGTGGCTGGTATCACCGCCAAGACAGATGCTGCCGTTTTGGTCATGACGTATTGGAACCCTGTGGTCCGGATGGGCGTGGATGAATTTTCCCGTCGCTTGGCCGAGGCTGGGGGAGCCGGGCTCATCACTCCTGATCTCATCCCCGAAGAGGCTGGCGAATGGTTTGTGGCTTCGGACAAGTACGGACTAGACCGAGTGTTTTTGGTTGCGCCCTCGTCCACACCTGAACGGCTCACCGCAACGGTTGAAGCGAGCCGCGGTTTTGTGTACGCGGTGTCAATTATGGGTGTCACAGGTGCGCGCTCCGCCGTGAGCGGGACAGCTCAGAAACTTGTTGATGACACGCATGCTGCTGGCGCCGAACGCGTTTGTGTGGGGTTGGGTGTTTCAAATGCTGATCATGTGCGCGAGATAGCAGCCTACGCTGACGGTGTGATCGTAGGAACCGCGTTGGTTGCCGCTATTCGTGATGGCGGCGTTCCGGCGGTCGCTGAGCTCACCAGAACCCTCAGCTCTGGGCTTGTCCCAGTAGAACAGGACTAGTTTTTATGTCGATGATCGTTTCAGCTCCGGTCAACGCTGCGGTTCACGTTGCAGCGTCCATCCCCAGCCCCAATTGGTCGGGTTTTTCCATAGGCCCCATCACGATTCACGCTTATGCATTGTGCATCTTGGCTGGAATTGTTGCGGGCTTGGCGCTCACTGGAGCTCGGTGGAAACGCCGCGGGGCGCCGGAGGGCAGCCTTTGGGACATTGCCATTTGGGCCATTCCATTTGGGATCATCGGCGGGCGTTTGTACCACGTGGTTTCCTCGCCTGACGCCTACTTTGGGCCGCATTTTGACGGCACCGGGGATTTGAGCCTTATCCCGCAGATTTGGCGAGGTGGTTTGGGTATTTGGGGTGCCGTGGTCCTAGGAACCTTTGGTGCTTGGATTGGTTGCCGCCGCGCAGGCGTGAAGTTGCCAGCATTCCTTGACGCAGCAGCTCCCGGCCTCTTGTTGGCCCAGGCTCTTGGCCGTTGGGGCAACTGGTTCAATCAAGAACTCTTCGGAGCGCCCACCACCTTGCCCTGGGGCCTGCAGATTGATTCGGCTAGCCCAAATTTCCCGGCTGGTATGGCTCCCGGAACCCTTTTCCACCCCACATTCCTGTACGAATTCGTGTGGAACGTAGTTGGCGTTGTCATCTTGTTGGTTCTAGACCGACGCTTTAAGTTCCGACGCGGCCGCCTCTTCTGGCTCTACGCGATGTACTACACCCTGGGTCGCGTCTGGATCGAATACCTTCGTATTGATGATGCCCAGCACATCACTATCTTTGGCATCACCACACGTTTGAATGTCTGGACAAGCATTGCCGTTTTTGTTCTGGCACTGATCGTATTCATTGCCCTGTCGCTGCGCGCACGTCCAAACCCGGACACCGTGTACTTGCGTGGTGGGGAGCCTGAGCTGGTTGCTGCGGAAGAAATCAGCAAGGATGAGAATAACGACGGCGCCACGGTTGTCCGTGATTCGGACACCACCGTCTCAAAGAGTGAACAACGTGATAGTCTCGCAGCAACTCACGGCGATCTAGGTACTAAGACCGGTACCGATCGCCAACAAAGTGCCCCGGAAACAGGCGCATCAGATACTGAATCCGGACCCGCAAACAAGCAAGACTGAAACACCCTTCAGTGGACGCTCGTTCAGGCAGATGAGGGCTCAACGTAGCGTTGCGGCAGCGTACTTGTCCAGCTAGTGGTCAGAAGTACGTAACCATTCGTTAACGTAGAGCATCTGCCTTACAATTCTCAGTAAGTATCGCCTTGTTGCGCCCGTCACACGGGCAACATCGTGGGGCCAGTGTTGTCCCCTCCGTAGGCACGACCAGGAGGAAGGACGTTCAGTCATGACTCGAGAGCTTCAAATCCCTAACGGGAGCACACCAACGGCCCCCAGTGGCGTTGAGTCCCCGTTCAAGCGTTTCGCTAATATGCCTGCAGCTCAGGGACTCTACAGTCCTGACCAAGAGCGTGACGCATGTGGTTTGGCCATTATTGCCACCCTGCGCGGCGAGCCAGGCTATGACATTGTGGCCAAGGCCCTGACTGCGCTACGCAACCTCGAGCACCGCGGCGCTGTGGGTGCAGACGAAGGTACCGGCGACGGGGCCGGCCTCCTGATGCAGGTCCCTGACGAGTTCTTCCGCGCGGTCACCGACTTCGATTTGCCGCCAGCCGGACAATACGCCGTAGGTACAGCGTTTTTGCCTGCGGTGGATCGCGAAGCTGAGACGGCCAAAGCTGGCATTGAAGCTCTCGCTGAAGACGAAGGGCTTAAGGTTCTTGGTTGGCGTGAAGTGCCGATTGTGGCCGATCTTGTAGGTGCCATGGCACGAGCATGTATGCCCTACTTCTCGCAGCCGTTCTTCGCTACCGAAAACGGCGAAGTGCTGGACCGCAACGAGCTCGATTCTCGTGCTTGGCGTATCCGCAAGCGTGCCCAAAACAAGTTCGGTGTGTACTTCCCGTCGCTGTCCTCACGGACGATTGTCTACAAGGGAATGCTGACCACAGCTCAGCTGGAACCGTTCTACCCTGACCTTTCAGACCAGCGGTTTAAGACCAAACTGGCTATTGTTCACTCCCGATTCTCCACCAACACGTTCCCGTCATGGCCGCTGGCTCAGCCGTTCCGCACCATTGCCCACAACGGTGAAATCAACACGGTCAAGGGAAACCGTAACTGGATGCGTGCACGCCAATCCCAGTTGCAGAGCCCGCTTTTGGGTGATTCGCCTGAAGAGTTGTACCCCATCTGCACCCCGGGCGCTTCTGACTCAGCCTCCTTTGACGAGGTAGCTGAGCTCTTGTGGCTCTCCGGCCGCCCCATCACTCACTCGATCATGATGATGATCCCCGAGGCCTGGGAAAACCACGCCACGATGGATCCGGCTCGCCGTGCGTTCTACGAGTACCACTCCATGTTGATGGAGCCGTGGGACGGCCCTGCAGCAGTATCCTTTACCGACGGTAATTTGGTTGGCGCAACTTTGGACCGCAATGGCCTGCGTCCGGGACGTTACTGGATCACCGAAGAGGGTCTGATCGTCTTCGCCTCAGAAGTTGGTGTGCTTGATATTGAGCCGTCCAACGTGGTCAAAAAGGGCCGTGTTTCGCCGGGGAAGATGTTCTTGGTGGACACCGAAGCCGGACGCATCATTGCTGACGAAGAGGTTAAAGCGGAGATCGCTGCAGCGAACCCGTGGGCTGACTGGGTCAAGGACAACCTGATCAACCTCGAGGATCTGCCTGAGCGTGAGCACGTGGTTCACACCCGCGCCTCGGTCAACATTCGCCAGCGCACCTTTGGCTACACCACTGAAGAACTCAAGATCCTTTTGGGCCCCATGGCAAGCAAGGGTGCTGAGCCACTCGGTGCCATGGGATCGGACACTCCGGTAGCTGTGCTCTCCAAGCGTCCTCGCTTGCTGTTCGACTACTTTGTTCAGTCCTTCGCGCAGGTCACTAACCCGCCGCTGGATGCTATCCGCGAGGAACTGGTTACCTCGCTGCGTTGCGCTGTTGGTCCCAACGGTAACTTGCTGGACACCTCACAGGTCCGTCAGCCGCAAATCTCGCTGCCGTTCCCGGTGATCAATAACGATCAGCTGGCTAAGATTGCAAACTTGGAAAACGCCGACGGCGATCGCGTAGCCATCAAGGTGCGCGGCTTGTATCGCCCCGAAGGCGGCGAAGCAGCACTGCGGGCCCGTTTGACCGAAATTTGTGAGCAGGTTTCCGGTGCCATCAACCGTGGTGTTCAATATGTGGTCCTTTCTGACCGCGACTCGAACGCCCAGTGGGCGCCGATTCCTTCCTTGCTGCTTCTCAGCGCGGTTCACCACCACTTGCTGCGTAGTGCCAACCGCACCAAAACAGCGCTGTTGGTAGAAGCTGGCGATGTGCGCGAAGTCCACCACGTTGCAGTTCTGGTGGGCTACGGAGCCTCGGCAGTGAACCCGTATTTGGCCATGGAAACCGTTGAAGAGCTCATCCGCTCCGGCGATGTTGTGGGGGTTACGCCTGAAGCTGGCGTTTACAACCTCATCAAGGGTCTGGGCAAGGGCGTCTTGAAGATTATGTCCAAGATGGGCATCTCCACCGTGGGTTCATACTGTGGTGCGCAAACCTTCGAAGCACTTGGATTGTCTCAAGAGCTTGTGGATGAATACTTCTCTGGAACTCGTTCGCAGCTCGGCGGCGTTGGCTTGGACGTGATCGCGGCAGAAGTTTCCGCTCGCCACGGCTTCGCCTACCCGGAAGAGGGCATCGAGAAGCCGCACAGCCCGCTGGTGGGTGGAGGCGAGTACCAGTGGCGCCGCGACGGCGAACCACACTTGTTCAACCCTGAGACGGTTTTCCGTTTACAGCATGCAACACGCGAACGCCGCTACGACATTTTCAAGGCGTACACCAACGGTGTTGACGATCAGTCAACCAACTTGATGACCTTGCGTGGGTTGCTCAAGTTCAAGAACGGAGTCCGCCCGCCAGTTCCGCTGGAAGAGGTGGAGCCGGTTTCTTCGATTGTGAAGCGCTTCTCTACCGGTGCCATGAGCTACGGTTCCATTTCTCAAGAGGCTCACGAGACGCTTGCTATTGCCATGAACCGTTTGGGCGGTAAGTCCAACACGGGTGAAGGTGGCGAAGACGTTGAGCGTCTTTTGGATCCCGAGCGCCGTTCGGCGATCAAGCAGATTGCCTCTGGCCGTTTTGGTGTCACGAGTTTGTACCTGACGAACGCCCAAGACATTCAGATCAAGATGGCCCAGGGCGCAAAGCCTGGCGAGGGTGGCCAGTTGATGGCCCAGAAGGTTTACCCGTGGGTGGCCCGCACGCGTCACTCAACGCCGGGTGTTGGGCTCATTTCGCCGCCCCCGCACCACGACATTTACTCGATCGAGGACCTCGCGCAGCTCATCTACGATGCCAAGCGCGCTAACCCCTCGGCTCGTGTTCACGTCAAGCTCGTCTCTGAGGTGGGTATTGGCACAGTGGCCGCCGGTGTGACAAAGGCTAAGGCCGACGTCGTACTTGTTTCAGGGCACGACGGCGGTACCGGCGCCTCGCCGCTGAACTCGCTCAAGCACGCTGGTGTTCCGTGGGAGTTGGGCTTGGCAGAGACTCAGCAGACACTGATGCTCAACGGGCTCCGTGACCGTGTTGTGGTTCAGGTTGATGGTCAGCTCAAGACTGGCCGGGACGTGGTCATTGCCGCGCTCCTGGGTGGCGAAGAATTTGGTTTTGCTACGGCCCCGCTGGTGGTTTCGGGCTGCATCATGATGCGTGTTTGCCACTTGGATACTTGCCCGGTGGGCGTGGCAACACAGAACCCTGAGCTGCGTGCACGTTTCAGTGGCAAGCCCGAGTTTGTGATCAACTTCTTCGAATTCTTGGCTGAAGAAGTTCGCGAAATCCTGGCAGAGCTTGGTTTCCGCAGCTTGGAAGAGGCCATTGGCCACTCTGAGGTGTTGGACACTCGGGATGCGATCAACCACTGGAAGGCCGAGGGTCTTGACCTGGATCCGATCCTGCACGGTCTGGAATTTGACGATGACGCTCCTTTGCGCAATCTCACCACTCAGAACCACGAGTTGGATAAGCACTTTGACCAGCAACTGATCACCATGTCCGCAGAGGCGCTTACGGATCGCAGCCCGGTGAAGATCTCCCTTGAGGTCATCAACACGGACCGGTCTGTGGGCACCATGCTTGGCCATGAGGTAACCAAGAAGTTTGGTGTTGAAACGCTTGCCACGGACACCATTGATGTCACGCTCACCGGTACTGCCGGGCAGTCATTGGGTGCTTTCTTGCCAGCCGGTATTACCTTGCGGCTCTTTGGCGATTCAAATGACTACGTGGGTAAGGGCCTTTCCGGCGGACGTATTATTGTCCGTCCGGACCGCACAAACGTTTTCGCCGCCGAACGCAACGTGATTGCCGGCAACGTGATCGGTTACGGTGCCACCAGCGGAGAGATTTTCTTGCGCGGCCAAGTGGGCGAACGCTTTATGGTCCGCAACTCAGGCGCCACAGCAGTGGTTGAAGGTATTGGCGATCACGGTTGTGAGTACATGACCGGTGGACAAGCGCTGATCCTAGGACGCACAGGCCGCAACTTCGGCGCTGGTATGTCCGGTGGAACGGCCTACGTTTTGGACTTGCGTCCTGAACGGGTCAACAAAGAAGCTGTGGAATCTGGCGAACTGAAACTCATGCCGCTTGATGCTGAGGATCGGGACATTGTTCACGGTCTCCTGCAGAAGCACGTTGAGGAAACAGAATCGCTTCACGGTACTCGTTTACTCGAGAACTTTGACGACACAGCAGCGCGTATCACTAAGGTGCTCCCGCGCGATTACGCAGCAGTGCTGCAGACACGCCTAGATGCTATCGAAGAGGGCCTTGACCCCGATGGCGAAGAAGTCTGGTCTCGAATCATGGAGGTAACCGGTGGCTGATCCACGCGGATTTTTGAAAGTACGCCAGCGCGAGACGCAGCCCCGCCGCCCCGTTCCGGTTCGTATTATGGACTGGAAAGAAGTGTACGAGGCTCAGGAAAAGGGTGTCCTCAAGGCCCAAGCCGGGCGGTGCATGGACTGTGGTGTGCCGTTCTGCCACCAGGGATGCCCGCTAGGTAACCTCATTCCGGAGTGGAATGACCTTACGTGGCGTGGCCAGGGTCAGGAAGCAATTGAGCGTTTGCACGCCACCAACAACTTCCCGGAGTTCACGGGACGTTTGTGCCCGGCACCGTGCGAGTCCTCATGTGTCTTGGGCATCAACCAGCCAGCCGTAACCATCAAGCAGGTAGAGGTTTCTATCATTGATGAAGCTTTCGAAAACGGTTGGGTTGAGCCTTTGCCACCTACCCGTTTGACCGGCAAAACAGTGGCTGTGGTTGGCTCTGGCCCCGCAGGTTTGGCTGCTGCCCAGCAGCTCACCCGCGTGGGGCACACCGTTGCCGTCTACGAACGTGACGACAAGATCGGTGGCTTGCTCCGCTACGGCATCCCCGACTTCAAGATGGAAAAAGAACACCTGGACCGTCGTCTCGAGCAGATGAAGGCGGAGGGGACCCGCTTCCGTACCGGAGTTTCGGTGGGCACCGACGTTAGCTGGGAACAATTGCGACGCCGCTATGACGCCGTCGTTATTTGCACCGGCGCCACCGTGCCGCGCGATTTGCCGATTCCCGGCCGCGAACTGGACGGCGTTCACTTCGCCATGGATTACTTGGTTCCCTCCAACCGCGCGGTGGCAGGGGAGTCCCTGGAATCTCAGATTCACGCCAAGGACAAGCACGTAGTGATCTTGGGCGGTGGCGATACTGGGGCTGACTGCTTGGGTACCGCCCACCGCCACCAAGCGGCATCAGTGACTACATTGGCTATTGGTCAGCAGCCGCCGGAAGAGCGTGCAGCTCACCAGCCATGGCCAACCTTCCCCACGCTGTTTGAAGTTGCTAGCGCCCATGAAGAAGGCGGTGAGCGCAGCTACTTGGCGTCCACCGTTGAATTTGTGGGTCAAGACGGCAAACTGACCGGCGTGAAAGTTGCCGAGACAGAATTTGTAGACGGCAAGCGACTGCCCAAGGCCGGTACGGAGCGTGTGATCCCTGCTGACCTGGTTTTCTTGGCACTGGGTTTCACCGGCGCTGAGCCAGCTGGCATCCAGGAACAGGTAAAAGCAGAATTCGATGGCCGCGGCAACGTGGCACGCGATGGCTACTACATGACCAACACTGAAGGCATTTTTGTGGCCGGCGATGCTGGCCGCGGACAGTCCCTGATTGTCTGGGCCATAGCCGAGGGCCGGGCCGCCGCTGCAGCCGTTGATCAATTCTTGATGGGTAGTACCATCCTTCCGGCACCGGTGGCACCCACCGATAAGGCGATCTCCGTTCTTTAGTCGCCAGAAATTCAGACGTTAGAAATCTAATGAGTAGTTGTAAGAACTAGGGTAGGTATATGAGACGCGCAAAAATTGTGGCCACTTTCGGCCCGGCCATCGCCAGCTTTGAAAACACGCTTGCCGTGTTGGAAGCCGGCGTAGATGTGGCCCGCATGAACATGAGCCATGGTGACCATGGAGTACATGACAACACCTACGAGAACGTTCGCAAGGCATCCGCCCAATTGGGTAAGGCTGTTGCGATCATGGCTGACCTCCAGGGCCCCAAGATTCGTCTTGGCCGCTTTGTTGATGGTCCTCATGCCCTTGCCGTGGGTGACATCTTCACCATCACCACCGAGGATGTTCCAGGTACCAAGGACATTTGCTCCACCACCCTCAAGAGCCTGACCGAGGACGTCAAGGTTGGTGACGCCCTGCTGATCGACGACGGTAAAGTCGCCTTGCGTGCCATTGAGGTGGACGCCGTCAAGGTAGTCGCAGAGGTAACTGTTGGTGGTGTTGTGTCCAACAACAAGGGCATCAACTTGCCTGGAGTTGCGGTCAACGTACCTGCACTGAGTGAAAAAGACGAGACCGACCTGCGCTGGGCTATGCAGCGTGGCGTTGACATGGTGGCTTTGTCCTTCGTCCGTGATGCCTCGGACATTGTCCGCGTTCACGAAATCATGGACGAAGAGGGCCGCCGTGTGCCGGTGATCGCCAAGATCGAGAAGCCGCAGGCCGTTGAGCAGTTGTCTGAGATCATTGATGCGTTTGACGCGATCATGGTGGCTCGTGGTGACCTCGGTGTGGAGCTGCCGCTTGAAGAGGTACCGATCGTTCAGAAGCGCGCCGTTGAATTGGCTCGCCGCTGGGCCAAGCCGGTTATTGTGGCAACTCAGGTTCTTGAGTCCATGATCGATAACCCGCGTCCTACTCGCGCTGAAGCATCTGACTGCGCGAACGCCGTTCTGGATGGTGCTGACGCTGTCATGCTTTCGGGCGAAACCAGTGTTGGTAAGTACCCCATCGAGACCGTTAAGACCATGGCTCGGATCATTGAGTCCACTGAAGAGCACGGCCTCGAGCGCGTTCCCCCATTGGGTACCAAGCCCAAGACTCGCGGTGGAGCAATCACTCGCGCCGCCGTCGAAATCGCTGACCAAATTGACGCGAAGTACATCTGTACTTTCACGCAGTCCGGTGATTCTGCGCGTCGTCTGTCCCGTTTGCGTCCAATCAAGCAGGTCTTCGCTTTCACTCCTGTGGAGCAGGTCTGGAACCAGTTGGCACTAACTTGGGGCATTACGCCGTTACTGGTGCCGATGGTGGACCACACTGATGACATGACGGCGCAGGTGGACCGTAGCCTGCTCGAGAGTGGCTTGGTAGAAGATGGTGACCTGGTGGTTATCGCTGCCGGTTCCCCTCCCGGACAAGCTGGCTCCACGAACTCCTTGAAGGTTCACCGTGTGGGCGACTTGGCAGACACCAAGAAGTCTGACGGTGTTCCGGTTAACAAGGAAAAGCTTGGCCCGTGGCCTGAAAAGAAGAAAAAGAGCAACGGCAAGATCTAGTTGCACATAAGGAAGGCTCCCACCGAGGTGGGAGCCTTCCTTATTTTTTGAGTATTTAGTTGCGAACTAGTTGACCTGGTTAATGATGGTCTCGGCAACTTCGCGCATGCTCAGTCGGCGGTCCATGGAGGTCTTCTGGATCCAGCGGAAAGCTTCCGGCTCAGTGAGGCCCATCTTGGTGGTCAAAAGGCTCTTAGCGCGCTCTACAAGCTTGCGAGTGGCGAACTGTTCCTGCAGGTCAGAGACCTCATTTTCGAGGGCTTTGATCTCTTCGTGGCGAGAAAGAGCGATTTCCAACGCGGGGATGAGATCGGCCGGGGTAAACGGCTTCACCACGTAGGCCATGGCGCCGGCGTCCCGTGCGCGCTCCACAAGTTCTTTCTGGCTGAAAGCAGTGAGGAGAACCACCGGGGCAATGCGGGCTTTGACGATCTTTTCCGCAGCGGTGATGCCGTCCATGACCGGCATCTTGACGTCCATCAGGACCAGATCCGGCTTGAGTTCTTCGGCTAGCTGAACAGCCTTTTCGCCATTGTCGGCTTCGCCAACGACGTCGTAGCCCTCACCGCGGAGAATCTCAATAATATCCAAGCGGATAAGTGTTTCATCCTCGGCTACCACCACGCGGCGCGCGGGCTGGGCGGGGCTGGTTGAATCCGTCTGTTCTGACACAGGATCTCCTCGAGAGCGGGGTAGTGGGACGCTTAAAGTTTAGTCGCGATGACGCCACCCTTGCCGCCAATGCTCGATTGTTGGTTTTAGCCTATATGCATGTAGAGTAGTTTCGCGCACTGAGTCGCGGAGGGAACCAAAAGGTTACTTGACTCTAGTGTTTCCGCGCCCGAGTGGCGGAACGGCAGACGCGCTGCACTCAAAATGCAGTATCGAAAGGTGTGTGGGTTCGAATCCCACCTCGGGCACAATTGTGATGTCTCGGGTCATAGTTCTCACTATGTCTCGGGACATCGTTCCCACTTTTTGTGGGGATGAATATAGTTACACCTCGGTCTTCGGACCGGGGTGTTTCTTTTTTGCCTGGTAGTCCTTGGTGTCGTCGAGGATGTATTCGGCGATGATTTCTGCTGTGTCGTGATGGATGACTATGACTTCGGTGTCGTGTACTAGCAACCGGACCTTGTCGTATTTGTATGCTCGCCCGATGCCGAGGTGAAGGAGGTGACCTCCGTAGCGCAGGCTGACGGTTCCTGATGCGTCGACTCGGTCCATACGGGCGCGGAAGTGCGGCTGGTCTTTTGTCAGGGCTGGGGTTGCTGAGGTGTACTACTGATCTGAGACAGTCTTTGAAAGGATTGTTCTCATGTCTTCTCGACCCACCTATTCTGATGAGTTCAAGGCTGATGCTGTTGCGTTGGCTAGTTCCTCTGGCCGGCCATTAGCTCTGGTAGCCGTTGAGCTTGGCGTTTCCCTGACCGCTCTCAAACGCTGGATCAGGCTCGACCGTGAAGGCGAGACTGGCGGCGCCCGAACACCGGACACCCCGGTTGATGCAGCGAAGTACAAGGCGATGGAAATCCGGTTACGTGAAGTGGAACGGGAGAACGAATTCCTAAAAAAAGTTTC